>CAUJDW010000048.1 GCA_963169455.1 Bacteroidota bacterium | reverse complement strand
GCCTACTACCAGCAGGGCGCCCGTTACTAAAACCTTCGCATGTTCAAAGACCTTTTTGCTGAATAACGGAGCAAATGCCGATATTTGCTTTGAGAACTCTTCAGGTAAGGTGATCATAAATTTCAAGTGTGGTTACTTCAATTTTACTCACTCCTGTGGGGTTCTCATCCTATTTTTTTAATACTAAGGACGCCAAGGCAGCCTCGAAACCAGGCAGCCTCTGGCCCACAGCAAAATGCTAAAGTCCAGCTAAGGCTCTTCCATCAAGCTGACAATCTGCCCATACCCTTCCCGGTATGAAGGATAGGCCGGCGCCCAGCCATCGAGGGTATTGGCCCTGTTCTGACAGGAATTCGTCAAAATGCCCACCACCTCCCGGCCCAGCAGGAGCCGGGCGAGCCAATGGGGAATGCGCCCTGGTTTTTTGCTGCGGGTAATGGCGGCAAGATACTCAACCACTTCGGCAAAGGGAGCCGGGTTGAAATCGGAAAGGTTATGGGTTTGCCCCGTTAGCTTTTCGTGCCGGTTCACCGCAAAAACCACCGCACTGGCTGCGTCGTCGAGGTGGATGAGGTTGTGGTAATAATCCCCTTTCCCGACGATCGGCAGTTTCCCCCTTCTGACTGCCCGTATCATCTCCTGAGTCTGGCCGGAATCGGGGCCGTAAAAAGCGGCAAAACGCAGGATAAGCCCGGGCAGCCCCCAGTCCCCGGTTTTTCGGTTCACGATGTTCTCCATCTCAATGGCCGAGCGGAGAAATGAAGGCTGGCGGGCGGGCAGCGGGGTATGGTTGTCCAGAACTTTCCCCTGCTGATCGCCGTAGATGAACAGGATGCTTTGCTGCAGGTAAAGCTTCGCCTTGTGGTAAATGGCGGCGTCGGTTAAGATGTCGGCGCCTTCGGTGCGTATCCGGTTGTTCTCCGCCCAGGCGGCCGGGCTGGCTGTCAGTTTTGCGGGTATTTTGGTGGCCAGGTGCAGAATGGCCTCGCAGCCTTCCGTGACTTCGATCATCTGCTGCCTGTTGAACAGGCCGCCCACACGGGCTTCCGCACCCATGGAGCGGAGCAGTTGCATGTTCTCCCCGGAGCGGGCCAGTCCCACCACTTTGTGCCCCTGTTCCACCAGCCTTTTGACTACCCTTTTTCCCAGAAGGCCGGTAGCGCCTGCGATGAATACCTTCATGTTCAACGGTTTAGGTTTGCCAGCAACTTTTCTTCATGTTTTTCCATCCAGGCCTCCACTTCGGTGATGGCGGGGTCGTTTTCTTCCATCCACTTGCGGCAGGCTTCGAATTCGGCGATCAATGCCTCGTCCGGCACCTCGTCGAGGCTTCTTGCGGGGTCGTTCCAGCGTGGGCCGCCCAGCCAGACGGCGGCGAACATGAGGCGTGCCTTGGCCGGGGGCGTCCCGCCGGCAAGGCACGCCTCGTAGAACATCCGGTGCACGGCTTTCCATGGCCTGGTTTTGTACTGATCCGGGCAGCGGCTTTCGTTCTCGGCCTGGCAGTAGGCATCATGGATCACCGCCGCCTTGAGAAACTGGCTGTTGAAGCGGCCGTCCGTAACCCAAAGGGCCAGGCGGGGCACCGAAGCGCCATCCGTCAGGGCGCCTTTCGGAGCTACCCATTCCAGGCCGGCAGAATCGACGAATACCAGCCGCTCATCCGCCAGCTCCTTCAGGACGGACTGCGGGACTTCCCGGAGTGTGACCGCCTCGGGCGTGAAGCCGGGGTGGGCTTTGCCGCCGGGTGGAGGTTCTTCACCTGCACAACGCCACATCAAAAGGGCGGCAAGAGCCATTGCTGCTACTGAAAATACTAAGGTTTTCATATCGTATTGCGTTTTGGAGTTCCGTTTTTGCGCTGATTAGGCCAGCTTATTTCAGAATCGGGCTGAGGTAGTTCGGGCGCAGGTAGGCCAGTTCGAAGCCGAGCCGGCGCAGGTTGCGGAAGGAGGAAACCGGGCGCTCCGGTTTATCCTGGGCGGTTTCAACCAAAGCCCAGCGGCAACCGGCCTCGGCCGCATCCTGCAGGCGCCGGGCGATGAGGGCCGACTGTGCGCCGCGGCCGCGGTATTCGGGCAGCGTACCTGCAAAGGCCATGGAGGCCATCCGCCTCCGGATGTACAGGGCAGCGGCGGCTACGGGCTTTTCGCCGTCGTAGGCCAGGTAGTGCTTCCAGCCCGGGCGGCCCAGCGGGTTGGCAAGCAGCGGGCGGAGCGATTCGCTCCATTCAAAACTCTTCAGCAACACTTCGGCAAAAGCTTCCCGCTGGCGGGCGCCGACGGTTTCTATCCGCAGCTCCGTTTCCACGACAGGCGCCGGGCGCACCGGCCGGTATAGCTTGGCCCAGTTGTTGTAATGGTGAAACCCCCTGGACTCCAGCAGGCGTACCACCCCGGGCCGCTCGGCCATTTTGCTGAGCGGAATAAAAAACCGGGCGGCGCCGGCAGACCGGTACCAGTCCGTGGCCTCATCCAGCAGGGCTCCCGTTATCGGAGCCTCCAGGCCCAGGCCCAGCAGGCGGTTGAAAGCCGGCATGTCGATGGCCGCAGCACGCATGGCTGCCCCTCCCCCGATCCGGCGGAATCCGGCGCCCAGCCGCTGCGCTTCCTCCAGGGGCAGATCGCAGAAGTGCTGGCTGAAATAGGCTATCTCCTGATTTTCCATGTCCTGCCCGAATGTGATCGGCAGGTAGGTTATTTGCTTTGTCATTTTTTCTGAGTTTTTGATTGATTGGAATAAGTTGTTGTTTTACCCGGCGGTGATTGATGGCCGGCGCAGCATCAGCCCGGCCATCCAGCCGCCGCTATGGGGCTCACCAAGTCACCAGGCCTCCCCTCTCCTCGTCCCCTCTGTCGCCGGCCTGTACAAGCCCGAATGGTTTTCCGGGGCGGCCTGGATAGCCCCCTCCTCCCCAAACCTGAACTTCAGGCCATGGATGCGGTAGGCAGCCTGCCCCTGCGGCTGCACGATGGTTTCGAGGAACACCAGCCAGTCGCCGCGGCCCGGCTCCTGCTCCCGGCCCGGGTATTTGGCCTGGCAGAGCCAGATCAGGGTAGTATCGTTGAGCTGGTAACCGATGTGGGGCATTTCCACGCGCCCGTCCTGAACCTTCGACACCCAGCCGGTGATGCCGTGCTGCGGGCTGTTCACGTTGATTGCGATGTCGGACCGCCGCAAAGCCATCATATCCTGGGCGCAGTTGGGTTCCACAAATTCCGATTCCGACAAAGTTACCGGCTGCACCCACCGGCCTTCCAGGAGCATAGCCGGGCCCCAGCTATGGAACTGCTGGCGGCCATTGCTCCAGCTGCCGGCCCAGCGCCCGGCCCAGGGCTCAAAAACCACCCCGCCGCCCCGGGCTCCGGAAGGCTCGGGCTTGGCAAGGATGCGCTCGATGTGGGCAGCGTTCAGGCCATCGCTACCCGGCAGGGCGGCCAGCAAGCGGGCGAGCTCGGGAGCGTGGCTGGCGGCCTGGCGGCGCATGCGGGCCAGTTCCGGAAGGAAGCGGTCGTGCCGGGCCAGGATATCCTGAAAAGCCGGCAGAGCCCACCAGTCCACTTCCTGGGCCAAAGCCTCCTGCATGCTCCTGCCTTGCAGGCCCGCCCGAGGCGGCATTTCAGCCGGAAGGAAAGCCCCAAGCAGGAGAGCCAGCCCGAAGGCCGGGCCCTGCACTGCGGTTTTGAACAAGGTTTTCATGGTGTTTAATGGGTTTTAGGTGTTGGGCGGCACTCCCGCCCGGTGGAGGTCAGTCCCGGAAGGCATGTTCTTCCGGCCGCGCCAGAAAATCGCCGGCGATCTCCAGGAAACGCTCGGCAGCTTTCGGGTCGCCGCCCATTTCGGGCCATATCGGCACATGGCCCTGCTCGGGGATGACCCAAAGAGAAGC
The DNA here is from genome assembly GCA_963169455.1 of Bacteroidota bacterium. Classification (GTDB taxonomy): domain Bacteria; phylum Bacteroidota; class Bacteroidia; order Chitinophagales; family Saprospiraceae; genus JACJYE01. The sequence continues at coordinate 21,247 of CAUJDW010000048.1, read as the reverse complement.
ATGGGGCAATAGCCGGTACATTTCCAGGGGGATATCGAGGGGAAGCACTTCGTCGCGGTCGCCCCAGACCAGAAGGGTGCGCACCGGAAGAGATGCCAGCATTTCCGGAGTGACGACCTCTGCATTCTCCGCCAGGCCGTAGTATTGCTCAAAGATAAAATCCACCTGATCTTCCCCTCCCGGGTGCAGCCCGTAGTAGAATTCCTGCGTTTTGCGGTCAAGCAACTCGAAGCGGTCACTCCTGGCGTAGGCCCGGGCATAAGGGTTCAGGTAGTGCGGGCCCGCCACCAGGATCATGGCATCCAGCTGCTGTGGCTCCTGGGCCGCCATGTGCAGCAGGGTGATGCCGCCGCCGCTATGCCCGATGCCGTAAGCCTGCCTGGCGCCGAGATGGCGCAGCAGGCCGTTCATGAGCTCCGCCGAGCGCTCAAAGCTGAAGGCCCCGAGCATGGGAGACGAGCCGCCATGCCCCGGCAGGTCAGCCACCACGACGGTATAGTGCGCCTTGAGGGCCCGGGCGAAAGGCATCCACTGCTCGCCGGTGAGGGTGAAACCATGCAGCATGAGCAAAAAAGGCCCCTTGCCGCCGATGCGGTAATGGATGGTGAAGCCGTCTATGGCCGCATCCGCTTCGCGAAATTCATCGGTTTCCAGGCTCTGAGCAGGCAGGGCGGCAGGGGGCGCCAGCAAAGCGCCCACCGAAAGGGCCGCCAGAAGGAAGTAGCTGGAATTGATCTCGAATTTGACTTTCATGCTGATCTCATTTCTGTTTTTGAGGAAAAATGGTTTTGCAGAGCGCCTCCAGGCCATGGAGCCCTGCTCCTGAGCAATCGCCGGCGATTTTCATTTGCGGAAAGAGGCCGAAAAGCTCCTGGTAGGCCTTTGCCAGGTTTTGCACGCCATCGGCGGCGGCGGTTTCCGCTTCAGCCGCGCTGGCCTGCGAAGGCGCCTGGGCGCGGATGCCCAGGATGTATTGTTTCCATTCCCCTGGCTCCCGGAGCGCCGCTTTCAGGTGGGCAGGGTGTGCGCAACTGGCCAGAAAGCAGGCTTCCTGCCGGCCGGTATTCCGGATCGCGGCCCTGAGGCTTTCCCCGCCGGGCAGCCGCCCGTCGGGGCCCAGGGAAAAGGAAATCAGCGCCGGGGCCCCTTTTTCCTGCGCCGCATCGAGGATGCCCGCCGCCTCGGCGCTGTACGTTATGCCTGTGGCGCACACCAGCTCCACCCCTTCCTGAGCGAACACGCCGACCTGAGGCAAGTGGTAGGCCTTCGCCTCAGCCGCCGTCATGGCCTTTTCCGGGGAATTGGCGCCGCCGCGGGGGCCGATGTGGCCGCAAAGCAAGGCCTCCGGGCCGCCGGCAGGCAGCGTGAGCGCCAGCCGCCGCAGAAAAGCCACGGCCTTCCGGTTTACCTGCTCTATCTCCCTGTCGGAATACCCCAGTTTGAAGCCCCAGTCGCCATTTGCCCGCCAGGTCGGGGTCTCCAGCATGAGGTTGAGCTGGTATTTGCGGGCCAGGTTCAGGCATGCGTTGTAGTACCTCAGCAAAATGCCTCTGCCATCGGCGAATTCCAGCAGCCCGAATGACGCCATGTGGGGCAGGCGGATGCCGAACTGGTTTGATAAAGTGGCCTCCAGGTTGCCGTCGGCGAGATAATAACCGCCGGCGAAGGGGCGAAAGTCGTGCTGCCGGTATTTCATGGCCATCGTTTTGACTTGTTTAGTATTCCGGCGCAGCCTCAGGCAGCTTGCCCTCCGCCGCGCCGGGAGCCCTTAACGGCTCTGGTTGCCGGGTGATTGGCTTATGTCCTTCCAAAGCAGCATTTCGACGATCTTCTCACTGGCGCCCTGATAAAAACCGGTTTCGTGTTCGTAACCTCTGGGATTGTAGAAGGTGCCGAAGAGGATATCGAAAAGCGCCAGGTCTGAATAATTGTGCTGGTGGATGCCTTTGGCATGGTGCACAGTATGGCTTTCCGGCCGCTGGATGATATACCCCAGCCAGTGCGGGGTGCGGATGTTGGCGTGCTGGAACATGCTGAAAAAGTTGGTAACCAGCAGCACCACGGTAGTGGCCTGGGGGCTGATGCCCACGATCAGGGAGAAACAGACGCTGCCGAGCATCGTCCAGCCTACCATGTCCATGGGGCTGAAGAAAAAGGCGCCGTAGGTATCCAAGCGCTCGGCGCTGTGGTGCATCTGGTGGAAGGTGCGCCACAACAGGTTGGAGCGATGCATGCTCCGGTGCCATACATACAGCCCGAACTCGTAGAGCAGGACGCCTAGCACCGCCCCGCCGGCCGCGCCCAGGCCCGTGAGGTCAAACAGGCGGTGCCTGGACAGGATCGGGTCGATGAACAAAGGCAGGTAGGACGACAGGAAAAAGAACAGCCCGAACGATAAAAGCCCTTTGAGCTTCCAGAATCTGACGTAGGGCAGCTCCCGCGCGGGGAAACGGGCTTCCCACAACATCAGGCCGATGTACATGGCGATGATCATCAGCGATAAGGGGTCTGACAGAATTTCAAGCGGTGTTGGCATGATAATTAGGATTTTAGGTGATGGATGGCTTCCCGTCCGAAAGCCATGCCGTTTCTGAAAAACTTACACCCTGAAAGGCGTAAGTTTTGTCCTTACGACGTAAGGGGAGGAAACTTACAGCTGCCAGTCCAGCTCGTATTCCGGCGCATACTCGCAGAAAATGCCGGTGCGGACGGAAAGCTCGAGGTGTTTGGCAAGGGCGGGATGCGCTTCGCCGATCTTCCTGATGGCGCTGCGGATGCGCCAGGTAACGGCGGCGCGGCATTTTTCGACGGAGTCGGCGGCCTTGCGGGTTTTACCCCCTTTGCCGACAGAGCGGCTGAGGTGGTCCAGGAGTTTGTCGTATTCTTCCTGCAGGGCGGCCAGGCGGCCGCTGTGGAGTGAAACTTCCGCTTCTTCGATCTCTTCCTGCAGTTCCAGTATCCGTTTGTGATAAGCTGCCTTGGCCTTTTCGTCAAAAACTTCCTCGCCCTTTTCCAGCACCAGGGCGCCCATCAGTTCGGTGCAGTGAAAGGCATGGTTGGGGCGGGCGAGCAGTTGTGCGATGTCGTGAAAGCCTTTCAGGGCGGGAAGTTGCACCTGCCTGCCGCCGAAAGCCATGGCCCACAGGCCGCCTTGCTCCTGGGTGAAGCGGTTGGCGTACAAGGCGGGCGCTTCCGGTTTGGCAAGCCGGAGTTCCCCCAGCCCCGTGCTGCCCAGGTATTCCCAGAAGGGCTTCAGCCGGGTTTCTCCCCGGTAGGGGTTCACTTCGATCATCCACCGCAGGGCGGCCTGCGTGTCGGCGGCTTTGCCGCCGTTGATCTTTTGAGAAAAGCCGTCGAGGAATTGCTGCCAGCTTTCCCGCATGCCGTCCAAGTCGCCGTGCAGAAAATAAGCGGCGGCCTTGTAGGCAGGAAAATCGACCCAGCCCTTGCCTGCCTCATGCTGTTCGGCCAGGGCGATGGCCTGCTCATGATCGCCCATCTCCAGGTGGATGAAGGCGCCGCAGGCGGACAGGTTCTGGCCCGGGTTGAGGGATTTTGCTCTTTCATAGATTCCCAGGGCTTCTTCGGCATAACCCAGATAGGTAAAGCCGACGGCAATGGAAACGATGGTCTCGGGGTCGTTGGGATTGATGCGCAGGGATTTGCGCAGGTAGTGTTCCGCTTTTTCGTATTCTGCGTTGAAAATGTATATCCGCCCCAGAATGGCGTTGCTGACGTGGTCCCACTCGTCAAGCTCCAGCGCCTTTTGAGCCCACTCGAAAGCGCCGTTCTGGCTGACCTCCCACCGGCTCCACAACTGGCAGCTCCACTCGTTGAAAAAAGAAAGCGACATGCCCGTGTATGCGCGGGGGTAATGGGGGTCGATCTCCATGGCCTGCCGGAAATACAAACGCGCCTGTTCATCGGCTTCCAGCGTTCCTTTTTTCAGTTCCTGGAAGCCTTTCAGCCAGCATTCGTAGGCGTTCAGGCTGGTCAGGGGCTTGCGCCGTATTTCGCTCAGCAGGTCGTAGTCCACAAAATGCTGCAGCGAAACGGCCATCTTCTCCACGATGTATTCCTGTATCTGGAAGAGCTCGTCGAAGCCGCCGCTGAATTTTTCCGCCCATACCAGCCGGTTCTGGCGGGCCTGCACCAACTGCAGGTTGAACAGGAGTTTTTCCCCCTGTTGCCGCACCAGGGTTTTCATGAGGTAGTCGAGCTGCAGGCCGTCAAAATCCTGGCTGTCAGGCGCTTCGCCCGCCGGAAGCCCTTCCAGGGCGTCGTAGGCCATGATCCGGAAAGAACGGAAGCGGGAAAGGTCGGCGATCACATCCATGGCCAGGCCCTGGCAGAACATGTCCACCCGGGGATCGTCCGACAACACCTGAAACGGCAAAATGGCGAGGTAAATATTCTGGCTGAGGGTAATAGGTTCCATGGCGGTATGTTTCCTGCCTTTCTCGTTGCAAGTTATTTACCTCAGCGCTTCGGCGCACCTGCTCTTGTGTAATCGGCAGGTTTGAGAGCGTAAGCAGTAGTTTTTTTTTATTGGGGGAAACATCCTTCCGCCGGATGAAATCTGCCGGGCAGGCCAGCAAAACTTTGGAGAATTAAGGATGATGCGATACATTTACAACAATGCTCAAACCCCCTTGGCAGCTCCTGGAAAAAGGCAGGGGGTGGCTGAACTGCAGGAAAACCGGGGCAAGCCAAGCCGGAGCCGGCGGGAATGCCCGCGTGCGCCTTTCAGGAGAAATTGCCGGACTGCCCGTTCAACCGGAACTCGAATGATGAAAACCATATCTTTACTGACCCTCTTACTGCTGGCTGTATGCTCCGCTCTGCCTGCTTTCGCCCAACTCCCCCGGGTGAGCAGCGGAACGATTCAGCGCCTGAACAACTTCCCCTCCCGCTTCGTAAGCGCCCGCCATGTCGACGTCTGGCTGCCGGAAGGGTACAGCCCCGGCAAAAAGTATGCTGTTTTGTATATGCACGACGGGCAGATGCTGTTCGATTCCACCACCACCTGGAACCGCCAGGAATGGGGCGTGGATGAAACGCTGGGAAAACTGATCCGGGAAAAGAAGGCCAGGCCCTGCATCGTGGTTGGCGTCTGGAATGCCGGCGGGGAAAGGCATGCCGATTATTTCCCGCAGAAGCCTATTGAAAGCCTGCCCGCAGGTTTTCGGGATTCCCTGCTCCGGGAAGCCCGGCAGGGAGGGCTCTTCTCCGGAAAGGTGCAATCCGACGCCTACCTGAAATTTCTGGTGCAGGAGCTGAAGCCTTTTATCGACAGTGCTTTTTCCACCCGCCCGGGGCGGGCCAGCACCTTCATCGGCGGTTCGAGCATGGGCGGGCTGATTTCCATGTACGCGATTTGCGAGTACCCCGGCGTATTCGGCGGCGCAGCCTGCCTGTCCACCCACTGGCCGGGCACTTTTACCGTGGAGGGCAACCCCATCCCCGCCGCATTTATGAATTATCTGAAGGAAAAATTACCCGCCCCCTCCAGGCACAGGATCTACTTCGATTACGGAACCGAAACGCTGGACGCCCTGTACGAACCTTTCCAGAAACAAGCCGACGAGATCATGAAGCAGAAAGGCTTCAGCCGGAAAAACTGGCTGACGAAAAAATTCGCCGGCGAAGATCATTCCGAGCGCGCCTGGAGGAAGCGGCTGGATATTCCGCTTACTTTTTTGCTTGGAAGGTAATAATCCCGGCCTTTTGCAAACTCAAATACAAACAAGGTGAAGCAAAACTTAGCCCAGATCGCACTCGTCGTCCACGACTACGACGAAGCCATCGCATTTTATACTGAAAAACTGCATTTCACCCTCATCGAAGACACCCCCCTGAGCGACACCAAGCGCTGGGTGGCCGTGGCTCCGCCGGGTTCCGAAGGCTGCCGCCTCCTGCTGGCCAAAGCCGCTTCAGAGGAACAGCGCAGCCGCGTGGGCAACCAAACCGGCGGCCGGGTCTTCCTGTTCCTGCATACGGACAATTTCGAGCGGGATTACCAGAACCTCCTCCGCCACGGCATCAGGGTCGTCCGCCCCCCCAGCGTCGAAACCTACGGCACAGTTGCCGTTTTCGAAGACCTCTACGGCAACCTGTGGGACCTGATCGAACCGGCCGGGGTTAAAGGTTGAAAAAGTTAAAGGTCTTTACCCGCCTCTGCAGGCGATAGCCGAAATGGCGGCTAAGGGCAACGGGAATTTATCTGGTTGGCCTGCCCGGCCAACCCGATTGCCCCGATTAACCCGAAAAACCCGATTGCCCCGACAAACCCGATATACCCGATATACCCGAAACACCCGATTAACCCGATTGCCCCGATTAACCCGATTGCCCCGAAACACCCGCTTGACCCGATTGACCCGATATACCCGACAAACCCGATTAACCCGATATACCCGAAAAACCCGACCAACCCGATATACCCGATTGCCCCGGCCACCTCGTCACCCCTTTTGGGTAGGCCGGAAGGTAGGCGCAGCCATCCTGTTTTTCAGTTACCCCCCTGCCCGCCCCGTTCAATCTCCGCGATCATCCGCTGGTAGGCGAACAGATCGAGGAAAGCGCGGGCCAGCCGGCGCACTCCCATGTAGGGGACGCCCCTGCGGTGGTTGGCGCGGGCGATGCGGAAGATGAGGCTCCAGTGGCGGGCGATGTCACGGAGGGCGGAGAAGTAAGTGCCCCGCTGAGGGTCATAGATGTGGGTGGGCTCCGAGCAGACGCCGTTCACTTCGATGACTTTGATGCCCTCGCCGGTGCGCAGGGAATCGAAGCTGGCGCATTTGAGGTCAAAACGGCCGTAGTAAAAGCCTTCGATCTGGCCGGCCAGATGGCCTATCGTCCGGATGATGGCCGCATCGGCCAGGGCTGTGCTGTTGATAAAGCGGGCGCCTTTGGCGTGGTTGCCTATGATGCCCAACGGGACGCGCTCTCCTGCTGCCGGAACCTGGCCCAGTAGTTCGCCATGCTGGGAGCGGAGGCGCTCCATTTGCAGCAGGGCCCGGCTGTTGCGCTGAATGAGCTCCTGCACGGTAGAATGCCCGTCGCCGGTGACGGACAGGAATTCCTTGGTGGTGATGGAAGTGACCCCCGCTTCTTCCGTTCCCGGGATGCGGTAGTACAGCACCCCGATCTCCTCCGGAAAATCCAGGAATTCCTGAATAACGAAATCGATGGGAAATTTTGCCAGGTAGGCTTCCAGATCGGCCTCATTATCAACCTTGCTGACCAGCAGCCCCCGGAATCCGAGGTCTGGCTTGGCCACCAGGGGGTAGTTGATGCCGGCGGCGGCCAGTTGCCGGCGCACTTCGGCGAAGGGCGCGCCCCGCGCAATCAGGCAGGACTTCGGGCGGTAGGGCGCGGGTATCTTCATGATGGTCCCGAACTTGGACTCCAGCCCGAGCCCGCCGGTGTAGATGCCGGGGTTGGCGGCTGTAAAAAAGCAGATGTGCCTGGCCCGGAGCATGAGCCACAGGATGTGCGGAATGAGGGGATAATAGAAAGCCTTGCCAGGCCAGTACTCCCAGTTCAGCAATTTGATCCAGAACGGCCGGTATTTAACGCGATCCCAGGACTTCACCTTTCAGCATGATTTTTTCGTGGCTCATTTTGCCTGACAGCAGGTCGTGGTATTTCATTTCCATCCAATGGCCGGTTTTGAGAATGGAGGTGACGCTGACCGTCCGCACGATATTGTTCCGGTTCATGACGACGTCGTTCCATGGGTCGCCTTCGCCGGCGGTATGGTGAAAGCGAAGGATGTCATCCTGGCCGAAACCGGGGTTTTCGTCCAGCCAGCCGGAAAACCATTGTTCGCGCTTTTCCCGGATGTCGCGGGGGTAAAGGGGTGCAGAAGACCAGATATAAGGCTGAGCTGTATCGAGGGTTCGGATATGCAGCTGTTGTTCGTCCCAGCGCAACTCGAGCAGGCTGCCTTTCTCGTAGATGAGCATGGTAAAGGGTTCCATGCCGTGAAAGGCATATTCGTGGATAAAGGCCCCTGCCGAGGGGAACTCGAAGAAATCGAGGGCCATCAGCCCGCGGCTGCGGCGGTAGGGCGGGCGGCGCTCGTGTTTTTCAAAAGCGCCGTTGAGGATACAGGCCAGGCGGGCGGAGCCCGACATGGCGATCCAGGCGCCGCCTGCCGATTCATCACGGGGGAAGGCCAGTTCCTGGCCCGCCACCTCCACCCGGCCGATGAACTGCGGCGAGCGGTGGGGCGCTTCGTCCCGGTTGGAGGTAAAAATAAAACCATCCTGCCCCTGGGGCAGGTAAGTTACTGTACACATGGCCTTCAGGAAGCGATTTATTCGTAATAAACCAAAACCTCTTCGATTGTTTTCCGGGCCAGGCAGGGGATGCGCGCATCGTCTGCCGGATAGCCCACGGGGATGAGCAGGAAGGGCCGTTCGTTTTCGGGCCGTTCGAGTATCTCCTGGAGGAAGTTCATCGGGCTGGGCGTATGGGTAAGGGCAACCAGGCCGGCATGGTGGATGGCTGCCAGCAAAAACCCGCAGGCCAGGCCTACGGATTCGTTGACGTAGTAGTTTTTTCTCTTCTCGCCATTTCCGATGTCATAAGCTTTTTTGAAGACGGCGATCAGGTAGGGCGCCGTCTCCAGGAAAGGCTTGCGCCAGTCGGTGCCGAAAGCCTGGAGGTCCTGCAGCCAGTCTTCGGGCATCCGCCCGTTATAATTCAGGTATTCCTCCTTTTCGGCGGCCTCGCGGATCTTCTTCTTGATGTCCGGATTGGCCACCACGCAGAAAACCCAGGGCTGCTTATGCGCCCCGGACGGCGCCGTGGAAGCCGCCATCACGATATTTTCGACCACCTCCCGGGCAACGGCTTTGTCAGAAAAGTCGCGCACCGTGCGGCGTTTGTCCAGGAACTGGTAAAATTCCCGGCTGCGGTTCAGCATTTCCGGGCGTGTGTAACGGATGCCTTTGTAGGGCGCAAATTTCGGTTCTGTGTGTTGCATTTGTGGGACGCTGTTGAAAATCAGGTGCAAAAATACAATTCCAGCCCGTTCGGCCGGCAAAAGGCCCCAAAAATCATTCGGCAACCACTGGCAGATGGCAGCCCGGGGACAGTTTTGAAAGGCTGAGAGGGCATGAGTTCAGGGTGTCGACACCGACACCGGCAGCACTTTGCCGTTGTAAAAGTGGTGTCCTTCGGTGGCGAAGTACGCGATAAAGCTGCCCATTTTTTCGCTGCTCACGGGAGCTTCATACCCCGGAAAAGCCTGGGCCAGCATTTCCGTCTGCACGGCACCCAGGCAGAGGCAGTTGCAGGCGATGTTTCTCCCGCGCCATTCCTCGGCCAGGCATTCGGTGAAGGTGGACAAGGCGCCTTTGGAAGTGCTGTAGCCCAGCAGCCCGGGAAATTTGCTGCTGCCCTGGTAGCCGCCCATGCTGCTGATGTTGAGCACGTGGGCATTGCGGCTTCGCTCCAGGAAAGGCCGCAGAATCTGCACCAGGTGGGCCGGGCCGTAGAGGTTGACCGCCATCATGTGCTGCCAGTCGCTGGTGGTCAGTTCTTCGAAGGGAATTTTGATCAGGAGCCCGGCGTTGTTGATCAGCACATCCACATGGCCCAGGGGCGACACCCTGGCCGTGAGGGCTCTGGCGTCGGGGCGCTGCAGGTCGAAAGGCAGGTAGTCCAGATTTTCGCCGGCCTCCGCCTTCAGCCGCAGCAGGGCTTCTTCGTTGCGGGAAAGGGCAAGCACCCGATGCCCCTGCCGGGCCAGCTGAAGGGCCGCCTGGTATCCCACGCCCCGGCTGGCGCCGGTGATGATGATGTTTTTCATGCTCCTTATATTATTTTGGCAAATTGTCAAAAAGTATCCCGGGGCGCAAAAGCACAACCGGGCCTTCCTCCTCATACTCCGTAAAGCATAATTAGCTAACTTTCGCCGGCATTCAAAATATATTGAAGCATGATGCGATACTTCCTGACCTTATGCCTGGCGGGCGGCCTTTTTGCAGGCTGCGGCCCGGGCGGCGGCCCTGCAGGCCGGCAAAACGACACCGGAATGAAAACCGAAAACCGCCTTTTTGTTGGCGCCTATACCAAAAAAGAAGGGCATGTGGATGGAAAAGCCGAGGGCATATACCTGCTCGGGCTGGACTACGGGCAGCCGGCCTTCGAGCGGCTGTTTACCGCCACAGACATCATCAACCCCTCCTTTGTGGCGCTTTCACCGGACGGGCGCTACCTCTATGCCGTCAGCGAAACAGGGCCGGAAGTGGACACGGTGGGCTACGTCTATTCCTATGCCCGGCATGGCGACAGCCTGCAGTTCATCAACCGGCAGCCATCCTGGTCGTTTGCGCCCTGCCACATCAGCCTGCACCCCTCCGGCCGCTTTGCCTTTGTGGCCAACTACGTTGGGGGAACCATCGCCATGTACCCCATACAGCCGGACGGAGGGCTGGGGGCGGCATCGGAAGTCATCCGCCTGGAAGGCAGCGGCCCGCACCCGCGCCAGGAGTCCTCGCACCCGCATTCGGCCTTCCTTTCGCCCAACGGCCGCTTCGCATACGTGCCCGACCTGGGAACCGACAAGGTGATGATCTACCGGGTTGATACCCTGGCTGGGAAACTGCTGCCCGAGGGCTTCGCCCCGGTAGCGCCGCAGGCCGGCCCGCGGCACCTGGCTTTCGCCGCCGACGGGCGCTTCGCCTACGTGATCAACGAGCTGAACAATACGGTCACCGCCTTCCGGGCCGATCCGGAAAGCGGCCGGCTGGACAGCCTGCAAACCCTGAGCACCCTGCCCGATGGCTTTAATGGCGAAAGTTACTGCGCCGACATCCACATCAGCCCCGACGGGCGCTTCCTGTACGGCTCCAACCGCGGGCATAACAGCCTGGCCGCATTCGCCATTGATGCCCAAAGCGGCCGCCTGGCGCTCATCGGCCACGAGCCGACACGGGGCGATTTCCCCCGAAGCTTCGCCCTCACCCCCGATGGGGCATATATCTACGTGGCCAATCAGAACAGCAGCAATATCACCATTTTCAAAATAAAGCCCGACGGCATGCCCGAATACGTGGGGGAGATGAACGCGCCTACGCCGGTGTGCCTGGTGTTCGCCTTACCCCACGACTGAAGTCGTCGAATCCTCCCTATCCCACGACTTCAATCGTGGGATAGGGGGTTTACGGAGGAAATTCCCTATTTTTGCCCATCCAAAAAAGGGCCCATACAGCCGGGCAGGCCGGGACAAGCAGCAAAGCCTTATCCGGCGGGCTTCCCGGCGCGGCCCATGATTGCCCAAAGCCTATGTTTCTGAAGAACTTTTTATTCCATCTCGGCCGATACGTCATCATGATGCGGACGGCATTTTACCGGCCGGAGAGGGTGTCCATGTATTACAAGGAGACGATGCGGCAGATGAACGACATCGGCATCGGCTCCCTGCTGATCGTGGCGCTCATCTCCATTTTCATCGGCGCCGTTACGGCCGTTCAGTTCTCCTACCAGCTGGACGGCACCCTAGTGCCCACCTATTACATCGGGTATATCGTGCGCGACAGCACCATCATCGAGCTGGCGCCGACCATTACCTGCCTGGTGCTGGCCGGCAAGGTGGGGTCCAACATGGCGGCGGAGATCGGCGGCATGCGGCAAAAGGAGCACATCGACGCCATGGAGATCATGGGCGTCAATACGGCGGGTTACCTGATCATGCCCAAGGTGGTCGCCGCGCTGTTCGTAATCCCCATGCTGGTGGCCATCGCCGCTTTCATCAGCATCATGGGGGGGTACGTTGCCGCCGTACCGACAGGCTTGATGTCGAATGCGGAATTCGTGCAGGGCGTGCGCTCCTTCTTCGTGCCCTACAACGTGACCATGATGTTCGTCAAAGCAGTGGTTTTCGCCGTGCTGCTCACATCCGTATCCTGTTACCAGGGTTACTACGTGGAAGGCGGCAGCATCGAACTGGGCAAGGCCAGTACAAACGCCGTGGTGTTCAGCGACATCCTCATCCTGCTGGCCGATTACGTGATCGCCGTATTGCTGACCGGTTAAACGAAAATTATGATCAGAGCTATAGATATATTCAAATCGTTTGGCGAGCAGGACGTGCTCAAGGGTATTACCACGGAGTTTTACCCCGCCCAGACCAACCTCATCATCGGCCGGAGCGGCGCGGGGAAGACCGTGCTGCTCAAATTGCTGGTGGGCCTGCTGGCGCCTACCAGCGGCAAGGTGTTTTATGACGATGTGGACTTCTTCGCCCTCAACAAGCGGCAGGTGCGCGCCATCCGGATGAAGGTGGGCATGCTCTTCCAGGCATCGGCCCTGTTCGACTCCATGACCGTTGAGCAGAACGTCCGTTTCCCGCTCGACATGTTCACCAACATGACCCGCAAGGAGAAACTCGACCGGGTGAACTACTGCCTCGAACGCGTCAACCTCCACGAGGTGAACGACAAATTCCCCTCCGAGCTCAGCGGGGGCATGCAGAAGCGGGTGGGCATCGCCCGGGCCATCGTCCTGAAGCCGAAATACCTCTTCTGCGACGAGCCCAACTCCGGGCTCGACCCCAAAACAGCCATCCTGATCGATGAACTCATCCGCAGCATCACCATGGAGAACAACATCACCACCGTGGTCAACACGCACGACATGAACTCCGTGATGGGCATCGGCGACAACGTCATCCTGCTGTACAACGGCGAGATCGCCTGGCGCGGCGACCGCGACCAGGTGATGGAAAGCGATAACGAAGTGCTGCAGAATTTCATCTTCGCTTCCCCCTTCCTGCAACAATTGCGCGATTCGGCGATAAAAAAATAGGGCCGTAAGGCATACCAGTTTTTGTTATTCTTTTATCTTTGCAAAACTTTTTGAAAACAGGCTTTGTAATACAATAGGCCGGAAAGCCGGCAAAGTTTCAAAAACCTGTTTAGAACTTCTCCCTGCCCAGATGGCGAAATTGGTAGACGCGCTACTTTGAGGGGGTAGTGTCCGTAAGGATGTGCAGGTTCGAATCCTGTTCTGGGCACCTGAAAGCCGGCCGTTTTCGACCGGCTTTTTTATTTCCGGGCAGGCCGCAGCCGGGAGAGGGAGAAAAAATGGGAGATTAATACCAGGCGCTGTATCTTTCACCCATGAAATTCCGGGGAGTATTCAACGACCAAGTCCTGTTTATCTCCAGCCTGGTGGCGGTTGGGGCCCTTGCTTTCGACTTCGGCTTCCGGAATAATTTCTGGCATCAGGTTATTACCGACATCATTTATCTGGTTTTCGGGCTGCTTTTCTTCACGCGCATGTACCGGCAATGCTTCCGGAGCAAAACCCGCAGCATTCGCCTGAGCCGTTATATCGTGCTGGGGCTTTCAGGCCTTTTGTTCATTTTCGCGGCGCTGAACCTGCTGGAGTTCACCCTTTTCAGGCAGAGCCTCGGCGAACCCACAGCCGTACTGGTCCTTTTCCTCTCCGTTCTGGATATTTCCGAACGCATCTACACCATCGAAAAGCAGACCCTGCACCCTGCGCTGGCCTTCGTGCTGAGCTTCTTTTTCCTGATCAGCCTGGGGGCGGCCCTGCTGATGCTGCCGCTGGCCACCGTTTCGGGTATTTCCTTCACCGATGCGCTCTTTACGTCCACCAGTGCTGTTTGCGTCACCGGCCTGGTAGTGCTCGACACCGGCAGGGATTTTACCCTTTTCGGCCAGGCTGTCATTCTGGTGCTTATTCAGCTGGGAGGGCTGGGCATTCTGACTTTCACCAACCTCTTCGGCCTCTTTTTCCGGGGCTATGGCTCCTACCGCAACCGGCTGATGCTGAAGGATATGATCAACGCCGAGGACCTGGGCAGCACCTTCGGCATCCTGATCAAGATCATTGCGTTTACCGTTCTCATCGAACTGGCGGGAGCCATCGTGATCTACCACTTTCTGGAGCCGGAACACACCCCAGGCACCGGCAGGGTTTTCTTTGCGGTTTTTCATTCCGTTTCCGCCTTTTGCAACGCCGGCTTTTCCACGCTGTCGGCTTCCTTTTACGACAGCGCCTATCGCTTCAATTACCCCCTGCAACTGGCTATCGCCGCCCTGATCATATTCGGAGGGATCGGCTACAACGTGGCCATCAACTATTACCAGTACTTCAAAAAGGTGCTCCGGCATCAATACCAGCGGATCGTCAGGCGCCAGAAAGACAAGAGTTACCACCGCCCGCTCATCAATACCAACACCAAGCTGGTGACCATCACCACATTGATCCTGCTTGCTGCAGGAACGATAGCATTTTACTTTTTCGAACGGCAGAACACCCTGGCCGAGCATCAGGGCTGGGGGCGGCTGGTGACCGCCTTTTTCGGCTCGGTCACACCGCGCACCGCGGGGTTCAACACCGTCGATGTTGCAGCCATGGCCCTGCCCACTCTGATGATCTATCTGTTGCTGATGTGGATCGGCGCCTCGCCGGGCTCCACCGGCGGCGGGATCAAAACGACCACTTTTGCGGTGGCCAGCATGACGGTGTACCAGCAGGTGCTGGGGCACGACCGGGTGGTGCTGGGCTGGAAGCAGGTCCCCCAGCGCGCCCTGCAGCGCGCCACTTCCATCCTGATGCTTTCCCTGATTGCCATAGGCTTTTCGACTTTCATGCTGATGGCCTTCGACGGACACCTGGGGCTGTTGCCCATTGCTTTTGAGTGTTTTTCCGCCTACGGCACCGTGGGGCTCAGCATGGGCATCACCGCCGGCCTGAGCGACGGCAGCAAGCTGGTGCTGGCCGCCACCATGTTTGTCGGGCGGGTGAGCTTCCTGACCATCCTGACCGGCATCGCCAGGCAGTTCGCCCCTTACAGGTACGCCCCGGTGCAATATCCGGAAGAAGATATCTTCATAAACTAGAACCATTATGAAATTCATCATCATCGGGCTCGGCAATTTCGGCTCCACCCTGGGGTTCCGCCTCGTGGAAGACGGGCACGAAGTGATCGGCGTGGACAGCAGCCTGAGCATCGTCAACTATCTGCAGGACAAGCTGACACACACCATCTGTATGGATTCGACCGACGAGCTGGCGGTGCAACGGCTTCCCCTGGCCGATACGGACGTGGTCATCATCAGCATCGGCGAAGACATCGGCGCCTCGGTCACTACCACGGCCCTGATCAAAAAGTACTGCAAAAACAGCATCATCAGCCGGGCCATCTCTCCCATTCACCATACCATCCTGGAAGCCATGGGCATCAGAGACATCATCCACCCCGAGGCCGAATTTGCAGACCAGCTCGCCAACAGGCTCATTTTTGAAGGCGCCCTGAAAACCCTGGTGCTCGACAACAAGTTTGAGATTGTGGAAGTCAAGGCGCCTGCCATGCTACAGGGGAAAAGCGTGGAAGAAGCCGACCTGCGGGGGAAGTGGGGCATCACGATCGTTACCATCCTCAAAAAAGTGAAGCGCCGCAGCATCATCGGCACCGTAGTTGAGCGAAACGAAGCGATCGGGGTAGTACGCCCCGATACGGTGTTCGATGCGGAAGACACCCTGGTGTTGTTCGGCGACAGCAAAGATATCCGCAAACTGATGGAGGCCACCGCGGGGCAATAAACAATGCCGGGCGGGCAGAAAAAAGATTTTCCGGCAAAAGTTACCTCCCTTGATGTCCTGCGTCTTAAATTTGTCATGGCGACGAAAAACCATACACCAAATCGCCTGCCCTGTTGACCGGAAACCTTTGCAAATTATTATCCCAAACATACTATCAAGCAGAACATGACAGAGGCAAAAATTGGAAAACTACTTATTTCCAAACAACATCAAGAGAAAGCTACGCTGCACTGCTACTCCCCTCAGCCTTCTATGCTCACCATAGATGTGCTCGACGAGCTCGGGCGCCCCTATAAGCACGAGAAATACCAGCTCCCCGCCGGCGAGCATGAAATCAGCCTTTCCATCGGCAACCTCCCTTCCGGCGATTACAACGCCTGGGTAAGCCTAGGCAGCAAAACGGCGATCCGGAACCTGCACATCCAGGCGCGCAAAAAAGCCGGCAATTTCCTGCTCCGCCTGCTGGCGCCCTTTCTTTGAAATGGCTTTTGGTTAAGACGAGGGCTCTGAGCCCTCCACAGTGCCGCCCCTGCCGGAACATTTCCATCCGCTGCCTTGTTTCATGAACATATATTCATATCTTTGCGGTTATGGAAAGCAAAACAGGAATAATAAAGGAGCAGGAAGCGGAGAAACTGGAGCGCATTGCCTTCATCCTCAAGACGGTAGCGCACCCCATGCGCCTGGGCATCATCCACCTGCTGGAACAATATCCCCGCCTGTCCGTTTCGGAGATCTGCGAGAAGCTGGGCAGCGAACAGTCCCTGACCTCTCATCACCTTCAGAACATGCGGCTCAAAGGCATTCTGAGCGTAAAAAGGGAAGGGCGCAGCATGTTGTATTCACTGAAGGAAAGGGACGTTTCTCTGATCATCGAATGCCTGGAAAACTGCCAGTGCAACATGTAAGCCCAAACCAGCGCTCCACATGAAAGCCTTCTGGAACGAAAGGTACAGCGAAACACATTACGTTTACGGCAAAGCCCCGAATGCCTTCTTTCGGGAGCACATTCAGGGCATACCTACAGGAAAGGCCCTTTTCCCCGCCGAGGGAGAAGGCCGCAATGCCGTCTATGCCGCCAGCCTCGGCTGGCAGGTAAGCTGTTTCGATTATAGTGAAGCCGGGCAGCAGAAAGCCCTGGCGCTTGCAAGTGAAACGGGCGTCTCCATCGATTACCAGGTATGCAGCCTGATGGAATTTTCCTTCCCCGAACAGGCATTCAGCCTGGTAGGGCTGTTTTTCGCCCACCTGCCTCCGGATGAGCGGAAATTCCTGCACCGGCAATCCGTCAAAAGCCTCCGGCCCGGTGGGCGCATCATCCTGGAAGCCTTCGCCAAAGCCCAGCTCGGCTTCCAGTCGGGCGGCCCCAGGCGCGAGGATATGCTGTACAGCCCGGAAGAACTGCGCAACGATTTCCCGGGGCTGAAACTGCGCCTACTTGAAGAAATGGAAACCACCCTGTCCGAAGGGCCTTACCACAACGGCCCCGCACGCGTGATCCGGATGACGGGAGAAAA
Organism: Bacteroidota bacterium; assembly: GCA_963169455.1. Taxonomy (GTDB): domain Bacteria; phylum Bacteroidota; class Bacteroidia; order Chitinophagales; family Saprospiraceae; genus JACJYE01. The sequence goes on along the minus strand of CAUJDW010000048.1, from coordinate 4,139 downwards.
AATCTGATCCTTTAGAAAACACTGTACAAAAGTTTGACCGATATGGGTATCCTCAACAAGGGAAGCAAGCTCTACAGCATCTTCGGCCTGAAATGCCCGAAATGCCATGAAGAAAGCCTCTTCGAGACGGGCTCCTTCAGCCTGCAGAAACCCTTCGATATGCGCCATGAATGCCCGAACTGCCGCCTCAACTTCTTGCCGGAACCCGGTTACTACTACGGCGCCATGTTCATTTCCTATATCTTCATGGGGTGGTTCTGCATCGGCTTCATCGCCATATTTCACTGGGTGCTGGGCTGGAGCACCGCCGCTTCCTTCGCGCTGCTCATTGCCTTTGTGGCCGTGTTTTTCGTGTATATCTTCCGCCTGGCGCGCTCCATCTGGCTGAACATCAACTTCAGGTACGACCCGGCCAAGGCCAAAAGCCCAAGGTAAGCACCGGGCGCCGCTGAGGAGAAAACCTTTTCCAAAACAATCCGTCACCCATGCAGGAAATCAATCAGGACATACTGAACCTCATCCGAAAGTACTACCCCCAGATCGCAGAACGGCCCCTCCAGGAGGAAATCGCCAAAGTGGGGAAAGTGATGCAGTTCAAAACCGGCGAAGTGATCATGGACTACGGCAGCTACGTCAAACTCGTCCCCCTGATCATCGAGGGCAGCATCAAAGTTTCCCGAGAGGACGAAGACGGCAACGAACTGTTCCTCTACTACCTGCAGCCCGGCGAAACCTGCTCCATGTCGTTCACCTGCTGCATGATGAACAAAAAAAGCGAAATCCGGACCATCGCCGAGGAAGACACCCTCATCATCGGCATCCCCACCCGCTTTATGGACGAATGGATGGGCCGCTACCAAAGCTGGAAGAATTTCGTCATGACTTCCTACGACAACCGGATGCTGGAACTGGTGCGCACCATCGACAATATCGCGTTCAAAAAAATGGACGAACGCTTGCTGCACTACCTCGAAAAGAAAGCCGAAGCCAATAAATCCCGAACCCTCAACGCCACCCACCAGGAGATCGCCTACGACCTCAACGCTTCCCGCGAAGCTGTCTCCCGCCTGCTGAAACAACTGGAAAATGACGGGCTGGTGGAACTTGGGCGAAACAGGATCGAGCTGCTTTGAGGGGGGGTGTTTTCATAGGCCTTGTAAGCTTGTTTAGCCAGGCAACTGCGGCTTACGCAAAGCTCCATGCCTTCATTTTTACCCGGACTAGCCCGAAGGCCGGAGCCGGGCCAGTATTTTTACCCGACAAAGCCGCCGGGCGCCTCCACACAAGGCAATAGCGCCCGATGGCGGGCCAGCAGCATTCCAATTGCCCTCCCCTCCTATTCCCGCTTCGTTTTGATCACGATCACCCCATTGGCGCCCGCCACGCCGTAGATGGAGGTTTCGGCAGGTGTTTTCAGGATGCTCACCCGCTCGATGTCGTTGACGTTGAGGGTGCGGGCGAGGCTCTGGAACGACTGCCCGATGCGCACGCCATCCACCACGTACAGGGGTTCATCGGATGTCATAATCGACTGCGGGCCGCTCATCACCAGCACTTTTCCGTTGGTGTCGTCGCCGGAGACCCGCAGGCCGGGTATGCGGCGGAAATAATCGGTAAGGGAGCTGTAGGTTTGAGTGCTTCGCGCACTTTTCCCTTCTCTGATCTCCACTTTGCCTTCTTCTGCCCCTGAAGCGCCCCGGGAAGCGCCGCAGGACGGCAACAGCAGGGGGGCGGCCAGGAAAAGCAGCATGGAAAGAACCGGAAATTTTGTATGTGCCATAACGTTGGATTTTCCAATATATCCCACGACTTCAGTCGTGGGGCCCCACCCCCCCCATGGGCGCCCGGATATCCCCCTGCCCCCCGGTTACCGTTTAAAATACGTCACCCAGAGCGCAAAAAAACCGAAGTACCCCAGGGCCAGGTTGGCGATGGCGTTCAGGACGGGGCGGGGTTCCGGGTAGGGCCAGATGATGCCCAGGGCGGCCAGCATACCCGCTGCCGCCACGCCGAGGGAAAGCCATCGCCATTGGTTGGTGCGGCTGGGGTAAGCAAATTTGATGGGAATGAAATGCAGGGCGGAAAGCGCAACGACCAGCAGCACATTGGCCCAGTGCCCCCACTGGAAAACGAAGATCATGAAAAAGGCGGCCATATTCCACATAACCGGAAAACCGACGAAATAATAGTCTTCCGAGATCATGCCCTCCTTGCCGTAATACACCGCCGAGACCATCAGGATGAGGAAAGCGCAGGCCAGGTTCCAGTGGCCGCCGATGAGCCCGGAGGCATAGATCATGTAGGCCGGAACGATGGCATAGGAAGCAAAATCGATGACGAAGTCGATATTTTTCCCGTTCATAAAGGGCAGTACTTCGGTGACGCGAAACCGGCGCGCCATCGTCCCGTCCACCCCGTCGATGAGCTGAGCGGCGACGAGCCAGAGCATGGCTGCGCGCAGGTCGCCTTTGCCGACGGCCAGAATAGCCATGAAAACAGTAATGATGCCGGAAGCAGTAAAAAGGTGCACTCCCCAGGCTCCCAGCCGGCCGGCCAGGCCGGGTGATGTTTCGGATTCTTTCATAGAATTTTTATCTTTCAAGGCGGGAAAATACAAATTACTTTTTCACCAACCCATTCAACACGCCATGAGGCATACCCGAACCCTGTTTTTGCTTCTCCTGTGCTTCGCCTCATTTCTGCTTGCCGCCCAGCACCGCTATCTTCAGGAAATATTTCCCGATGAAGCCATCGAAGCGGCCTACGATGTGGAATACGGCATCAACGCAACTATTATGCTGAACGGCCTGCCCACGCAGGAGGCGCAGCCCCAGCCGCTGACAATGGACCTGTATTTCCCTTCTGCCCCGATGGACGGAGAGCCACAGAGGCCGCTGGTGCTGCTGGTGCACGGAGGCAACTTCCTGCCCTTCCCCATCAACCAATCTCCAACAGGAACTACCAGAGACTCGGCGCTGGTTTATCTGGCCCGCGCCTTTGCACGCCGGGGGTTCGTGGCCGCCTCAATAGATTACCGCCTGGGGTGGAGCCCTCTGGAGCCAACCCTGGAAGCCCAGTTTTACACTTTACTCACAGCGATATACAGAGGAATTCAGGATGTGCGAACCTGCGTGCGCTTTTTCCGGCGCAATGCGGCCGAATCGGGCAACACTTTCGGCATCCACCCTGAAAAGATCATGGTGCTTGGCGATGGGGCGGGCGGCGTGATCAGCCTGAATGCCGCCGCGCTGGACGGGTATGAAAAGCTGGTTCAGCCGGCATTCATGATTTTCACCCCTTCCGGCAACCCGGAGCCCATTATCCAGGAAGCCGTGAACGGCGATATTCACGGCGCCTCCGTCGGCATAGCCAACGGGGCGTTTCCTCCGGGCCTGCCGGCAGGCGACACGATCTGTTATCCGAACCACCCCGGCTATTCCTCCGGCTTTTCCTTATGCGTCAACCTCAGCGGCGGGCTGCTGGACTCCGCCTGGGTGGAGCCCGGGCAGATGCCTCTGATCTCCTTCCACGCGCCTTCCGACCCGCTTTTCCCCTTCAAGGGGCCTGGCCAGGTGATCGGGCCGATACCCGCCGTGATCAGCCTTTACGGCAGCTACTGGGCCCAGAAAAGAGCCTTCGAACAGGGCAACAACGGCCTTTTTGCCGGGCTTGATCTTTCCGGGCAGGAATGGGATGACTACGCTGCGGCGGCCAACGCGCGCAATGAAGGCCTGGACGGCCTTTTCCCGCTCCCCACTTCTACGCAGGTGGAGAGCGCCCCCTGGCATTGGTGGAGCCCGGACAACCCCAACCACCAGAACGGGTTGGCAACCAACCCGGGCATGTCGCGCGAAAAAGCCACGGCCTATCTGGATACGGTGCTGGCCTATGTGGCGCCCCGCGCCTGCCTGGCTTTGGAACTGGGCTGCCAGCTGACGCCGGCCGTCGAAAAAAGCGCACCCGCTCCGGCCCTGGAATTGTCGCCAAACCCGGCATCCTTTTCCCTGCTTCTACGCAACCCGGAAGGCAGGCTGATCCGGGAGGTGTATCTGTATTCTCCGGAAGGCAGGCCTGTACGTGCCTATCCCCGTGTGAACGCTTCCGAATTCACCCTGCTGCGGGAGCAGTTGCCGCCCGGG
>CAUJDW010000047.1 GCA_963169455.1 Bacteroidota bacterium | reverse complement strand
CAAAGCCGTCTGACGACTAGCCACCATGCGATTGCCCTGTCAGGGGGGGCATCTCTGAGCGGGCGTTTCCCAAACACTGGCGCTACAGGATCGCCCGGAGGGCCGAGGCCAGCATATTGACGTGGTTGGGCGTACTGCTTTCCCCCATCAGCCCGATGCGCCAGATCCTGCCGGCGAATTGCCCGAGCCCGCCGCCGACCTCGATGTTGTACTCGTCCAGGAGGCGGCGGCGCAGGGCGGCCTCATCCAGGCCTTCCGGAATTTTCACGGCATTGAGCATGGGCAGGCGGTAATCGGGTTGTACGAGAAATTCGAAGCCCAGCGCTTCCAGTTCGCGCTTCAGCAATTCGTGGTTGCGGCGGTGGCGTGCGAAGCGGTTTTCCAGGCCCTCTTCCAGCACCAGGCGGTAGGCTTCGCGCAGGGCGAACATGGCCGAAACAGGCGCCGTGTGATGGTAGGCCCGCCGGGCGCCCGCCCAGTAGCTGCGCACCAGCGAGAGGTCGAGGAACCAGCTTTGCACCTTGGTTTTCCGTTGCTCCAATGCCTCCACGGCCCGTTCGCTGAAGGACACGGGCGACAGGCCCGGGGGCGCGCTCAGGCACTTTTGCGTACCCGAATAAATGGCGTCGATGCCCCATTCGTCCACTTTTACCTCCACACCGCAGTAGGAGGTTACGGCGTCCACCAGGAAAAGGGCGCCGCTTTCGCGCGCCAGCCGGCTGATCTCCTCCAGGGGTTGCAGCACGCCGGTGGAGGTTTCGGCATGTACGATAGCGAGCACTTTTGGGCTGCAGTGCTCCAGGGCCGCCTTCACCTGCTGCGGATCGACGGGCCCGCCCCAGGGGGCTTCCACCCGGATGACTTTGGCGCCACAGCGCTCCGCGATATCCGCCATCCGCCCGCCAAACAGGCCGTGGATGCAGATGAGCGCCTCGTCGCCCGGCTCAAGCAGGTTAACCAGGCAGGTTTCCATGCCGGCGCTGCCGGGGGCCGACACGACGAAGGTCAGGTGGTTCTGCGTCTGGAAGGTGCGCTGCGCCATGGCCTTGATGTCGTCCATGATGTCCACGAATTCCGGGTCTAGGTGGCCGATGAGCGGGGTGGCCATGGCCTTCAGCACGCGGGGATGGACATCGCTGGGGCCCGGGCCCATGAGATAGCGCCGGCTGGTGTTCAGTTCGTCTTGATACGCCATGATGATAGAAGTTGCTGCAGGCGCAAATTAGGGAAAAAATCAGGCGGGGCTATGGTTCTTCAGATGACATTTATCAGCGGGCGGCAGCCAGGTGTTCACAGGAAGGGGAGCGGTTGGTATCTCCCCTGCATGATGCTTCCGGCATCTGCTTCCAGCCATTTGTCCAGCAGGGTGGCGTAGATGTTCCGGAAATCCAGTTCATACCTCAGGTCGCCCTCATCGAGGTTCAGCAGGCTGGGCGCTTCGTTGAAGAAACCGGGCCGAGGCAGGCCGCCACCGAGGAGGAAGACGTTGTTGGCCGTGCCGTGGTCGGTGCCGTTGCTGGCGTTTTGTTTGACCCGCCGCCCGAATTCGGAGAAGGTGAGGATGAGGGTTTCGTTCAGCAGGCCGTTCTGCCGGAGATCCGCCACCAGGGCCTTGAGCCCGTCGGCGTATTCTTTCAGCAGCCGCTCCTGCCTTCCCTTCTGGTTGACGTGGGTGTCGAAACCACCCAGGCTCAGATAGTACACCCTGCTGGCGGTATCGGCAGTGATCAGCTCGGCCGTCTGTTTGAGATCCTGGCCGAAGGCTGTGGGGGGGTAATTGGCTTTCGACAGGTACACCTTCGACTGGGCATAGAGGTAATCGGCTGAAGACTGGGTATCGGCCATTACCTTGTACAGATAGCCCACCTCCTCTTCGTGTTGATGGCCCCGGGAGGCTTCCGAAAGCGCTTTCAGGAATCGGTTTTCAGTTGTGCGCCTGAGCTGTTCCGGTTTGCCCATGGCGAAGCCGCTGCGCCCGGCCCCTTTCAGTGCGAGGCTCAGGCTGTCGTCCAGTTCGAGCGCGTGATAAGGGCTGGCGCAGCCCTCGCAGTCGCTGTCGAGGTAGCGCCCCAGCCAGCCCGTACTCCAATAGGCCTCGCTGCCGCTGCCGGTGTGCCAGATATCCATCGACCTGAAGTGGGATCGGTCGGGATTGGGGTAGCCCACGCTGTTGAGGATGCACACCAGGCCTTCATCGTATAACTCCCGAAGGGCCTGCAGCCCGGGGTTGAAGCCCAGCTCGTCCGATACGGGCAGGACTTCGGAAGGCTTCAGCCCCAGCCTGGGGCGGTTTTGGTAATAAATATCGTTCCGGAACGGCACGATGGTGTTCAGCCCGTCATTGCCTCCGGAAAGCTGGATGACGATCAGTATCCTTCCGTTGCGGCTTCCTCCGAACTGCCCGCCGAGGCTGGCCGGCAGGAAGGACGGAAGGAAAAGGCTCGTAGTGGCCAGGGCCGAATTCTTCAGAAAATCTCTTCTTTTCATTTTTTCAGGTTGAGAAGCCAGAAGGGTGGGATGCGGCCCATTTTCTAGCACATTTGGTATTCCGGCATCGACATCAGCCTGATAGCCAGGGTGCGGGCGTAGTCCCAGTCGCTGCCCTGTGCAGTAAAGGGTTTGAGCATTCCGGAACTGATGCGGGGCCTGGCCTGGAGGAGATAGCCTGCAAAGCGCTCGAAATAGCCTTCGCGGGGCACGCCTTTCAGCAGCTGCATCAGGGGTTCCATGTCCATGGTGGCGTCGAGGCGGCGCATGGCGTTTTCCCGCTGAGCGGCCTCGGGTTCATCCTTTACGCGGAAGCTGAATTCGGAAAGCTGAAACAGATAGCCCACCAGGTTGAGGCGCATCATCAGGCTGGCGTTGTCGATCCAGCTTTTGCCGCCGGGCCAGCCGGCGACGTTGGGTGGGTTGTACAACACCTGCCCCAGCGCCCGCTGGAGAAAAACCAGGGCCTTGTCGTCGATGAAGCGGACGTCCAGGGTGCGCATGATGCCGGCCACCAGTTCCACCGGTGATTTGATCCGGACGCCGATATTGCGGGGCTCGTAAAACCAGTCGCTTTCGAAAATGGCGCGCATGAGGCTGCCGATGTCGTAACCGGAATCGTAAAAGCGGCGGCTCAGCTCATCCACCAGGGTTTCATCCACCTGTTCGTTGACGAAGTAGCGGTATATTTTGCGGGTGATGAAGCGCGCCGTTTCCCGCTTCTCCAGGATGATATCGATGATATCCGAGCCGTCGAAAGGCCCCGTGCGGCCGAAGAAGGTTTTGGAGCCGTAGTCGTGAGCCTGGGCGCGGAAGGTGTAAATGCCCTGCAGGTTGCTCGACCAGCCTGTAAAGGCGCGGGCGGCCTCTTTGACATCCTGTTCGGAATAATGCCCCCGGCCGATGGTGAAGAGCTCCATCAGTTCGCGGGCGAAATTCTCGTTGGGTTTGTCCTTGTGGTTCTGCTGGTTGTTGAGGTAGCGGATCATGGCAGGATCCCGGGCGATGGCCAGCAGCAGCCCGCCGAATTTCCCGAAGGCGTGCCTGCGTATGGTGCGCAATTGCTGGAGAGCGAGCGTGCCGGAAAAAGTTTGGCAGGCGAAATGGCCGTGCCAGAACAGCGACATGCGCTCCATCAGGGGGCTGTAGCGGGGGCTGGCCATGCGCTTCATCCAGTCGCGGCGCAGCTGCGACAGGCTTTCGCGCTCCTGTTCCTGCAGCTTTTTCTTCTGCTCTTCGCTCATGTTGCGGGAAGGCGTTTCGGAAGGCGGGGGCGGCGCCTCGACAGGCTCGTCCGCCCCCGCTTCCCGAAACAGGCCGTCGATGGCCTGCTGCAGGCTGAGGCCCTGCTTTTCCTTCCACTCCCGGGGGCTGAGCCCGAAGCCGGCCCGCCAGTAGAGGTGTTGTATTTTTTCCATCGCTGCCGCTTTTTATGGTATTGAGATACCCCATAACGATTATGGTTTAACGGCAGCCTACCGTTTTAACGCTTTTTAACTGGCCCGGCCCTCCCGGGGAAGGGTCAGAGCGTTAGCAGGAAGCCGATGGTGAAGTTGGCTTCCCAGTCGAAGATGAACTGCTGGCAGCCGGTGGCGTCGGCGATGGCGTTGTAGATATTGAGGCCGCACTTTTCCTTGGCGCCTTCCGGCTGGTATTCGGACGGCGCTTTCAGGGTGGTGTAGCGTTCTTCGCCCTGCCTTACTTCCTTGGCCAGCGTAAAGGGCACGCCGCCGATGATGAAGCAGGTGTTGCGTTTGGGCTCGGGCACCTGGGCCGCCTTGCTGCGTGCGTCGAGGTACACTTCGTTATCGGAAGTGTTATCCACGTAGTACTTGGCGCCGTAGGTTTCGATACCCCTGGCCTGTCCGCCCTCGATCCAGGACACCTTGGTGTTGCCCGAGCCGATGTCCACGACAAAGGCCTTGCCTTCATAGGACGGCGGCAGCACGCATTTCAGCGCCAGCTTGGCTTCCTGCTCCGGAGTGACGGTGTTGACGACATAACCCAGGGAGCGGATGGCTTTGATGATCGTCTGGGTGCTTTCCACTTTCGTGGCGCCGGAGCTGACGACGAAATGGATATTCTTTCCGCCTACTCCGTAGTCCAGCAGCCCGCCGATATATTGTTTCAGCGTTTGGGTGACCTCTTTGCCCGAAGCCATGCCGTCGTAAACGAGGCTGTTGCCCCATTCCGCTTTTTGCAGTTTCCAGTTCTTTTTCTGGTCGATCTCAACGACGAAGGAATTGAAGCCGGCGGCGCCCAGTTCCACGACGCCTTTCAGCGCGCCGTTGACGGGAGCCGGGGGAGTGTAGTTGAATGCCTGCCTGGCGGTGGAAGGCGCTTTGGCATCCTGCCCGGCCGGCGCTTCGGCCTGTTGCTCTGTTAGTTCGGCCGGTGTGTTTCCACCGTCGGCGGCCCCTCCGATCGTGCCGGAGGAAACCAGTGCCCGGTATCCGAAGAAGGCGGCAGCCACAAGGACGATAACGATGAGCAGTTTCGCAAACGGGGTTAATCGAGTTCTCATGGATGTAAGGTATTTTTTGATTTTCGCCGAAAGATACAAACTTATCGGGCGGAATGGGAAAGCTTCTGCCGCCTGTGGCTTTTTCCCGGCCGAATACGCGCCGGCAAAGACGAAGAAATTTTTTTAGACCACTCATAAAGCTATATTTGCCCTGAACCAAGAAAGAGCATGCAGCATGGGCAAAGTCATCCTCATTACAGGTGCGTCATCGGGGCTGGGAAAGGCGCTGGCGGAAACCCTGAGCGCCCGCGGGCACATCGTTTACGGCACCAGCCGAATGCCATCCGGCCAAGCCCTGCCTTACCGGATGATAGCCATGGAAGTCAAGGATGAAAACAGTGTTCAGCAGGGCATTCAGCATATAATCGGCCGGGAAGGCCGGATCGATGTGGTGATCAACAATGCCGGCATAGGGCTTGCCGGGCCGACCGAGCAGCTCCGGGCCGGCAACATCCGGGAGCTGCTGGAGGTCAATGTGCTGGGCATCGTCCGGGTATGCCAGGCCGTGCTGCCCCACATGCGCGCCCGGGGAAGTGGCCGGATCATCAACATCAGTTCCATCGGCGCGGTGATCGGGCTGCCCTACCGCGGGCTTTACTGCGCCAGCAAATCGGCCGTCAGCATCCTGACCGAATCGCTGCGCATGGAGATCGCTCCCTTCGGCATCCAGGCATGCTGTGTGCGCGCCGGCGACACCCAAACCAATATCAACGCCAACCGGATCAAGGACTTCAGGCCGGAGGACCCCGCTTATAACCAGCGCTTCAGCCGTGTTTACGCCGCTATCGACCGGGAGGTGGAGGAGGGGATGCCTGCGGGGGAAGCCGCCCGCCAGATCGCCCGGCTCATCGACAAACCGAGGCTCAGGCGTTATTATACGGTGGGCAAACCCCTGCAGCGGGCCGCCCTCTGGGTCAAACGCCTGCTCCCCGACGCATTGTTCGAAAAGTTGATGGCGCGTTATTCGGGAATATAACAACCATAAATATATGCTGACACGGACTTTTCTCTTCCTTTTCGCCGCCCTCCTGGCGGCATGTGGGCCGAAGGTGGGCCGGGAAGCCCCTCCTTCACAGGCGCAAATGGCGCAGCAATTCCGGGCCATGGAAAACCGGCTGGCTCAAAACCTGAACCAAATGGCAATAGACACGGCCACCGCCGACAGCCTCGTAAACCTGGGCATGCAGTACGCTGCTCAGTTTCACCAGGACTCGCTGGCGCCCCAGTTCCTGTTCCGCGCTGCCGATGTGGCCCGGGGCATAGGGGAAACAGGGCTGTCCGTAAGCATCTGGGGCAAGGTGTCCAGAGAATACCAGGACTCGCCCTACGCGCCGGAAGCATTGTTCCTCATGGCCTTCACCCTCGACAATGACCTGCGCGACACGGCCCGCGCCCGCCAGGGCTACGAAGATTTCCTGAGGCAATACCCCAAACACCCCCTTGCCAACAATGCCGGCGAACTCCTCAGAGTGCTCCAAAGCGGAAAAACACCGGAGGAACTGATCCGGGAGTTTCAGCAGAAACAGTGAGGGCCCGTAAAACGGGCCGCGGAAAGGTTTGGTTAAAAAAGCTTAAGCGGCTGAACCTCTTAAGCCCGCTAAGCCTTTAAAACATAATCTGTTTATCTTTATCCTGCAAAAAATAAAAAGACATGAGATTTACCGCCTTTATGCTCATACTGGGTTTCAGCCTCAGCCAGGGGTGGGCTCAGGGTATCCAGTTCTTCGAAGGCTCCTGGGCCGAAGCGCTGGAGCAGGCCAAAAAGGAAGAAAAGGTCATTTTCGTCGACGCCTACGCCACCTGGTGCGGGCCATGCAAGCGCATGGCGCGGGACGTATTTCCCGACCCCAAGGTCGGCGCGTTTTACAACAAACACTTCATCAGCGTGAAGCTGGATATGGAAAGGGGCGAAGGCCTGGAATTCCGCAAAACCTACCCCGTATCCGCTTTTCCGACCCTGTTTTTCATCAATGGCGATGGCGAGGTCGTTCAGAAGGTTCGGGGCGCGCAGGACGTCAACGGCTTCCTCAGCCTGGGGCAAAAGGTGCTCGGGCTGGCCGACCGCAGTGAAGACTACGCCGCCGAGTACGAAAAGGGGAACCGCGAGCCCGAGCTGGTGTACAAATACGTCAAGGCCCTGAACAATGCCGGCAAACCCAGCCTGCGCATCGCCAACGAATACCTCAACAGCCAGAAAGACCTCCGCACCGACTTCAACCTTCGCTTCATCCTGGAGGCCGCGACCGAGGCCGATTCCAAAATATTCGGGCTGCTGATCGACAACCGCAGCCGCATCGAAGCGCTGGAAGGGAAAGAAGCCGTGCAACAACGCATTCAGGATGCCTGCCTGGCGACCATGCAAAAAGCCGTCGAGTTCCAGAGCCCGGAGCTGCTGAAGGAAGCTCAGGACAAAATGAAGCAGCATTACCCGGAAGTGGCCGAAGGCTTTGAGCTCTCCAGCCAGATGCAGTTTGCACAGGCCATGGGCGACGGCAAAACATACGCCAAAACCAGCAAAAAATATGCCCAGAAAGTACTGAACGGACAGCCGGAAGAACTGGCCAAACTGGCCAACGAGCTGGTGAAAAATTTCGGCAGTGAGCCCGATGCCATGAAACAGGCGGAGGCATTTGCCGAAGAGGCGGCCAAAAACGGCAACAAATACCAGTACTATCTAACCTATTCCCAGATCCTCTACCTCAGCGGCAAAGCCAAAGAAGGCCGGGCCGCGGCCGATAAAGCCTTACAACTGGCCCGCAGCGAGGGGCCGCAGGCCGTGATGGCGGCGGAGAGCTTTATCAAAAAAATGGAGGGGAAAGGCTGGTAAGTAGCTGGACACATTTATTGTAACTCATACTGCTTCGGGAATACGGCGTCAATAGCATTGTTCCCGGGGTTAGGGTTATATTGTTGGATTGTTATATTGTTCTGCTAAATGTGTCCAACTGCTTAGGAAATGTAAAATGTAAAAGGGGGTTGAGCCGGGCGATCAGCCCATTCAAAACCTGTCGCCGGAAGCAATTTTATTCCGGATTCATCGTATTGATTCCAGCAGCCGGTGGATGTGCCGCCGGCCATTTTTTTATCACAAAACTCCACTTATGAAATTCACGCACATGTTGGCTTTCGCCCTCTTCACGTTGTCTGCGGTACAGGCGCAGGAGGGCATACAATTCGAAAAAGGCAATTGGGAAGGCATACTGGCCAAGGCCAAAGCAGAGGACAAGATCATTTTTATGGATGCCTATGCCAGCTGGTGCGGCCCCTGCAAGATGATGTCCCGCGATGTGTTCACCGAAAGTTCCGTCGGGGAATTCTTCAACGGGAATTTCGTCAACGCCAAAATCGACATGGAGGACGGCGAGGGCCCTGAGCTGTCCAGCCGCTACGGGGTAATGGCCTATCCGACCCTGCTTTTCATCGACGGGCAGGGCGAGCTGGTTCACCGCGCTGTCGGCTATCACGGCGTCGAGCAATTTCTGGAGCTGGGCAAAACGGCCCTCGACCCTGACAAGCGCATGTCGAGCCTCACCGCCCGCTACGCCAGGGGAGACCGCAGCCCCGACTTCCTCTACAACTACGCCAGGGCGGCCATGAGCGCCATGGACCCCAAAGCCGAACAAATAACACTGGCCTACCTGGACACTCAGGACGACTGGGGCACGGAGGAGAATATGCAGCTGATCTTCGAAACGGCCAGCGGTTCAGAGCCCCGTTTGTTCGATTACATCGCCGAAAACCGGGCGGCATTTGCCGAGCTGTACGGCGAGGAAACTGTCAATGGCCAGTTGCAGCGGCTTATTATCAACACCCTCGACCCCAACTCCGCCGACGAGCAGGAGGTGTTCGCAAAAGTCGAAGCTGCTTACAAAAAGGCATTCCCGGAGGATGCCGCCAGCATGACGGCCAATTTCAGGATGAACTACTACGGCATGCTCGGGCAAATGGACAAGTTCGCCGCCGAGGCCGTGGCCTATTTCGAGCAAAACCCCTCAGAGAACGCCGACGAGCTGAACAACATCGCCTGGGCCTTTTTTGAAAACGTCGATGACGAGAAGATGCTGGAAAAGGCCGTGCAGTGGGCTGAAAAATCGGTTGAGCTGCAAGACGCCTACTACAACAACGATACCGTGGCGTCTCTCTACTTCAAGCTGGGCAACAAGAAAAAGGCGAAAAAGGCCGCCGAACATGCCATTCAGCTGGCCAAGGAAAACGGCGAGGACTACTCCGCCACCCAGGAGTTGCTCGAGCAGATCAAGGCGATGTAAAACGCTGCCTTCGGGCAGGAATGGTGTATAAAACGTGAGCCATCCCGGATTTTGCGTTTGCGAAACCTTCGAGGTTTCGCAAACGTGACTTCTGATCCGGGATGGCTCATTTGTTTAACAAAGGCTCGTCCTTTACTTCAGGATCACCTTTTCGGTAAAAGCCTTTTCGCCCTGGCTGATGTGCAGGACGTATGGCCCTTTGGGCAGCTTGCTCAGGTCGATCACCTGATTGTAAGCGCCGTCAAACTTAGTGAGGTTTTCCAGCACTACTTCGCGGCCGTTGCCATCCAGGATGCGGATGGTGGTGGGCTGCGCCTCGGCTTCGAAGCGCAGGTTGAGCGCCCCGGTGCTGGGGTTGGGCGATGCGCTGAACGCCTCCAGTTGCAGGCTGGCGCCTGCGCTCGGCGAGGGAGCTTTTTTCTCCTTGTCGTCGAGTTTGAACTTCAACGGCAGGTTGAACTCCACCTTGACCGCCTTGCCATTTTTGCGGCCCGGCGTCCAGGCTTCCTCCATTTCGTTCATCAGCCCGACGACCCGCTTCACCTCCTCGTCGATGCTGGGGGAAACAGGGCGGACGACCTCGATATTTTCCAGGCGGCCATCTTCGTTCACCACGAAACGGGCAATGGCGATGCCTTCAATGCCAGCCTCGCGGGCATCCTGGGGATATCTGAGCTGTTTGGAAATGAATTCTATCAGCTTCATGTTGGCGCACTGCTGGCGCTCCGCGCTGTCGGCGATGTCCTCGCAACCTGGGAAGCGGGGCATTTCCTCCACCACTTTGAAGACGTCTTCCTGAACGGTGTTGGGAGCTTCCGCTTTGGCGGCCTTATCGCCGGGCTGGAGAGCGAATTTAACCGGCAGGACGAACTCTACATTCACGGCTTTGCCATCCTTATGCCCCGGGCGCCAGCGCAGCCCCTTTTCATTCATCAGGTTCATGACCCGGGCCACTTCGGCCTCAATGCCCGGAGAGATGGAACGCACAACTTCGATGTTTTCCAGCGCCCCTTCCTTGCTGATGATGAAGCGCACGATGGCAGTTCCTTCAATACCGGCTTTTTTGGCGTCCTCCGGGTAGCGGAGGTTGGCGCCTATGAATTCCATCAGCTTGTGGTTCGCGCAATCTGTTTTCTCCTTGAGGGAGGCATTCCCCTCTTCACAGCCTGGGAAGCGGGGCATTTCGTCCACCACTTTGAATACTTCGCCGGCCACTTCACTTTTCCTGTTCTTTTCCGGTTGCTGGGCGAAGGCGAGCACCAGCCCGAAGAGCAAAGGTAAAACCAACAGGTAGCGGGTGAGCACCTGGCGTTTGGATTTCGTTTTAGTCATCATAACAATTCGCTTTTTTAGTTGTGAGTTAAGAAAATAATTCGCCAGGGCAATCTGGGGTCCGGACTGTGATTGCCTGAGTAACAAATGGCCATATTGTTTCTTTCGGGTATGGTGTTTCAGCACGGCGTGGTCGGCCAGATACTCATGCACCACGCGTATGGAGCGGCTGTACAGGAATACCATGGGGCTCGGCCAGAAAACGATGCTGAGCAATTCGGTCAGCAGCACATCCAGGCTGTGCCATTCGCGCATGTGGGCCTGCTCATGGCGGATGATCTTCTCTTCGTCTTCGGGTGGGTAAGGCATCTGCCGGCTCCAGAACAGCAGGTGGAAAAAGGAGAAGGGCGTGTGCCACTCTTTCGTCGAAACCAGCGTGTAGCCCATGCACCTGCTCCGGTCAGACCGCCGGTACAGGCGCCACAATTTCCACAGGCCGTACCCGAAGCGCATGGCGCTCACGGAAAAGCCCACCCAGTACAGGGCCAGCAGCGCATCCCAGAGGGAAAGGCCCGGATCGGCAGCCGTGGCGGTTACCACAATCTCCACTGCTTCCAGGCCCACCGTAATGGGCTGAAGCGTAACGGTGATCATCTCTGCGCTGCTTCCGCTGGCCGGCGCCGGCCATTCCACCAGCGGCAAAAACAGGCTCAGGAGCATGGCGGCCAACAGGTAAGCGCGGTTGAGCCTGAAGAAGGTGGACCGGCTCAGCAACCAGGCGTACAGGCCGTAGAAGGCAGCCCAGCAAAGGGTAACACCCAGAATGTAGGTGATCATGATAGTCGTTTTTCAGGCTTGGGAAGCCCGGCGGTTTTACTATTCCTCTTCCTCCAGCTTGTCCACCAGTTCCGACAGCTCCGACAAGCTGAGGTCTTTTTCTTCCACCAGAAAGGACACCAGGCGGTTCATGGAGCCCTCGAAGTAGTCGCGCACCAGCGTTTTCAGTGACTGGCGGCTGTAATCTTCCTTGGTAATAGCGGGCTCATAAACGAAGGTGCGTCCGTATGCCGTGTGTTTCAGAAAGCCCTTCTTATCATCAAGGATGCGCACCATGGTGGAAATGGTGCTATGGGGCGGTTTTTTCAGGCCCATTTTTTCTTTCATGTAATTCCGGATGTCGGCCACGGTACAGGGCGCGATCTCCCAGATGATCTGCATGATTTCTTCTTCCGCCTTGGTCAGTTTATTCATGTGCTCCGATTAAGTGCTTAAATGTGGAATACTGGGATACTTGAATATTAAAATATTGGAATTCCCCGGGGTTTCCCAGCCCGGGCTCACTGCCGGAAATGCAGGTATTCCCTGAGCTGCTGTATCCGTTGTTCGGCGTATTCCCGGTATTTGCCGTCGCCGCTGTCCAGATACTGCTGATAGTAGCGCAGGGCAACCTTTTTGTCCTTGTAATACTGGTCGCAGTTGCGGGCCAGGTAGAAGATCGTCTCCGGTTGTTTTTCGTAGCGGAGGGCTTCCTCGTAGTATCGGATGGCGTCTTTCAGGGCGCCCTTTTCTTCGTAAACGCCGGCCAGGCCGCTGTAATAAACGCCCATTTTCTCCGAAATTCCCTTTTTGACCGCCTTGTCAAAGTGTTCGGCCGCCTTGTCCAGCTCTCCCCGGGTGCGGTAGGCCAGGCCCAGGTAATGGTGCGTATGTTCGGTATCCTCCCTGCGGCGCACGATGTCCTGCAGGTGGAAAAGCGCGCGCTCCACGCTGTCGATCTGCAGATAGGCGACGCCCAGCATCATCTGGTAGTATTCGCTGGTGTCGCCCTGCGCCATGGTGTTTTCTATGGCGTCCACAACAGCCGGGTGTTCCTTTCGCTTGCTGTGGAGGCGCGCTTTTGCCTGCAATAGCTTTATATTCCGGGGGTCGATGCGCTGGCCTTTTTCCAGCATCTGTTCTGCATAGTCGAGCGCTTCCATGGCCAGGTATATGCTGGCCAGCTGGCTGATCGTTTCAATATCCGCTTCATTGAGCTGATGCGCCCTAAGGAAGGCGGACAGCCCGCCCAGGGCGTCGCCCAGGCGCAGCGCGAGGTAACCCTTGCGCTTGTGGTAAAAACTGTTGGTGCTGTCAATTGCGATCAGGGCATCGAAGTAATCTTTGGCCTTCCGGTAATTGTACTCCTGTTCGTACAGCCCGCCGAGGGAGCTCAGGGCAACCGCATTTGAGGAATCCACCTTCAGCACCTCGCCATAAAACATCTTCGCAT
This sequence comes from Bacteroidota bacterium, assembly GCA_963169455.1. GTDB lineage: Bacteria > Bacteroidota > Bacteroidia > Chitinophagales > Saprospiraceae > JACJYE01. The sequence goes on along the minus strand of CAUJDW010000047.1, from coordinate 120,825 downwards.
CCGGATAGCGCCCGAGCTGGGAATGGCAGTAGGCGATCTTGAGCAGGTAATCCACATTCTGCGGGTCCTTTACGTAACACGCGCTGAGCAACTGCTGAGCCTTGTCGAACTGGTAAGCGGCGATCAGCTGCTGCGCCTGCTGAAAGCGCTGCTGTAGGCGCAGGCTGTCGGACACAGTTTGCGCCGTGGCGGACAGCAGGCATCCTACACAAAACACTATGGCGAAAAGGTGCTTCATCGCTTCTGTTGCTGCTTACAGAAACAAAGATATAACGTATTTTTTAGTTAATCAACTATTGAAGTGGTTTTTTGACTAAAAAATACGTTATACCTGGGTTCGATGAGGAAATTTTTTCCTGAAAAACCTCCGCTTTTGTTTTCACAGGATTATGAAAAATCCCATACTTTTGAAAAAAAACACCATCACCGGCCGGCTTTCTGCTTCCGGCTCAAATCCTCCTGACATGGGCGCCCGGTCTTTTACACTCCTGCTTTTTATTTGCGGTTTCAGCCTGAGCCTTTCTGCTCACAATATCATCCGTGGCAAAGTAGTGGATGCTGCCACCCAACTACCATTGGAGGGCGCCACCATACAGGCGGAGGGCACGCCGTATGGCACGGCTACCAACCGGCTGGGGCAATTCACGCTGTACACCGACACGGCCATTACGTCCATACTGGCTACTTACATCGGTTATGAAACACAGCGCATCGGGATACGGAACCCGGAAGAATACTTAACCATCGAATTAAAGCCGGGGGCCATCGATATCGAGCAAGTGGTAGTGAGCGGCACAGAAACCCGGAGCCAGAACAGCATCAGCAAGGTGGATGTCAGCCTGCGCGCCGTCAATTCTTCGCAGGATGTGTTGCGGCTGGCGCCGGGCCTTTTCACCGCGCAGCACGCCGGCGGGGGGAAAGCGGAACAGATATTCCTGCGCGGTTTCGACATCGACCATGGCACGGACATCAACCTGAGCGTAGATGGCCTGCCGGTCAATATGGTGTCGCATGCCCATGGGCAGGGCTATGCCGACCTGCATTTCCTCATTCCGGAACTCATTCAGGCCGTTGACTTTGGCAAAGGCCCTTACTACACTGCCCAGGGCAATTTCACTACCGCCGGCTATGTGCAGTTTCAGACTTTTAACGCTCTGGAGCGCAACCTCGCCAAAGTGGAAGTAGGGCAGTTCAATACCCTGCGCAGCCTGGCCATGGTGGATGTGCTGGGAGCGCAAGCAAAAGCCCGGGGAAAAAACGCCTATATCGCCGGCGAGTATCTGCTCACCGATGGCCCTTTCGACAGCCCCCAGCATTTTAACCGCCTCAACCTCTTCGGCAAATACACCAACATGCTGGATGACGGGTCTCTTTTTTCGCTTCAGGCTTCGGCTTTCCAAAGCAAATGGGACGCTTCGGGCCAGGTGCCGGAACGGGCTATCGAACAGGGCCTCATCGGCCGCTTCGGAGCCATCGATGATACGGAGGGCGGGCAAACCAGCCGGAAGAACCTGAGCGCGCACCTCGTGAAAAACCTCAACGAACGCGCTTATGTGGAGAACCTGTTCTACTACTCCCAATACGATTTTGAACTCTACTCCAACTTCACTTTCTTCCTCAACGACCCGGTGAACGGCGACCAGATCCGCCAGAAGGAGTCGCGAAATATATATGGCTACCGCGGGGTGTATCACCTCTCTTCAGAACTGGCGGACAATCCCCTGGCAACCGCCATCGGGCTGGGCTTTCGGTACGACGACATCAACGGCAACGAGCTGAGCCGCACGCGCAACCGCCGGGAAAACCTGCTGCCTGTCGCCCTGGGCAATATCGATGAGTTGAACGCCTACGCCTTCATCGACGAATCCCTCCGCCTGGGCCGATTGTCCATCAATGTCGGCGCCCGGCTGGATTTCCTCAAATTCGATTATGTCGATCAGCTTAATCCGGAATACCAGGCCTTGTCAGAACAGAAAACGGCCGTAAGCCCCAAGCTCAATTTCCTGTATGAGCTTACACCCAACTTGCAGTTATATCTCAAATCCGGCATGGGTTTCCACTCCAACGACACCCGCGTGGTGGTGGCTCAGAAGGGGGAGGAAATCCTGCCCCCAGCTTACGGCGCCGACCTGGGCGCTATATGGAAACCTGCCCCCCGCCTGGTGCTGAACACGGCTTTGTGGCGCCTTTTCCTGGAGCAGGAGTTTGTTTATGTGGGTGATGAAGGGGTTGTGGAGCCCAGTGGACGCACCAACCGGATGGGGGTGGATGTATCATTGCGATATCAGCTTACCGACTGGCTGTTCGCCGATGTGGATGTCAATTACACTTACGCCCGCTCGGTTGACGATCCGGAAGGAGAGAATTACATCCCCCTGGCGCCGGACCTCACCAGCACCGGAGGCCTTACCTTCCAGCACCCCGGCGGCCTGAACGGCAGCCTCCGCTACCGCCACCTCGACAGCCGCCCGGCCAACGAGGATGGCTCCGTGATGGCGCGGGGCTACACCGTAGTGGATGCGGTGCTGAACTACACCCACCGGAATTTCGAGATCGGATTGACGCTGGAGAATGCCTTGAATACGGCTTGGAATGAAGCCCAGTTCGATACCGAATCGCGCTTATTTGATGAAGCAGAACCGGTTTCCGAACTGCATTTCACCCCGGGGATGCCCCGGTTTTTGAGGGCTCGGGTGGGGTATTTTTTCTGAGGATATGGCGACGGTTTCTGCCCCGGATTATGGTAGGGGGCTGGCTGATGGCCCCGGACTGAGATGCAGCCTGGCGGCCCCGGACTGAGATACAGCCTGGTGGCCCCGGACTGAGATACAGCCTGGTGGCTCCGGACTGAGATGCAGCCTGGCGGCCCCGGACTGAGATGCAGCCTGGTGGCCCCGGGCTGAGATACAGCCTGGTGGCCCCGGGCTGAGATACAGCCTGGCGGCCCCGGACTGAGATGCAGCCTGGTGGCCCCGGGCTGAGATCCAGCCTGGCGGCCCCGGGCTGAGATACAGCCTGGCGGCCCCGGACTGAGATGCAGCCTGATGGCCCCGGACTGAGATACAGCCTGATGGCCCCGGACTGAGATGCAGCCTGATGGCCCCGGACTGAAGTCCGGGGTTAGTTGGGGGGTTGGGCGGCATCGGGCAGGGGAGTGGGCCTGCGCTCCAGGATGACGGTGGATTCCAGGTCCCAGCTGGCGCGCAGTTGCTGGTCGAGGGGTTTCTGGGAGATGGGCTCCGGCTGCAGGCGCAGGCCGTAATTTCCGCTGTCCCAGCGCCCGTTGCCATTCCAGTCGGTGATGATGCGCACGGAATAATTGCCGGGCAGGAGGGCGTTGAAGTTGCGCTGATAGGTAGTAAGGCCCTGCACCCGGAAGCGTTCCACCACTTCATCGCCCTTGCCCAGCAGTTCGACGATATAACTGGTGTCGGCCGAAAGGCTATCGATGGACAGGGAGAGGTTGCCAAAATTTTTGCGCAGTTCGGCCTTGTATTTCTGAATAATGGTGTCGTTCTGAAGGCCGTAAATATCGGTGAATGCGCCCGGCATCAGCTCCATCTCGTAAGGCAGGCCTTCCTTCCACGGATAGGAAATAGCCAGCAGGCGTTGCCCGTTGGTGTCGATGCGGAGCTGGGGCTGTACGAGGGTTCTGGCCGTATCCTCGTAAAAGCGGATCAGGCTGGTGTCGAAATTCAGGATGGGGTGGTTGAAGGTGAATTCGATGGGCCGGGAGGGGTTGAAAGTAATGACCTGCGGGCCGCGGGGGCGGAAGTTGAGGCGGGCATCCTCCAGGAAAGCCTGGCGGTTCCGGGCCCGCACCTGGAGGGTGTCCCGGAATGCCGTATCCTGCTTCATATACAATTTCCAGCTTTCCTCTTTCGGCAGGCCGTACCAAACCTTTGTGGTGTCGGGGCGTATTTCGTAAATGACATTTTGCTGCCCCACGTCCTGGTGTGACAACTCCAGGGCATGCGGTTCCTTGCTGAAGGCGAGGCGCAGCAGGCCGTAGCGGCTGTCGTCGCTATCCTGGAGGCGCAGGGGTTGTTCTTCGGTAAAAAGCTTGACCAGCAGTTCAGGCTGGATCGAGTCGTTTACTACCAGGAAGGAATCGGGGAAGCCGATGGGCTCCAGGGCCTGGTCGAAGCGGTAGTTCAGGTTGGCGTCCTTGAGGGCGAAGCCTTTGAACAGCCCTGCCTTGACATTTTCGATGCGGAAGCGGCCGTCCTTGCCGGTGCGGGCGAAGTAAAAAGGAAGTTCGGTGCGCACGACGGTATCCGACAAGTTGTCGTACAGCATAAAAAGCGCCCCTTCCACGGGTTTTGCCGTTTGGGCATCGACAATAAGGCCCGTTACGCTGAGGGAATCGATAAAATCGCCGGTGGAGAACACGAAGCGAAGGTTCTGCGCCGGGTTTCGTTCGTTGAGATCCCGGACCGATTCGCCGAAATTGATGGTATAGGTTGCTTCGGGGCGCAGTTGTTCACGCTCGTCGAAGTTGAAACGGACGGTTTTCCGTTTCAGGCTGACCTCGAATTTGTACTCCAGCGGCGGGGAAACGACCACCTGGTTGAACACATCCTGCACCTCCACCCATTCGTCGAAGGTGAGCGCTATCGCCTGCTTCTCAAACCTGGTTTGGAAATTGGGCGTTGATTCCTCCGCAACGAGTTTTGGCGGGTCAATATCTTCCAGCCCGCCTTCCGGAGCGAGGGGGTTGGCGCAGAAGGTAAGCGCCAGGGCGAGGGTGGGCAACAGCAGCAGGATTCGGGAACGGGAGCGATGCATAAGGGGAAAAGCGATGAGCAGGGATGCCATCCCTTAAGGGATGGCATCCCTGCGTTTGCGTTATTTAACGCGCCGGACATCCGACAGCGAGTAGATCAGGCGGTTTATATCGGTGGCGTTGAGGCCCAGTTTGCCTTTGATAGTGATCGGTTCGGCCGTGTATTCGATCGATTCGGAGGCGAAAACTTCCATGACCGTTTCCGGGCCGGCGCCGCCGCAGAAGAAACACATGTTATAGGGATAGGCGGAGAAGATGAATTCCTTGTGGCCTTTATACCCCTCAACGGGAATGATGTAGCCCTTTACGGTGACCTCTTTGCCCTCCAGCCCTTTCACTTCTTCGCTGAACACCGGGACGTCCACCTTAAACCCCATTTCTTCATTGTATTCCTTTTTATAGGTGATTTTGGCCAGGGTTTTCCAGATAGGCGCCTGTGCGTGCGCCTGGTTCAGGGCATTAAGGCAAAAGAGAGCGGCTGCGGCAAAAACGATTTTTTTCATTGCGCTACGGTTTCTTTGTTTGAACAGTCATGAGGAAAATTCCCGCAAAGTTAACGCCGGGGTGGAAAAAAGAGTTTTAAAACAACGTTAAAGCCTGCTACTGGGCCAGGATCAACTGCAGCGTCTTTTCATCCACCGTCAGTAGGCCGTTTTTCACCAGCCGCGGCGTCAGTTCCCGCCAGTTGGGGCCTTTTCTGAATATTTCGGCAAAAAGCGGCAGGGCCGCATTCAGCTTGCCGCTGTTCGCCAGGGCTATGGCGTGCCAGTACTTCATTTCCAGGTTGTCCGGGAACATGGCTTCCGCAGCGCTGTATTCCATTCTGGCCTTTTCCACATCGCCGGCTTCCACGGCCAGGTCACCGCGGTTCATGTGTTCATAAGCCCGGTGCACCCGGAGCAGGCGGCGCAGTTCATTCAGGGGTTCCGGGTGGTCATCGACGCGCAGGTCGGCCAGGCGCCCCTGCCAGGGTTGCGGGGCCTGCCGGGCGCCGACGACGATCATTGCGGCCGACTGTTTGCCGCGGATGTCGCCTCCGCTGGCCTGGGCGGCATCCAGCGCCGCCAGCATCCGCTCGGCCAGGGGCTGGCCCTTGGATGCTTCGAATGCTTCAGCCATGGCCGGCCATACTTTATCGTTATCCATCAGGTTGGCCTGCACCGCGTAGCCTTTACCCACGTAATGCCCCGCCGCCTCGATGCACTTTTCACCGGTAAAGGAAGCCGCTTCTCCTTTGGCGTTCAGCATGCCCACCTGCCGGAACGCACGCCCCTCATCCTTCCCGGTGAGCATTTGAATGGCCTGTTCAGGGCTGAAGCCCATGCCCATCAGTTTCAGGCCATCGGGGCCATAAGCCGGGTTGACGAACGATTGCGTCGCCACCACCCCTACGCCTGCTTCCCCCCAGATGACCAGCGTGCCCACCGAAAACCAGTTGGACTGCACCGCCGCGCCCATCTCGCCGGTTTCGGAGTCGATGGCGACGATGGAATAAGTGTGGGCCAGAGGCTCGCTCCCAAACGGTTTTTGAGCCAACAGGAGCGCCGGAAGTGCTGCAACGGCAGCCAGAGCTGTTGTTTTTATGATCATATTTTGGTAATTATCACATGCGTTTTCAGGCCTAAAACTGCCTCGCAACGGCCCAGCAGGCCAGAAAATCAGAAGGCCGGAATTTTTACCCGGCCGCAGGGCAGTGTCGGGCCACCATTCCCCGGAGCCCTACCCCTCCGCCAGCGTTGTCGATATCTCCGTTTTGCCCGCCTGAATTGCCGGGAGCACAGCTGCGGCAGAGCCGATGGCCAGGGCGCCGGCGAGCAGAAAGAGCTCTTCCTTCAGGAACACCAGGCCCGAGAACGTATAACGGTAGGCATCCTTCATCTGCGCAGCCAGGAGTTCCATGCCCCCATGGCTCAGTGCGATGCCCAGCAGGTAGCCCATGCCTGCCAGCAGCAGCCCTTCCAGGAGGATGAGGGCAAAAAGCTTACCAGGCGAAGCGCCCATCACCCGCATCAACGCGAGCTCATAGCGCCGCTCTTTGAGGGAACTGTACAGGGAAATGAAAATGCTCAGGCCCGAAACTGCGATGATGATGATGGCCAGCCAGCGCAGGGCTTTCGTGCCCGTCCCCATCAGCGCATAGAGGCGGTTGACCTCGATAACGGGCGTGGCCGCCTGCATGTTGGTGTTCTCGTTGATGCCCCGCTGCATGTTGAGCGCCTGGATGTTGCGGCCCCTGAACTGGATGAGGATGGCCGTAATGTCCTTATCCTCGTATTCGATGAGGGGTTTATCGGCCTGCATCTCCTGTTCGTGTTCTTCACCTTCGGCATGTTCGTGGGCTTCATCTTCCGTTTCATCCCCATGGTTTTCATCCCCATGATCGTGTACGGCCCAGATGCTCTGGGTATTGGTGAGAATGAGCTGGTCCACAGCGGCCCCTGTAGGTTTCAGGATGCCGGTGACCCGAAAGGCCCCGGCATCGGCATGCACGAGGTCTTCGTCGATGCCGAAGCCGTGGGAGCTGTGGAAAGTGTCGCCGGGCTTCAGCCCGAGGGCTTCGGCAACCGTCGCTCCTATGGCCGCTTCCATCGTCTTCTCCCAGATGCGGCCTTCGCCAACTTCCGCCTGGTAAAGCTCCAGGATTTCCGGAGTAGTGCCAACGATGCGGTAGCCCTGATGGTTGTCGCCCAGAGAAAGGGGAATGGCCGTTTTGATGACGGGGTGGTTGGGCCGGAGAAAGGCTTTGGCTTCCCCGATGGAAATGTTGCCTGTGGGAGAATCGACGTGGTACATGCTGCTGAGGATAAGCTGAAGCGGGCTGCCTTTGGCCCCGATAACCAGGTCGACGCCGGCGAGGTTCTTTTCGAATTTTTCTTCCAACTGCCGGTTGAGAACCAGCAGCAGAGAGATCAGCCCCACGCCCAGGGCGAACAGCACCAGGCTGAGCAGCATAGACAGGGGTTTGTTCGTCAGGTTTTTCCAGCTAAGGCTAAGCAGGTTCATATTGAAGCGCGTTTAGGGCAATACGATCTGGTTGGAGAATCTCTCTTTCAGCCGCTGGTCATGGGTGACGACCAGCAGGGTGGCTCCCACGGCCCGGGCCTGGCCTTCCAGCAGGCGGATCACATTGTCGCAGTTGTGGCCGTCGAGGGCGGAGGTCGGCTCGTCGGCGAGGATGATGTCGGGCTGGTTGACGATGGCCCGTGCAATAGCCGCGCGTTGTTGCTCACCGATGCTCAGGCGGCTGGGTTTGGCCTTCAGCTTGTGGCCCAGGTTGAGGTGCTCCAGCAGTTCATCGATGCGGGAGCGGCTGGGTTTCAAGCCCGCCAGTTGCTGGGCCAGCAGGAGGTTCTCCTCCACTGTCAGCGCGTTGACGAAGTGGGCCGTCTGGAAAACGATGCCGATCCTGCGGCCGCGGAAGCGGTCGAGCCGGGATGCCGGGAGCGCCGACATGTCCGTATCCGCAACCTCTATCCGGCCTGCGCGGGGGCGGAGCAGCCCGCCCAGCAGGTGCAGCAGGGTTGTCTTGCCGCTGCCGGATTGCCCGAGCAGCAGCCAGTGCTCGCCCGCTTTACAGTTTATATCGGGAAAGGACAGCGTATGGCGGCCGTCATAGGAGTATTGAAGTCCTGTGGTTCGTAACATGGCGCAAAGATAAACCGGGATTTTGGGGATTTGGGGATTACCAGATTGGATTAGCGGGATTTTTTAATGGGTTTCCCCTTTTGAGGGAGCAACGCACCCCCCTCTTATAGCGCAATGCAATAAGCCTGGAAGTTGTTCACGAAAAAAGTGCTGTTGATTACAAACCGGCTATTTCCGCTTCTCTACCAGATAATAAACGACAGCCGTAATGATGCTGAAAAAAAGCGCCGCGATGGTCCAGATCACTTTCGCGCCATTGCTGATGCGCTTGTTGACGCCCCAAACTTCGTATGCGACCCAGATAAATGCAGCGAGGCTGATTAAACCGACGAGTACTTGATAACCGCTCATGATGTATTGTTTAGTGGGTTTAGAATTGGCGTTCGGCCGTGGCGAAGGGAAGCCTCTGCCAACAGCTACAATTTCTAGCGGAAAATAGGGATTTTTGAGAAAATCTACTGGCTAAGGTGGCGGATATCGTCAAAATCCTTGGCCCGGCCGGAGGCCCGCTTGGCTTGTAGCAGATCGGGCAGGCTGATCAGGCGAACGGACAGGCCTTCATCCAGCTCGACTAAGGTTGCTTCAGGGAAAGCTGCCTCGAAAGACAGGCCCTTGACTTTGGTCATTATGTCAATACTGATGGGGGCGGCGCCAAAAGTGAACACATCAAATTTGGACGTATCGAGGAAATGCTCCTCCGTCATGTCAAAAACCGGCATGCCGAATGCCTGGAACGCTTTCACCAGTTTCTCGTAATTCTCTTTGGATGCCCGTACCCAGATATCCATATCTCCGGTGGTACGGGTATGCCCATGCAGGATTACAGCATAGCCCCCAACCAGCAGGTACTCTACTTCATTTTGTTCCAGTGCCTGAATGAACTCCAGAAAATCCTGAAAAAATATCTCGTTGCGCATACGCCGCTTCGCTTTGAATACTGATTTGTCCATCCGGGGTGCGTCAGCCGGCGAAAACCCCCAGGCTCTGGCAATCAGGTGCTTTGCCGCCCGCAAACGCTCCGCGGGGGGCTGGCTCAGCCAATAGGCCCGCTGATCGTCTGCCTCCTCCGCCGTTTGCCGCCGAAATGCCGTCCGGTCTAATTTATACATCGCTTGCTTTTGCCCTCAAATACATTTACATTTGTAAAATAGAGAAATCAGGCACATGCATCAAGCATTCCGGCATATAATTATCAGCATCATTATTCCCGACAGCGGTCTGCTGGGCTGATGTGCTGATTCCCGATATGTCGCAAAAAAGCTCTGGCAGACTAAGTTTGCCAGAGCTTTTTCATTTGGGGCTACTGGCTCCAAGTGCCAACTTGATACCTGATTTTATAGAGCTTTTCAATATCTTTGCACCTTCAAAACTGAAGACCACGATGTATAGGGAATACAAAGGCCTCAACCTCCCCCGGATCGACCAGGAAATCCTCGAATTCTGGGAAACCAGCCAGATATTCGAAAAGAGCGTGGCGCAACGCCCCGAAAACAACAGCTTCGTGTTCTACGAAGGCCCGCCTTCCGCCAACGGCAAGCCAGGCATCCACCACGTGATGGCGCGCGCGGTGAAAGACCTCTTCTGCCGCTACCAGAGCATGAAGGGCAAACGCGTGGAGCGCAAAGGCGGCTGGGATACCCACGGCCTGCCCATCGAGCTGAACGTTGAAAAAGAACTGGGCATCACCAAGGAGGATATCGGCAAAACGATCACGGTGGAGGAGTACAACGAACGCTGCCGCGAAACCGTGATGCGCTATAAGGATATGTGGGACGACATCACCCGCAAAATGGGGTATTGGGTCGACCTGCATGACCCCTACATCACCTTCGAGAACGATTATATCGAATCCGTATGGTGGCTGTTGCGCCAGCTCTACGACAAAGGCCTGCTGTACAAAGGCTACACCATCCAGCCATACTCCCCGGCCGCCGGCACCGGACTGAGTACCCACGAACTCAACCTTCCGGGCGCTTACCGCGACATCACCGACACCTCGGCCGTGGCGCAGTTCAAGGTGAAAGGGACGGCTGACGAATACTTCCTGGCCTGGACCACCACGCCCTGGACGCTGCCGTCCAATACCGCCCTGGCAGTGGGCAAAGACATTACCTACGTCAAGGTGCGGGCCTACAACCGCTATACGGGTAAAATCACCTCCGTCATCCTGGCCAAAGACCGCCTGCCTGCTTATTTCACCGAACCCAAGCCGGAACTGAAACCGGAAGACGTCAAAGCCGGCAACAAGCCCATTCCCTACCTCGAAATCGTGGCGGAAATGAAGGGCGCGGCCCTTGAGGGCATGGAGTACGAACAGCTCATGCCCTACGTGCAGCCCGACAAACCCGCATTCAGGGTGCTGCTCGGCGACTTCGTCAGCACCGAGGACGGCACCGGCATCGTACACATCGCCCCCACCTTCGGCGCCGATGACTTCAAGGTGGCCCGCGAAAACGGCATCCCGCCGCTCATGGTCAAAGACGAACTGGGCAACTTCATGCCCCTGGTGGACAAGCAGGGCCGCTTCGTAAAAGAAGTCACGGACTTCGCCGGCCGCTACGTCAAAGACTACGGGCAGGAAGAGGAACGCCCGGTAGATGTGGACATCGTCATCAAACTCAAGGAGGAGGACAAACTCTTCCTCTCCGAAAAATACATCCACTCCTACCCCCACTGCTGGCGCACTGATAAGCCGGTGCTATACTATCCGCTCGACAGCTGGTTCATCCGGGCCACGGCGGTGAAAGAGCGCATGTTCGAACTGAACCAAACCATCAACTGGAAACCGAAGTCGACCGGCGACGGGCGCTTCGGCAAATGGCTCGAAAACCTGCAGGACTGGAACCTCTCCCGCTCCCGCTACTGGGGCACCCCGCTGCCCATCTGGCGCAGCGAAGACCTGAAAGAGGAAAAATGCATCGGTTCGGTCGAAGAACTGCGCAAAGAGATCGAAAAGGCCAACCAGGCCCTGGGGCTCAACCAATCCGTACCCAAAGACCTGCACCGCCCCTTTATCGATGAAGTGGTGCTGGTTTCCAATTCCGGCCAGCGCATGCACCGCGAAACCGACCTCATCGACGTCTGGTTCGACTCCGGCGCAATGCCCTACGCCCAGTGGCACTACCCCTTCGAGAACAAGGAAGTGTTCGAGAAAAACTTCCCTGCCGACTTCATCGCCGAAGGGGTGGACCAGACGCGGGGCTGGTTCTATACGCTCCACGCCATCGCGGCTATGGTGTTCGACAGCGTGGCTTTCAAGAACGTCGTCTCCAACGGCCTGGTGCTCGACGCCGATGGCAACAAGATGTCCAAGAGCAAAGGCAACGTGCTCGACCCCTTCGAGACCATCGAAACCTACAGCGCCGACGTCACCCGCTGGTACATGATGAGCAACGCCAACCCCTGGGACAACCTCAAGTTCGACCTCAAGGGGATGGAAGAGGTGCAGCGCAAGTTCTTCGGCACTTTATACAACACCTATTCCTTCTTCGCGCTGTACGCCAATATCGACAAATTCTACAACCAGGAACCTCAGGTGCTCCTGAACGAGCGGCCCGAGATCGACCGCTGGATCATCTCCCTGCTCAACAGCCTGGTCAAGGAGGTGGACGCTGATTATGCGGACTATGAGCCCACGCAGGCCGCCCGCAAGGTGCAGAACTTCGTCAACGACAACCTCTCCAACTGGTACGTGCGCCTGTGCCGCCGCCGCTTCTGGAAACCCTCCCAGCAGCAGAACGGCAGCAAAGCCGCTACGGACAAGGACAAGCTGGCCGCCTATCAGACCCTCTACGAATGCCTCGTGACGGTGTCCAAACTCATGGCGCCTACGGCTCCGTTCTTTGCCGACTGGCTGTACCGCAACCTCAATAATGCGACAAAGAACGAAGACCACGAGTCGGTGCACCTGGCCGATTTCCCGGCCTCCGACCCGGCAGTGATCGACAAGGATCTGGAGCAGCGCATGGACTACGCCCAGCGCATCTCCTCCCTGGTGCTCTCCCTGCGCAAAAAGGAGAAGATCCGCGTGCGCCAGCCCCTGCACAAGATACTGCTGCCCATCCTGGACAACCATTTCCAGGAGCAGGTGGAGGGCGTCAAAGAGCTCATCCTCTCGGAGGTGAACGTCAAGGATATCGAGTATGTGACCGATACCTCCGGCATCCTCAAAAAGCGGATCAAGCCCAACTTCAAGACCCTGGGCCGCCGCCTGGGCAAGGATATGAAAGCCGCGTCGGACGCCATCGCCGCCCTGAGCCAGGAAGACATCAGCCGCATCGAAAAAGCGAAGGTTTATCTGCTCGAAGTCAGCGGCAACAGCTACGAGCTGACGCTGGAAGACTTCGAGATCACCGCCGAGGACATCCCCGGCTGGCAGGTGGCCAGCGACGACAACATCACCGTCGCCCTCGACATTACCCTGGACGAAGAACTGGAGGCCGAAGGCATGGCCCGCGACATCGTCAACCGCATCCAGAACATCCGCAAAGACAAGGACTTCGAGGTGACCGACCGGATCCGCGTGGCCCTGCAGCACGACGCTGCCCTCGTGCCCGCCGTGGAGCGCTACGGCGACTACATCAAGGCGGAAACCCTCACCACAGACCTGCAACTGATGGAATCGGTTGATGGGGAAGAAATCGAACTGCCGGGTGAGGTGAAGGTGCGGATCAGCGTGGAAAGACAGTAGGCGGGCCGGGATGAATTCCTGAGCCTGTCTCGAAATATTGAACCGCAAAGACGCAGAGAAAGGCGCGGAGACGGGGTGACTTGGTGACTTCCCTTCGAAAACCTCTGTGTACTCTGCGCCTCGGCGTTTTTTACTGCAGGCCTATGAGGCGCAAATGCACAAAGGCCTGGCGACGTGTCAGGGTGGACGGGAATGCGTTGCCCTCAAATCCGGGAAAGTCACGGGGTGACTGAACTAAAGCAAAATCAAGGCGAGTCACCCCGTGACTGTTCTGGAAGCGCATGCAGTACTGGTGTTCCCGTCCACCCTGATGTGACGTGCGACATCGGACGTGCGACGTATGGGACCCTCCGCGTTCTCTGCGTCTCAGCGGTTATCCTCCCATTTCAAAACCGAAGCCATGAAACCACTTTACCTCCTTCCCCTTTGCCTCTTCGCCACCACTTCCCTTTTTGCTCAAAGCTTCGAGCTCAGCTCCCCCAACGGGGCCATTACCGCTACCATCGATGCGGATACGGCTTTCATGCTGAGCATCAAAATGGGGGAAGAAACGCTGCTTCCGCCCTCCCCCTTTGGAATGAAAGTGGATGGCCAGTGGCTGGACGCCCGGCAACCGATGCGTACGGCGGGAAAAGCCGAAAACCGAAACACCATCCGCCCCGTAGTAGCGCAGAAGAGCGTTGAAATTGCTGAAAACTACAATGAAGCCCGCCTGCGGTTCGGCGACCGGTATTCCCTGATCGTAAGGGCCTACGACGAGGGCGTCGCCTATCGCTTCGATACCGAATTCGAAAAGCCTGCCATTACCGTATCCGAAGAAAAACTGTATCTGCGCTTTGCTCCGGGAGATACCATTTACTTTCCGGAAGAAGAAAGCTTCTACTCCCACAATGAGCGGGTCTATATTCCCTACGCCATCGGCGGCCTCAAGCGACAGTTAGCCAGCCTGCCTGCCCTGGTGCGCACCTCATCCGGCGCCTGCGTGCTGGTCAGTGAGTCCAACCTGAGGGATTATGCGGGCATGTGGATCAAAGGCATGAACGGCAAGGGCCTGCAGGCCGTTTTCCCCCCATACCCGGCTATGGAAAAAGCCGAAGGCGACCGCGATGTGCGGGTTGAAAAAAGGGAAGGCTATATCGCTTCTACGGCCGGCAAACGCAGCTTCCCCTGGCGTGTGTTCGCCATTGCTAAGAAGGATTCCGATCTGCTGTCCAACCAGCTGGTGTACCTGCTATCCGAGCCTTCGCAGGGCGATTTCTCCTGGGTGCGCCCCGGCAAGGTGGCCTGGGACTGGTGGAACGCCAACAACCTCTACGGCGTGGATTTCCGGGCGGGGCTCAATACGGAATCCTACAAATACTACATCGATTTTGCCGCCAAATACGGCCTGGAGTACATTATTCTGGACGAAGGCTGGTCCAAAACGGACGACCTGCTGTCGCCCAACCCGGATATCGATATGCCGGAGCTGTTCGCCTATGCAAAGTCCAAAAACGTCGGCATCGTGCTCTGGGTGTTGTGGAACGCCCTGGACCGGCAACTGGAGCCCGCCCTTGACCAATTCGCCGCCTGGGGCGCCGCCGGTATCAAGGTGGACTTCATGCAGCGCGACGATCAGAAGATGGTCAATTACTACTGGAAAATAGCCGAAGCGGCCGCCAGGCGCCGCCTGCTGGTAGATTTTCATGGCAGCTACAAGCCGGCGGGGCTGCACCGTACTTTCCCCAACGTCATCACCCGGGAGGGCGTCTATGGCCTGGAGCAAACCAAGTGGGATACCAGCAAGCGCATCGGGCCGGAGCACAACGTCACGCTGCCCTTCATCCGCATGGTGGCCGGGCCGATGGACTATACCCCTGGCGCCATGCGCAACGCGCAGGCCGATAACTGGTCGCCCGTCTTCACCCGCCCGGCCAGCCTCGGCACCCGTTGCCACCAGCTGGCCATGTACGTGGTATTCGAAAGCCCCCTGCAGATGCTGGCCGACAGTCCTTCCAATTACCTCCGCGAGCCGGAATGCATGGAATTCCTGTCGGCCGTGCCGGCCACCTGGCAACGCAGCATCCCGCTCGACGGCAAAGTAGGCGACTACGTGGCCATCGCCCGGCAGGCCGCCAATGGCGACTGGTACATCGGCGCCATGACGGACTGGAGTTCCCGGGAGCTGGAATTCGATTTGTCCTTTTTGCCGAAAGGCCAGTATCAGGCAACTATTTACCAGGACGGCATTAATGCCGATCGTTTTGCTGAGGATTTTAAATTAATCCGGCAGACGGTGGGTTCGGGGGAAAAACTTGGCATAAAGCTTGCTCCGGGCGGGGGATGGGTGGCGAGGTTGAAACCGATGTAGGGAAGTCACGGGGTGGCTGATCCATGAAAAAAACCGGGCGAGCCACCCCGTGACTAACCCAAGCGAAGTCAAGAGGTGGCTGAACTCTAGCAAAACCAAGGCGAGCCACCCCGTGACTTCGTGTGGGCCAGGTGTAAGCATCGCCCTAAATGCTGGCCCACCACGGCTTGGTAGCCGTATTGGTGTCAAATATTTCCCCTAATGATGGAGTCAAATAATCCAATGATTGCAAAAACTTCCCCACCTCAATCCCACGCCCATGCCCACGCACGCCTACGACGTCGCCCTGCTCACCGAATCCCGCTACCACCGGCCCCGGCCGGAGGAAATTGATTGGTACGTTGAAAACATCCTCACCGAAGACCGCCTGGTGCAGGAAGCCCTGGAGCGCCGCGGCCTGCGCTGCATCCGCCTCGACTGGGCGGACCCGCATTTCGACTGGCGGGCCACCCGCCTGGCGCTCTTCCGCACTACCTGGGATTACTTCCACCGCTTCGCCGAGTTCTCCCAATGGCTGGATCGCGTTTCCACCCAAACCCAACTGCTCAACCCCGCCGAACTGGTGCGCTGGAATATCGACAAGCACTACCTGCTGGACTTACAGGCCCGGGGCGTGCACATTCCTCCTACGGTTATCATCCACAAGGGCGCCAACACCAGCCTGGCGCGCTTGCACGAAGAACAGGGCTGGAGGGAAACCGTGCTCAAGCCCACCGTTTCCGGCGCCGCCCGGCATACCTACAAACTGGACAGGCACAACCTGGCCGGACACGAAGCCATTTTTCAGGAGCTGATCGCTGTGGAAGATATGATGCTGCAACCCTTTCAGCACAACGTGGTGAAGCAGGGCGAGGTGGCCCTGATGGTGTTCGGCGGCCGCTTCAGCCACGCCATCCTGAAGGTCGCCAGGCCCGGCGATTTCCGGGTGCAGGACGATTTCGGGGGTACGGTGCATCCCTACAGCCCAAGCGGGGAAGAAATAAACTTCGCAGAGCAGGCCGTGGCGGCCTGCACGCCCCTGCCCGTTTATGCCCGTGTGGACCTGTTCAGAGATAACGACGGCCGGCTTGCTGTGGGGGAACTGGAGTTGGTGGAGCCGGAGCTGTGGTTCCGCTTCCACCACCCGGCGGCCGATCAGCTGGCGGAAGCGGTTGAAAGCAGGCTCCAACTGATGGAATGAGGTTAAACAAATGATCCGGCTATGAGGAAAATCATTGGATGTTTCATGAGAAAATGGCAATTTTTTAGGGGGAGGAAAAGCAGGAGGTTTAAAGGCCTTTAAAAGATAGGGATCATGAAACATTTAAAACTTGCACTCATTCTGGCATTGGCCATTCTACTTTACGGAAGCTGCAGGGAAAAGGAAGAACCGATCGATGAAGAGGAATACAGGGAATTATGGGTGGACGCACTGGCCGAATTCCATAATGCCCACGAACAGATAGCCGGTCATCTGGAAAAAGCTGATATGGGAGAGGCTTTTCCCGTCATTCTGGAAAATGTAGCCGCCGAGTATAACGCCCTCAAGGACAAACCGGCCATCATTGCTATCAAAGAAAACGGCATTGCGAATATCCTGGCTTCTATGAGCACGCATCTGAACCTGGCTGCCCAATACCTGGAAGACGAGGATTTTCCCGCCGCCTCGGCAGCAATAGGCCTGTTCCTGGACGAGTTGAAAGGCCTGGAGTACACGATGAAGCCCTTCCGCCGCGACCCTGTCGCCAACGACATCGAGCAGGGGTGGGAAGCGCTGCAGGCCATCATTTCTTACCCGAACAACGAAGGGGTGCAATCCCTGCTTATGGAAATGCAGGCCAACCACCTGGAATATCAGGCAGCGGCCCAAAACTGGGTGGAGCTGTATGCGGCAAAGCCCGAAATCACGGCTTTGTTCTTCCACGACGGCGTTTTTAACCCCGTCCTTTATGAAATGGCGGCGGATTTCTCCGCTTCCGATATTTTCTGGAATGAGGTGCTGGCCCGTGGTTTTCCGGTTCCCGGGCCATCGCCGGCCTACCACCTTGGCATGAGCAGGGGGCTCACGGCCCTGGGCGCCCTCTATGGGCTGGACATTGGCGTCGTCCCCTTCCTCGGCTTAAGCTGTGTGGAACAATGCACGGAGGGCGCCACCCAAAACCACGGCATCAGCGAAATGAAATTAATCCCGATGGGCCATACGCCCGATACCTATGAGGCTTTGGATAAGCTTGCGGAAGCGATCGATAAGAGAGGGGGGCAGATCGTCGACGGGCATAAAAAGATCATGCAGGTGACCCGGCCGATCGAATTTTACGTCAAGTGCAAATGGGAAGTGTGCGAAAGGAACAGCTGCTGGATATTCTGGGAGGAAACCGAATGGGTGGACAAGGAATCCGGCTGGATCAAAGTGGACTGCCCGGCTGATTCCCCCTACAATACCCCACCGACGAATTGCTGGCCGCCTACCAGTGTCGTCGTTTACGACGCCGATTTGCTGCAGGCCCTGTTCGACGCGGCAAGTGCGGTGTGCGGCAACCAGAAATGACGGAAATTTTCCCGGCGGGCGCGCTAAGCGATGAGGGAAGGCAGCTGCAGGGCCAGCCCCATATCCCCTTTGATTTTAACTTTGCCCGACATGACCGCCATCATGGCGTTGATCTCGCCTTTGCGCACCCCGTCGAGGGTGTGGATGGTGGTGGTGATGGTGCAGTCGGCGGCTTTGTCCTCGTTGGTCACGACGCTCTGTTCGCCGGTGAGGTCGATATGCACGATGCCTTCATCGAAGACGAACTTGATGGACTTGCCGAGGGCGGGCACTTTTTCTGCTGTTTTGACGAACTGCGCGGTGATCTCTGCTAGGGTCATGGCCGTTGGGTTTGCGGATTGATTTTGGATGGGGTGAAGATAAGGAATATCCCGGCAAATGCCCATTTGTGCTTACGCTCTGGCCACCAAACCTTTATTCTGGGATTCAAACTTTAGCCAATGCCTGTCCAGTTTGAGCAACGATTGATTTTCGTTTTTCCTTCCCGGCGATAATATAAAGCTCCCTGCCTTTGGGCAATCGGTGGCAGTGGAAGATCTTCCGGTTTGAGTTCTTGCCAGCCCCTTCGTGAGAGGCTTTCGCCCAGGCTTGTCTTTCCAAAGTAATAAATGGCGGTATGCTTCCTGTTTAAAGTTCATAAAAATTGATTATGTGACATTTACAGGGTAAAATGATACAAATTTTGTAACAAATAAGGGGGTAATTAAATTTTAATGGTTACAAATCCAGTGCTGCAGGTTGAAGGATACAGTTATGTGCAGAGGGCTGGCTGTTTGCAACGGCCGGCGTAGTTGGAACCATTCTTTTTAATATCCCTCCAGCACCTGCTTCACCCTTTCCGCCCAAAACTTCCCCAAATCCGCTTTCGGCTGGCGACAAAGAAAAACCGACGTGCCCCGCTCCCGGGCATGCGGGTTGCTGATGGCGCCAATGAGCTCGATATCCCCGAACAATTGAGCGATGTCTTCCCCTACTTCGTCATTGATGTAGATCAGCGTTTGGGCTGAAGTGGTATGTGGCAGCCAGAGGCGATAGCTGTCGCTGAAGCTGATGGCAGGTGGGATGCCCTGCCCTTTGCCGTAATAGTCCACTGCGCCGGCCTGCCCGTAGTTTTCGCAATACAGCAGAAAATCTTCACCCTCCGCCTCCCGGCAGGCCTTGACGGCCAGGCGCCCCAGTTCTTCCCAGCCCAGCATGTCGGCGTAATCCTGGGGCAGGGGGTGTATCCGGCCGTCCTCCCAGCGCATGGGGTCGTCGAAGCCCACTTTGTCGATGAGGTAGGCGCTGTATTGCCGCATTTGGTGCAGCGGCAATACCGGCAGGCCCAGGGGCAGGGCCGGCAGCAGGATCAGCAGCATGAACAGGGGCAGGGCTACGCGCAGCCAGGCCCGCTGCAGGATGTTTTCCCACCATACCCCCCCTGCGGCGATGAGCACAGGATACAGGCCCAGGGTGTAATAGGGCTTGCCCCGCAACAGGAGCAGCAGCAGGAAAACCAGTACGGCGTACCAGCCCAACACCCGGTAGCGCCGGTTGCCCGGATGGAAAAACCAGATGAGGCCTGCTACCCAGACGGGAATTACCGGCAGGTTCATGAACAACTGCCCGCTGAGGAAATCCGCGATCCGCACATTGGCCAACTGGCTTTCGGCCAGCCCCTGCATGTGGGCCACTACCGGAAACCCATGCCGGTACTGCCAGAGGAGGTTGGGCAGGATCAGCGCCAGGGCGATCAGGGCCGCCAGCCCGGCTTCCCGGCTCCACAACAGCCGCCGGTAGGGGCTGAGCAACAGCGCCCCGGCCATGCCCAGCAGGGCAAAGCCGGTGGAATATTTGTTCAGAAAGCTGAGCCCGAAGAAGAACCCGAAAAGAAGTATGTCGCGCCGGTGTTCCGTATTTAGATAGCGGACTACCAGGTAGGCCAGCAGCGTCCAGAAGAATATGTCCGGCATAACGGGCATGAAAAGCATGCCCGGCCGCAGGTTGGCCGGCGTAAGCAGCATGGCGGCGCCGGCCAGGAACTGTCCGTAGCGCCCGGCGCCCAGTTCGCGGGCCATCAGCACTACCAGTACGATCAGGGCGCAGCTCACCAGCATGGGGAAAAGGCGGATGGCGAACAGCCCGTCGCCCGCAACCGCCTGCCACAAGGCGCTTATCCAGCCGATGAGCGGCGGATTGGACCAGTAGCCCCAGTCCAGGTGGCGGCCCAGGGACAGGTACAGGAATTCATCGCGGTGAAAACCCCAAAGGGTATTGGCATAAAGGTGCACGGCCAGTTTGGCGGACAGCAAAGCCAGCAGGGAGGGCCAGTGCAGGGGTGGAAGAAGGCGTTTCATGATCCGGTTATTTTGAGTTGGTGCAGTGCTTTACAGGTTTACCCCCCTTCCAGCCCCAGCAACATCCGCAGGGTCGGCAGCACCTTTTTGGCCCGCTGCTGGTCGAAGGCGGAGCTGGCTGTTTCGGCTTCGCGGGTGGACTCCGGCCTTGCCAGGGCGAGCATCTTTTCCCGCTCCGGGCCGGTGAAGCTGGAAAAGGCGCGCCGCAGCAGAGGGAGTACTTCGGCGAAGTGTGATTCGGGGATTTCCGCGACCCAGCCGTCCAGTATCGGCCACAATTCGGGAGTGTGGATGAGCAGCAGCCCGCTGCCGTAGAGGAAACCCTCCAGCCACAGCGCGCCCTGTTCGGCTTCTTCGCTCAAAGACAGCGCCAGCCACATCCGGGCGGCGGTTTCTTCTGCTGTGAGAAGCGATTTGTCGAACAGCAGGCGGCAGGCCAACCCCCGCAGCAGGGGGTGGGCGGGAGGGGCGCCGGCGAGCTGCAGCAGCGCCCGGTTCCAGTACAGGAAGTGCGCTGCCTGGCCGAGCAGGCCTATGGCCCGGTTGCCCTGAATGACGAGCCTGAACCACTCGCGGGCGGGCTCTTCTTCGATGTTCAGCACTGCCCCTGGCAAGCCGATGGCGATGCGGGGCGCGATGTGGTTGATCAGGGACTCCACGGCCTGCACGTCCGTCTGCCGGGTGTCGCCGTAGCGGGCGATATCGGCCAGCAGGGGCAGGGATTCCAGCAGGTGGAAGATGTCTTTGGTGAGGGCGGCGGCGTCCTCCAGCCTGGCGATGAGGCCGGGGAATGCCTCGGCAAGGCCGGCCGGCAAAGCTTCCCGCACGATGCCCGCCAGTTCGCCAAGCTTGTCGGTTTCGGCAGCCCGTTTCAGGGCATAGTTGGATGCTGCTGTGTAAACCGTATTGCCCCACATGCCTGCCTCGATGAGCCGTATGAGGTACTCCGGCTGCCAGTGCAGCCGCCAGGCTTCGCTGAAGGCGCCGAGCCGGCCTTCCGAAGCTTCCTGCAGCGCCCCCCAGGGTATGCCCAGCAGCCTGAGCTGATGCAACAGGCGGCTGGCTTCGAGGTGGCCGGGTTTGCGCAGGTCCAGCTCTTTTTCTTCCGGCATGAGCGACCGGTAGGCCTGAGTCAGCCGCGCCGAGCGGATGCGGGACTCCAGGTCCTGCTGTAATGGTATCCGTGGAATATCCGGCGGCGCTTCTCCTACCTCCTCTCCGGTGACAAGCTTGTCTTCAATCAGTTGCAGGAGCGCTTCCTGGCCCTGGCAGAACACCGCCAGCGCGGCTTCTTTCATTTCTACTATACCTGCAATGGGTTGCCCGCGCATTGCCGCCAGCGCGTGGGCCAGGCGCGCCGCTTCCACCGCATCGGCCGCCGAGGCGGCCAGGCCTTCCTTGCGCAGCAGTTGCACGGCCCGGGCCATCCACCACTGTACGGCTTCCTCGCGGCGGTTGAACAGCAGCTCGTACCAGGCCGGCGAGACCACCCCGGCGCGATAGCCGCTCTGAAAGGCCAGCCGTTGGTAGGACCAGGGTATCCAGGTGGCCTGTATTTTGCTTTTTTTCAGGCCCTTCAGCATGGCGTTGTCTGCTTTGGCGGGGTGGCGGTCGAGGTAGTGCAGTGCCGGGGCGTGCCAGGCGCCGCAGACGACGGCGATCTTTTTGAAACCATCTTTCAGGGCCTTGCGAAGTACCTTGCGCATGTACGCTTCGCGCAGGCGGTTGAGGGGCGGCTCCTGCCGGTTCAACTCTTCCCGCAAAGCTGTATTCAGGTTGATGATGGACTGAAAAATCTCCGCATCATTATCGGTTTGCTCGAAGGTGGCTTCCCACCAGCGCTCGCTGTCGGTATAGCCCGCCAGTTCGGCGATGTATCCCATGGGGTCGCGGATGAGGGGGGCTTCATTTTCGGAAGAAGGCAGAGGGATTTCCAGTTGCCCGGCATTTTTTTCTTCCAATTGAAACTGCATGCCCATTGGCAGGTCCATAAAAACGATGGGTATTCCTTCCCGTAATCCATACCGGATGGCCTGCCATTCCGGAGAGAATTCGGCAAAAGGAAGATAGGATGCCTTACTCAGGTCTTTTTCATCATAAAGCAGCACCGCCACCGGCGGGATGAGCTGCGGGTGCAGGGCGTACTCCGGTA
Source organism: Bacteroidota bacterium (assembly GCA_963169455.1). Classification (GTDB taxonomy): domain Bacteria; phylum Bacteroidota; class Bacteroidia; order Chitinophagales; family Saprospiraceae; genus JACJYE01. The sequence goes on along the minus strand of CAUJDW010000047.1, from coordinate 98,339 downwards.
TCTCCTCCGCATCGGCCGGCGCTTCGATGAGGATGCAATCGGGCCCTTGCGCCTGCAGGGCGCGCAACAGGCTGCGGGCCGAGCCCGGGCCGTGGTGGCGGATGCCGTAGATGGAGAACATGGGGTAAAGGTAGTACTTCTTTTGCTTAGGGATGCCATCCCTTAAGGGATGGCATCCCTAAGCTATCGCAGCAGGGCCACCGCCCCCTTTTCTTCGCGTTCATACACCCGTTTGTCTTCCCCCACGAAAACCAGGCGGATAGCGTAAACATACAGGCCATTGCTCACCGCTTTGCCGCCGGCCGTGCCATCCCAGCGAAAACCGGGGTCGGTAGACTCAAACAGCAGGCCGCCCCAGCGGTCGAATATCCGGGCTTCAACCGCCTGTATCTGGCAGGGGCCATACAGGCGGAAATAATCGTTGCGGCCGTCACCGTTGGGGCTGAATGCGGAGGGGATGAAAAAACAATCCGGCACTTCATCGCTGATGGTGCAGTCCAGCGCCAGGATGCGGATGGTGTCCAGAATGGCGCAATCGGGTAGTTCGACCAGGATTTCGTAGTAGCCTGTATCAGAAGGGGTAAAAACATTTTCGGCGGCCAGCTGCCCGTTTATCCGGTAGTTATAAGTGTCGGTACGGGGGAAAAGCAGCTGCCAGCCTTCCTCCAGGCAAACAGATGTGTCGGATAGAAATGGCGCATAATCTTTCCCCAGGGCTTCGCAGGTGTACACCTCTACCTGAAAGGAACCGATGGGGCCGCAGGGTTCCAGCGACACTTCTATGATGTACAATCCGGCGCTGTCTGGCGCAAACTGCCCGCCCGGCAGGGCCTCGCCGTTGAGCCGGTAAGATAAAGGCAGGTTGGTGTTGAACGCCAGGCTTTCGCCTTCCTGAATGGCCGTGTCGGATGGGATCAACGAGGAAAGGGAATAGAGGGCGACGTCGTCGATGAGGGCGTAGTGTTTTTGAATAACAATCGCAGATATAGGATTTAATGTGTCCGTTTCTTCATTGGAAACGAAATTGCCCAGGGTTATATATTTCTCTCCCCCCTTGGCTGTATAACACCCACTGATACGTACCCATTCAAGAGCAGATATTATGCCTGATTGGTTTTGAACATGAGGCTCCAAGTACAAGACACCACTAGGGGGCGTATCATTTATGGGGGTTGGAGAAAAATGTGCACTATACTGGTCGATGGCGATGCCGTAAGACATCGGATGAACATAGTATTCCAGGTAGTATATTTCTTCTTCACCAAGCGGCTGAGTCAACTCTCCATGTAAATATTCTCTCTTTGGGTCAGTACCTGCCACGTACAACCAGCGTGCACCTGCCAAAGCTTCACCTGTTCTCGGAAAAACATTATCAACTAGAGACTCTGGATAAAATCCACACTTATTCAAATAATCAAGGGTACTAAAATACGATTTCCAATACTTAGCATAACCCATCAATTGCCCTTCATCATTCGGGCAGGTGTAGTATTCTTCGAAACTTGGGTTTTTTATGAGGTTTTGGGCGGCCAGGAAATTGGGTGTGAAAAGCAATAGGGAGAACCCCGCCCATAAAAACGGCCGAATCAGGGATGTCATAGTGTGGAGATATTTGAAAGAGAGGCTGCCTGAAATGGTTGGAAGAAAAACAGCGCAGCGCTTTTATCAGAATATCTTTGCCAGGCAGCCTCTCCGGTTAATGAATGTATTATTCCTTAACGAGTTTGAGCAGGCCTGTCTCGCCGTTGGCCTGCCACTCTACCAGATATAAGCCGGAGGGTAAGCCGCCAATTTGTAAGGGGATTGAATGGACGCCTGCATCCAGCTGTAGGGGCTGATTGTGAAGCACCCTGCCGGAAACATCCCTTATCCGGAAGCTTACAGCCGCCGGGCTAGCCAGCCGAAATTCGGCCCGGGCTTCCTCCTCCGAGGGATTGGGGAATATGTTGACCTCCATATTATTTAAGGGAGAGCCCGTTTTCGTTTTGAAGGCAGCCCTTCCCGCTACTTCCTGCTGCTCCTGCACCATGCAGAACTGGCAGGACTCTGTGATGGTAAAAAAGCTGGATTTGGATGCCTTACCACATATGTTAGCCACGGTTACGGTAGCCCTGAAACACTTGCCGATGGTGTTCTCATTGACAAAAAAGTAGGGCTGGCCAGTGGCAGGGTCTAAAAACTGGTCCAGGAAAAGAAAATTGGCGGGCTGAACACCGTCGTTGGCTGGAATGCTTTTTTCAAATAAAAGAATAGGTTGCCCAAAGCCATTACAGTCCACTTCTTCAACTGTATAAGTAATGCTTTCCAGGAAGGTTCCGCTAATTATATTCGCATCTATTCCTATCGAAAGCGGCCCTAAAGCCGGGCCCGGGCTTACATCAGAAGTCGCTTCCAGCCCATCAATCGGGTCGCTGCCATTCAGGGCATCTACCGTGTTGCTTACAATGAAGGCAAAATCCACATCAACCGGTTCAGGGTCGGAAACATACAACACTAGCCCCTGTTGCGTATCCAGAATTACCGGTTCCTCTCCTTCGCAGCAGCCGAATTCCAGGACGAACAAATAATAGCCATCCTTCAGGCCTGGTTCCATGGTTATGCTGATCGTTGAAGGAGCGCACAAATCCCGGCAATCCACCTCGCTCACCCATACTCCTTTTTGAACAGGCCGGGGGGAGGTGATTTCTCCATCTGCGTTGGATTTGAACACCTGCAACCTCGCGCAGCCGGGGAAGGGCGTCAGGTCACAATCTTCTTCCAGGCCGAGTTCCTCCAGTACGTCCCAGTAAACATGCAGTAAAGATTCTTCTTCGCAGCCGGCGAAAACAGTGGCCTCGCCGGGCGACAGTGCGGTAGGGCCGGGGTCGCCGTCATAGCAATCCACCATGTAAAGTGGGCTTTCAATGTCTATCCCGTCAATTTCGAAATTCATATTCATATTGCTGGGGCTCCCTTTGTAGAACAGGTAGTATCCGGGGCTGGCGCCGGCTGGTTCTGATACCCCTATGATATACTGCCCTATCGGGTCGCCTGAAGTGATCAAATAGCTCCATTCGCCATTTTCACCGGAAAATACATGGTCAATATACGGCCCGGGATGGTCAATGAATACCTTGGCGCCAACAAGGGGAACCCGTTCCCCACAGATATTGCGAAATACTGTGCCGCCTATCAGTTGAGACATTCCCAATGCCGGAATTAATAACAAAATAATTACAAATAGGGGGGGGGTAAAGCGCATTTTTAAAATCGTAAGCATTTTCATAGACAAAGTTTTGGGGCTTTGAATACACTCTATCCAAAGCAGGTGAGTAAATAAATGAGCAGCTTAGTGTATTGGCCGGGAGTGTTTGTCTATGGCATAAAAGCGCGCACGATTACAAATATAAGCAACGCAGCAATGTTGGACAAGAGAAGGCGTGTTAAAGTTCTTTCCGTACCTCCAACCCCGGCCAGCCCCGGGGCAGGCTCTTTTGGTTGGAGAAGCCCCGTACCTCCGAGCTTCTGCTCGGAGAAGGTTTCTTACTCCAACCGGAAGGTTGGAGGTTCGGGTTAGCCCAGCAACTCCCTGCTCGCCTCATAAATATCTGTCCACCCGTCTCGTTCTTTCACCACCGTTTCCAGGTATTCCTCCCAGGCTGCCTTGTCCTGTACCGGGTCTTTGACGATGGAGCCGAGCAGGCTGCCGGCCATATCGCGGGCGGAGAGGGCGCCGTCGCCGAAGTGTACGGCCAGGGCCTGGCCGCTGTTGATGACGGAGATGGCCTCGGCGGTGCTCAGGGTGCTGCTGGGGATCTTGAGCTTGCGGCGGCCGTCCTCGGTTTTGCCGCTGCGCAGCTCGCGGAAGATGGTGACCAGCCGGCGAATCTCCTCGATAGGTGCGGCCTGCGGGGGCAGCTCCAGCGCCTGGCCGATCTGCTCCACGCGTTCCTTTACGATGGTGACTTCCTCCTCGAGGCTGGCCGGCAGGGGCATCACCACGGTATTGAAGCGCCGCCGCAGGGCGCTCGACAGCTCGTTGACGCCCTTGTCGCGGTCGTTGGCGGTGGCGATGAGGTTGAAGCCTTGTACGGCTTGTACTTCGGTATTAAGTTCGGGTACGGGCAGCGCCTTTTCGGAGAGCACGGTGATGAGCGCGTCCTGCACATCGGAGGGGATGCGGGTCAGTTCCTCCACCCTGGCGATCTTCCCCTGCCGCATGGCCTGCACGACAGGACTGGGCACCAGTGCATTATCGGACGGCCCTTCCGCCAGCAGGCGGGCGTAGTTCCAGCCGTAGCGCAGGCTTTCTTCGCTCATGCCGGCGGTGCCCTGCACCAGCAGCTTGGAATCGCCGGAAATAGCGGCGGCCAGGTGCTCGGACACCCAGGTCTTGGCCGTTCCGGGGATGCCGATTAACAGCAGCGCCCGGTCGGTGGCCAGGGTGGCGATGGCCACTTCGATGATGCGCCGGCTGCCATAGTATTTGGGAGTGATAGCGGTTCCGTCGTCCAGCTTGCCGCCCAGCAGGTAGGTGGCCACAGCCCAGGGGGAAAGCTGCCAGTTGGCCGGGCGGGGGTGCTTGTCGGCTTTGGACAGGGCTTTGAGCTCTTCGGCGAAAGCCTCTTCGGCGTGGGGGCGGAGGATGGTGGGCATGGGCATGTTTTTAGGGATTCCATCCCTTAAGGGATGGAATCCCCTGGTGGAGTAATCTTCGAAAGTCCAGCACCTGCAGCAACCGCTCCACCTCCTTTTCCCAGCGGGGCCATACCGGCGAACGGGTGTCCCAAGTGCTTTGGAGGCTCTCCGCCAGGCGGGGGGGGCCCTTGTAGGCGGCCACCTCCAGTATGCGGCGGTAGTGCCAGAGGTTCCAGTAATAGTTGCGGGCGCCGGCGACCCAGTTCTGGAAGCCTTTCAGCACCAGGTGCGCCAGCCTGTCCTCCCAGGGGTGGGCGCCCAGGCTGAGCATGTGGCTGAGCAGGCTGCGCTCCTCGATGGGGCCGGTATGTTGCTGCAGTTGCTGTACGGCCAGCTCATTGAATACCGGCGCGGGCAGCTGTTCGATCAGGCGTTTGCCCAGGGCGCTGCTCCAGGCCTCCTCGTCGTTGGTGCGCCACCAGAAGCGCAGGATGGCCTCCACCCAGCGGTGGTCCTGGTGCAGGATGGCGGCTTGTGCTACGCCTTCAATCAGTATTTTTTTCCGGGCGCTGCCTGCCAGCAGGCGCAGGCAATCCACGGTTGCTTTTCCGAAGTGTTCTTCCCAGCGTTGGGGGGGTATTTTGCCGAGGAGTTCCAATGCCCAGTCGGCAGGGGCGCCTTTTTTGGCGCCGATGCCGTCCCTTTTCAGCCCTTCATCCAGGGTTTTGGGGTAGTGTAGCTCCAGGGAACCCTTGCCCTTCTGTTCCAACAGTTTTTTTGCCCGGGCGAACAGCCGCTCCACCAGGGCGGAACCGGGCAGCCGGCTGAGCAGAGCAGCGGCGGACAGGCGAACTTCCTTGCGGCTGTCCTGCAGGCAGGATTCCAGAAAAGTTTCGTCATATCCGCCCAGCCCTATGGCCAGGATATCCAGAAAAGCCAGCTTGCCGGTATGGGCCAGCCCCCCCCAGATGCTTTGGAGCAGGGGTGCAGCCTGTTCGGGCTTCGTGTGGCGCAGGAAGCGTAGCATGGCCTGTTTATCTTCCAATGGCGCATCCGGCCACATTTCCAGTTCCGGGTTTTCGGCAAGGGGCCGCCAGTCCGGGTTTTGCTGCAGCAGCCACCATGCTTCCGGGCCGAGGGCGGGGCGCACCATTTCCCGGATTGCCGGGTATTTAAGGCTCAGTTGAAACAGGGCGGGCAGGTGTTCGGGCGGCAGGGGATGCTGCTGCTGCCGGGCCAGTTCAAGGTATTCCGGCAGGGCGTGGATATACCGGCCGCCAAGGATGACCGACAGCGCCCGGGACGCCTCCCGGGAAACGCCCGGGGCAGGGCTGCGCTCTGCCGGGCCGGCAGGAAGGGGCAGTTGTTCCTGCACCGGCAGGGGAAAGCCAGCCCGCCGCAGGCCGTGGTAAAGCGCGGCCGCTTCCAGGACAGTCCGGGCAGGGTGCGCATCGGTGTCGACGCCCAGTTGGGCCAGGGCCGAAAGCGCACTTTCGGAAAGTTGAGCCCTTTCCGTCCCGATGAGTGCTATGCTTGCCAGTTCGTCCCAGATCATCTGTAAAAGTCAAAATGTAAAATGTAAAATCAAAAATGTAAAAAAGGGGCATTGTTCAGCAAAAAAAGAAAAAATCCTTGCCGGGATGCAAATTCCATACCTGCAAATGCCCTTTGATTTCCGCCTGTGCACCGGGGGCGGCCACGAGCACCAGTATTTGTGGGTTGTTCAAGCCCGCAACCGCTTCAAAAGATTGCAGCCGGACGCCGTAGATGTCCTTCCCTATCTTGCCGGGGGTGTCGCACACCCAGTGGAAGCGAACGCCTTCTTCCAGCAGCCGACGGGCCGCTTCCTTGCCTTTGCGCCCGGCTCCCCACAGGACGATCGGGCGGCCCGCCCGGTAGTCCACCTTTAAAAAGTAGTGGAGCTTAAGCGCCAAAAAAGTATGGTCGGCATAGGCGAGAAGGTTGCGGCTGGCGCGGGCAGGGTGGTCGCGCCACAGGTGGACGAGCTCGGGGCTGGCGGCAATCCGGAGCCCATGTTCGTAAAATCGGAAGCAAAGGCTGTAATCCTCCGGATAAACCTCCGGTTCGAAAGCGCCGCAGCGCAGCAGGTCGTCCTTCAGCACCATCCATGCCGGGGAGGGCAGCACGCATTCTCGGTATATTTCTTCAAAATGGCGCCCGCTGTCCGCCAGGCCGTTCAGCCAGTCCTGGTAGCGCCGGTAGCCCTCGCCCAGTTCTTCATCGGAAAAGTAGCGAACCTTGCCGGTGGCCACCCAACCCGGCCCGCGGGCCTGGAGCAGGCTGCGGAGGGTGTCCAGCTTGCCGGCCGGCATGAGGTCGTCGGCATCCATGCGGCTGATGTAGCGGCCGCGGCTGTGCAGCAGCGCCAGCCGGAGGGCGGGGATGATGCCCTTGGGGCCCTGGTTTTGCAGCAGGCGTATCCGAACGTCCTTCCGGGCGTAGCGCTGAAGAATGCCCGGGCTTCCGTCCTCAGAATAGTCGTCCACGGCCAGCAGTTCCCAGTTGTTCAGCGTCTGGGAAAGGATGGAGCCGAGGCAGGCCTCCAGGTGGGGCTCGTTGTTATAGACGGGGAGCAGGATGCTGATCATATCCGAAAAATAACCAGGAAAAATGGAATCTGCCCCGCCCGGAAGGCCTTTTTTGGCGCATGGCGGCCGCTAAAGAAAAATAGGGCTAAGCGCCCTTGGCCGAAATATGTATCGGAGGCGGTTTTGAAAATAAAAAGCAAATTTCGGAGGCTGGTTTCACGGCAGTCAAAGGGCCGGCGGAAAGGCTGCGCAGCAGGCTGAAAATGACGCAATTTTGAAGGATTCGGCCAGGATTTTCGTTTTGATTATCAACACAAAAGGCTAAATTTGCACCGATTTTTGAAGAACCATTCTTTTCATACTACAAATACGCGAGCAGATATGGCAAATATCGGTCAAGTAAAGCAGGTGATCGGGCCTGTCGTAGACGTGAGTTTCTCCGGGGAGGGCGCCAAACTTCCCGAAATTCTGAGCGCCCTTGAAATCAAACGCCCGAACGGCGAAACCCTGGTTCTGGAAGTACAGCAGCACCTCGGCGAAGACAGCGTTCGCGCCGTAGCCATGGACTCTACCGACGGCCTGATGCGTGGCGCCGAAGTGGTGGACACGGGCAAAAACATCACCATGCCGATCGGCAACGCCATCAAAGGGCGCCTCTTCAACGTGGTGGGCGAACCCATCGACGGCATCGGCCCGGTGAGCAAGGCGCAGTCGGCGCCCATCCACCGCAAGCCGCCGACTTATGAGGAGCTCTCCGTGGAAAAGGAAGTGCTCTACACGGGCATCAAGGTAATCGACCTGATCGAGCCATATCTGAAAGGCGGAAAGATCGGCCTGTTCGGCGGCGCCGGCGTAGGCAAAACCGTACTGATCCAGGAGCTGATCAACAACATCGCCAAAGGCTATGAAGGCATCTCCGTTTTCGCCGGCGTGGGCGAGCGCACGCGCGAAGGCAACGACCTGATGCGCGAAATGCTGGAAGCCGGCATCATCCGCTACGGCAAGGAGTTCATGCACTCCATGGAAGAAGGCGGCTGGGACCTGAGCAAAGTGGACATGAACGAATTGCAGGATTCCAAAGCGACCTTCGTGTTCGGCCAGATGAACGAGCCTCCCGGCGCCCGCGCCCGCGTGGCCCTGTCGGGCCTGACCGTCGCCGAATACTATCGCGACGGCGACCTCTCCGACCCCATGGGCGGCCGCGACATCCTGTTCTTTATCGACAACATCTTCCGCTTCACCCAGGCCGGCTCCGAAGTGTCCGCCCTGCTGGGCCGGATGCCCTCCGCCGTGGGTTACCAGCCGACCCTGGCCACGGAGATGGGCCTGATGCAGGAGCGCATCACCTCCACCAAGCGCGGCTCCATTACTTCCGTACAGGCTGTTTACGTGCCGGCTGACGACCTTACCGACCCCGCGCCGGCCACGACCTTCGCCCACCTGGACGCCACCACGGTGCTCAGCCGTAAGATCGCCGCCCTCGGCATCTACCCGGCCGTCGACCCGCTGGACTCCACCTCCCGCATCCTCGACCCGGTCATCATCGGTGACGAGCACTACAACTGCGCCCAGCGCGTGAAGAATATCCTGCAGCGCTACAACGAACTTCAGGATATCATCGCCATCCTGGGTATGGAAGAATTGTCGGAAGAGGACAAACTGGTCGTACACCGCGCCCGCCGCGTGCAGCGCTTCCTCTCCCAGCCCTTCCACGTAGCCGAGCAATTCACCGGCATCCCCGGTGTGATGGTGCCCATCGAGGAAACCATCCGCGGCTTCAACATGATCATCGACGGCGAAGTGGACAAGTATCCGGAAGCGGCCTTCAACCTCAAAGGCTCCATCGATGAGGCCATCGAAGCCGGCGAGAAAATGCTGAAGGAAGCGGCCAACCTCTAAGTGCTGTCAAAGACGCATGCCTGATGTAGCCGGCCCTGCTCCGGCTGCATTATTCTGATAAAAACTGGCGCATCGCGCCGCAATTTTTCTGGAATATGAACATCATCGTTCTTACACCGGACAAGGAAATTTTCCGGGGAGAGGTCAACTCCGTGAAAGTGCCGGGCGCGCTGGGGGAATTTCAGGTATTGAAAAACCACGCGCCCATCGTTTCCTCTCTGGAAGAAGGCAAGATCACCATCGTGACCGCCGGCGGAGAATACCGGTACTATGATGAAGAGAGCGGCGCGATCAAAGATGGAAGCGAAGCCGGAAGGACTGTCGTTTTCCACATCAGCGGCGGCTTCGTGGAGGTGCTGAAAAACGAAGTATCATTGCTGGTCACCGGCGTGAGAAACGGCAACGGCAACGGCGGCTAATCCCTGAAATGTCATTTTGCTGAGTATACTACGAGGGAGCAGGTATTTGCCTGCTCCCTTTTATATTTTCAGGTTTTAACTCAAGACCGGCGCGTTCATCCGCTCTTCTATGGCCTCTGCTTCGATGGGAATATCCGCCATCAGGTCAACCGGCCCGTCGTCAGTGACGAGAATGTCGTTTTCGAGGCGGATGCCGATATTTTCTTCGCGGATGTAAATGCCCGGCTCGCAGGTGAACACCATGCCGGCCTGGAGCGGGTCGTAGCGGTGCGCGGGGTCGTGCACTTCCAGCCCCAGATGGTGCGAAGTGCCGTGCATGAAGAATTTTTTATAGGCCGGCGATTTTTCATCCTGGTTTTTGATGTCGGTTTTGTCCAGCAGTTTGAGCCCCAGCAATTCGCTTTCCACCATTTTGCCCACTTCCTTGTGGTATTCTTCCAGGGTAATGCCCGGCACGAGCATTTGCCTGGCGCCCTTCAGAACCCGCAGCACCGCATCGTAGACGGCGCGCTGCCGGGCGCTGAACTGTCCGTTGACGGGGATGGTGCGGCTGAGGTCGGCGGCATAGTTGGCGTATTCGGCCCCGAAGTCCAGCAGCAGCAGCTCGCCGTCGCGAAGCAGCTGGCCGTTTTTGACGTAGTGCAGGATACAGGAATTGCCCCCTCCGGCAATGATGGGCTCATAAGCGTGCCCGGAAGCGCCGCTGCGGATGAACTCATGGGTGACCTCGGCTTCGACTTCATACTCGCGCAGCCCGGGCTTGACAAATTCCAGCACCCTGTTGAAAGCTTTGCCGGTAATGTTGATGGCATGCTGGATGAGCGCTATCTCCAGGGGCGACTTCTGCATGAACAATTTCTTCAGGATGGGCTGCGCCCGGTGGTATTTGTGCAGGGGGTAGCGCTCCATGAGCAGGCGGGCGAAGCGCATGTCCCTGGTCTGGATTTCCGACAGGAAGCGGTCGTGTTCATTGAGGTTGAGATAAATGCGCTTGGCCAGCAGGATGAGTTCGTGCAGCACCCTGTCCATCTCATCCAGCCAGAATATCTTTTCGATCCCGGAAATGGCCCGGGCTTCTTCCTTTGTGTACCTTGGCCCTTCCCAGATGGCCGACTGTTCGTCGGCCCGGCGGATGAAGGCCACCTCCTGGAAACCCTCCTTGATGCAATCGGGGAACAGCACCACCACCGTTTCTTCCTGGGCGAGCCCGCTGAGATAGAACAAGCCGGAATTTTGCCGGAACGGGAAAAAAGTGTCGCCGCTGCGCGGCATGAGGTCGTTGGAGTGGAAAATGGCGATGGAGTCAGGCTGCATCTTGCGCATGAAGCGCTTTCGGTTCTGAACGAAAAGCTCCGGATTGATCGGCTCGTATCTCATGTCGATTATGATTTTTGCGTTTGCACGCCTCAAATCTACAGTTTACTGTCCACTTCCGCCAAATCCTGTTCATCGTAATGCCTGAACCAGCGCCCCATCTGTTTGCGGGCATTGGCCCGCACTTCGTCGTTGATATAGCCGGCGATGGTGACCAAGCCGAAGGACAATACGCCGAGGTCGTCGGTATAACCGATGATGGGGGTGAGGTCGGGCAGGGCGTCAAAAGGGGTAAGCAGATACCCCAGCGTGCCGAGTACGATGTTCTTGGCCCAGGCCGGGGTTTCCTTCCGGCGGTAGGCGTAAAACAGCAAAAGGGCGGAATACACGGCCTTGGCGCCGGCGTGCGCCGCAAAGTGCCGGAGTTTCTCCCAGAATTTGGCGATGGAAAACTTTCCGGCATATTCCTTGAACGGATTTTTCATAGCTGTTTGGTTTTTGTCCGGGTTCGCAGGTGTTTTGCGCCCCTGCCGGCCGGCCCGGCCGGCGCTAAATTTAAGGAGCATTTATGGTGAAAACAACATCGCAACACGCAAAACAGATCGGATGGTGGGCAACTCTTCGCTCAACGGCGCCATTCTTCCGACAGAAGCCCGCCGACATCGCCGGCTACTTCCAGCCCGGCATTCCTCCCTGTCCCTTCAAATAACAAATGATCATCCTCGAAAAGTTTCACCTCTATCGTAGCCTGCAGGCTTTCGTTGACCTTGCCCGTCATATTGCCGGAAATGGGGGACACCAGTTCGCCTGTGCCGCCTATCTTGTGGGCTACGATCTCCAATCTGTTTCGGCGGCCCTTGAAAGACAGAAATACTTCCCTTTCCCCCAGGGAAGCGCGCATCTGTGCGCCGGTGTAGGTGGCGAAGCGGTACAGCTTTTCCCCAAGCAAAAAGCCGACAATATATCCAATGAAGTGGCTGCCGATCCAGGGGATATTGGCTACTGAAGCCATGAGGGACACCGGTTGTCCGGCATCGAAGTGGTTGGTTTGCATCCATATCCAGGAAGAAGGGAAAGAAACACCCCAGTCCTTTTCGATGTAGCCCTTGCCGCCGGTGAAATCAACAGCCTGGCCGTATACTTCCATCTGCCCTTTCAATAGGTGATTGAGGCTCACTACCCCGTGGTAACATTCCATAAACGGCATAAAAGAATACCAGCCCATGATGCCCGGCGCGCCCAGCATTTTGGGCCAGGGGGTGATGCCGTCCAGCGTCAGGCGCCCTTTAAGTTCCGGTAGGTCGAGCGCCAGTTGTTGTTCAGAGAACCTGTTTTCGCCCAGGCGTATTTCGAACCTGTCGGAGAAAGGAACAAAGGAGGAAACCGGGAACTCGTGGTAACTCGCCCGGCACTGTTTCCCGTCCAGTACCTGAATAAAGGCATGCTGCCGCCCGTCGCTGCCCATGGAAATGCCGGGGATGGCGGCGAAAGCATACTGCTCCGTCGGGTCGACGAACTTGAAATACCAGCCTTCGAAGTAGTTGCGCTTCCTGCCCCAGCCGTGGTAGCGGTTGGGGTTCCAGAGGGCGCGCCAGCGGTGGAGGAGGTGCTGCATGGATGGCAATGTTTGGGCCTTTCCCGTTTTCAGGGCCTTGCTTTGTTATTTCAATGGAGGAAAGATATAGAAAATGGGTTACTATTCAGGACTCCTTTTGCGGCAATCTGGAATGCCGGCCTGTGGCCTGTGGCCCGCGACGCAGGCAGAGCCCCTCCTAGTGCGCACTGATTATCACTTCGCGGGCCATACACCAATCAGCGCTTTATTCCCATCTATTGAGAAAAGGTAAGTATCCAAAACTATCGTCCGAACAACTGCCGGTATAGTTGAACCAAAAACGAAAGCTATGTTTAACAAACCCCAACGCCGGCCCCATGGCGGACATCGTCTTTTTGCTCCTGATTTTTTTCCTGGTTACCACCACCATCCTGGCCGGCAAGGGCATTGCCGGCCGCCTGCCCGCCTGGACGGAAGAGCCTCCAACAACAGAGATTGCTAACCGGAACATCCTGCTGGTCAAGCTCAACGCCCGGAACGAACTGTTCGTAGAGAACAGCATTCCCGAAGTTCAGGCGCTTCGGCAACTCACCAGGGATTTCATCATGAATCCCACTGGCCTTGGGAAAGGGTTATGGGCTATATTGTTATATGGCTGGCGTGGCAACATAGTCACCATCACCGGCACTGGAGTTGGTTATAGGGCTATATTGTTATATGGCTGGCTCTGGGGCGGGGTGCTGTTCGATAATGGGGGCATGTCGGAACTCGGCTATATTGTTCTATGGCTGGCTCTGGGGTTGGCCCACAAAATGCCCCACCCTAAAGCCAGCCAGCCAGCCTTTCGGCCTGTGGGCGTGCTGCCCAAAAAAAGCCACTGCATCCTTTCGGAGCAGTGGCTTTTGGCTATATAAAACATTGCAGAAATATCAGCAAGTTATGCGGTGGCTTTCAGGTGTGTGCTGGCCAGTTCTTCTTCGTTGAGTTTGCCGAATTGGTATCCTTTGCCGGCGAAATGCTCCAGCACGCGGGGCAGCACGTAACGCAGCTTTTCCTCGGCCTTCAGGCTGTCGTGGAAAACGACGATGGAACCGGGCTCGGCATTGCCGGTCACGTTGGCCAGGCACTGTTCTTTCGGCAGGCTGGGGTCGAAATCGCCGCTGAGCACGTCCCACATCACGATGCGGTAGTGGCGCTGCAGAAACTGGGCCTGTTTGGGCTTCAGCTTGCCGTAGGGGGGGCGGAAAAGCACGGAATGGGCCAGGCTGGCGCAATGCCGCACATTGTGAAAATAAGGGATATTCTCCGACACCCAGCCGTTGAGGTGGTTGTAGGTGTGGTTGCCTACGGCATGCCCCTTTTCCACTACCTGCCGGAAAACTTCCGAATGTTTGCGGATGTTGTCGCCCACGCAGAAAAAGGTGGCATGGGCGTCGAATGCTTCCAATTGTTCCAGCACCCAGGGTGTTACTTCAGGAATGGGGCCATCGTCGAAAGTCAGATAGAGCACTTTTTCCTGTGTCGGTATGCGCCAGGTGTAATTGGGGAACAGGTTTTGGATAAATTGAGGCGTTTTTACGAGATACATAGCACTTTGGATTAAAATGTTCAGGGATATATGGATTAATATAAATGACAAACCACCTTGAGAATGTTTCAAAAGGGATTCTCAAACTCATACAGGGGGTGCTGGCAAGCTATCTGAAAATCATTACATTTGTGCTTTCCAGCAGTTGGAGTTTAGTTTGTTAGGCCGCCCTTTCGGGCATTCCGGTTGGTAGGGTTGGTTGCTTTTAGACATCAACGCTCCGGCCGCCGGTTTTGCTGCTAAAAACAGCCGGTTTTTTTATCTTTTTTTTCTTCCGGCGAAAAATCAACTGCAAACTGTCAGGCATTTTACAAAACAACCCGGAACCGGCAGGGGGTTTTTTCCATAGAAACCCGGAAAAGCACCGGGAAAAAACGGATATCCAAAACAGGATGATGGCTAAAATGAGATTGCGTTTCGCGCCCAGCCCCACCGGAGCGCTCCACATCGGAGGGCTGCGGACGGCATTGTACAACTTCCTTCTGGCAAAAAAACACCAGGGCGTTTTCATACTCCGGATCGAAGACACCGACCAGCTGCGCTACGTGCCGGGCGCAGAAGAATACATCATCGAATCCCTGCAGTGGTTCGGGCTGGCCCCGGATGAGGGGCCGGGCTTCGGAGGCGGCTACGGCCCCTACCTGCAGTCGGAGCGCAGGGATATTTACCAGCAGTACGCCCGCCAGCTGATCGAAAAAGGGGAAGCCTACTACGCTTTTGACACCCCCGAAGAACTGGAAATCGAACGGCAGCAGAACCCCGCATTCAGATATGACGCTTCTATCCGCCGGCGCATGAAAAACAGCCTGTCGCTGCCGGCAGCAGAGGTTCAGGACAGGATCGCCTCCGGAGCGCCTTTCGTCATCCGCCTTAAGGTGCGGCCCAACGAGCAGGCCGTCATCCAGGACCTGATCCGCGGGGAAGTCACTTTCGATACCAATGAACTGGACGACAAGGTGCTGATCAAAGCCGACGGGCTGCCGACCTACCACCTGGCCAACATCGTGGATGACTATCTCATGGAGATCACCCACGTCATCCGCGGCGAGGAATGGCTGTCCAGCACGGCTCATCACGTCCTGCTGTACCGTGCTTTCGGCTGGGAGGATCGCATGCCTCAGTTCGCCCACCTGCCGCTCATCCTCAAGCCGGCTCCCGAGAGCTTCCTGCACAAGGAAAATACGCCGCCGCTGGCCCGGCGCCTGGCCGAGGAATTTCAGAAAAAACACCCCGAAGAAGCGGAAGGCTACCTGGAAAAAGCAGAGCAATTTACGCTTCAGGTGTTGCAGGACAAGGCCAATATAGCCGCCAACCTAAAGGAGAAGGACAGGGATGACAGGCAGAAAGCCCAGCTGAAAGCCTTCCTCAGGGATTCTCTGTTTGGCAAACTGAGCAAGCGCGACGGCGACAGGCTCGGCTTCCCGGTATTCCCCCTTTCCTGGCAGGGCAATGGCGATCAGGATTCCTTTATCGGGTTCCGCGAATACGGATTCCTGCCGGAAGCGGCCATCAACTTCCTCGCGCTGCTGGGCTGGAGCCCCGGCACCGACCAGGAAATCTTCAGCATGGAAGAGCTGGCGCAGGCCTTCTCCATCGAAAAGATCGGCAAATCCGGCGCTCGCTTCGACATCGACAAAGCGCGCTGGTTCAACCAGCAGTACATCATGAAGGCCGATACCGGCTACCTCATGGACAGGGTGCGCCCTTTTATCAGCGCCCACGGCCACCATCCCGATGATGCTTTCCTGCGCCAGTTCGTCGAGCTGATGCGGGAAAGGGCCGCCACGCTGGCGGAATTCTGGGAAAACGGCTACTACTTCTTCGAACCGCCCGGAACTTATGACGACAAAAACGCCCGCAAGCGCTGGGACGCAGCCCGGAGCGGGCAGTTCGCCCAGCTGCTGCAAAGCCTGGCTCATCAGGAAGATTTCAGCGCCGGCGCCCTGAAAGCACTCGTCGAAGGCTTCATTCAGGACAGCGGCCTTAAATTCGGCGATGTGCTGCCGCTGCTGCGCATCGGGCTGGCCGGCACGATGCAGGGCCCCGCCGTCTTTGAAATGATGGAACTTCTGGGAAAAGCGGAAACCATCGGCCGCCTGGGCAAGGCTTTCCGCTTATTCGATGAATGGGTGAGCCAGGGCTGAAATTGAGTTAAAACAGGCCGGACATGCCAAAGAAAAAACCGAAAAAAGGCGAACCCGAAGTGCACAAAGACCTCCGGGGGTTCGACATCAGGATCAACGAATTCGGAGAGATCATCTCCAATTTTGAGGTCGACAAGATCAACGAGTTCCTCAACGAAAATGTCGAGGACAAAAAACTGCGCAGCCAGGAGGAAGAAGAGCGGGCTGCCCGGGACGAAGAAGAATAGCCGGCGCCGGCGGCTTCCTTTTTTTGTTGCTCCTGTTTTGAAACCTTGGAGCGCTATCCCTCGTAACAAGCTGTGGGGGAGGACAGGTAGAAGTAACTGATAAACAGCCCGGTCGGGTGTTTTGAACAGAAAAATGTAGGTGCGATTGGCCGGATTTTAATATTTTGCAATCCGGTTTTGCACTGCATGCCAATAAACAGGCCCTGGCGCCTGTCAAGTACTATTGAGAAAATTTTTTAACAAAAACCGATTAAGCATGTATCCCATGAACATCCTCTGTGCGCCGCCCGGCATGCCCGCCCGCGCCCAAATGGCGGCTTTCCGCCCCTTCGATCCCATTGAAAAAAGTTAGCTCCCGCTTGTTCTGCCGCCGGCAGGCCTCTGCCGGCTGTGAAGAAAGCCCAAAAATGAATTAACTATGAAAATAAGACTACGCTGCCCTATGCCGCTTCTCTGCCTGGCCTTCCTGATGGCCCTGTTCGCAGGGGCCCAAACCCTGCAGGCGCGGAGCGGTGACAACTACCCCGGCCATGGGCCCAAAGCTTCGCCCGCCGGCATGAAGACAAACCCTCCCGACATTATTGGAGTGCCCAACGACACTATCGTCAGTGATGTCTGTTCCATCCCGCCTAAAGACAGCCTGATGGTGACGGACCCCGAAGACGGCCCCCTCCCCAAAGTTTTTCCCGTAGATACGCCCGACCCCGCCACCATCGACCCCTGCACAGGTGGAGTGGTCATGAGAACCTGGGAAGCGACGGATTCTGATATGAACACGACTACGGTCACCCAACTTATAACCATCCTGCCCGACACCCAGGCGCCCAACTTCGGCGGCATCGACCCGCTGGACGCCACCATGGCCTGCGAGGCAGCACAGGACACCGGTTTTGTAAGCTGGAGAAATAACATCCAGCTCATCCTGGGCTCCAATATCGACGACTGCAGCGGGGTGTCGAACTTCGGGCCTGCCGCCCCTATCCCCGCTTCTTTCAACGAAGCCTGCGACACCCTTCTGGTTACCTTCAACTTCGATGACGTTTGCGGTAATGCGGGAAGCCTCGACATCCGCTTCATCACCATCGACACTACGCCGCCCATATTGCAGGGCCTGCCGCCGGATTCTCTTGTCGTAGCCTGCGACACCCTCGGCCTGTACCTGATGAACAACCCGCCCTCCATGGTAAGCGTGGTGGATTGCCAGCCGGGGCTGGTGGCGGACTACGTCCAGGACACCATTTCGATCACGAGCCTCTGCTCGGGCCGGGAGTTCGACCTACGCCGCACCTGGACGGTTTCCGATTCCTGCGGCAATACCACTACTTCGGTGCATATCGTGCAGGTGCGCGACCAGCGCGCGCCGAGTTTTACCGTGCCGGCCGACATCACCATTTCCTGCAGCCAGGACCCCATGGACCTCAGCCTCACCGGCATGGTGGCCGATACGGTGGATCTCTGCGGCGGCCCCATTTTCGTGGATTTCTCCGACAGCATCGAAGATGACAACGATGGCTGCCCCGACAGCTACCAGATCGAAAGGAACTGGCGGGTGCGCGATGAGTGCGGCAACACCTCCATCAGGGAGCAACTCATCACCGTTGTCGACAACACTCCGCCCACCTTCGTCGTGCCGGCCGACACTACGGTCAACTGCGGCGAGGAGAACAACCTGATGATCACCGGGGTGCCCACCATGCTGATGGATGACTGCGATGACAACCCCACCTATTCCATGGGGCCGGAAACGATCATTCCCGGCCTGTGTCAGTATGAATTTATGGTGGACCGCACCTGGATCGTATCGGATTCCTGCGGCAATGAAACGCAGCTCGTCCAGCGGATCACTGTGATCGACACCATTGCACCCGCCCTTGGGGCGCAGGCCGCCGACAAGCTGATCACCTGTATGGCCGGCATGGATATTGCCCAGGAGTTTACCAATTGGATCAACAGCCACGGCGGCGCATTGGCCAGCGACAACTGCACGCTGAACGACGAACTGGAATGGCGCGCCTACAAAGCAGGCACGGACACTCTCGTCAGCATGCCGGCTTTGTTGTGCCCGGCGCCCAGCGACACCATTGTCATGCAGGCCGTCGATTTTGTAGTGCTGGACCGCTGCGGCAATGCGGATACCACTTCCGCCACTTTCATCGTCATCGACAACACCCCGCCGTCCATCATAGTATGCCCGTCGGATGCCGTGGTGGAGACCGCCCCTGCCCAGTGTGAGGCATTCTTTACGCTTCAGCCGCCGCTGGTGGAAGAAGAATGCGCCGCAGGACTGCTCACCGAAAGCATCGACAGGATGGCTACCATGACTTCGCAGGCCGCCCCCGGCCAGGAAGGCGTCACGCCGGTTGACCCCATAGAACTGAGCTTTACGGTAGCATCGCCCCTGCCCATCAATGCCACGGGCGACGCCACCCTCTCCATTTTCCTCCGCAATGCCGATGCGGAAGGCATGACCGAGTACTTCCGGGTGATCGGCGAGGACGGCTCCCTGCTGGGCCGCACTGGCCGTTCCCTCAGCCAATGCAGCGATTCGGACACCACCCTTACCATTCCCGCCGCCAAGATCGATACCTGGGCCCTGGATGGCGCCATCAGCATCCGGCTCGAACCCAACATCCAGCCCACCCTTTCCGGCAGCTTCGCAGTAAATGACATCTGCACGCCGGACAGCCGGGTGGAGGCAAACCTCTCGTTCCAGGTGCGCGATTTTGCCCGATTGCATTACGAATACCGCATCAACAACGGACAGCCCGTGGCTGTCGACCCGGTAGCTGCAGTTGACGTAGCCCTGCCCATCGGCGAGAATACCATCGTTTATTACGTGTCGGACTGCGCCGGCAACCTCGACAGCTGCACTTACAAAGTCAGGGTGGAAGACCGCGAGCCGCCCATCCTGCTATGCCCTGCGGATATTGTCGTCGGGCTGGACACCGGCGCCTGTTCGGCTATGGTCGCCCTGCCTTTCCCCCTGGGGGTGACCGACAACTGCGGCGTGGCGGCCGCCTATGAGGAAACCATGCCGCAGGATACCGCCAGCGCCTGGCTTACTTTTACCGAAGATCCCAACCTGAACGACTTCGTGGCCGATGCCAAGGCCTACACCTTCCAGGGGGTGGCGGCCAATGCCATCGGGACGGTAACGCTGACGCTTGATCTCCGTGGAGATTTCAACTCCGATGGCGCCTACGTCCGCGTTTTCGGCGACAGTGGCGGGCTGCTGGGCGGCACGCCAGTGGGCGCCGCCGGCTGCGGCCTTCCCGGGCAGGTAATTCTCTCCATACCCACCGACACTTTCAACCTGTGGGCTGCCGACGGAACCGTCGAATTCCTGATCGAACCCAATCCCATACCGGTGCCGCCCGGGCTGCCCGGCGATGGCATCAACCCCTGTGACCCCGCCGCGGTGGATGCCGACGGCGAGGTGGACAGCATCAGCTACATTTTCGCCACCCTCAGCTACAGGGAGATCACGCCCTTCTATTTCGCCAGCGGCGCAACAGATATACCGTACACCCAGATGACGCCGCCGGCCATCATTCCCACGCATGAATTCAATGTTGGGGAAACGGCCGTGTCCTATGTGACGGCTGACGATTACGGGAATCAGGACACCTGTAGTTTCAGCGTATTCGTCGTCGACAACGAGCCGCCGGTTGCCCTTTGCCAGGCGACCATCGTGGAGATCAACCCCTCCGGGCTGGAAGTCGATACGGTCAGCGTCATGGAGTTCGACGCCGGCAGCTACGACAACTGCCTGATCGATACGATGTATCTCAGCCCCAACACATTTACCTGCGAACAGGCCGGCAGTACAATAATGGCCACTTTGACCGTAGTGGATGGTTCGGGCAACACCTCCACCTGCACCAAGCCAATCCGGATTGAAGCGGAACCCCCCAACCCCACCTTCAGCCCGGGCATCTGCGGTGGCGACACCCTTTACCTTTTCGCCAACCCGCCGGCAGCGCAGGGAGGTGTCGTGTACACATACCGCTGGTTCAACCCCAGCGGGCTGCTGATATCCACCCAGCAAAACCCCGTTGTGCCCAACGTCACGGCAAATGACGCGGGTGCTTACGTCCTGCAGATCACCGGGCTGACGGGCTGCGTGGCGGAAGAGGTGGTCAATGTGACCATTACCAACCAGCCTCTGACGCCGGCGATCAACACCAGCCTGAACATCTGCAACGACGACAATATCATACTGAATGCTTCGGTGGTGCTCAACAATGCCACTTACCGCTGGTACAGCGGGCTGCCTCCGGGCAACCTGGTGGCCACCACCAATGTGCCGCAGTACACCGTGCCGGGCCCGCACCAGCCGGGAACGCAGCAGTACTACCTGACCATCGAGGCCAACGGTTGCCTTTCCGAACCATCGCTGCCGGTTGCGATCACCATCACCACCCGCCCCGTTGCGATAGTAAATGATGAAGAACTTACCTTGTGCGAAGGGTTGCCGATCGTGCTCGGCACTTCCGTTACAGGAGTCAGTTATTCCTGGGCCGGGCCGGACGGTTTTTCCTCCACCAGCCAGTTTCCCACGGTGATCAGCGCCTCCACCCTGGACAATGCCGGCGTTTACCAGCTGATCGTTACAAAGAACGGCTGCAGCTCGCTGCCCGATTACACGGTGGTCAACCTGCTTCCCAAGCCGCCGACGCCGGCGCTGACCATTGAATCGGGGCCCGTCTGTGAGGGGCAGACCCTGGTGCTCAAAACCCTGCCCACAGGCGCAAGCACCTACCATTGGGTGCGGCCCAACCTGAATGAGTTCACGACCACCAATAACCTGTTTCTGCTGCCCAATGCGACGAATGATTATGAAGGCCCCTGGTATGTGTACACCAAAAAGTTCGGATGTGATTCCGACCCCTCCAACATCGTCAATGTGGTGATCAATGAAGTGCCCGATGCCATTGCGAGCGCCAGCCCGCCGGAGGTGTGCGTCAATACGGCGCTGCAATTGTTTTCCGCACCGGGCATCCCCGGCGCTACTTACAGATGGACGGGCCCCAACGGTTTTACTTCAGTCGCCCAGAACCCCATCATCAATAATGTCACTTCCGGACATCAGGGCAGTTACAGGGTGGAGATAAAAACATCAGCGGGCTGCCTCGACACCGCTTCCACCTATGTTACGGTACTGCCGGGCGTCAATATTGTTGCGGTGAGCAATGATGCGCCGGGCTGCCTCGACGGCCCGACGGATATCAGCCTTCAGGCTACTTTATTCCCCTCCAATAACGGCACTTACAGTTATCAGTGGTCGGGCCCCGGAAATTACATGTCCATTGACAGTGCCGCGATCATTCCCAACGCCACGGCGGCCAACAACGGCAATTATCAGTTGGTGGTTACCACCGGCAACGGTTGTATCTCGGCGCCGGCCTCCACGCTGGTCAACTCCAGGAATGCCCCGCCGATGCCGCCAACGCCGGTGCTGAGCCAGGCTACCCAGCCCCCCTTCTGCAGCGGTGATGCGATCAGCCTGTCGGTCAATCCCTATTCCGGCAATGGCGTAAGTTATAATTGGATCACACCGGGCGGGCTGGCAGTCACCTCCGTGGAAATGCTGGCCCTGTCGAACCTTTCGCCGGATGACACAGGCCCCTACCGGGTTTTCGTAACGGTAAACGGCTGCAATTCGGACACTTCGGGCATGCTGCCGGTGACGATCAACCCCATCCCCACCGCGCTTGCTTCGAGCAACAGCCCCGTCTGCGAAGGCGAGCCCCTGCAATTGTTCGGTTCGGCGCCGGCAGGTTCCAGTTTCCAGTGGGTGGGGCCGTTCACCTCTTCACTCCAGAACCCGACGATCTCCGCCGCCGACCCCATGTTGCACAGCGGCGCTTACACGCTGGTGGCCACCCGCAACGGCTGTACTTCAGCGCCTTCGGTTGTGCAGGTCGTCGTCAATGAAAAACCGAATACGCCCCTGGCCTCCAACAGCGGGCCCGTCTGCATCAGCTCGCCCGGCGCCGCGGTGGCGCTGTCCGTCTCTCCGTCTTCGGCCACTTCGGGCGCGGACTACGTCTGGTACTACAACGGCGACACGGTGGGCGTAACGCAGAGCCTGAACTTCCTGTTGTCGGATTTCACGGGCTTCCCCGGCGGGCAGTATGCCTTCTGGGTGGAGGCCAGCCTGAACAACTGCATTTCCGACCCCTCCCTTTCCACCCTGGCCACCTTCAGCACCATTCCGGCGGAAGAAGCCTTTGCCGGGCTGGATACGGCCTTCTGCATCGGCGATGTAGCCGAGCTGAACGGCAGTTCCCCCCAATTGAGCACGGGCCTGTGGGCGCAAATCGGCGGCGATACTGCCGGAGTGAATATCCTGGAGCCCCTGGAGCCGGCCACAGCGGTAGAAGGCCTGCTGGGCGGCAACACCTATGCGTTCACCTGGTCTTTGTCGAACGGCGCCTGCCTGAACTTCAGCGTCGATTCCGTCATTCTGGAGATCAGGTCGCCGGAAGCTGCCTTTGCCGGGCCTGACCAGTTGCTATGCGCCGGCGACGCCATTCAGCTGGCGGCGGCAAGCCCGCAGCAGGGCGTAGGCGAATGGACCCAATCCGAGGTGCAGGCCGACTTCAATATCGTCATCGACGATGAACTGAACCCTGCGACGGCCATCTCCGGCGCGGGAATAGCCCCCGGCAATATCTACGTCTTTACCTGGTCGGTGCGCAGCGAATGCGGCATCCGGGAAGACGATGTGTTCATTACCATTTCAGACAATGACCCCTACGCCGGCCCGGACCTGCTCTTCTGCAACGACGAAGGCCGGGCGGAACTGTCGGCCAAAGAGCCTGCCGAGGGCAGCTTCGGGCGTTGGTCATCGCCGGATGGCGCCATCGTATTCTCCGGTGTGGACAGCCTCCGCGCCCTCGTTTCGAACCTGAAGGTGGGAGACAACCTCTTCATCTGGACGCTGGATGATGGTTACTGCGGCGATTCCTCGCGCGATACGGTGGTCATCAACTATCAGGAAAACCCCGTTGCAGTGAATGATGTGGTTTCCATCGAGTTTGCGATCGAGACGGAAGTCAACGTCCTGGCCAATGATGACATACCGCCCAATTCCTTCATCACCATCCTAAGCGGCCCCAGCCATGGAACCGCCAGGGTTGTTGGCGACAGCAGCTTTGTTTATCTGCCCGGAGTCAACTATATCGGTGAGGACCAGCTCACCTACGAGGTGTGCAGCGAGGGCTGTGAATGCTCAACGGCCATAGTGCGCCTGCTGGTTGGCGAAGATGTGCAGTGTATAGCCCCCAACATCATTACGCCGAATGGGGACGGCGTCAACGACACCTTCGTTATCCCCTGCCTGCTGAATGAAGGAGATTTCCCCAACAGCCAGGTGCTCATTTTCAACCGCTGGGGCGACGAAGTTTACCGTTCAGTTCAGCCATACCGAAACAACTGGGATGGCACCTTCAACGGGGAAGACCTGCCGGCAGACACATATTTCTACATCATCAATTTCGGGGACGGGCGGCCGCCTCAGAACGGATATCTGATGATCCAACGATAGACGCTTGAAAAGCGGGGCCTGCGGGCCCCGCCATTCTTAAATCCCAAGGCTAAATACAGCATCCATGAAAAATATTTTTACCCTCATATCCCTGCTTCTGTTCAGTGCGCTTACGGCTTATGGCCAGCAGGAAGACCAGTTCACCCAATTCATGCACTACAAACTGGGCTACAACCCGGCCTACGCCGGGAGCACAGGCGGCGCCCGCATTACAGCCATGGCGCGCAACCAGTGGCTGGGGCTGGACGGCGCGCCCCAGGCTCAGTTGATCACGTTTAACATGGCCGCGCTGGACAGCAAAAAGCTGGGCGTCGGCGCCAGCGTCATCCGGCAGTCTATTGGAGCGACCGAGCGCTTTACGCTGGAGGGGGATTACGCCTACCGCTTCCCGCTGGGCAACGGCTATCTCGGCTTTGGCCTGTCTGCCTCGGTCCGGATGATCCGGGTCAACTTCGACGAGTTGCGGGCTACCCAGCCCAAGGAAACCGATTCGGCCATCCCCGTCGGCTTTCAGAGCCGCTTTGTGCCCAACTTCGGCTTCGGCGCCTTTTACAATACGGAGAATTTTTACTTCGGCTTCTCCGCTCCCCGCCTGCTCACCAACAGCATCGACCTGTCGGATGAGGGCGGAACGCTGAGCAAGGAAGTACAACACTTTTACGGGATGACGGGTTTCGTGATACAGCTCAAGGGCGAGGATATCAAGATGCAGCCGCACATTCTGCTGAAGTACGTACAGGGAGCCCCCTTCGACGCGGATATGAATGTGAGCGTTACCTTTATGAACAAGTTCACCACAGGCGCCTCCTACAGAGTCGGCGGCTCCAAGGCCAACCCCATCGGGGAGTCCGTATCGCTGAACATCGCTGTTCAGGCCAGCAAAAATATTCTCTTCGGCATGTCTTACGACTATTCCCTGACCGATCTGCGGGACTACAACAGCGGCAGCGCGGAAGCCTTCATCCACTACATTATCGGCGGAGAACCGGAGGGGGAGATTTTTGAAAACCCGCGCTATCCCAATAATAGCGGTTCCCGGTAATGGATAATTCCGCCGGGTTTGTTATCTTGGAGGAAATACCTTGCGGAAAAATCGCCATGTTATGCGTTGGTTCGTTTTCATTTTGTGTTTTTTGCCCTTCGGGCTGTTTGGCCAGCAACCCGGCGGCCGCTCCCAACTGCACAAGGCCACGGAGCTGAACAAGTCGGTTGAGGTGCAGAATCTCGCCGGGCTGAATACGGAAGCCCTGGAGTTTTCACCGGTATTTTACGCCAACGGCATCGTTTTCGTTTCCTCCCGCCGGAAAAGCGGGCCGGTGGACAGTGAGATCGGAGAGACTTTCTTCGAGTTGTTTTATGCGGAGCTGGACCCCAACGGCGCTCCCATGAAGCCGGCGCCTTTCTCTTTGCAGGTCAATTCCGAACGGCATGAAGGGCCGGTTTCCTTCAACCGCCGGGGGAATGTCATGTATTTTACGCGCAACAACCTCAATCAGGGCCGGCAAAAGGCCGACTCCCGGGGCAAAGTCCGCCTGAACATCTACGAAGCCCAGCGCGGGCAGTTCGACTGGGAAAATGTGCGGGAGCTGCCTTTTAACAGCCGGGAATTCAACTGCATGCACCCCACGCTTTCTATGGACGGCAAAAAACTGTATTTCTCCTCCGACCGGCCGGGCGGGCTGGGTGGTTACGACATCTGGGTGTCCCTCAAACAGGGAGATACCTGGTCGGAACCCATCAATATGGGCAGCCGCATCAACACTTCCGGCAATGAAGCATTTCCCTTCATCCACGAAAGCGGCACGCTCTTTTTCGCTTCCACCGGGCACAAAGGCTATGGCGGGTTTGACTTGTTCATGATCGACATCGGGCAACCCGAATGGGGGGAGGTGATCAACCTCGGCGAACCTTTCAACTCGCAGGCGGATGACCTGGGCATCATCCTCAACCCCGACGGCAACGTGGGCTATTTTTCTTCCAACCGCCCCGGCGGCTTCGGCAAGGACGACATCTACATGTTTGAAGCTCCGGAAGGCATACAGGGCGTCACTTTCCCGGAAATGTCGAGCGTTGTGCTGGCCGTTTTTGACGAAAGCACCGGCCGGCAACTCCCGGGCGCCTCTATCCGCCTTTTCGAACGGGATGAAAACGGGACGGCCATGGACGAAGACCTGTACGAGCTGGAACTCCTGCCCTCGGAGAGCGAAGGCGAAAAAATGGTTTTCCGGCGGGTGCGCAAAAAGGAGGAAGATCTGGGAGAACCCAAGTTTACGACCAACAACCGGGGAGAAGCCTATGCCCTGATGAACAATGCGCGGCAATACCTCCTGCTGGCCTCCAAGCCTGGTTTTACCGCCCGGGAGGTCACCTACGTCCCTGCTGAGAACATCTACAAAAGGCCGGTGGAGATCGGGCTTTCCCCCACCAATTGCATGACCCTGGGCGGGCTGGTGGAGAGCACGCCCTACCGCAAGCGCATCCCCAACGCGGTGGTGCGCATCATCAACCACTGCACGGGGCTGGAAGAGACGGCCCGCACCACGATAAACGGCACGTTCGAATCCTGCATAGAGATCGGCTGCAATTTTACGATCATCAGCCAACTGGCCGGTTACCAAAGCGATACGACCCACATCTCCACCGTCAACCTGCGCGGCAAGCGCTCCTTCGCCGTAGTAATGGAAATGGCGCCGGAGTCAACGGCCAGCGTCAGCCAGCCCATACGCGAAGGCTCGGTCATCCTGCTGCGGAATATCCACTACGATTTTGGCAAATCCGCCATCCGCTCCGGCGAGGCCCGCGACCTGGAAGACCTGGCCCGGCTGATGATGGCCTACCCCAGCATGGAGATCGAACTGATCTCCCACACGGATTGCGTCGGCTCGGAGGAGTTCAACCAGAAACTTTCCCTCGAACGGGCCGAATCGGCGCGGCAGTTCCTGGTCAGCCGCGGCGTTGAACCCCGGCGCATCAAAGCTTTTGGTTATGGCGAGGCCTTCCCGCTCAACCACTGCAATTGCGAGCCCGGCGTGGAATGCACCGACGAGGAATACGAATTCAACCGCCGCACCGAGGTCAGGGTGGCCCGGATAAATGAACCGGCCGATTTCGGGCCGGGCGCCTTTGAGAAGTAGGGAAATGAACGCCTTGCGGAAGGGATAACCGCCTCTCCTGCACTATGATGTACAACAAGCTCAACGACGCCCTCCGCTTGCTCGCCAGGCTTCGCCTGCCCCGCCTCTGGAATGCGGCCAAAGTGGCCGGCTCTTTCTACCTGGCGCGGTGGCTGGGAAAACCCATTCAGTGGGGCCTGCCTGTCTCTATCTCCATCGAACCCACCACGGCCTGCAACCTGCGCTGCCCGGAGTGCCCCAGCGGATTGCGCGCCTTCACCCGCCCCACCGGCAACCTGAAGGCCGATTTTTTCCGCAACACCATCGATGAACTGCAGCGGGAACTCATTTTTCTCATTTTTTACTTCCAGGGAGAGCCTTTCATCAACCCCGGCTTTCTGGAGATGGTGCGCTACGCCCACGAAAAGGGCCTGTACACCATCACCTCCACCAACGGGCATTTCCTCAGCCGTGAAAACGCCAGAAAAACAATCGAATCAGGCCTCGACCGGCTTATCATATCCATTGATGGGACAACGCAGGAAGTGTACGAGCAATACCGCAGGGGGGGCAGGCTGGAAACCGTTCTGCAGGGCGCGAGAAATATGGTGGAAATGAAACGGCAGTTGCGTTCCAGGACGCCGCACCTCATCTTCCAGTTCCTCGTCGTGCGCCCCAATGAGCACCAGATACCGGAGGTGTACCGCCTGGCGCGCGAGATCGGCGTTGACGAAGTGAAGCTCAAAACGGCTCAGGTGTACGATTATCAGAACGGCAACCCGCTCATCCCCCTCAATGAGCAATATGCCCGCTACCGGCGCCAGGCCGACGGCTCATACCGGGTGAAGAACAAACTGCTGAACCATTGCTGGAAACTGTGGCACGCCTGTGTCATCACCTGGGACGGGCTGGTTGTCCCATGTTGTTTCGACAAGGACGCCACCCATCAGTTGGGCGACCTGCGGCGCCAAAATTTCAAGGAATTATGGCATGGGGAGGCATACCGGGGCTTCCGGCAGCGATTGCTGAAAGGGCGCAGCCAGATCGACATCTGCACCAACTGTACGGAAGGTTGCAGGGTTTGGGTGAGCAGGGAGCCATAGCCCGGCTATGGCTCCCTGCTCCGGTCATGGTAAGCCCACTTCCGCCAGCACCGGCAAATGGTCGGACGGAAACCGGCCGCTCCAGCAATCGGAGAGGATAGCATGGCGCAATACCTGCACCTGTTTGCCCACGAAAATAAAATCGATGCGCCGGCCCGGAACGCCGGGGAACTGAAAGCCCGACCAGGTGCTCAGCGGGCCGTGGTGGGGCTCCTCCGACCGGAAAAGCGCGTCGGCCAGCCCGCTCTCCTTTGCTGTCAGCAAACGATACGGCTCATCGGTAGGCGTGCAGTTGAAGTCGCCGGTCAGCAATACCGGTTCATCTCCTGCAATGGATTTAAACCTGGACAGGATGAGCCGGGCGCTCTCCTGCCTGGCCTGCTCCCCGATGTGGTCGAAGTGGGTGTTGAAGTGGTAAAAAGCCCCGCCGCTGGCCTTGTCTCTGAACCTGGCCCAGCTGCAGATGCGGGGCAGGGCGGCATCCCAGCCCTTGCTGCCGGCGGAGTCCGGAGCCTCCGACAGCCAGAACGTGCCGCTGTCCAGCATGTCGAGCCGGTTTTGCCGGTAAAGGATAGCGGAGAACTCATTGTCCGGATCGGGTTCCATCGAGCCGTCGGTGCGGCACAGGCCGTACCAGGCATAACCGGGGAGCAGGGCCGCGAGCTCGTCCAGCTGGAATCGGAAAGCTTCCTGCAGGCCAACCACATCGGCCCCGTAAAAGCGGATCATGCTGGCCACCATCTCCTTGCGGTTGGGCCAGTAGTCCACCCCGTCGGCAGGGCTGGGATAGCGGATGTTGAAAGTCATCACGCGCAGGCTTTCCTTTTGCCCCATGGCGGAGAGCGACAGGCTGAAGGCGAGCAGGGCTCCCAGGATTAATCGGTTCGCAAACATAGACAGTTCTGTTTTTCAAAGGGCGGATACCCGAAACCGCTTACGGCATAGCTTTGCCGCCCTCGGCTTTTGTCATGTCGATCATGGTTTGCATTTCGGTGAGCAAGGCTTCGTCGTTGCCCCCGAAGCCCATGCTCCTGAAACGGATGCGCCCCTCGGGGCCGATGACGAACTTGGTGGGGATGCCGCGCACGCCGTACTTGGCAACCACCTTGTTGTCGTTGTCCATCAGCACTTCGAAGTTGTAGCCTTTTGACTTCATGAAATCGCCGGCGTTCTTTTCTTTGTTTTCACCATTTTCCCAGGTGTCGATGAAGAGGAAAACGACCGATTTGTCGTCCTGATAATGGTTGACGGCGCGTTGCATGCCCGGGAAGGAAGCTATGCAGGGGCCGCACCAGGTAGCCCAGAAATCCAGCACGACGGTCTTGCCCCGGAGGCTGCTCAGCTGCACCTCTTCCCCGCTGAGGTTGCGCAGCGCGAAATCGGGGGCTTCCTCGTCGATCATCTTTTTGCGGGTTTCCTCGCGGAATTTTTCCTGGGCTTCCTTTTCCAGCTCGGCCACATACAGGCCGTAGGCATCTTCCAGGCTGTTGTGTTCCATGAACAGGCGCTTGTGTTGTTCTTTCATTTTCCCGCTGGCATTGCCATCGGCGATGAATGCGGCCAGTTTCTTTTCGGCGGCCTTGCCCCCTTTCACCTTTTCCAGGTAAATGGCATAGCGCTCGTTGAGTTCCCCATCGGAAAAACCGCGGTTTTCGCAGGCGATGGTTTGGTAATGCAGCGCGTCTTCATAGCCCCCCTGCCGGTAACGGATGACGGCATAGGTGTCGGCGTACATACCGTAGTTGCCTTCCAGAATGCTTTTCCAAAAGCGCTTGCCGTAGAAGGATGGCTTGCCCTCTCCGGGTTTTTCCATCGCTTCTTCCATGAGCTCCAGCGATTGTCTGGAAAATTGGGCGGCCTGTTCCAGTGCGGGGGCTTCGCCGGCCAGGCCTTCGCCGGCCATTTCCCAGGCCAGGTTGTTCAGGATGGAAGCCTTGGCCTGGCGGTCGTCCATCAGCGCGAGGCAATGGGTGAATTTGCCCCAGTCTTTTCTGGCGGCATAGCCATTGGCCAGCGAGCGCGCGAGGTTGTTGAGGGTGCTCTGGAAGCCTTCGTCTTTGCTGAACTTCGTCCTGTAGGTTTCGAACAAGGTTTCTTTTTTGGACAGATCCCGCTCGTTGAAAAATTCCGTCACCAGCGCGTCGCTGCTCACGCGGCCGGCGGGGTATTTCTTTTTGATTTTTTCGCCAAGTTCCTTCGCCGGCTCCTCGTCTCCCATTCTCTGGTACATGTAGTAAGCCATGTTCAAGTCTGCTTCCGTGGCTTTTTTACTGCCGGCCAGCGCCGCTGCGGTGGCCCTGGCATCCGCCAGCGCTGCTTCATCTTTGGTTTGGGCGGCCAGGCTGGCAAAATCGGTGGCGTAAACCACATCTGTTTTGGAGGCGGGGAATTGGCGGAACTCCTGCCGGTAGTATTCCAGGGCCTGTTCCTGGTCGCGCTTTACGCCCGTGGTATTGGAAAAGCTGTTCAGGCCCTGGGCAATACCTGCACAGGCGCCCTGTACGGGAGCGGAACGGCCGGCCTGATAAAACATCGCCCAGTAGCCTTTTTCCTGGTTGCTGTCCGTTTTGTCGGCCGCTTCGTTCTCCAGTTTCACAAACAGCGCTTTGGCATCGGCGCCGGCGGCCACTTCGCCGGTGAAATGCGCCCCGGCGGGCTTCAGCTCCACATCGATGGCTTCTGGCATTTTTCCGTTGAAAAGCAGGACGGTGGCGTAGATGCGCTCCGCGCCTTCCAATGGCGCGCCCGCCGGATCGTACCGGAACTGTATGGTTTCCCCGGGCATTGGGCGTTCGGGTTGGAAAACGAGGTGTTGGGCGGAAAGCGCGCCGGAAAGGGCGAGGAGCATTAACAGGGTTGTTGCTTGTCTCATTGTTTAAACAGCTTAGGTGATGAAATTTGGTGAAGGCGCCGGGGGTAGGGCCTTTTTTTTAAAAGCCGGTTTGGCGTTTTTATTGTACCCTTAACAGCGGTGCGGAATACCGGGAAAGCATGCCCGCCCTATACCATCGGCCAGGGAAATCGGCTTTTCAGTTTTACCTTCTTTCCCGAAGCGGATGACTTTCTGGCCGCTTCGATGATTTCCAGGACGTGCAGGGCGTGCTCCACGTGGATGCGCGGCTCCGCATTTTTCATAAGTGACTCGCCCACAACCGTTGCGCCTTCCTCCCAGGCGTAGCCTTCGGCGTCCTTCTGGTGCAGGACGGGCGGCTCAGTCCAGGAAGTATCCAGCACGACCCCGTTCGGCTCCCAGTCGTATCCGATCAGGCGCATATTGCCGTGGGTTCCGAAAATCTGTATGGAATGCAGCGACTGGCCGGCCGCTTCGTGGCCGTGGGGGTCAAAATAATTAAACCCGCACATGACGTGGCTGATGACGCCTTTGCCGTGATCCAGCAGGATATGGGCATTGTCTTCGGCTTCCACCCTGATCACCCCCTTGTCGTCGACGGTGCGTTCCGGAGTGACGATGCTGGCCATGGCCATGGCGCTTTTTGCGGGCCCGAGCAGGCCGGTCAGGGTTGCGATGTTATAAACCCCCAGGTCGGGCATGCTGCCGCCGTCTTTTTCGTAAAAGAAGGCGCTCCAGCCCGGGCCGGTATGGCCGTACTGCGCATGGGCGCTGGCGATGGTTCCCAGCTTTCCCTCCTGTATGCTCCTGCTCATGAAGGCGAACTGTGGGCTGTTGACGACCGCCGGCGCACCCCAGATTCTCAGGTTTTTGCTTTTGGCCAGTTCATACAGGGCTTTTCCTTCGGAATATGTGTTGGCCATGGGTTTCTCGCTCCACACATGTTTGCCGGCCAGGAGCGCCTTTTTGTTCAGTTCGCCATGCACCTGCATATCCGTCAGGGTAACCATCATATCAAAAGGTGCGCCGGCCAGCATATCGTCGATATGGGGGTAGGTGTTTGCCCTGAGCTGATACTGCTCATTCTGGGCCAGGGCCCGCTCGTATCTGATATCGCAGAGGCTGGTGATCTCGATGAGCGGTGATGCCTGCAGGTGCGGGATATAGCGGTTGCTGACGCTGCCGCAGCCGATGATGGCTACCCGCAATCCGGGTTCCCTGCGTGCTCTGGCAAAGCTTTCCAGGGAGGAAAGCAGGAATGCCGCGCCGGCGGCTGCGGTATATTGCAGAAAGGTTCTCCTTGAAGTGTGTTTATCCATGGAAAGAAGGTTATTGGCAGTTATGCGTTCAGCCCGAAATCCTCCGGTGCAGGCGCTTCCACCAGCACCCTTTCCCCGCTCAGGGGGTCGTTGAACTCCAGCTTCCAGGCGTGCAGCATGATGGCGTTGGGGCGGTAGCCCGTTTGGGCGCCGTAGGCGTTGTCGCCCGTGATGGGGCAGCCGATGGCGGCCAGCTGGGCCCGTATCTGATGGAATTTGCCGGTGTCGGGGCTGATTTCGAGCAGGCGGCCTTTCAGGCTGCGGTAGGAGAGGCTGCAGAAAACTGCGTTTTTTTGCTGCCGTTCAAACACCACCGCCCGTTTTTCTGCCTGGTTTTTGAACAACCAGTGCTCCAGCTTGCCCTCTGCCTAAGAGGGCGCCTGTTCCACTATGGCAAGATAGGTTTTTCGCACCTGCTTTTCTGCAAATTGCCGGTTGAGTTCTTTCAGTGCGCTTTTCTTTTTGGCCAGCAGCAGCACGCCGGAAGTTACCCGATCCAGGCGGTGCACAATGCCCAGGAAAGGGCTGCCCCGCTTTTCCGACAGATATTCGAAAACCAGGGATTCGGCGCTGGGTTCCCAGGGGTTGCGCTCCACGATCAGGCCCGCGGGCTTGTCGATGGCGAGGTAGTGGGAGGTTTCGGTGAGGATCGGAAGGTTCACGAAGGCCGGTTAATGCGCAAAATCCAGTTCATAATTCCCTTTGATGCGCTCCATCGGCGGGTTGAAGTATCCGAACTTCAGCTCCGGGAATTCTTCCCGGATGCGGCGCATCAGCTCGCGCACGCCCATGGTTTCTTCCGTGTCGGCTACGCCCACCCGCTCGAGGTACCAGTCGGGGTCGATGTTGAAATTGCGCCACTGGATCATCTTCAGCCCGGTGCTGCGTATGAGTTCGCGCAGGGCCTGGTGCTCCTCATCGCTGTCGGTGAGGCCGGGAAAAACGAAGTAGTTGATGCTCGTCCACCCCCTGTAGCGGTTCACCACGCGGATGCTTTCCAGGATGTCGGCGAACTGGTAATTGTTGGGGCGGTAGTAGGCTGTGTACAGCCACTCCTGCGCCGAGTTGGTGCTCACGCGGATGCTGTCGAGGCCGGCGCGGCAGAGGGCTTCCACCGCATCGGGCTTGCTGCCGTTGGTATTGATATTGATGCTGCCCTTGCCGGTGAACCTGCGGATCTGACGGATGGCCTCGCTGAGGGTTTCCCACATCAGCAGGGGTTCGCCCTCACAGCCCTGCCCGAAGCTGATGATGGGGAAAGGCGCCGACTCCAGGTGGGGCACGGTGTACTCCACGATCTCGCCCGCCGTCGGCTTGAAATTCAGGCGGTCGTGGCTGGATACGATCACCTCGTCCTCCGGCTGCAGGCTGATGCAGCCCAGGCAGTTGGAGTTGCAGGCCGGCGAGGTGGGCACCGGGCATTCCCAGCGGCCCATGAAGTAGTTGCGGGCGGCCGGGCAGTGGTAAGTCAGGGCGCAGTTGTCGGACAGGTGTTCGACGATGCGGTTTTGAGGATAGGCCCGGCGCAGGTTTTCCACGCCCTGCAGCACTGTGTTGTGGTCGAATCCGCTGCACTCCTGCCGGATATCCGGCTCGATGCGCACGGCGGGCACGTAGAATTTGCCGTCCAGCCAGCCCACGGCCGTATAGCAGAACAGGGGCAGGGTGGGGGCTTCCGGCTGGTTCATATAGGAAGCCAGGTACAGCCCGGTATAAGCCGGGGGGATGAAGGCCGCCGCGGCCCAGCCCTTTTCGCACATCCGCATTTCGCCGGTTTTCACGTCGATGCCGACCCCCCGGCGCCCGGGCAGTTCGTAAAGGCTGCCGCCGTCGGGCAGTTCGATCCATTCTTCCTCCGGCACGGGGGTGGCGTAAAAGCCGCTGCGCCCCAGGGCGTACAGGGAGGTGTCTTCAAAAATATTGCCCTTGCCGTCGGAGTAGAGGACGTATGGGGATTGGTTCAATGCCATGTGCTAATGTGCTGATCTGGAGTGCAAAGGTACGGCGGCAGCCGTGGAAAATCAAAACGAGGGTCAAGCATTTAAAAAGGCCTCCAATTTTTCGGCGAGGGCTGGAAAGTCCTTCATCTCACATTCCCAAACGGTGGCTATTTCATAGCCAAGTTCTTTAAGTTTCAGGTAGTTTGCTTTGTCTCTTTCCACATTCCTCCCAATCTTTTTCAGCCAATAAGCTGTATTGGACTTGGGGATTCTTGCACCTCTCTTACAATCATGTCCATGCCAAAAGCAACCGTTGATAAAGATAACTTTCTTTCTTGAAGGGAAAGTTAGATCCGGCTTACCGGGAATATCCTCTTTATGAAGCCTGTATCGAAATCCTTTTGAAAAAAGGTATTTCCTGATTCGCATCTCCGGTTTGGTGTCGTTGGACCGGATATGCTTCATGATCTCGCTTCTCTTTTTTTTATCAAAAACATCGGACACTTTCAGCCGTGGAGTTTAATTTTCAAACTTGGATCAGTTTCGACTTTTCCTATGATTTCATTGTAAATAGAGACCAACTTCTCTACAGCTTCCTTCTGGCCTTTGAATTCAAATTTTCCGATTTCGTAAATATTTGTTGCAAGGAATTGTCCTATTTCAAATACGTCAATTCTGTCAACTAACCCTTTATTCTCGGCTAAGCCTTGAGCTACGGAAACTTTATTTTCAAGTGTTACGATTATAGGTTTAAGCCCCTTCTTCAGATTCTCTTCGCACTTTTTTATTAATGCTTCCCCCGGAGCAGTCGTAATATGCAGCACGGCTTCTCCAACCTCAAAATCTCCGGGCCGGCCTCTTTGGCTGTCCGAAGTTGAAAAGCTATGATGGGCAATGGCTCCTTTGCCATTTAAATGCTCCAATTTGGCTCCTACCAGGTGTTGAATGACAGCGCCCTGATACTGGCTGTAAGGATTTTCCTGCTGTCTTTCTTTTGCCTGGTTTAGAACTTGTTGAATGGTCGCTTTTATACTAATCGCGTGATCCAAATTAATACTCAAAGGTTGGCTTGCGAAGAAATCTTTTACTTTATCAATCCAGAATTTTTCAATATGATCCAAGTCGTTGAATCCCTTTTTGTTAAGTGAATTCAAGAATACTACATAAGCCTCCATGTTCGATATGCTCCCTCTGCTGGTTCTGCCTCCTTCGCGAGCTAATACTCTGTGGATGTCATATTCATCCAATATTTTTTGGACAGCTCCCCCTCCTAAGCCTTTTACTTGCCCTCCTTTTTCAGTTAAGAGGCCATTTGGGTCAAGTGGAAGGCCTTCTTCTTTTGCTCTCCGCGTCATAATCAAAGCGACGGAGAGCTTTCCTTTCGTATTGAAAGCATTTTTTGTATAAAAATCAGACAACAGTTGATTGAGTCCCTCTGACATAAATATCGCTGTTAATGGATTCTCCGAAATAATTAAAATTTAAAATCGGCTCAAACAGGAATTTCGCCAAATGGGTTATAACTGGCGCAACTACGCCATCACCAGTCAGGTGATATGCTTCATTCTTATTTACAGGCAGCTTATAATGATCGGGAAGGCCCATTAATCTGGCCGATTCCCTCGGGGATAACAGCCTGCTCCTGGTTATACCCGCGTTGATTTCAAGGATAAATTGCCGGCTTGATCCTCCTCCTGGCGTCCTCAAACAGCCCGCCACTCCGTCAAATCTTACCTCTGCTCTGACAATCCCGTTGCGAGTCCTCCTAAAGGCAGCACCATATATTTTTTTTCCCGTTCTTTCAGCCTGTTCCAGTTTCCTTCTGTTCACCAAAGACATTGATTCAATGAGCTTTTGCGTATAGTCCTGAGGATGCCATACCTCCTCTGCTGTCTCAACTTCGATAAGATTTGATAATTTTATAGACTTCTGCTTAGGCATAGGGATGTTCCACCATATCCAGTCGGTTTTTAACTCTGCATTGAAATGGGCTACAGCTTTTTGCAATGAACCCGGATGCCAAATATTATGAGGATAGCTAAGTTGAAGAATGCCAGGAATGTCAAGTTTTTTATCAACAGCTACAATAAAAAGCCTCGGCCGGCTTTGTGGGAGGAAATGAATAGCATCAATTACTGCCGCACCTACTCGATAATTGAGTTTTGAAAGCGCTTCAGTAATAGCAGTGAAATCTTTGCCCTGATGGCTGGTAATTGCCCCGTAAACATTTTCAAGTGCTAATATTTTCGGCGCCCTGCCTTCCTTTCTTAAAAGGGATATGATTTTCCAAAAAGACCAGAAAGTGCCACTTCGCTCACCATTGAGCCCCTTCCCCTTTCCAGCAAGAGAAAGATCCTGACAGGGAAATGACGCCCAGGCCAAATCTGCTCTGCCAGGAAGTTGCTGATTGGTGATTTTTCCAATGTCCTCAACAACAAGTTCCTTATTCCCCCAATTTGAAATATATGCATGGGCCTTTTTTTTATCAATGTCATTTGCAAAAACGCATTCCCACGATTCTCGCAGGCCTGCCCGAACCATGCCTCCTCCACAAAAAAATTCGTAAAACGAGAATTTTGACATGACAAAGTGTAGCTTATTTGATTACAAAAAACCAATCAACAACCAATATATTTAACTTTCAACAAAAATGCGAGCTTGCATGACAAAATAATCCTGATTTGTTCAAGTAACAATAAGGAACTCAAGATAGATATTTATCAGGAGAGGCCGCCCCATAAATTCATTTCCCGCAGCCTGAGCGTGGATAATAATATCTAGGCCGCGCCGGAGGCAGCCACCCTCACAATAAGGCCCGGCAGTGCGAGCACCTCAGGTAGGCGGCTTTGCGACTCCCAAAACAAGCAACCCAAGGCAAAGGCCCGCCAGGGCCATCTCTTCGATAACCGCCAAAACGCCAGCGGCGGAACCGAATTTCGGTTCCGCCGCAGCAATACTATTTCCAGCTTAGGCCCTGATCAACGTTGAGGTCAGGCCATGCCGAAGCGGTCGAGGTTCATCACCTTGTTCCATGCCGCTACGAAGTCCTGTACGAACTTCTCTTTGGCGTCTTCGCAGGCGTACACTTCAGCGATGGCGCGCAGCTCGGAGTTGGAACCGAAGATGAGGTCGGCGCGGGTGGCGGCCCATTTGACCTTGCCGGACTTGCGGTCGCGGCCCTCGAACAGGTTCTGGGCGTCCGAAGTGGCGCTCCACTTCGTGCCAAAATCGAGCAGGTTTACGAAGAAGTCGTTGGTGAGCGCTTCGGGCCGCTCGGTGAACACGCCGTAGGCTGTCTGGCCGTAGTTCGTGTTCAGCACGCGCATGCCGCCGACGAGCACCGTCATCTCGGGCGCGGTCAGCGTCAGCAGTTGCGCCTTGTCGATCAGCATTTCCTCAGCCGGTACGGCGTATTTGGGGTTCATGTAGTTGCGGAACCCGTCTGCCTTCGGCTCGAGGACGGCGAATGATTCCACGTCGGTTTGATCCTGCGACGCATCGGCGCGCCCCGGGCTGAAAGGCGCTTTTATATCAAAACCGGCGTTTTTCGCCGCCTTCTCGATGCCTGCGCAGCCGCCCAGAACGATCAGGTCGGCCAGCGAAACCCTTTTATCGCCGGACTGTGCGCTGTTGAATTCCTTCTGGATGCCCTCCAGCGTTTCGAGGACTTTCGCCAGTTGGGCCGGGTTGTTGACTTCCCAGTCCTTCTGCGGGGCCAGGCGAATGCGTGCGCCGTTGGCGCCGCCGCGCTTATCGGAGCCGCGGAAGGTGGATGCCGATGCCCAGGCTGTCGACACCAGTTGGGATACAGTAAGCCCGGAAGCGAGGATTTTGCTCTTCAGGGCGGCGATGTCCTGCTCGTCGATCAGTTTGTGCGTAACGGCCGGAACGGGGTCCTGCCAGATCAGCTCTTCCGCAGGGACTTCCGGGCCGAGATAGCGGGCGCGGGGGCCCATATCGCGGTGCGTCAGTTTGAACCATGCCCGGGCGAAGGCGTCGGCAAACTCATCCGGATTTTCGAAGAAGTGCCTTGAGATTTTTTCGTAGGCAGGGTCGAACCGCAGGGCGAGGTCGGTAGTAAGCATGAATGGCGCATGCTTCTTTGAACGGTCGTGCGCATCCGGCACAGTGCCGGCGCCCATGTCGTGTTTCGGCTTCCACTGCCAGGCGCCTGCCGGGCTCTTGGTCAGCTCCCATTCGTAGCCGAACAGGTTCCAGAAAAAGTTGTTGCTCCATTTCGTCGGCGTGGTGGTCCAGGCTCCCTCGAGGCCGCTGGTAATCGTGTCCTCCGCATTGCCTTTGCCGAAGGTGTTTTTCCAGCCGAGGCTCTGCTCCTCGATGCCCGCAGCGGCGGGTTCGCGGCCGACATATTTGGACGGGTCGGCGGCGCCGTGGGTTTTGCCGAAGGTGTGCCCGCCGGCGATGAGCGCTACCGTTTCATAGTCATTCATCGCCATGCGGCCGAAGGTCTCGCGGATGTCTTTGGCGGCGGCGATCGGGTCGGGGTTTCCGTTGGGGCCTTCCGGGTTCACGTAGATCAGGCCCATCTGAACGGCGGCAAGGGGATTCTCGAGCTCCCGGTCGCCGGAGTAGCGCTTGTCTCCAAGCCATTCGGCTTCAGAACCCCAGTAGACGTCTTCCTCAGGTTCCCAGACATCTTCGCGCCCGCCGGCGAAACCGAAGGTCTTGAAGCCCATCGACTCGAGGGCGCAGTTGCCGGCGAGGATCATCAGGTCTGCCCAGGATATTTTCCTGCCGTATTTCTTCTTGACCGGCCAGAGCAGCAGGCGCGCTTTGTCGAGGTTTGCGTTGTCCGGCCAGCTGTTGAGCGGCGCAAAGCGCTGGGCGCCCGAACCAGCACCCCCACGGCCATCGGCGATGCGGTAAGTGCCTGCGCTGTGCCAGGCCATCCGGATGAAGAACGGCCCGTAGTGGCCGTAGTCGGCAGGCCACCAGTCCTGCGAGGTGGTCATCAGTTCGAAGATGTCTTTCTTCACCGCATCCAGGTCGAGCGACTTGAATTCCTCCGCGTAGTCGAATCCTTTGCCCATCGGGTTGGACAGGGAGGAGTGCTGGCGCAGGATGTTCAGTTTCAGCTGATTGGGCCACCAGTCGCGGTTTGACGTGCCGCCGCCGGCGCCATGCTTCAACGCCCCACCCGAAAACGGGCACTTGCTTTCGCTGTTGACATTGTAGCTTGTGGCGCCATTTGATGTGTCTTTGCTTTTGTTATTATCCATGGTGTGATTGATTGTTTTACGTAAAACAAAAGAGTCAATTTGCCATAATGTTCAATCGTTGACAATTTTTCGCCGACGAAAATGATGGCCCGCGATTGCCTGGGCCGATTTCCGGCGCCCGCCCGGAAGCCGCAGGTTTGGCAGTGAGGAGCACCTTTTCCCGCCGGCTCGCCCTTGAAAGAAAACTACTTGCCCGGGTGGCTGGCGGGCCGCCGGAAAATGGCTTTTTTCAGGTTTAAGGTTGGCTTCCAGGCATGCCCTTTATCCGATAAATCGGCCGAAGTTTTTTCCCCTTCGAAACCGGGCATGGGCAGCCCGGGCATGCTGGCGATTTTAGGCCCTGCCAAGATAGGCATTTGCCTGGAGTTTTCCCGGGATTTTGCTAATTTTGAAGAGAGCCGGGCAGCCAGGCCGGCCAATCGTGTTACCACACGTAAATCATCCTGAAATGGCCCTGGAAGATTTGGGATATAACGACGGCTTTGAGCAATTCAGAAGAAAGCAAGGCCTCGACAGCTTCGAGATCGGCAGAGTGATTGCGGAGCACAGGGAAAGATACATTGTCAGGACGACAGAAGGGGAATTCGAAGCCGAGATAACAGGGAATATGCGCTTCACAGCCCAAAGCCGCGAAGACTTTCCCGCAGTGGGCGACTGGGTGGCGCTGCTAACTTACGACTCCGATTTTGCGATCATTCACAAAATATTTCCCAGGTTCTCCATTGTCAAAAGGCAGGCCGCCGGGCAATCCGGAGAGATACAGATCATAGCAACAAATGTCGATTGCGCTTTTCTGGTTCAGGCCGTTGACAGAGACTTCAATATCAACAGGCTCGAGAGATACCTGGCCATCTGTTATTCCGCTGGTGTAAGCCCGGTTATTATACTGACAAAAACGGACCTGATAGATGGCCAACGGATTGCGGAATTGCTGGAAAGTATAAAACTGCGGATTAAGGATGTTCCGGCAATAGCGATAAGCAACGAGACTCAAGATGGATACGAAGCATTAAAAAGGCTTATTAAAAAAGGCAGGACGTATTGCCTGCTCGGCTCCTCCGGAGTCGGCAAATCGACCTTGCTGAATAAGCTCTCGGGCAAAGCCATCATGAAGGCCGATGCAATAAGCCGGAGTACGGGTAAAGGCAGGCACGTGACAAGCCACAGGGCGTTGATCGTTCTCGAGGATGGCGGAATACTTATTGACAATCCGGGGATGAGAGCAGTAGGAATAGCCGATGCGGCGGGCGGCCTGGAAACGGCTTTTGACAGGATTGTCAGCCTGTCTCAAAATTGCAGGTTCAAGGATTGTACGCATACCGCCGAGCTTGGTTGCGCCGTCCTCGAAGCCCTTGAAAAAGGGGAAATTGACAGAAGTTCCTACGAGAATTACCTGAAAATGGAGCGGGAGAAAGCGCATTTTGAATCCACCGTTGCAGAGAAGAGAAAAAGGGACAAGGCGTTTGGCAAGATGCTCAGGAACTATAAAAAAGCGATGAAAAAAAATAAGCACTGACCTGTATTCCTATCCACTGGTTTCGGCCTCCAGAAACCGCTCCATCTCCTCCCAGCTGAGCGTGGCGCACTTCAGCCGCTGCGGGAACTCCCGGGCTGCCGCGAAGGCCTCGAAATCTTCCTCCGCGCCTTCCACGGCCGGCGCTTCCGGCCGGACGACGGCCCCGAAGGCCCGGCAAAGTTCCAGGGCTTTCTGTATGGGCTGCCCTTCCAGGTGTTTCACCAGTATGGAAGTAGATGCTTTGGAAATGGCGCAGCCGTAACCGTGGAAGCTGAGGCCTTTTATCTTCCCTTCCTCCAGGCCGAAATACAGCTGAAAGCGGTCGCCGCACAGGGGGTTGTAGGCGTCCAGCGCAAAAGTGCTACCTTCGTTTTTTTCATAGCGCACCGGGCGGTTGTTGTGCTCCAGGATGACCGACTGGTAGAGTTGTTTCAGTTTTTCGTTCATGCGAAGAATTTTTGGATCTCCCGCAACTGGGCTGCCAGCCGTTCCACCTCTTCCCGGCTGTTGTAGATGGCAAAAGACGCCCGCGTCGTGCCCGGAATGCCGAAGAAATCCATGATCGGCTGCGTGCAATGGTGCCCGGCGCGCACGGCGATATTTTCCGCGCTGAGGAAGGTGGCCACATCGTGGGGATGGGCCTTATCGAGCACGAAGGAAACGATAGCGCTTGATTGATGGGCTTCGCCGACGAAATGCAGGCCGGGAATCTCAGCCAACAGCGCCCGGGCGTACTGCCCCAACTCCTTGAGGTGGGCCTGAACGGCCGGCGTATCCAGTTGCCGGATGAAATCGACGGCGCTTCCCAGGCCGATCACGCCGGCGATGTGGGTGGTGCCGGCTTCGAACCGCTGCGGCGGCGGCGCAAAAGTAGTTTCCTCAAAAGTGACGTTGCGCACCATGTCGCCGCCGAAGTTTGCAGGCTCCATGGCGTACAGGTGTTCTTCTTTTCCGTACAGTATGCCGATGCCGGTAGGCCCGTAGAGTTTATGGCCGGAAAAAGCGAAAAAATCCACCCCCCAGGCCCCCACGTTTACGGCGAAATGGGCGGCGCTCTGGGCGCCGTCCACCAGCACGGGGATGCCTTTCCGCTGAGCCAGGCCGATCATTTCTTCCACCGGGTTGATCGTGCCCAGGGTATTCGACACCTGGGTGACGGCCAGCATTTTTACCCGCCCGGAGAGCATTTCCCGGAAAGCGCCCATGTCCAGTTCGCCGGCCCTGCTCATGGGAATGACGCACAGCTTGGCGCCTTTTCTCCGGCATGCCATCTGCCAGGGGATGAGGTTGGCGTGGTGTTCCATGGCGGTGATCAGCACCTCGTCGCCGGCATGCAGCCGCGGCTCCAGGAAGGATCGGGCCACGAGGTTTATGCCGGCGGTCGTGCCGCTGGTGAAAACGATATTGCCCGGGCCGGCGGCGCCCAGCCATTCCGCAATTTTGGCCCGCACCTGCTCGTACTGTTGGGTGGCCCGGGCCGACAGCCCGTATATGCCGCGGTGGATGTTGGCGTTCTGCTTTTCGTAAAAGGCCGTCAGGGCCTCGACCACCATGCGGGGTTTCTGCGTGGTGGCGGCATTATCCAGATACGCCAGTTCCGGATGGTGGAAAAAGAGGGGAAATTGTTGCCGTATTTCCAATGGTGCTAAACCTGGCATGATTACTTTTGTTGAACGCCTGCAAACGGGCCTGAATAGAAAAACATATTTGCAGCTAAGTGGTTTAGATAGAGAATTTTCTTGAGGATTTTCGATACTATGGATGCTCCTTTTGGCGCTTTCCGCACCAAAAGGATGCTCTGGCCCTTCGGGCCGTTCGATACAGTAGATACCCCCAAGCCATCTATAGCATCAACAGCATCAACAGTATCCATAGCATCAACAGCGTCAAGTAGTATCCACAAAGCATGATCACTGTAGAACAAGCCGCCGCCATCATCGGGCAAACCATCAGAGATTTCGGCGTAGAAGAAGTAGGCCTCGACGCCGCCGTCGGGCGGGTGTTGAGGGAGAACCTCTATGCCGACCGCGACTTTCCGCCTTACCACCGCGTCA
This sequence comes from Bacteroidota bacterium, assembly GCA_963169455.1. Lineage (GTDB taxonomy): Bacteria > Bacteroidota > Bacteroidia > Chitinophagales > Saprospiraceae > JACJYE01. Next base: position 55,339 of record CAUJDW010000047.1, on the reverse strand, counting down.
CCATGGACGGCATTGCGCTGCGCTACGATGCCTTCCAGTCGGGCCGCCGCAGTTTTCCCATCGAAGGTGTCGGTGCGGCCGGGGCGGTACAGCAGGAACTGCGATCCCCGGAAAGCTGCCTGGAGGTGATGACCGGCGCCATGCTTCCGGCCGGCACGGATACGGTCATCCGCTATGAAGACCTGGAGATCAGCGGCGGCGAGGCGCGCGTGCTGCTCGATCAGGTCACCTGGGGCCAGAATGTGCATAAACAGGGTGAAGACCGCGGGCAGGGCAGCCTGGTGGTTCCGGCGGGGCTCCGGCTGTCGCCGGCCGAGATAGGCGTGGCCGCCACGGTAGGCAAGGCCGTGCTGCGCGTCAGCCGCCTGCCCAGAACCGTTATCGTCTCAACGGGCGATGAACTGGTGGAAGTCGCCGAAAAGCCGCTGCCCCACCAGATACGCCGCTCCAACGAACACCGGCTGAAGGCCAGCCTGGCCCGCTACAACATAGCCGCCGACAGCCGGCACCTGCGGGATGATATGCAGGAGGTGCTGCGCGAACTCCGGGCCATGTTGTCGGAATACGAAGTGCTGATCCTCAGCGGCGGCGTTTCCGAAGGCAAGTTCGACTACCTGCCGCGCGCGCTGGATGAACTGGGCGTGGAGAAGCGCTTCCACAAGATCAAACAGCGGCCGGGCAAGCCGTTCTGGTTCGGGAAAGCCCCCGGCGGAACCCTCGTATTCGCCCTGCCGGGCAACCCCGTTTCGTCCTTCATGTGCACCCAGCGCTACTTCCTGCCCTGGCTGGAGCAGAGCCTGGGGCTGCCGGCCCCGGTTTACCCCAGCGCCGTGCTGGCCCGAGATGTGGTTTTCAAACCGGACCTCACGTATTTCCTGCAGGTGAAAGTGCAGTACGACGAACAGGGCCGCATCCTGGCGCTGCCCGTCGAAGGCCATGGCTCCGGCGACCTCGCCAACCTGGTGGATGCGGATGCGTTCCTGCAGTTGCCAATGGGGAAGGATGTATTTAAAAAAGGGGAGGTTTTTCCGTTGATCTTCTATCGATAGCCAGAACCAACCCACTGAAGCGATGCTGTGGATGCTCCCATGGCGCCGTTCACGGGGCCATGGGTGGTCCGCCCGATAACGAAATCTGCATTGCCTGCGATGGCGCAATCCACAAATTTGGCCTAGTCGCCTGACGACTTTGAGTCGTCTGGCGACTTAACCTGAATTTGTTATCTTCTTCGTCTTCCGGGATGAGATTCCAGCGATAATAAGGGGTAATCAATTCAACATTAGGAAGCAGGATTAAGCAATCAAGAATGGCTTCAGTACGCGACAAGCCATATCTCCGTCAAGAACCACCTTAATCCTGTTCATTCAGCCATTTTTCTAAATCATCCTCACTAATATGCTTTGCTTTAATGGCTGAATCAACCTTTTGAACCAGGCGATCAGCAAAAAACCGGGCCAACCAAGCTTGGATTTCTTTAAGTTCCTCTTCGGTTGGCTCAAAAGAGTATATTTTCAACAATTCTAATTGCAGGGAGCTAAGCCTGTTTTCTGTCATCTTGATGAACAATTTACTTATTGTGAGATGCGAAAGTTCCGATTAAAAAGTTCGATCATTGCGGCCCCTGCCGGCCTTTATTCAAGAGTAAACTTGACCCCATCATGCACCACTTATTATTTGCCATTTCCTGACGCTCCCTGCATTTCCACTTTCATTCCCCGCGGCATTGCCGTAACTTCACGCCAGATTGCTAACCAAAACCTCGTTTTAAAATGAAATTGCATTCCCGACTAAAAAGCAGCCTGCTGCTGCCTGCGCTGCTGGTTTTATCGCTGCCTGCGCTGCTTGCACAACAGGCCGGCCTGCCGAAAGGCGTCACCCAACTGGCTTCGGTAGAAGGAATTACCGAATACCGCCTCGAAGGAAATGGGCTGCACGTGCTGCTCTTCCCCGACCAGTCGAAGCCCACCATTACGGTCAACGTGACCTACATGGTAGGCTCCCGGCACGAAGGCTACGGGGAGACCGGCATGGCGCACCTGCTGGAGCACCTGGTGTTCAAAGGCACGCCCAACCACCCCAACATTCCGCAGGAGCTGACCGAGCACGGCGCCCGCCCCAACGGCAGCACCTGGTACGACCGCACCAATTACTTCGAAACCTTCAGCGCCACCGACGAGAACCTGCGCTGGGCCCTCGACATGGAAGCCGACCGCATGGTCAACTCCTTTATCGCCGCCAAAGACCTGGAAAGCGAAATGACGGTGGTGCGCAACGAATTTGAAATGGGCGAGAACAACCCCAGCGGCGTGCTGATGGAGCGCGTGTTGTCAACCGCTTACCTCTGGCACAACTACGGCAAATCGACCATCGGCGCCCGCGCCGACCTCGAAAACGTGCCCATCGAGCGCCTGCAGGCCTTTTACCGCAAGTACTACCAGCCCGACAACGCCTACCTGATCGTGGCCGGCAAGTTCGACCCCATGAAAACCATGGGCATGATCATGGAAACCTTCGGCCGCATTCCCCGGCCGGAGCGGGAGCTGATCCCCACCTATACCCGCGAGCCTGTTCAGGATGGCGAGCGCTTTGCCGAGCTGCGCCGCGTGGGCGACGTCCAGGTCGTCAGCTGTTCCTACCACATCTGCCCGGGCAGCCATGCCGATTACGCCGCCGTGGACGTGCTTATGGAGCTGTTGACCAATGAGCCCTCCGGCCGCCTCTACAAGGCGCTGGTGGAAAGCGGCAAGGCAAGCACCCAGTGGGGCTATGCCGCCAGCCTGCGCGAACCGGGCTTCGCCTACTTCTCCGCCGATGTGCTGAAAGAGAAAAGCCTGGCCGAAGCGGAAGCCGCCATGATGGCCACCATCGACGAACTGCGCGACAACCCGCCCACCGCCGAAGAAGTGGAGCGCGCCCGCAAGCGCCTGCTGAAGGATTTTGAACTCGCCTTCCGCAACAGCGACCGCGTCGGCCTGGCCATGAGTGAATTCCTCGCCCAGGGCGACTGGCGCCTCGGCTTCATCTACCGCGACCGCCTCGAACAGGTGACGCCGGAACAGGTGCAGGCCGTGGCCAAACGCTACTTCAAACCCAGCAACCGCACCGTCGGCCGCTTCCTGCCCGAGGCCGCGCCCGACCGCGCCGACATCCCCAACGTGCCCGATATCGCCGCCATGGTGGAGGGCTACAAAGGCAAGGAAGCTATCTCCGAAGGGGAAGCCTTCGACCCGTCATATAGCAATATCGAAAACCGCACCAGCCGCGGAGCGCTGAAGGAAACCCTGGAATACGCCCTATTGCCCAAGGAAACCCGCGGCGACGCCGTCACCGCAACCCTCTCCCTGCGCTTCGGCTCCGAAAAGAGCCTTCAGGGCAAGCAACTCGCCGCCCGCTTTGCAGCTATGATGCTGGATAAGGGCACCACGGAGCACAGCCGCCAGGAACTGGAAGACAAACTCGACGAACTCAAAGCCCGCGTCCGCATCGGCGGCGGCCCCTCCAGCGCCTTCGCCTCCATCGAAGCCGAACGCGACAAACTGCCTGACGTGATCAACCTGCTCGGCGAAATGCTCCAGAAACCGGCCTTCTCCGAAGAGGAGTTCAACAAACTCAAAGCGGAAGAACTGGCCTCCATCGAGGAACAGCGCTCCGAGCCGAACGCCATCGCTTTTCTGGAGCTGCAGCGCCGGATGAAACAGTACGGCAAGGATGACCCGCGCTATACCATGACCTTCGACGAAGAGGTGGCCGCCATCAAAGCCCTTACGCTCGATGAAGTCAGGGCTTTCTACAAGGAATTCTACGGCGCCACGCAGGCGACCATGGCCGTGGTGGGCGATTTCGATGCCGAAGCGGTGGAAGCGGCGCTGGCGAAAAACTTTAAAGACTGGAAAAGCCCGGCCAAATACGAGCGCATGGCGGAGGAATTCTACCAGCCCAAAGCCGAGAACGTGGAAGTGGAAACGCCCGACAAGGCCAACGCCATGTTCCTGGCCGCGCAGCCTTTCAACATGGGCCAGGAACACCCCGATTACCCGGCCATGATGCTGGGCAACTACATGCTGGGCGGCGGCTTCCTCAACTCGCGCCTGGCCGTGCGCATCCGCCAGAAGGAAGGCCTGAGCTACGGCGTGGGCTCCGGCTTCTTCGCCAACGCCCAGGATGAAACAGCTACCTGGCAGGCCTACGCCATCTATGCGCCCGAAAATGCGGAAGCCCTGGAAAAAGCCTTCCGGGAGGAGATCGAAAAAGTCCGCACCGAAGGCTTTACCGCCGAAGAGGTGGCCGCCGCCAAAAGCGGCTGGGTGCAGAGCCAGCAGGTAAACCGCGCCCAGGACCGCTCGCTGGCCAACACCCTGAACAGCTACCTCTTCCTGGACCGCACCCTGGAATGGGACGCCGCCCTGGAAGCCCAAGTCCAGGCCCTGACGCCGGAACAGATCAACGCCGCTATGGCCAAATACCTGGACCCGGGCAAGATGGTGATCGTCAAAGCCGGGGATTTCGCCAAATCGCGCCAGGCGAAGCCCTGACCCGCTCCGTACTTCGAAGCTTTTTCCGGGCGCCAGAGGCTTGCCGGCGGCGCCTGCTTCGGGTAGGAAACCGCACCGCCGTTCTTTCTTCAGATCGGCGCGTGGGTAATATTGTAACCTTAATAAGCCAGGAAGGCGGCAGAATTTCTGCCGCCTTCCGCTTGTAAATGGGATGTGGGTAAGAAATGGAACGCGGGCCTCCGGCCTACCTTCCCAAAGTTGATGCCATTGCACTTCCAGTGGCCTCTTCACTTAGCCCCGATGGTTTTAGAAAAAGATAACCTACGACACTATAGGCGCGCACGCCAAAATCCCGCCCGCCCTTCAGCCGAAGCCTACCAGGCGAGCCGGTTGGCAAGTATCCGATGCCGCGAGGGCATGCCGGATGAGCCGGCTGGACAGTTCGTTCACGCTGCCGGCATCCGTAAAGGCCGGCATTCGGGAGGTTAAAGCTGTATTGGCAAGGCGGAACCCCAGGTTGTTGTTCCTGTTGTCCGGGGTGTTGTTGTTGCGATTGGAGCAACGCGCGGTGGAGTCCTCTCTAAATAACCCTTCAACATACTCTTTCAAACGAGCATCTTGAACATTATGGAACATGTCATAGCCTGGAATCTGAGAAACTGGTTCTCCAATGTTTACGCGAACATACTCGATATCTTCCTTATTCGATGGAGGCAGCTTGATGAATATCAGAGGCTTTTTGAACTGGAGCATGGTTTCTTTTATCCAGGAAATCTTTTCCCTGAAGTCCCGGAATGCTTGGCCATTGACCAGGAGGAGAATAATATCTGCTGCTGCCAGTTCAGAAAGCACTTCGGTTTGGATGACTTTCCTGTACGCTTCATCAGCAATATGCTCATTTAGGCTAAACAGGTCGGTGAAGGCTAACTTTTTTTTCATTTTTCTCTCGCCAAAGGCTGCCCGTGATTAGTTTAAGATACTTCTCTTTTGAAGTTTTGTCGGCGATAAACAGGTGCTTTGTGGCTGATTTATTGGCCTCATCTTTGAGTATGGCCTTGACCTGTAAATTTTCAGCTTCGGCCAATGGCTGTTCTGTCAGTTTCCAATTCAGCGTGTCTTCCTCACCATCCTGCCAGAAGATCCCCCATGTGCTGTCATTAACATCTCTGAAATCGATTCCCCGCTTTTCCTTGAATTCTTTGGATTTATCTTTGAACAGGACAGCCCCTTTGGCTTCTTCGTAAGCCTCTTTGATAGTGTTCTGCCTGTCAAGGGATTTGAATAGGGTAATAGCAAAGTCCTTGGCCAGGTTGTCGCCTACCGGAGCATGAGCTGCAATGACTACTTTCACTCCGGCCTCTAATAGCCCTTTGACCTGGCCTGCAGTTGAACAACCATTGAGGAAAACCACTTTCAGGTTTTTGCATTGTCTGAGTAAATGGGCCAGTCCTTCCGCATAGCTATCTCCCGATTCGGTAATCAATGCGTCTTTTCCAGCATGTCCGCTGTAACCAAAAAACTCCAGATGCTCTTTATAAAGGCCGAGGAAGTGAATGATCTTTTCCGGTGAGGTAAAAGAGTCTCTCTCCAGTAAAAAGTTATATTCCAGCTTTCTGGGAGCCAGGGTTTATAGGCCTCGTCATCTTCCGCCCTCAGGTGCGGGAGCGGATCCTGCCGGTTATCTGCGTATGCCAGGAAAATGACACTTTTCACGTAGCTCGGTTTAGTTGGCGTTTTCAAAGCATTGAAAATATAAAAAAATCCGCATGCCGCAAATGCTATTGAGTTTGTAAAATGTGCCTCCCCTTCACCTCAATGTGGTTTACCTGAATAAGGACAGGCCATTACTCCCCCATTATCCGTTTCACCTCTTCATACAATTCAGCCCCGATCCTGAAATTGCTTCTTCACGGAGGCGGTCCATCAATGGGCATACTTCTGGAATGAGGCCCCGGTATTTGCATTCCATCAGCACGCCAAGCAGCCCAATCGTTTTCAGGTGAAGCGCGTGGGCTTTAATTCTTCCGAGTTTTTCATCGATCAGCAAAAGGTCGGCGTGTAGATGGACGGCTAAGGCAATGGCTTCGGATTCTCCGGGATCCAACTCTTTTCGAAGTTCTGAGGCCATTTCGAGCTCATCGCATTCTTCTACAATGATCCAATCGGCGTCCCTGGCCTCCGGTGCGCCCTTTGCCCTTCACGGTCAGTTCATTGAAGACTGCTCTGGGTAAAATAACAGTCCCATACAGTTCCTTCAACAAATTAAAGTATCCAATGATGGCGAGGTTGATCAGAGGAGAGGCGTCGCTGACAACGATCATTTCCGTAGAGATTCCAGGGTCTTTAAATCATCTTTCAGGTCTTCAACATCATAATGAATAAATAACCCTCTCTTCCCCACCTCCTGTTGGAAATCGTATTGCGACAAACCTGCCATTTCACTGGCCTGCCCGAAGGTGAGCAAGTATTTTTCGAAAAGCATGATCGCCAATTCAATCCGGAAAGCTGCTTCGGATAGGCCGGCGCGCTTCATCACTTCATCGGGAATGGTAATGGACATGGTTCGAAATTTTCCTTTAAGTTAATAAAGTTAATGAAGAGTGGTAAAGTTCCACTTAGGGCAGTCCTCAAATACCTGGGCATTGAAATCGTAGAAGAACGCGAAGCGGAGCTCAAACCCGAATCTTCCGCAGAAGGCTTCTTCAGCCGGTTTCAGTTCGATATGAGCCGTTTCCAATTCGACAGAGAGGAGGCATCCCTCAAATCTTCAGCATCATTGAAAAGTTTACTAAACTTTCCTTTCAGCGAAATGCAAGATAAAATCGTTCCCCCCTCACCGCGTAATCACGATATAATCCCTGATCAGCGTTTTCAGGAACCCGATCTGGTCGCTGGGCGTTTCCGGCAGCCCGAGCAGGGCGGCGAGGTGGGCGGCGAGGTGGGCGACGGCTTCGCGGTGGGCCGCGTTTTGGTAGGTTCGGTAGCGGGCCACGACGTTTTTGATCAGCAGCATGTCCTGTTCGCTGAGCTGCCGCACTTCGGGGTACCTGGGCTCGTAATTTTCCAGGGTGTTGATGTTGAGGATGTCTTCCAGGCTGAAGCGCAGGTTGTGGCGCACCCGGATGACGGTAGTGCCGGCCGTCATATCCCCCAGGCGCTGGCTTTTATCGGACGAGAGGATGAGCAGGATGGCGAGGATGCCGGCCGAGAACAAGGTGTCGGCCACGTGGAAGGCCGCGCGCAGCAGGTAGTCGGTCAGCCCCGGCTCCTGGCCGTCGAGGCGCACCACCTTGATGCCCAGGGCCTTTTTGCCCAGGCTCTGCCCATCGGCCAGCACTTCCGACAACAAATGGTAGAGCAAAAAACCGCCGACGAGCGACAGCGATAGTATGGCGCCCGACATGGGCGAGCTTTCTATAAGGCGCTGGAAAGGGGTGATGATGGCCAGAAAAAGAAACAGGTAGATGACAAACAGGATGGCCATGTCGATGAAAAAGGCGAAGATGCGCTCGCGCAGGGGCGCCAGCTCATATTCGATGACGACGTTCTGGGTGGTGCGTATGTCGATGGTTCGCATGAATGTTGCCGTTGATGCCCGGAAAATCCAGAGATGGCAAAGATACGGATTATTGGGGTGTTTGATGCCTGCTGTTCCCTTGCCCCTCCCTTGGGCATTTATGATAAATTGGTATATTTAGCGGAATTTCCTGGCACGGATGCGCGAAACGAGCTTTATAGAGCAGAACAAGGACAAATGGCGGGAGTTGGAGCAGATCATTGAGAACCCCCGCAAAGACCCCGACAAGCTGAACGACCTGTTCGTACAGATCACGGACGACCTTTCCTATTCCCGCACCTTTTACCCCAACCGCTCGGTGCGGGTGTACCTCAACGGGCTGGCGCAGCGCATTTTTTTCAGCATCTACAAAAACCGCCGCTCGCGCGCCAACCGCCTTTTTACATTCTGGACGGACGAACTGCCGCAGCTCATCTACGAGGCGCGGGCAGAATTCCGGCTTTCCTTTCTGATCTTTCTCCTGGCATGCCTGATCGGCGCGGTATCCAGCGCGATGGACGAGCAGTTCGCCACCGTCATCCTCGGCGACGCCTATGTGGACATGACGCTGGAAAACATCGAATCGGGCGACCCCATGGCCGTATATAAGCAGAAGGGCGCTTTCGGCATGTCGCTCGGCATCGCGATGAACAACCTCTTCGTGGCCTTCCTGACCTTCGTCATGGGCGCCTTTTTTATGCTGGGCACAATGGCCATCCTCATCCGCAACGGCATCATGCTGGGCGCCTTCCAGTGGTTTTTCATCGAAAGGGGCCTGTTTCTGGACTCCTTTCTCACCATCTGGATACACGGCACGCTGGAGATTTCCGCCATCATCATTGCGGGCGCGGCGGGGCTGACGCTGGGCCGGGGGCTGGCCTTTCCCGGCACTTACACCCGCGGGCAGGCCTTTCAGCAATCGGCCCGGCGCGGCATACAGATCATGATCGGCATCGTGCCCATCATCATCCTGGCCGGCATCATCGAGGGCTATCTGACGCGGCATACCGAAACGCCGGACGTAGTCCGGGGCGCCTTCATCCTGTCCTGCCTGGCCTTCGTGCTGACGTACTTCGTCTGGTATCCCCGCCACAAGGCGCGCCGCGGTTTCGCCGCTCCCGCCCGCGAAACCCGGTTGACGGCATCCCGCGAACAAAGGATAGATTTTCGCAGCATCAGGAACGCAGGAGAGCTCTTTTCAGATGTGTTGGTCTTTTACAAAATGCGTTTCGGGCGGATCGCGCTGACGGCTTTCTGTACGACGGCCATCTTCAGCTTCGTGGCCTTTTTCACCGGCACGGGCAGCCCGTCGGAGCGCTTTTACTTTCCTGCGGAGCTCTTCGGCACAGCAGGAAAGATAGGCCAGTTTTTCGTCAACGAGAAGATTCCGCTCCTGCCGCTGGCCAATGTGCTGGTGATGAGCATACTTGCCTACGTGGTTTTTCACAGCCTGGCGCGCCTGGACAGCGGCCCGCAGCCCGGCCGCGGGCAAAGGCTCATCGGTTTTCTGAAAGTCATGGTGGCCATGGCCGGGCTGGAGCTGATCCTCTGGGGCAACGGCTCGTACACGCCGTTCCTGCTGATGGGCGTGATCGCCCTGCCCCTGCTGTGGGGATACGTGAGCCTGCGCGAAGAAACCAACGCCATAACGGCCCTGGGCAGGGCGCTGGCCCTCCTGGGGCAGGGGTATAGCAAAGCCTTCGGCCTTTTCGCCATCCTGCTCATTGTGGGCTTTCTGTTTTTCACCCTGGCGGATACGGCCCTGGCCTGGTTCTTCCTCGACCTCGTCACCTGGGTGGTGCACCTCGGCGAACCGGCCATGAGCGAACTCAGCGCCGTGGTGTTGACTTTTGTTACTATTTTTATCCTGAACCTGATCTACGCCATGCTGTTCATCGGAGGCGGCCTGTTGTACTACAGCCTTCGGGAGGCCCGGGAGGCCCCGGCCCTTATGGAGCGCATCGGGCAGGTCAGGTTGCGGCGCAGCATCAGAGGGCTGGACCAGGAATAGGGGAAATGGGGCTGTTCCCGAAACAGCTACTAGAAAGCATGAAAAATATCAAATATCTCGCGCTGATGGTTTTGGGGCTGGGCTTCGCGGCGCCGCTGGAGGGCGGCACGCCCGACGAGCAGTATGTGGAGGAGGAGCTTGGGCGGCGGGATTTCCGGCGGCAGGACTGGGAGAAAGCCATCGAGGGGCTCAGCTACGAGGAGCCGGCCAGCCGCAGGAAGCAAAGGGAAGAAGCGGAGCGGCAAAAGCGCCTGGAAGGCGAGCGAGGGGGGGGTGAAAGCTCCGGCGGCCCGGGCCCGGGGCCTGGTTTTTCGATAGACAGCCAGCTGGGCGGCGCCATTCTGAAGTTCCTGGCCATCCTGTTCATCGCCGTGGTGTTGGCCATCCTGCTTCGCGCCCTGCTGGGGCTGGAGGCGGCGCCCCGCAATAAAAAGATCAGAGGCCCGGCCGGATCGGGGCCCCTCAGCCTGGAGGACATCGAAGACAACATCCACGAATCAGACCTGGAGGCCTATATCCGGCAGGCCGCGGCAGCGGGGGAGTACGCGCTGGCCATCCGCCTCTACTATCTGGCCATACTGAAAGAACTGTCTTTGCGGAAGGCCATCCGCTGGAAAAAGGACAAGACCAACCGGCAGTACCTGTTTGAACTGCGGCAATCCCCGCTGGCGGAACCCTTTGGCGAGGCCACCCGCTTTTTCGAGCAGGCCTGGTACGGCGGCCGGGCCGTCGGTGAGCGGGAATACCGGCTGATGGAGCCGAGGTTTCGGGAACTGGTGGAAAAAGCAAAAGGATAAGCGGCAGCCATGGGATCCATATTCAGGAGAAAAAATATCGTTTTTTACGCCCTGGCCCTGATAGCCATCATCGCCCTGCTGGCTTATTTGTTCAGCAGGCTGGCGCCGGGCATCGACTGGCGGGAGCATTATGAGCACGGCAGCCGCAGCCCCTACGGCTCCAAAGTGATCTTCGAACTGCTGCAGAGCTACTTCCCGGGCGAGCCGTTCAGGGTGCTGGAGGACAGCCTCAGGGGGCAGCTTCCGGATTCCATGGAGGGAGCCAGTTACGTTTTTATCGGGGAAGCGCTTTTCGTGGATTCCGCCGACATCAGCAGCCTGCTGGCCTTTGTGGAGGCTGGCAACCAGGCCTTTATTTCCAGTAAAACCATCCCCTCCCTGCTGATGTTCCACCTCTATCCCGAGGCATGCAGCCTGGCGGGCTACTGGGATGACTACTTCATGTTTCGGGATAGCATGGCCCGCCTCAATTTCGAGCACCCATCCCTTCGGAAGGAGGGTGGTTTCCCTTTCAAATACCTTCAGCGTCATCGGCCGGCCCCTTACAACTGGAGTTATATAGCCCCCCTTCACTTCTGCGGGCAGGAAAGCGGGCTGGTGGCCATCGGCAGCCTCAACGACAGCCTGCCGGTTTTCGCGCGGGCGCCATTTGGCGCGGGTTACTTTTACCTGCACACCACGCCCCTGGCTTTTTCCAACATCCAGTTGCTGGAAGAAACGGGCCTGGAATACGCCACCCGCACCTTTTCGCACCTGAAACCCGGCCCCGTTTACTGGGACGACTACAGCCGCGTGCCGGAATGGATGGGGCGGCGGAGCAACGAGCGGCTGTACAGCGCTTCCCGCCGGTTTTCCAGCGAAAGCCCCCTGCAGTACATCCTGGGGCAGCCTCCACTGGCCTGGGGCTGGTATCTGCTCCTGGGGCTGGGGCTGCTCTACATGATCTTCCGCGCCAGGCGCCGGCAGCGCATCATTCCCGTGCTGGAGCCGAACACCAATACTTCGCGCGAGTTCCTCGCCACCATCGGGCGGCTGTATTTCCTGCAGAACAACCACAGACAACTGGCCCTGCAGCAGATGAAACTCTGGCAAAGCCACCTGCGCGAACACTACTTCATCCAGGCACGCGATATGGACGAGGCCTTCGTGGAAAAACTTTCGCACAAATCGGAAATCCCCGGGGACGCGATCAACAAAATCCTGTTACTTTACCGGAATATCCATTCTTCCAGCTTTGTTTCCGAGAATACCCTGATCGAATTTCACCGGCTGCTGGACGATTTTTACAAAAACAGTAAATAGCATTTTGCATGCACATTGACGATAAGAACGAAAACGATACTCCCCTGGAGCCGGAAGGGCAACAGGAGGAGCACGGCCGTTTTATGCCGCCCCCGCCCGGGCCTGATCCGGGCGGGGCGGAGGAAGGCCTGGAGCACTGGCAGCGCAGCCGCATGGAACTGTCGAAGGTGAAGTTGGCCGTCGGCCGCATCAAGGAAGAATTGCACAAGGTGATCATCGGGCAGGAAGAGCTGATGGATTTGTTGCTGGCGGGGCTGTTCTCCGGCGGGCACGTCCTGCTGGAAGGCGTGCCGGGCATCGCCAAAACGCTGGCGGCCAAACTCATGGCCCAGACGCTCGACGTCGGCTTTTCCCGGATCCAGTTTACGCCCGACCTGATGCCGAGCGACGTGCTGGGCACCACGGTTTTCAATATGAAGACCTCGGAGTTTTCCTTCAATGCCGGCCCCATTTTCTCCAACATCATCCTCATCGACGAGATCAACCGCTCGCCGGCCAAGACGCAGGCGGCGCTTTTTGAAGTGATGGAAGAATACCAGGTGACGGTTGACGGCCAGGCCTACCCCATGGAGTTCCCCTTTTTCGTGGTCGCCACCCAGAACCCCATCGAGCAGGAGGGCACCTACAAGCTGCCTGAAGCCCAGCTCGACCGCTTCCTCATCAAGATCAACCTGCGTTATCCCAACCTGGAGGAGGAAAAGGCCATCCTGCGCCGGTTCCGCAGCGATTTCAGGCTGGCCCAGCGCCACGTGGTCAAAGCCGTCTTCACCGCTGCGGAGATCAGGGAATGCCAGGAACTGGTGGAACAGGTGCACATCAAGGAAGAACTGCTGGACTACATCGCCCAGATCATCCACGAAACGCGCAACAGCGGCGACCTCTTCCTGGGCGCCTCACCGCGGGCCTCGCTGGCAGTGATGAAAATGGCCAAGGCCATGGCCGCTATTTCCGGCCGCGATTTCGTCACCCCCGACGACATCCAGTACGTGGCTTACCCCGTGCTGAACCACCGCATCATCCTCACCCCGGAGCGGGAGATGGAGGGCTACACGACGGAGGAGGTGATCCGGGGCATTGTTCAGAAGATCGAAGTGCCAAGATAAGGAACCGTGAAGCAGCTCTTTCTCACCAGGCGTTTTTTCCTGCTGTTCGGCATGCTGGTAGTGCTCTTTGTTGCCAGCTTCTGGATGCCGTCCCTTTTTCCGGCAGCCCAGGCCCTGTTCGTGCTGGCGCTGGTGCTGCTCGACCTGCTGCTGCTGTTCAACCGGCGGGTGGCGGTGCGCTGCGAGCGCAAGCCTCCCAGGATATTCAACCTCGGCGAGCCCAACACCGTCAGGCTGGAGTTGGAGAACCAGTCGGGGTTGCAGCTTTCCATCCATCTGATAGACGAGTTGCCGTTCCAGTTCCAGGAGCGCCATTTCGGGCTGAACCTGCGGCTGAAACCGGGCGAGGCCGCCGCCCTGGAATACGAACTGCGGCCGCTGGCGCGGGGCGAGTACAGCTTCGGCGCCACCCATGCCTTTCTGTCCACCCTGCTGGGGCTGGTGGAGCGCCGCTACCTAACCGATCAGCCCATGAGCGTGCCGGTTTACCCCTCCGTCCTGCAGATGAAGCAGTTCGAGTTGCGGGCATTCGACCGGGTGACGCACCACAAGGGCATCAAAAAGCTGCGCCGGATCGGGCACAGCTACGAGTTCGATCAGATCAAGAACTACGTGCGCGGCGACGACTACCGCAGCATCAACTGGAAGGCCACCGGCCGCCGCGCCGCCCTGATGGTCAACCAGTACGAAGACGAGCGGGCCCAGCAGGTGTACAGCATCATCGACAAGAGCCGCGCCATGCGCATGCCCTTCGAAGGGCTCAGCCTGATGGACTACGCCATCAATACCAGCCTGGTAATCTCCAACATCGCCCTGCAAAAGTACGACCGCGCCGGGCTGATCACCTTTTCCGACAAGATCGGCGCGACGGTCAAGGCCGACAGCAAGGGCACGCAGCTCAGCAAGATACTGGCCGCCCTGTACAAAGAGGAAGAGCGCCCGATGGAGGCCAACTACGAAATGCTCTACTACGCCGCCCGCAAACTTATCAACGGGCGCAGCCTCCTGCTGCTCTATACCAATTTCGAAAGCATGTACGCCCTGGAGCGGGCGCTGCCCATCCTGCGCCGCATCAATACCTTCCACCTGCTGGTTGTCATCTTCTTTGAAAATACCGAAATCCGCGCTCTCGCCGAGTCGGAGGCCAAAACCCTGGAAGACATCTACCACCAGACTATCGCGCGCAAGTTCCTTACCGAAAAATCCAGCATGGTGCAGAAGCTGCGCCAGTACGGCATACAGGCCGTCCTCACCCGCCCTGCCGATTTGTCGGTCAATACGGTGAACAAATACCTGGAGCTGAAATCGAGGGGGCTGATTTAGGGAGTGGGAAGTATGTCAGCAGGCATAGCCTTGAAAGGGTTGTTTAGTTCCCTTTGTACTATTCTTTCATGCCGATTTTTTTCATGAGAAACTCCCGGAAACTCCGCCCAATCGGCAAGGCTTCCCCAGGGATAAAGGCCTGGTTGCCCTCGATTTTTTCAATACACCGCAGGTTGACGACATAGGATTTGTGGATCTGGCAGAAATCGGCAGCCGGCAACAGGCCGAGCCAGTATTTCAGCGGATATGACAGGAAGTAGTTCTTTTGGCGGGTATGCAACCAGGTGTACACATCGTCGGACTTGACGTAGAGGATGTCTGCAAACTCGATCTTCAGAATGGATTTGTCCGACTTGACGAAAGCGTAGGATAGGGCGGCCGTGTTTTCCGTCCCCTCTGCCCCCGCGAGGCCCGCCTCCGGATGATAAATGACCCTGGACACCGCCTTGAGGAAGCGTTCGAAGGAGATGGGTTTGAGCAGGTAGTCCACCACTTCAAATTCGTATCCTTCCAGGGCGTATTCCGAAAAGGCTGTGGTCAGAATGACTTTGGGTTTATAGGGCAGCACCTTCAGAAAATCCATGCCGGACAGTTTCGGCAGGTGGATGTCGAGGAAGATGATGTCGATGGGATGTTCGCGCATGAAGTCCAGGGCAGCCAACGGGTCGGTAAAGGCGCCTGACAGTTCCAGGCCCGCCACCTCGGCGATGTAGCGCTGCAGGATGCGTTGGGCGGGAAGCTGGTCTTCGATTATGATGCAGCGGTATTCCATGGCGTTCGTGCTTTTGGGTTTTGGGGCTATTCAGCGGCGAAGGACAGGGTAAGAGCCAGATTCACCACGTACCGCTCCCCCTCTCCGGGTTGGATATCCAGCCGGTGCCGGCCGGCATACAGCAATTCCAGCCTCCTTTTAACATTTTCCAGCCCGATGCCGCTGGCGACATATCTGCCTGTTCCGGCGCCTGTAGGCAGGTAGCTGTTGGCGCATTGAAAATTAAGCTGATCTTCCTGAATGTCCACTTTTATATCAATAAAAATACCCTCTGCCTGGCTGGAGAGGCTGTGCTTGAAGCTGTTTTCCACAAATGGGATCAGCAGGAGCGGTGCGATCATCCATCCGGAGGTTTCTCCCTTTTCGGCATATTCAACCTTTCCACGGCTTTCCATCTGCAGATCCTGCAGGTGGATGTAATCCTGCAGGCAGGCCAGTTCCTTTTCCAGCGGCACGTATTTTTCACGGCTTTCGTAAAGCATGTAACGCATGATGTTGGAAAGCTGCAGGATGATCTCCGGCGTTTTCTCCGATTTATCCAGGGCGTAGGAGTACAGGTTATTCAGGTTGTTGAACAGAAAATGGGGGTTGAGCTGGGACTTCAGGAACTGCAGTTCGCTCTCCGCCTTTTCCTTTTCCAGTTCTTCGAGCCTGGACTGTTTTTTCAAATTATCCCAGGCCAGTTTGAAGCCGACGAAAAGCAGAATGACCGGCCCGATCTCTGATATATCGCGAAGGCCTCCTTCCGCCGACCTCCGGCCCATGCCGTGCCCGGACAAAAAAACAGGCTCCAGCAACACCTCTTTAATGGCCACGGACAGGGCAATGGCTATCAGGCTGCAGAACAGGAATGTAAAATATCGCTTCCGGTAAAAAAAGCGGGGAAGCAGCAGGTAATTAATGGCGAGGACGGCAAGGAAATAATTGGCGGCAAAGATAAAATCCCAGTAATGGATATGCGGGCGTTCCTTGGAGAAAGCCAGGCTGATGAAGTAGATCACCCACAGCAGAAGGATAAAAACCGCTTCAGAAGACACCCACTGCCGAAACACCTTTTTGAGAATGGAGGCTTTCATAACGGCCAAAGTTCGGCTTTTAGCAGGAGGGTGCAAATTTTTCAAGCGAACCTCAAAAAAACAATGGCAAACGGCTTTATTCCTTTGGTTTTCCGGACATGGAGCTTTACCACATGCAAATTGCCGTTCGCCAATCTTTTTTGGTTCCTGTTGCCCGCCGGCCCACCTTTGCAACAAACGGGCTATCCATGAAATCCTTGAAAAATATGAACCCACGGCATCTCTTCCTGTTCATCCTTCCTTTTTCTGCCATCCTGTTCTCCGCCCCGGGCGCCATGGCGCAGGACAGCCACCCCCAGGCTGCTGCGGAGGCTTCGCCACCGCCGGCTACTCTGGCGGGCAAGGTCATCGATGTGGGCACGCAACAGCCCCTGGAGTACGCCGCCATCACCCTTTTCCGGCATTCGGACAGCACGCTCGTCAACGGCGCCATAACCGATGCAGCCGGCATGTTCAGCCTGAAAGCGCCGGCCGGCTTTTATTATTTTCTGAAAATTGAATTCCTCGGTTACCGGCCCAAAATCGTTGACAGCCTGTACTTATCGGCAGCCCGGCCCGTCCTGGATCTGGGCCAGGTCGCCATTGAACCTGAAGCGGAGGTGCTTAGCGAAGTGGTCGTGGAAACGCAGGCCAGCCAGATGCAGTTTGCCCTCGACAAAAAGATTTACAATGTCGGGCAGGACATCAGCAGCATGGGGGGCACGGCGCAGGACATCCTCGACAACGTGCCTTCCGTACAGGTCGATGTGGAGGGAAACGTCAGCCTGCGGGGCAGTGAAAACGTGCGCATCCTCATCGACGGCAAGCCTTCCGGCCTGATCGGCATCAGCGGCGCCGGGGGGCTGCGGCAACTGCCCGCCAACCTGATCAGCCGCATCGAGGTGATCACCAACCCTTCGGCCCGTTACGAAGCGGAAGGCATGGCCGGCATTATCAATATCGTACTGAAAAAGGAACGCGCGCAGGGAGTCAACGGCTCCTTTGACCTCACACTCGGTTATCCCCGGAACTATATCGGCTCCGTCAACCTGAACTACCGGACGCAGAAACTGAACCTGTTCACCAACATCGGCCCTTCCTTCCGGCGGTCGCCCTCTTCCGGTTACCAGTACCAGGAAATATTCGGCGGAGACACCACCTTTATTACCAGGCAGTGGGAAGATGAAACCCGTGGCGGCTGGTCGGCCAACATTCGCGGCGGCGCCGATTATTTCTTCGACCCCAAAAACGTGCTGACCGCCGCCTTTACCTATCGGCGAGGCAAAGAAAACAACACCGGCCTGCTGGAGTACTACGATTACCTTTTCACGCTGGACAACCCAACGGCCAATTCCCGCCGCTCAGACGACGAGACAGAGAAAGAGCTTAATACTGAATATGCCCTCACCTACCGCCGCACTTTCGAACGGGAAGGCCACGAATTCACGGCCGACATCCGCTATCAGGACAATACCGAAGATGAGGGCTCAGGCCTGACAGAGCAGTTCTTCCTGCCGGGCTGGGCGCCATCCGGTGTGCCCAGCCTGCTGCAGCGCTCCAGCAACCGGGAGCGGGAACACATGCTGATCGCCCAGGCCGACTATGTGAACCCCTTCGGAAAGAAAGGCAAATTCGAAGCCGGCTGGAGGAGTTCCTTCCGAAATATCAACAATGATTACCTGGTGGAAGAACTCGGCGACGGCCAGTGGGCCTCCCTGCCCGGCCTGAGCAATAATTTCCGCTACAGGGAAAATATCCTGGCCGCCTACCTCATCTATGGTAATGAGCAGGGGCGGTTCTCCTATCAGCTGGGCCTGCGGCCTGAGTGGAGCTTCGTTTCAACCGAATTGCTCCAGACACAGGAGCAGAACGAGCGCAACTACCTGAACCTCTTCCCCAGCGCCCACATTACATACAAACTGCCGGCCGACAACGCGGTGCAAATCAGCTACAGCCGCCGCCTGCGCCGCCCGAGATTCTGGGATCTCAACCCTTTTTTCTCGTTCAGCGACAGCCGCAATTTCTTCAGCGGCAACCCCAATATCGACCCGGAATTCACCCACTCCATTGAGGCGGGGCACCTCAAATACTGGGACAAGGGCTCTCTGAGCAGCTCGGTCTACTACCGGCATACTACCGGGGCCATCGAGCGCATTCGAAGGGTGCAGGAGAACGGCGCCACCTTAACCCGGCCCGAAAACCTCGCCACTGGAGACGCCTGGGGGCTTGACCTGAGCGGATCTTTTTCGCCTTATGCCTGGTGGAGCCTCGATGGAAACGCCAACTTCTTCCGCGCCATCACTGACGGAGGCAATATAGATACGACGCTTTACGCCGATACCTATAGCTGGTTCGTGCGCGGCTCCTCTCGATTCACCTTATGGAAAAAACTCGACCTGCAACTGCGGTTCAATTACCGGGCCCCTCAGGACACGCCTCAGGGCCGCCGCCAATCCATGGCCAGCGCCGACCTGGGCGCCAGTGCAGATATCCTCCGGGGTAAGGGAACCCTCACGTTCAGCGTTCGCGACGTATTCAACACCCGCCGCTTCCGCTTCATCTCCGAAGGAGAAGATTTCTATTCGGAGGGCAACTTTCAGCGGCATCCCACGCAGGCCAACCTGACGCTGAACTACCGGATCAACCAGCAGAAACAGGCGCGCAGGAACGGAGGGCGGGAAGAAGAAGATAATGGGGAAATGCAGTTTTAGCAGGCTACTCCTCTTTCCAGGGGCGGGCTCCGGCCTGCTTAGCCCGCCCTCACCTGTTGAAGATCAGGAAAAACAACTGATAAACGAGGAAGCCAATCGTTCCGAGCAGTATGGACGGCCCGGGCTTCAGCCCGTGGGTTGCCCTGACGCCCCGGGAAAACAAAAAGATGAACCAAAGCAGATAAATGCCCATCTGTATCCACAGCAAAGCCCGCCAGATCGTCGGGGAATTCAGGGCAAGCTCATAATCCCGCTGGTTTATCACCTGGATGGCCCCCAGAAAGCTGGTCAGGATGTCATGCACGCCCGTCGACCAGGAAGCAACGCCTATTCCGAAGCCGAAAACGGCCAGGGTCTGTTCGAAAGCGCCCTGCCCGGAGAACATACGGGCCAGGAGTTGCACCACGCCCGCGGCGAGAATCCAGCCCAGGAACATGCTCGGCGCACAGAAGAATACATTGTAGCGGTAGTACGCATCCAGTGGGATATCCAGCCATGGTTTGAAGGGCTGCCCGCCTCCGAAAATCAGAAAGATGTAAACGAAGGTGTACAGGATCGCCATGATGGCCACGGCCCGGAAGCTCAAAGCCAGCAGGCGCTTGTCTGATATCAATTGTTCGAACGCCTGGCCCGGCCTCAGAAAGGCCAGGCGGTAATAGCTGAAAAAGCGATTGTTTCCTTTCATTGGTTTAATGCTTATGGCCCGCCTTCGGCCCTGGTGGCCGGGAATAAGTAGCCCTCAAATTTATTTGAGAGGCCGGGAATAAGTAGCCCTCAAATTTATTTGAGAGGCTTCGACCCTGGGTGGCCGGGAATAAGTAGCCCTCAAATTTATTTGAGAGGCCGGGAATAAGTAGCCCTCAAATTTATTTGAGAGGCTGGAATTATAAAACATTATTTTTCAATCACTTGCATTTAACGTCGCAAATAAATTTGCGCGTTACGGGCATTCCCGGCGGCCCTGGGCTGCCGGCCGTCAGGCTTGGGTGCATATCGAAGGCCGACAGCACTAGGGCGCTGCCTCCTGCCTTTTCCCCATAGCCAGCCTGCCGCCCAGCCATGCCATCGGTATATAGGCCGCTGCCAGGTCCAGGATGATAAACCAGATGGGCGCCGGAAGCATAAAGGTGTTGGCGATGCCGCCGACCAGGAAAAAGGCGCCAACCCCCAGGGCGAACTTCATTTTGTGGCTCGCCGCGATCAGGGCGGCCAGCCAGGCGCCGGCTAATGTGCCGAGCGCGTGCGCCAGGAAGGGGAAGAGGAAATGCTTCGGCTCGTACAGGTGCATGGAGGCTTTAATGCTCTCCATGCTGGTGGGGTCCACGCCTTCCGGAGGAGGGACAATGGAACCGCTGAGCATGATGATGCCCATGTTCACTACGCTTCCGGCGACAAGGCCTGCCAGGGCGGCCAGAATGTTTTTCAGGATAGGGTTCATAAGTGCTTTGTTTTGGAACGCGGGCCTCCGGCCCGCGAATAAAAGTTTTATAAACTGGGTTTAACACGCTTCGCCTCGTGTTGGAGGCTGTCTCAAAAAGGAATGGCTCCGAATAATTAACGGCTTAGACGCAGAGCAGCCCGCAGACGGAAATTTGGCTTGTTGACGTAATGACGTACTGGCTTACTCGCGTAAAACCCCTGCGTTCTCTGCGTCCCTGCGTTTTTTACAAACATAAAGGATGCAAAGAACGCAGCGTCTTTGCGTAAATCTTTGTGTTCTCCGCGTCTTGGCGGTTCAATATTTTCCACGGGAGCCTAAAAGCGCACTTCTTAGGCAGTTCCCGTTCCTATTGCCCGCCGCCTTCCAGCAACCATCCGACATAAGCGATTTTCCACTGTCCGTCCTCCTTTTCCAGGATGCGGGTTTCGCGGCTCAGGCCCGGCATATCCATCAGGGAGTCTCCGGTGTCGGCGCCGTACTGGTCGAATGTGAGCCAGGCCACGTCTTTGAATATGCGGAGGTTCAGGTTTTCCCGCCGGACGTTCGTCGCCGTGGGGTTGGGCTCGGGGCTCTGCTCCATGTGTTCTTTGGTGCGTTTCGCCCGCTCTTCCCAGCCTTCGACTACGGTAACGCCTCCGGCTTCCCACCAGCCCATGGTCCGGATGTGGGGCCCGTGCGCCCAGTAGGCGGCGAATTTGTCGAAGTCCTTGTTCCAGAAAGCTGCCGACTCGCCGTCGATGACGGCCATGATGGCCTCCTTTTCCTTTTCGAAGTCGATTGCTTCCGCCTGAGCGGGAGCGGGCGGGGCGGGTTCTGTCTGGCAGGCTGCAATGAGCAGGGCCAGAAGCAGGGTAAGGGTAATTGGTGTTTTCATTGAAAAAAGTTTTGATGTATTATTCTTCTAGGCTAAACTCCACAATATACTCCGACACATACCTGCCCTGGTCGGCGTACTTGTAAAAGAGGCGCGCCCTTTTGCCCAGTTTCAGGCAGGTATGTTTGTTGGCGATGTCTTCCGGGGTGTTCATGGGTTGCAGGGAAGGATACCACATGATGTGGCCCGGCTTTTCGACGAGCAGCCGGGGTTTGGACCATTTCTGGGAATTGTCGCCCGCGCCCAGGTCCTGATGCTTGTTGAAGGAGATGTAGAGTTTGTCACCTTCCCAGGAAGGGCCTTCCACCTTTCCCATGAGCATGACCCAGCAATTCAGGTAGGTGTTCCAACTGACGGAAGGGCCCCAGTGGAAACCGCCGGTGGGGGAGGAAGCCGGCCCGCCGCCTTCCTCGGCCGGTATTTGCAGGGTGGCGATGGGGCTGCCTATGCTGTCGTAGGGTGCATTGAACCCCTTGCCGTCCCAGCGTTTGGCCTTGCCGGCGGGGTCGTCCAGATCGGCCAGGCGAATGCGGGCCACGCTGATGCACTGGCCGCTGCGCTCGGTTTCGCGATCGTAGGTTTTGGCGTCGTAAACCCCCGGATAACCGTATTCGCCGTAAAAGAGGTAGAGGTATTCGCCGCTGGCCACTGCAGAAGGGTCGCCCACCCCGCCGGCGAAGGTGTTGGAGGTATTGTGCGGCTTCAGGATCAGGCGGGGCTGGTAATCTTCCAGGAAAAGGCCTTTGTTTTCCCAGCTCCTGCCCCCGTCGGTGGATTTCATGATGCCTATCCGGCACACGGCTGCGGGAGAGCCCGGCCCCTTCAGGCCCTGCGGCCAGTCTTTGTCGAGGTATCCTTCTCCGGTGGCCTCGTCGTAAGGCAGGGTGGAGGGGTAGTTTTCATTGTGATAGACGGCGAAGAGGGTTTTGCCGCTCGGGTCGTTCACATCCTGGTAAACCGTTTCGAACCAGGCGGCGCCGTGCAGCCCAGGCCTTCCGATGGGCGCATTGGGCGGCATGACGGGCTCGGTGAAGGCTTCGGCTTTGCTGCTGAAGGCCTCGTCGGCGTTCCTTCCGTCGGCGAATTTGAGGTCGCGGGCGTCGCCCCAGAGCGGGTCTTCGCCATATTTTCCCGGGAATATCCGGAAGGTGTCGCCGATCCAGGCTTCGGCCATATTGCAATCGACGAAGGAGTTGAAATAAAAGGTGTCGGCGGGGATGAGCTTTACCTGCGGGCTGCCCGATGGGGCCGTTTCCTTTCCGGGTTCTGCGCTTCCTGAGCAGGCGGACAGGAGGGCGATGCACAGGAGGGCGGCTAGGGTGCTGTGGGCTGTTTTCATGGTGAGATATTGTGATTTTACAGGCCTCACCAAAAATAGGAATTCTTCGGGCAATTATGCTGTTCCGGCGAAAATGAAATTAGAGGCATTCCTCCGCAGCGGGCATGTCAAGCCTGGCGGGGAAGATGTTAGGGCAACACGACCAGCGGTGTCTGGCCTTCGTAAACCAGTTCGTTGATCAGGAACTTTCTGAAAAGCTGGTCGGCCAGAAGGCGGGATCCTTTCTGGACGACAAGCATTTCTTCGGTTTTGTCGTTGATGAGCTGTTTGATGTCTTCAAAAGCGTTATTCCCCTCATAAATAGCATAAACCGCGTTGAAATTCTCCGAGAAACGGGTTGCCAGCTCGCCGAGGTGCTTTTCAACTCCGGAGCAGTCCTCACCGGGGATTGCCAGATGGAAAAAAGTGATGTTTTTTATGCCCTCGCCGGCGAATCCGAGAAAATGGCCAAAGGCGGGAATATTGAAAGCCTGTTTTTTACTTATGGCAACGAAAAGTTTTTCCGGCGAAAATGTCGAAACGCCTTTCGGTATGGCGGCCACTATATTGTCTGCCATTTCAATAACCTGAACAGCGAAGCTGCCAATGAAAAATTTTTTCAGCAAGCCGGCGCCCTTTAATCCGACAAAGATCAGATTATCAAAAGGGTTCGACAATAAAACCGGCAAGAACGAATGCAAGGGGTTTTCAGAAACCGAATAAGATACCGTTATTTCGGGCGGCAGCAGGGTTTCCCTCAATTCCCGCAGCCTTTCAAGTGCCTCTGCGTTGATCTGCCGGGCGATGCCGGCCCTGCTTTCCCTGTCGGTGAAAGCAGGCGTCAGGACAACGGTTTGGTGAACCAGCAACAATTCCGCGCCGATCCGCTGGCTCCAGTCGCAGGCATACTTCAGCAGGTTTTCCGAATAGGCGGAAAAATCAACGAGCACGATAAAGCGTTTTTTCATATTCCTAGGTTTTTGCCAGTGCGGGCTGGCTGATCAGGCAATCGCTGGCCTTATCAAGGCCATCCTGATTGTCGGAAAGGACAATGAGCCTGTCATTGTCCTCTATTACGGTTGAACCACTGGGTATTAAATACTTGCCATTCCGTATGATCATGGCGATAATGGCATTTTTGGGGAATTTCAGCTCCACAATTTTTTTATTTGTGGCGTAAGAACCGGTTAATATTTCAATTTCCTTCATGATCGCCTTGGGGTGGTCGGCGAGAAAAGCGTCGGTCGGGGCGATCCGCTTGGCTTTTCCGGGCAATGAAACGTGCAGCCATTTCGCAACGGTTGTCAGCGTGGTGCCCTGGATCAGAACGGAAGTGACGGAGATAAAGAACACAATATTGAAGATCATATCCGCCTTTTCAATTCCCGCCAGCAACGGATAGGTGGCGAATACGATGGGGACCGCGCCCCGCAAACCGGCCCAGGAAATGTAAAGGCGCCTTCGCAGCTTCATTCTGAAAAACGCCAAACTTAAAAAAACACCCAGGGGCCTGGCTACGGCAATCAAAAACAGGGAAATGAGCAGCCCGAGGCCGGCGAGCGGGAAGATGCGGGTAGGGAAAACGAGCAGCCCCAGGGTCAGGAACAGCACGATCTGCATCAGCCATGCCAGCCCGTCATACATTTTCAGGATGGTTTTCTTGTGGATGAAATCCTGGTTGCCTAAATAAACGGCGCAAATGTAAATGGCAAGAAAGCCGTTGCCGCCTACGAAATCGGTGGCTGAAAAGGTGATGAACATCAGCGCTATGACCAAAACGATGTAGAGCCCTTCAAAGTCCAGCCGGATCTGGTTAATGACGTATTTGCTTATCTTCCCGAATGCGAAGCCCGCAAGCCCGCCAATGGCCATTTGCCGGATGAGGAGGGGAATGATGGAAAACAGGCTCATATCCGGGTTTAAAACCAATGTCAGGAAGGCGATGGTCAGCACATAGGCCATCGGGTCGTTGCTCCCGCTTTCCAGTTCCAGTGTGGGGCGCAGGTTGGTTTTCAGAGCAAGGCTTTTCGAACGAAGGATGGAGAATACGGCCGCCGCGTCGGTCGAGGAAACGATCGACCCCAGCAGCAGGCTTTCGTAAAGGCTGAAGTCAGTAATGTGCCAGACAAAAAAACCGAGCGCGAGCGCCGTAAACAATACGCCGAAGGTCGATAGCAAAAGCCCTTGCCACAGGATGGGCTTTACGAAAGACCAGTTGGTGTCGAGCCCGCCCGAAAAAAGTATGAAGTTGAGGGAGACGATGCCGATGAACTGGGCGATTTTGGGGTCATCGAAATGGATGCCGCCGATGCCGTCCGAACCGGCCAGCATGCCAATGGCCAAAAACAACAGCAAAGTCGGCACGCCGAATTTATAGGATGTCTTTCCCGCAATAATGCTGATTAAGAGGAGGAGAGAGCCAACCAGCAAAATGTTCTCGGTCGTTAAATTCATTCCTTTCCATGATTATGCCTGCTCTCTAAAGATACACAACTTACAAAACAATTGTTCTGAACGTCAGATTCACCCTGGGCGCCTTCACCTTCAGCATCGGCGGCAGCCTGTGCAGCCAGTGGGTTTGCACCGGGCCTTTCATCACGAGCAGGCTGCCATGCTCCAGGATCAGAGAGACGGTTTCCCGGCTTTTTTTGTGCCTGAAGGCGAATTTGCGCTCCGCGCCGAAGCTCAGCGAGGCTATGGCGCCGTCCTTTTTCAGGGCCTTTTCGGCGTCGCTGTGCCAGCCCATGCCCTCCTCGCCGCTGTGGTACAGGTTGAGCAGGCAGGAGTTGTATGTTTCGCCCGTTTTTTCTTCCGCCAGGGCTTTCAGGGCGAGCAGCTCCTCCGTCCACGGCAGCGCCTTTCTGGTAATGCCGGAATAGGTGTATTCGAGCCCCGGGGCGCCATACCAGGCTGCCGCTCGTTTGGTGACGAGGCGTTTTCCGAAAATGACGGCCTCGTCGTTCTTCCAGGCGATATTGCCGAGCAAAGCGCGCAGGTATTTGCCTGCCTCTTCTTCCGGCAGTACTTTGCCATAATAATAAACGATGCCGTCAGCGGGCAGTAAATTCTTTGACTCCTGAGCCTTGTTGTTGAACAGATCCATTTTCCAAAAGCGTGTTCTGAGGGGATCGCATATCTGCCGGGCCAGCAGGCGCCGTCATGCAGCTCCCTGCTCTTTAAAGGCCGTTTGCCGCAGGATAGTTTTGCCGATAGGGATCAGTTCCACCTTCTCCTTTTTCCCGGAATTTTCATTGATCAACCAGGCTGTGATCCTTCCATTCGCGTGAGAGGCCTTGTGTTCGCTGCAGTAAAAATGTTTCGCGTATTCCCCCGGTTTATAGTACAGGTCTTCAAACCCGTTTGAATAAGCCTTTCCCTTGATTTCTTCGGCATCGATGGGTTTGGCGAAAACCAGGGCGCCATAGGTGAAATATTTTTCTCCCTGTTTATCCGTTAAAATTTTGACATCCGTTTCATACCTCAATGCGATCTCATCCTGTTTCCGGAATTTTCTTTTAATGGACAAATAGCCATCTTCCAAAGCGTAGCTCTCTTCGGTATCCACTTCCTCCACCCAGGCCGGCTTTCGGATTTTGATGTTCAGCACGGCAGCTTTATCCAGGCTGATCCTGAAGATAAAATCATTGGCGAAGGGATAATTGGTGATATTCCGGATTTCAATTCTTGCGCCGCCGATTTCGGTGTTCAGGATATTGGGCATGAGTAAGGCGGCCACCAGGGTGTTGCCCCCTTCTCTCATCCAGGAGGATTGAATGAAATAGGGCGTAATTCTTCCCGCATTGGGGTTGCAACACACTGCGACATCCTGGTGAGCCGGGGAATATTTGTACCTCGTCTGTTTTCTGCCTGGCTCCGCCACCCCGTTTTTCGTCCCCAGCATTTCATAGGAGTTATCGGTTTTTAAATAGGCGATGCAGGAATGAAGGGGGTTTCTCGATCCCTGTGCGGCATTGTAAAATATTTTTTCGGCATCATCGCCTGTTTCTGCTTTTCCCGATTTTTGCAATACGGCGGTATAGCTGTCCAGCAATTCGTGCAGGGAACAAAATTCATAACCCGTATCGGTGGCGTCGGCATCTCTGCCGTTAATCCATTCATCGCCGATCGCTCCGCCGGAAGGGGTTGTGAGCTTTTTTATACGCTCCAGATAAATGGCCAGGGCTTCCAGCAACAGAGGGTCCTGCGAAGCATATGCGGCCACGGCCAGAGGCCTGATATGTTCGCAGGTGTGAACGCCATGGGATTTTAAGCGGTAATCCTGGTTTAATATATTTTTCAGCTGGGCGTCGCCTTCCGATTGGAAGGTGTTGGAAAAATCCCTGTACAGAAAGACAGCATACTCCAGGTATCGCCTGTCGGAGGTTAGCTGGTGCATTTTATCCAGAACATCCGTAAAGGTGAGCCCGTGGGAAACCCCGCCGTTGAAACTCCGCCCGGAATCAAAGGGGCTCGACCGCCCGGGCGGGTAGTTTTGCATCACATTATCCACGGCTTTAACGAGAGCGAGCCAGGCTTTTCGGCTTTTTGTCACCTCGCAGTAAGCCAGCAAGCCCCGGTACAGGGTTGTTTTCGACCAGAGCTCGCCATTTTCGGAATGGAAGTTATAGCGCGTTTCTCTGTCGTAAATACCGAGGTAGCCGTCTTCATCCTGTGTTGCCAGAATGCCTTGAATGTATTGCCGGGCTTTTTCGATCCCCGCTTCCTGTTCCAATAAGAATGCGCTCCTGATGTAGCCGTCCCACCAGTTGGACTGGGTTTCGGAGTTCCACCATTTGTATTGTTCGCTGCCTTCGGCGTCTCCTGCTTTAAGGTTCCCCAAGTCCCGGGCTCTACTGTTCCTGTTCAACCTTCCGGCTCCGTAAATGGGGTCGTTGAATAAATCGGGAACCAACTGGTCCAGTTGCCCGGTGAAGCCGGCCATATCCTTTTGCATCTGGGCTTTGAGCCAGCCATCGGGTTTAATGCTTCCGAAGGGCAGGGGGCGGAATTTTTCGGAATGCTGATTCGCGGCCATTGCAAGTATTTGCCTGCCCTTTAAAGAAAGGCATTCTTCACCTTCACCACCTCTCCCATGATGCTCATTGCGATCTCCCGCGGCGTTTGGGCGTTGATATCCACCCCGACAGGCGCGTGGATGCGCCCGATGGCCTCTTCGGAGAAGCCCGCGGCCTGCAGGCGGGCTACCCTTTTGGCGTGGGTTTTCTGGCTGCCCAGGGCGCCGATGTAGGCGGCCTCCGAGGGCAGCAGCAGGTGCAGGGCGTTGTCGTCGATTTTGGGGTCGTGCGAGAGGACGACGGCGTAGGTGTAGGCGTCGAGTTCGAACCGGGGCAGCACCTCGGCCGGATACTGCATGAATAGCTGGTCCGGCGGCACGGCGAACTGGGTTTTGCCGGCGAAAACGCCGCTCGGGACTATGACGATGGTTTCGAAGCCGAACAGCTGGGCCAGTTGCACCAGGTCAGCCGTAATGTGGGCCGCGCCGATGATGATCATGCGGCTGCGGCGGGGGAATATCTGGGCGAAATAGGAGCCGCCCTCGGCTTCAACCACCTGATGGCGGCGTTCGCGGTAGGCCTGCAGGGCCGCGGAGGCCAGCGCCGGGCCTGCAGCCTGGCCCAGGGTGCTGCCGTCGGGCAAAACCAGCGTATGGCGGCCCGGCCCGTCCTGCAGGCGGGTGAGCAGAATGCAGGGTTCGTCGTGCCGCAGGCAGTGGTGCAGTTTTTCCCAGGCGGCCTGCTCTTCCGGCCGTTCGTCGAAGGCCAGGAAGCGCTCCAGGAATACCTGCATTTTGCCGCCGCAGCTCAGCCCCACGGCCCAGGCGTCTTCGTCGGCGACGCCAAAGGCCAGCCGCCTGGAGCCGCCCTCCCTGATCAGGGGCAGGGCTTCGCGGATCACGGCGCCTTCCACGCAGCCGCCGCTCACCGAGCCGGCCAGTTCCATCTCTTCGGAAACGATCATCGCCGACCCTGCAGGCCTGGGCGAGGAACCCCAGGTTTGGATGACCGTCGCCAGGGCGAAAGGCTTGCGGCTGTCGAGCCAGGCTTCGATGCCGGGCAATAATTCTTTCATAAGGGGTGTTTTTAGAAAAAAAATTCTAATTTCAGCTTAAATTGTGCTGCTTCGATGTAAAAAACAGGCTTTCTCCTGAACAATTAATCGCAAAACAGTTTTAAAGACAATATGTTCTTTCGGCCGGAGCCGAAAAGAGGAAATTGAGCCACGATAAAACGCCAAGCGGATGCCCCACTCTACAGACCACTGCAAATGCAACAGCCCGCACAAGGTGAAGGGCCGCGGCAGGCCGCTCAGCGCGCTGGCAGGCCTGCTGATCGTGATCCTGCCGAAGTGCCCCTTTTGCATCCTGGCCTATTCCAGCGCCATCACGCTGTGCAGCGGCGCCAAGGTGTACAACCACGCACCAAACTGGGCGTCCTGGATATCCGTCGGGCTGGCGGCCCTTACGCTCTTCCTGGTGCTGTGGAATTACAAGGGGCGCCGGACGATTTTCGCCGCCGCCCTGGTTTTGTCGGGTGCGTATTTCATTATCAGCAGCGAACTGCAGACGGGCGAGCTGTCGGCTTATTACCTCGGCGCTGCCCTCCTGCTCGGAGGGGTGTGGGTGAACGGCAGCTTCCGCTATGTGCTCCTCCGCTGGGCCCGCCCGCTTTGGCAGCGCCTGTTTTTCTTATCCAAAAAGGAAGCCTGATGGCCACCGTATCTTTTACTTCCGCACTCAACCGTTTTTTCCCCGGCCTGAAAGCAGAACAGGTCGACGCCCCCACCGTCCGGGATGCGCTGGAGCAGGTGGAGCGCCTCTACCCCGGCATTATAGACTATCTGGTCGACGAGCAGGGCGGGCTGCGCAAACACGTCAACATCTTTGTTGAGGGAGAACTCATAACCGACCGGAACAGGCTCAGCGACCCCCTGGGGCCCAATGCAGATATGCTCGTTTTTCAGGCGCTGTCGGGAGGCTAACCCAGTTACGTTATGCAGCGCAACCTTAGGGCTGTTTTTCAGGGTGGCGCCCGAAAAATATATTCCGCATCCAGTATTCACAATCGGCCGTCATGTCATTATCTACGGTATTGTTGATAGGTACTTCCAAGGGGCTGGTGGAGTTCCGGCGCCATTCAAAAGGCTGGGCCATCGGTGCGGTGCACTTTCTGGGCATGCCCGTATCGGTGGTTTTCACCGATAGCCGCACCGGCGCCTGGTGGGTGGGCCTGGCGCACCGGCACTGGGGCCAGAAGCTTCACTTCAGCCGCGATGAAGGCCGGAGCTGGCAATCGGTTCCCACACCCCGTTATCCGGCCGATGCGGCCCTGCGGCCGGGCAAGCCGGCTTCCCTGAAGAAAATCTGGTGCATGCAGGGCGCCGGGCCCGATAAGCCCGGCGGCCTTTGGCTCGGCACCGAACCCGGCGGCCTGTTTTACAGCGGCGACGAAGGGCAGCACTTCCATCTGGTGGAAAGCCTTTGGAACCACCCCAGCCGCCTCGACGAAAACCAGTGGTTCGGCGCCGGGCGCGATTTCCCTTTCATCCACTCCATCGTCGTGGATCCCCGCGACAGCGATCACGTTTATATCGCCGTAAGCTGCGCCGGCGTGTTTGAAACCACAGACGGCGGCCGTTCGTGGGCGCCCCGCAACCAGGGGCTCATTGCCGCCTACCTGCCCAATCCGGATGTGGAAGTCGGCCACGACCCCCACCTCCTGCTCGCCTGCCGGGCGAAGCCCGATGTGTTGTGGCAGCAGAACCACTGCGGCATCTTCCGCTCCACCGACGGCGGGCAGTGGTGGGACAATGTGACGGATAAGGAAGGCATCGCCGACTACGGCTTCGCCCTGGCCATCGACCACCAGAACCCCGACAGGGCCTGGGTGATACCGGCCGTGAGCGACGAAGTGCGCATCGCACACGGGCTGGCCCTCTGCGTCTGCGTCACCGAAGACGGCGGCCGGAGCTGGCGGCAATTGCGCAACGGCCTGCCTCAGGAGCACTGTTTCGACATCGTCTTCCGCCATTCCCTGGCCGTGCGGGACAACCTGCTGGCCTTCGGTACGACTACCGGCAACCTTTACCTCTCCGAAGACTTCGGCGAACACTGGCAGTGCCTCTCCTTCAGCCTGGCCCGGGTGGATGCAGTGGCTTTCGCAGACTGAAGCCTCGTAGAAGATTATTTTGTTACGGCTTGATTTTAAGCCCCAGGCAAAAAGATATTTTTTAAAACCCTTTTTATTCCTTTTTGCGAGCGCCTCTTTCGATTGAAATCAAAAAAAATTTTAAAAAAAAGGCGCCAGGCCAAAACAAAAACTAAGTTTTAGAATTTATTTTCTAATTTTCGCGGCAGAACAAATAAAACCACACGGATATGATACCAGCACCCTTTGACTATGCTGCACCGAATACGCTGGCCGAGGCCTTTGCGTTGCTGGAGCAACATGGAGACGACGCCAAGATACTGGCGGGTGGCCACAGCCTCATCCCGATGATGAAGCTCAGGTTTGCCTCACCGGCATTCCTGGTCGACATCAACAACATTCCGGGGCTTTCCTACATCAGGGAGGAGGACGGCTACCTCAGGATCGGCGCGATGGCCCGCGAGGCCGACCTGGACCATTCGGAGCTCATCCGCTCCAGGTATCCCATTTTTACCGATGCTTCCAAACTGATTGCCGACCCTCAGGTGCGCAATATGGGCACCATTGGGGGCAACATCGCCCACGGCGACGCCGCCAATGACCATCCCGCGGTCATGCTGGCCATGCGGGCGGAAGTCGTGATCAGCAGCGCAGAAGGGCAGCGCACCGTGCCCATCGATGAGTTTTTCTACGGATTTTACATGACGGCCGTGCAGCAGAACGAGATCCTCACGGAGATTCGCATCCCCATTCCGCCGGCGGGGACGGGCAACGCCTACCACAAGCTGGAAAGGAAAGTGGGCGACTACGCTACGGCAGGCGTGGCAGTGCAGATCACGGTCGACGGCAAGGGCTTCTGCACCTATGCCGGCATCGGGCTGACCAACGTCAACCCCACACCCATGCGGGCGGCGCGTTCGGAAGAGGCCCTGCTGGGCCAGAAAATGACCGAAGAAGCGATCGCCGAAGCAGCCCGGCTGGCAGCCGAAGACTGCAACCCCTCCGACGACCTGCGGGGCGACGAGGAGTACAAGCGGGCCATGGTGGGCGTGCTCACCAGGCGCATGATCCACAAAGCGCTGGAAAGAGCCAGGCGCTAAACAAAAATGGCGGCCATGGGCCGCCGTAACTATTTAAACAAGCTGAACCATGAAAAAAGAAATAACGGTAACCATCAACGGAGAAAAACGCACCGCAGAGGTGGAACCCCGCATGCTCCTGGTCCACTTCATCCGGGAGCAGTTGCTGATGACGGGCACGCACATCGGCTGCGACACCTCCAACTGCGGCGCCTGCACTATCCTGGTGAACGGCAAGTCTATCAAATCCTGCACCATGCTGGCCGTCCAGGCCGATGGCAAGGAGATTATCACCGTGGAAGGCCTGGCCACTACGCAGGGGCTGCACCCCATTCAGGAAGGCTTCCACCTCAACCACGGGCTGCACTGCGGCTACTGCACGCCAGGCATGATGATGCGCGCCGTCGAGCTGCTGGAAAACAACCCGAACCCCACCGAGGAGGAAATCCGCTGGGGCATCGCCGGCAACCTCTGCCGCTGCACGGGCTACAACAACATCGTCAAGGCCATCCAGTACGCCGGCGCCAAAATGCGCGGGGAACAACTGCCTTCGACAGAACCGGAATTCGTATAACACCTCATTCAAATTAAAACCACCCTGCCATTATGATAAGATGTAAAACATCCAAAGAGATCGGTGGAATGGGCCATTCGGTCAAAAGAAAGGAAGACGCCCGTTTCATCCAGGGCAAGGGCCACTACGTGGATGACATCCACCTGCCGGGCATGCTCCACATGGACATCGTCCGCAGCCCTTACGCCTATGCGAAGATCAAGAGCATCAACGCGGAGGAAGCCCTGAAAATACCCGGCGTGCTCGCCGTCGTGACCGGCAAGGACCTGGAAAAATACAACCTGCACTGGATGCCGACACTCATGTCGGACACCCAGATGGTGCTGCCTACCGATACGGTGATGTACCAGGCCCAGGAAGTGGCCGCCGTCATCGCCACCGACCGCTACGCCGCCCGCGACGGCAAGGAGGCGGTCATCGTCGAGTACGAGCCCATGAAGCCCGTCATCGACCCCCACAAGTCGCTCGACCCCGGTGCGCCGGTGCTCCGCACCGACAAGCCGGGCAAAAACGACAACCACATCTGGCACTGGGAAGTGGGCGACAAAACGGCCACGGAAAAAATTTTCGCAGAGGCCGATGTGGTGGTCAAAGAGCAGATGCACATTCCGCGTATCCACGTGGCCTCCATCGAAACCTGCGGCTGCGTGGCCGATTATGACAAGGTGAACAACCACCTGACCATGTACATGACCACCCAGGCCCCGCATGCCATCCGCACCGTCATCGCCCTGGTGGCCGGCCACGTTGGCCTGACCGAGGAGAAGATCCGCGTCGTCTCGCCCGACATCGGCGGCGGCTTCGGCGGCAAGGTGCCGGTGTATCCGGGATATGTGATCGCCATCGCGGTTTCCTTCCTGGTCGGCAAGCCGGTGAAGTGGGTTGAAGACCGCAGCGAAAACCTGCAGGCCGACTCTTTCGCCCGCGACTACCACATCACGGCCGAGATGGCCGGCACGAAGGACGGCAAGATCCTGGCCACCCGCTTCAAGATCCTGGCCGACCACGGCTACACCGACGCCTCGGCCAACCCCTCCAAGTTCCCCACCGGGCTGTTCTCCATCGGAACAGGCTCGTATGACTACGGTGCGGCCTTCATGGAAGCGGACGCCGTTTACACCAATAAGCCGCCGGGAGGCGTTGCCTACCGCTGCTCCTTCCGCGTGACGGAAGCCGTGCACGCCATCGAGCGCATCACCGACCGCTTCGCCTTTGAGATCGGCAAAGACCCGGCGCAGCTGCGCATGGAGAACTTCATCAAAAAAGAAGACTTCCCCTGGAAGTCGCCCACCGGCTGGACATACGACAGCGGCGACTATCACGCCGGGCTTCTGAAGGCCATGGAAGTGGTCGGTTATGAAGAGCTGCGCAAAGAGCAGGCCGAGAAGCGCGAGCGCGGCGAACTGATGGGCATCGGCATTTCCACCTTTACGGAGATCGTCGGCGCAGGGCCGTCCAGAGATTTCGACATCCTCGGCATCAAGATGTTCGACAGCGCCGAGATACGGGTGCACCCCACGGGCAAGGCCATTGCCCGCTTCGGCACCAAGTCGCAGGGCCAGGGCCACGAGACCACCTATGCGCAGATCATCGCCGAGGAGCTGGGCATCCCCGCCGAGCACATTCAGGTCGAGGAGGGCGATACCGACACGGCGCCTTACGGCCTGGGCACCTATGCCAGCCGCAGTACCCCGACCGCCGGCGCCGCCGCCGCTGTGGCCGCCCGGAAGCTGCGCGACAAGGCCCGCAAGATCGCGGCCTACCTGCTGGAAGTCAGCGAGGAGGACCTGGAATGGGAGCCGGGCAAATTCTTCGTCAAAGGCGCCCCGGAAAAGGCTAAGACCATCCAG
Organism: Bacteroidota bacterium; assembly: GCA_963169455.1. Lineage (GTDB taxonomy): Bacteria > Bacteroidota > Bacteroidia > Chitinophagales > Saprospiraceae > JACJYE01. The sequence continues at coordinate 20,915 of CAUJDW010000047.1, read as the reverse complement.
GAGATCGTCTTCGCCGCCTACACCAACCACCCCCTGGGCATGGAGGCCGGCTTCGAGGCCACCCATTACTACGATCCGCCCAACCTGACCTTCCCCTCCGGCGCGTATATCTGCGTTGTGGATATCGACAAGGAGACGGGCGAGATAAAGGTTCGCCGTTTCGTCGCCATCGACGACTGCGGCAACATCATCAACCCGATGATCGTGCAGGGGCAGGTGCACGGCGGCCTGACCCAGGGCCTGGCGCCGGCCATGTACGAACAGTTGATCTATGACGAGGACGGCAACATCCTGAACGGCACCTTTATGGATTACCTGGTGCCGACAGCCGTGGAGTCGCCCAACTGGGAAACCGGGCACACCGTTACGCCTTCCCCGCACCACCCCATCGGAGCCAAGGGCGTGGGTGAATCCCCGACGGTGGGCGCCCCCCCGGCCATCGCCAACGCCATCGTCGATGCGCTGTCGCACCTCGGCGTGACGCACATCGATATTCCGATCACGCCCTTCAAGGTCTGGAAAATCCTGAAGGAGAAGGGCGTAGCCCAGTAGATTCCCCCTGAATGCCCCACCGCTTCGCGTGAGCGAAAGCGGTGGGGGCATTCTCCTTCGGAAAGCGGAGGGAAGCCATTGTTCAAATTAAATATTACCAAACCGAGTAAAACTATGAAAGCGAATATCGAGAAGACATTCCAGGTCAACGAGCCCATCGGCAAGGTATGGGAATACCTGAGCGATCCGGCCAGGATCGTCACCTGCGTGCCGGGGGCCAGCCTTACCGATCAGATCGACCAGGACAACTTCAAGGGCGAGGTGACGCTGAAGTTCGGGCCGGTGAAGGCCAGCTACAGCGGCCAGATCACCTTCCAGGAGCGCAATGCGGACAGCTACCACATGCAGTTGCTGGGCAAGGGCCTGGACTCCAAAGGCAAAGGCAGCGCCGATATGCTGATGAACGGCAGCCTGGTGGAAAAGGACGGCGGCACGGAAGTGACCTGCAGCATGGAAGTCACCATCACGGGCATGCTGGCCCAGTTCGGCTCCAGGCTGATCACCGATGTGTCCAGCTCCGTTTTCGACCAGTTTGTGGGCAACTTCAAGGCCAAACTGGCGGGAGAAGAGGTGGACAATACCCTCAAAGCCGGCTCCATGGTGGGCTCGGTCGTCAAAGGCATTTTTGGAAAAAAGGAAGGATGAGCAACAACGCACCTGGCCTGGAGGCCATCAAAGCGCGCTTCGACGAGCTCGGGTATGTGGTGGATGAGGAACTGGCGACCATCCTGTTTCTCATGCTCCGCCTGGGCAAACCCCTTCTGCTGGAAGGCAATCCCGGCGTCGGGAAAACGGAAGTGGCCAATGTGCTGGCTGCCTTCCTCGATACCGAACTGATCCGCCTGCAGTGTTACGAAGGGCTGGATGTGCACTCCGCCGTTTACGAATGGAACTACCAGAAGCAGTTGCTGTCGATCAAGATACAGGAAAACAGCGGCCGGTCGGAGGCCGAAAAGGAGCACCACATCTTCGGTGAAGGCTTCCTGCTGAAGCGCCCGTTGTTGCAATCCATCACCGGCGAAAAGCCGCCCGTGCTGCTGATCGACGAGATAGACCGGGCCGACGAGGAGTTCGAGGCTTTCCTGCTGGAACTGCTTTCGGCCTTCCAGATCAGCATTCCCGAGCTGGGCACCATCAAGGCCAGCAACCGCCCGCTTGTCATACTGACTTCTAACCGGACGCGGGAACTGAGCGACGCCCTCAAACGGCGCTGCCTCTACCACTGGGTGAATTTTCCGGACATGGAGAAAGAGCTGCAGATCGTCCGCAAACACCTGCCCGGCATCGAACAGGCGCTTGCCCGAAACCTGGTTCAAATGGTGCAGCTCCTCCGAAATAAAAAGCTGGACAAAACGCCCGGCATTGCCGAGACCCTCGACTGGGCCCGCGGACTGGAAGCCCTGGGCTATAAAACCCTGGAAAAAGAGGGGGTCGAAAAAAGCCTCGGATGCCTGCTCAAATCCGCCGGCGATATCGAAAAGATCAGGTCGGAGGGCGTTGGGAACCTTTTAGCTGAAGTAGAGAATGGCTGAACATCCGCATTCCTCCGATTATCCGGCCCTCGCCGAAGCCATCATCGGCTTTGTGCACTATGCCCGTCGTGAAGGCCTGATGGTGGGGGTGCAGGAATGCCAGGAGGCTTTGCGGACGGCTTCCATGGGGTTGCTACAGGAAAAAAGCACCTTTGCTTATGCTTTGCGGGCCATTTTCTGTACTTCCCCCGATGAGGCAGCGCAGTTCGACAAGCTCTTCGATCTTTTCTGGGGCAACAAAAAAGGGGCCATCCGGAGCCGGACGACTTACAGGAACCAGTCGAACATCCAGAAAAAATCGCCCGGTTCGCTGGTGTGGATGGGCATGGGGCAGAAGCAGGAAGAAGGCAAAGAGGAGGAAGGCAGAAACGTATCGGGCGCCAACGCTGTGGAACGCCTGCGCAAAACCGACTTCGCCAAGGTAGCGGAGATGGACAGCGAACTTTTGGAAGAACTCGCCCTGCAGTTGTGGAAGCAGATGAGCCTCCGGCTGAAGCGGCGGCTGAAAGCTTCGCCCAGGCAGGGGCGAATAGACCTGCGGCAGACCATCCGCGCCAGCATCAGCCGGGGCGGCGACCCCATCGACCTGCGGAAAAAACGGCGCGCGCCGCGCAAACAGCGGCTCGCCATCCTGCTCGACGTGAGCGGATCGATGGATAAGTACAGCTACTTCCTGCTTCGGTTCATCTGGAGCCTGCGGGCGCATTTTGAAAAGGTGGAAGCCTTCATTTTCAGCACCCAACTGATCCGGATCACGGATTTCCTGGACCACCGGAACCTGGAGCGGACGCTGGGCATGCTGTCGCTGCAGGCGCACAACTGGTCGAGCGGCACCAAGATCGGGGAATGCCTGAAAACCTTTAACGAACAGTTCGCCAGGCAGGCGCTCAGCGGCCAGCCCATCACCATCATCCTCAGTGATGGCCTGGATACGGGAGAGCCGGAACTGCTGGCCGCCGAACTGGGGAATATCAAACGCCGGGCCCGGAAGCTGATCTGGCTGAACCCCCTTAAGGGCATGCAGGGCTACGAACCTACGGCCCGGGGCATGCAGGCGGCCCTGCCGGCCATCGACACCTTCCGTTCGGCCCATAACCTGGATAGTTTGTTGGAACTGGAAAAATATTTGTGGCATGTTTAATCAATTTCTGGAAGACGCCCGGCGCCTCTATCAAAAGAGAGCGCCTTTTGCCATAGCGGTCGTCGTCAACCGGCAGGCTCCCTCCTCCGGCAAACCCGGCGACAAGGCCGTCATAGAGCAGGATGGCAGGGTCATTGGCTGGATCGGCGGGGGCTGCACCCGTGGCATCGTAATCAAAGAAGCTGCTGACGCCATCCGGGACGGAAAGGCCCGCCTGGTGCGCATCAGCCCTGAAAACCCAGGCCCGCCATCGGGCCATTCGAACGTCAAAGACTATCACATGGCCTGCCACAGCGGCGGCGCCGTCGAAGTGTACATCGAGCCGGTGCTGCCCCGCCCTCATCTGCTGATCATGGGCAAATCGCACGTGGGCATGGCCCTCTCCCGCCTCGGGCGCGCTATGGACTACACGGTTAGCGTGGTGTCGAAGGGCGCCGATGCCGACATGTTCCCGGAGGCCAGCGCCATCGTAAGCCAGACGGAAATTCCGGGGGGGCTGGTGCTGCCCACCACCTGTATCGTCGTATGCACCCAGGGAGAAAATGACGAAGACGCCCTGGAGCAGGCCCTGCGTTCCGGAGCCCCCTACGTTGCCTTCGTGGCCAGCCGCCGCAAGGCCAACGGCGTATTCCTCACCCTGAAGCAGCGCGGGCTGAACTTCGATCAACTGAAAAACGTGAGGACCCCGGCAGGGCTGGACATCAATGCCAAACTGCCGGAAGAGGTGGCCATCAGCATTCTGGCCGAGATCATCGCTTTTATGCGCAGTGAGGAAGCCCCCGGCGGGCAGCCCGCCAAGGGAGCGGAAGCCGCCGATTCCGACGTATTTATCAATCCGGTGTGCAATATTCCCGTTTCGAAAAGCACGGCCAAACACGTAATAGAGTACAAAGGAGAAAACTATTATTTTTGCTGCGACGGTTGCAAGGCCACTTTCGAGAAGGATCCGGAAAAGTATGCCCTTCCCGTCGCCGAAGGGGTGTAGGTTTCCGAGCCCCGCGCCTGGCTGTGGCTGAAAAATCCAGAACCATGAAAATCAGGCCGACAAAGCAAAGGATACTCGATGCAGCGCTGCGGCTCTTCAATGAGCAGGGCTACGTGCATGTGCGCCTGCAGCAAATCGCGGAAGCGGCCGAAATGAGCGTGGGCAACATGGCCTACCACTATCCGCACAAGCTGGACATATTGCACGCCATTTACCGGGAGTTGCGGCAGGGGCAGGAAGCCCTGCTGGGCGAAGTCGGGCTGGCCCCCGTTTTCGGCAATTTCGATTACTTCCTGCGCATGTCTTTCCAGTTGCAGCAGAAGCATCGCTTTTTCTACCAGGATACGCTGGAGCTGATGCGGGAATCCGGGGCGCTCAGGGCAGATCACCAGGAGCTCATTCAGCACCAGCAACTGCAGCTGGAGGTGCTGCTGGCTTTCAACCAGGCGCGCGGCGCCCTGGCCTGGGACGGGGCGTCCAACCCCACCTGCCGGATCGCCAGGCAGTTGCGGCGCGCCATGGATTCCTGGTTTTACCTGCAAATGGTCGAAGGGCGCGACCCCGAAGACCTGCAGGCCTACCGCAGGAATACCTGGCGGGTGATGCAACCCTATTTTACGGAAACCGGCAGGCAGGAATACGAAAGCCTGCCGAAACTGCCGCAAGCAGTATGATACGAACTACAAACGGCCTAAAGAACATTAGCAGTGATAGCGCTTGAACCCAACCGGACAGCTAACGGCAAGATAGAGAAAGAACTGGGGGCGGACATTTACATCGGCCGCAACGGGCGGATCAGCCGGGCGGTATTCCAATCCTATCTCCACCAGGGCGACAAGGGCCTGCTCGATGGCCAGCCCGCCCGCTCCGGGCTTGCCGCCTGGCCCCGGATATTCAGTTTTTGCGGCGGCTCCCATCAACTGGCTGCTGCGCAGGCCCTGGAGCACATCTGGGAAGTGAGCCCGCCGCCCAACGCCCATCTTTTGCGATCCATCGCTCAGGCATCCGAGATACTGCAGAACGCCTCCCGCTGGTTCTACACGGCCTTCGGCCCCAGCCTGGCTAATTCATACTTTGAAGGAAAGCAAACCTTCGCTCCGTGCCGGGAGCGTTTCACCGCATTCCGCGGCGCCTCCTTTCAGCGGGGCGTCATGGCCGGCGCGCTGCCCACAGCCCTGTACGCCCTCTTTGCCGGGCAGTGGCCATACGCTGATTTCCTGATCCCGGGAGGGGTAAATGCCGAAGTGCAGGCCAGCGGGCTGGCCCGGGCTTTCGCCATCGCCGACCGCTACCGCAGCGAGTGGCTCGAGCCGCTCTGGCTGGGCTGTTCCGTCGAACGCTACCTCGATATCCGGACCTGGGAAGAACTCCTGGCCTGGCTGGACGAAAAAGCCGCGCACCGCAATAGCGACCTGGGGCTTTTCCTCCGGGCAGCACTCGATTACGGGCTCGATGAATGGGGCGCCGGCCCGGCTTCCTACCTGTCTTATGGCGCCTTCCGCAGCCCCGACGCCCCGGGGCCCACAGGCCCGCAACAGCAACAGGCTTCAGCGCAGTTGCCGGGGGGCTTTTTCCATGAGGGAAGGCTGCAGAATATCCGGGAAGAAGCATTTCTGATGCTGCTGGAAACGCAGCCCGAGGCCCCTCATTTCCTGGGCCATGCTCCGGAGGCGGGGCCTCTGGCGCGAATGGCCATCGCCGCTGTGGCGCCGGCGCAGAGCCCTGCCGGCCATCCGCTGATAGGGGATATCCTTCGGAAAAAAGGAGCTTCCCTTTTGACCCGCGCCCTGGCGCGCATGCACGAAATCCCGCTCTTTTTCCACCTCATCCGCTACTGGCTGTCGGAACTCGAGCTGAGAGAACCCTTCGCCCTTCCGGTAAAGGAGCAGGACGGCATCGGCATCGGGCTGGCCGAAGCGCCCCGTGGCGCACTGGCGCATTACGTGGAAATCAAAAACGGGCTTATCAACGAATACCGCATTTTATCGCCTACAATACTGAACATTCAGGCCGGTATTTCAGTTGGAAAAGAACCACCTATGGCGTACGCCCTGAAAGGACAGCTCATCCGCGACCCGAAAAACCCCTTCGAGGCAGGGCTCGCGGCCCGTTCTTTCGACGCCTGCCTGTCCTGCAGAACCAGGCTGTTCAGAAACCCGAAAGGGCTTCCTATCGCAGAGGCTCAGGTGTGATCGTTACCTAACCAGATAAACCACCCTAACCATGTGCTTAGCTATTCCCGGCCGCATCCAGTCTATCGACTCTTCCGACGGTTTCATCAGGAGGGCCAAGGTGGCGTTCGGCAGCATTGTCAAGGAAGCCTGGCTGGACATGCTTCCTGAAGCCGGCGTTGGCGACTACGTGCTGGTGCACGCCGGCGTAGCCATCAACCTGGTCAACGCCTTTGAAGCTCAGAAAGCCTTCGATTTCCTGGAGCGGTACGGCGGTTTGGACGAACTGCTTCCGGAACAGGAACCGGCCTGAGCATATTAACCGACGCAATGAAGTATCTGCATGAATACCGCAGCCCGGAGCTGGTGAACCAATACCTGCGCGAGATTGAAAAAGTTGCTGGGCGGGAGTGGTTCATTATGGAATTCTGCGGTGGGCAGACCCACTCCCTGCTTAAAAACGGCATCCTGAACCTGCTTCCGCCCAATATTCACATGTTGCACGGGCCCGGTTGCCCTGTCTGTGTCACTCCCCTGGGCGTGATCGACCAGGCCATACAACTGGCTGAAGAGCAGGGCGTCATACTGTGTTCCTTCGGAGATATGCTGCGGGTGCCGGGTTCGCGGAAGAGCCTGCTGCAGGCCCGGGCTGCCGGCGCCGATATCCGCATTTTGTATTCCCCTGTCGAGGCCGTCCGCATCGCCCGGGAAAACCCGGGCCGCGAAGTGGTTTTTTTCGCGGTGGGTTTTGAGACCACCGCTCCGGCCAACGCCCTGTCCATCCTGCACGCGCGCCACTACGGCATTTCCAATTACTCCCTGCTGACTTCCCACGTGCTGGTGCCGCCGGCCATGAAGGCGGTGCTTGAGGAGGACAACCGCATCCACGCCTTCCTGGGCGCCGGCCACGTCTGTTCGGTCATGGGGGTGGGGGAGTACGCCCGGATCGTGCGAGACTACCACATCCCCATTGTCATAACGGGCTTTGAACCCGTCGACCTGCTGCAGGGCATACTCATGGCCCTTACCCAGTTGGAGCATGGCTTCTGCCGCCTGGAAAACCAGTACAGCCGGGTAGTGCCGCCCGAAGGCAACCTCAACGCCCGCCGCGTCATCGAGCAGGTTTTTGAAGTGGCCGGCCAGGAATGGCGGGGCATCGGGCTGTTGCCTGCCAGCGGCCTGCGGGTCAGGGACTCCCTGGCGGAATTCGACGCCGCCAGGAAGTTCGGGCTGGAAGCCCGCCCGGTAAGCGAAAACCAGGAATGCATTGCCGGCCAGATACTGAAAGGGGCCAGGATGCCGGCCGACTGCCCCCATTTCGGAAAAAAATGCACGCCTTCCACACCCCTCGGCGCGCCTATGGTTTCTTCGGAAGGCGCCTGCGCGGCCTATTTCCATTATCACCGGGCAGATGGCTGATGGCGAGCCCCGGTTTCTGATGCCCGCGTTCCGGCCTTAATAGTTACCATTTTTTTACCTTTGGCCAGGAAAAAGCAGAGCAACATCAGCAATGGCGAGAAAGCGCAATCCACAACTGGTTCAAAACGTCCACTTCACCGGTATAGCCGACAAGGGCCGGAGCGTCGGGCGCGACGCTGAGGGGCGGGTCATTTTTGCCGAAGGCCCCGTTCCGGGCGATGAGGCGGACGTGTTGGTTACCGGTAAGAAAAAGGGCTTTATGATGGGCGTTCCCCAGCATTACCACCGCTATTCCGAGGCCCGCACCGAGCCCTTCTGCCAGCATTACGAATCCTGTGGCGGCTGCCACTGGCAGCAACTGAGTTATGAGGCCCAGGCATTCCACAAACAGAAGGTGGTGGAAGACGCCCTGACGCGCATCGGCAAAGTGGAAGTGGAGGACATGCGCCCCATTCTCAAAGCGGAGAAAACCCGCTATTACCGCAACAAGCTCGAATTTTCCTTTTCCAACCGCCGCTGGCTCTCCCGCGAGGAGATCGAAAGCGGGGTGTCCAACCTGGAGAACGTACTGGGCTTCCACCGCGCCGGCGCTTTCGATAAAGTGGTGGATATCAGCCACTGCTGGCTGCAGGAAGAGCCCTCCAACGCCCTGCGCAACGGGATAAAGCGCATCGCCCTGGAGCAGGGCCTGTCTTTCCACGACAACCGCGTGCACGCCGGTTTCCTGCGCCAGGTGATGTTCCGCATCACCTCCTTGGGAGAGGTGCTGGTGCTGGTGAGTTTTTACAAAAACGACCAGAAAAAGATCCGCCCCTTCCTGGACGCCATCCTGGAGGAATTCCCCCAGGCCGCCACCCTTTGCTACGCCATCAACACCAAGTACAACGATTACCTCTTCGACCAGGATATGATCACCTACGCGGGCAAGGGTTATGTGGAAGAACAGCTTGGCCACGTGCGCTTCAAGGTGGGGCCGAAATCCTTTTTCCAAACCAATACCTACCAGGCCAGGGTGCTGTACGATGTCGTTGAGGAATTCGCCGCCCTGAGCGGTGAGGAGAACGTGTACGACCTCTACGCCGGCATTGGCAGCATTGCCCTCTACCTGGCGCGCGGCTGCCGTCAGGTGGTGGGCATCGAGGAAATACCGGAGGCCATCGAGGACGCCCGGGAGAACGCCGCGCTCAACGGCATAACCAATGCGGTTTTTTACGCCGGTGACGTAAAAGACGTCTTGTCGCCCGAATTTGCCGAAAAGCACGGGAAGCCGGGCCTGCTGGTCACCGACCCGCCCCGGGCGGGCATGCACCCCCGGGCGGTGGAATGGCTGCTGCACCTGGAATCTCCGCGCATCGTTTACGTGAGCTGCAACCCCGCCACCCAGGCGCGCGACCTCAGCATGCTCGCCGAAAAATACCGCGTGCTGAAATGCCAGCCGGTAGATATGTTCCCCCATACGCACCATATCGAAAATGTGGCTTTGCTGGAGCTGAGGTAGGCTGTTGCCTTTTCTCCAAAAGGCCCTTATCTTATGCGGGAAAAATCAACACCGCAGCGCCAATGAACGAGCAATTCGTCCGCTCCAAGTATCAGCAGCTGGAAGAAGAAATGGCCCCTTATACCGGCCTGATGGGAAAAGCGGCCGACGCCATTCTCGACCAGGACATTTCCTCCTATCCCATTTTTGTGGTTCACCAGTTCAACCTGGAGATCGGCATCCCCATCCTCGAACGGCGGGAAAATGGGCCTAAATGGTCGATCAATGCATCGACCCTGGAAGAGCTGGCCACCAAAAAGATCGTGGAAATGGACCGGGTCGATAACTTCCGGCAGGTTTATAAAGACCCGCGCGAGTTCCTTTGCCTTTTCGTGCTCAGCGACCTGGGCGCCAACTTCATTTTTCTACCCCGCAGCGAATAATACTTTCTCTTCCGCCCCCTTCCCCACGGCCTATCAAATAAAGGTAAAATGACGGAACTGAACGCCAAGCCGGAGCCCCTTTACCGCATTATGCTTATCGAAGACGACCCCAGCTATGCCCGCCTGGTGGCGATCATGCTGCAGGAATCGGAATTGCTGAACTGCAGCATTACGCATTGCCTGACCCTGGCCGAAGGGGTTCGGGAGCTGCAGCAGGGCGAGCACTTCGAAGCCGTTTTGCTCGACCTGTCGCTTCCCGACAGCCAGGGCTTTGACACGCTGAGCCGGCTGCTCGCCCATTTTCCGCATCTGGCGGTCATTGTGCTGACCGGCCTGGAGGACAAGGGCTGGGGCTTGCAGGCTGTCAAATCGGGAGCCCAGGACTTTCTGGCCAAAGGCGCTTTCGACGCCGGGCAGTTGGCCAAGTCGCTGCGCTATTCCATCGAGCGGAGCAATATTCTCAAACGCCTGGAGGAAATACAGCGCATCGCCCATATCGGCCATTGGGAATGCAGCCCTTCAGAGCACTATTTCCATGCCTCGGAAGAAACCTATCTCATTTTCGGGCTTTCCCATCAGCGCCCATTCACCTGCGAAGAGCTTCTGCGGCCCGATTGCCCATTCAACTTTTTCCTGCAGCTGCAGGAGGACGCCTGCCGCCTGGGTAAAGTGGAAAAGGATGCCTGGATACGCAGAAGCGACGGTGAACAGCGCTATGTGGCCCTGGTTTGTTCGGGAAGGAAACTGGACAGCGGCGGCTTGTTGTTCAGCGGCATCATCCAGGACATTACCGAGCGCAAACAGGCGCAGGAACTGAAAAAGGCCAAGAGCCTGGCCGAATACACCGCCAAAGTCCGCGAACAGTTTATCGCCAGCGTCAGCCACGAAATGCGGACGCCCATGAACGCCATCCTCGGCATGGCTCACCTCCTGCGGCAAACCGGGCTGGACGAGGAGCAACGGGGCTACGTCCATTCCATTCAGCAGTCCTCCGACATTTTGCTGGGCATTATCAACGACATCCTGCAGATGTCGGCGGCCCAGAATGGAGGGCTGCAGTTCGAACAAAAGGATTTTTCGCTGCAAAACCTGCTCCGGAACCTCTACGATGTGCTGAAATACAAAGCCGGGGAGAAAGGGCTCCGCTTTTCGATGGACATAGGCCCTGGCGTCCCCGATTTCCTGAAGGGAGACGCCCTGCGCCTCAACCAGATATTGTATAACCTGGTGGGCAACGCCATCAAATTCACCGATGAGGGCTTTGTGCTGGCCGAGGTGCAACTGATTGAAGAACAGGCGGATCGGATGCAGTTGCGCTTTGCGGTAAAAGACAGCGGAATAGGCATAGCTGAAGACAAGCTGGATGCTGTTTTCGAACCTTTTTCCCGCCTGCCTCAGAAGGATCGCATTTTCGAGGGCGCGGGGCTGGGGCTGCCGATTGCCAGGTACCTCGTGGAAGCTCAGGGCGGGAATATCGGGGCCCGGAGCCGGCCGGGGGAAGGGTCGGAATTTTTCTTCAGCCTCTGGTTTGAGCAAGGTGCGCCGGCCGCCTCCAGCCTGCCGGCGCTGCCCGGGCAGATTCCCGCCGACGCTTCTTTCCGGCTGCTTCTGGTCGAAGACCATCAAATGAGCCGGCTGGCGGCCCAGAAAACCCTGGAAAAAAAGTGGAAGAATATCGACATCGTCCTGGCGGAAAACGGAGAGGAAGCCATTCGGCTGCTGAAAGAACAAGCTGTTGATATTATCCTGATGGATATTCAGATGCCGGTGCGGGATGGCCTGTCCACTGCCCGCTACATCCGGCGGAACATGCCGGCGGGTATAGCCGGCGTCCCCATTCTTGCCATCACTGCCCATGCCGATAAAGCTCAGGGCCACGTTCTGAAAAAATACGGCATGGACGATTACGTGCTCAAACCTTTTGAGCCGGAACAGCTGTTCCGGAAAATCCAGCACTACCTCAAACCCACACCGCCTCCATCCACTATCTGATGCCCATGCGCTACCAGTACATCAACCTGGCATACCTCGGCCGGATGGCGGGGGAAGAGCCCGAAACCAGGCGGCAACTGCTCTTCATGCTCATGGAAGAACTCGAAACGGCCCTGCCCGCCATAAGGGCGTTCCTGGAGCAGGAGGACTGGCCGGCCCTCCTGGGCGCCAGCCACCACCTGAAGTCCACCCTGGCCTTCGCGGGCAATGCCGGTATGGACGAAGCCAACCGCTGCATTGAACGCCATCTGAAAGAGGAGCCGGCTCCATCCCCCTCCTTTATCGCCTTTCATGTTGAAGCCCTGGAAGCCCTGCTGCCTTTTGTGCTGGAGGAACTGCGGCAGGAAGGCCAAAAAGGCTGATGTAGGGAATATTTTTTATCTTTAGGGCATTCGTGAGCTACCCCCCACACTTATGACAGAACTCAAAAAGATACTCATTTGCGAGGATGAAGAAATTTTGCTGACCGCTCTGAAATACAGGCTTCAAAAGCAAGGGTATGAGTTGCTGCTGGCTGAAGACGGCCACAGAGCCAAGGCCGTCATTGACCACGAAAAGCTGGACCTGATCATCACCGAGATCGGTGCGCCGAAAATGTCGGGGCTGGAGCTCATCCGCTACGTCCGCCAGGGCCTGGGCGGCAGCACGCCTATCATCATTATTGCGCCCCTGGAGGATGAAGAGGCCATCCTGGAGGCGATGGCTGAGGGAGGCGATGATTTTGTGACCAAACCCTTCAAGCCCGTGGAGCTGGTGCTGCGCATTCGCCGCATCTTCCGCGACCTGGCCCTGGCCTGAAGGAAAGCCGGACTGCAACAAAGACCAAATACGACCACAAATGAAGGGAATCATCCTGGCCGGAGGCCTTGGCACCCGCCTATATCCGCTCACGCTGGCGGTGAGCAAGCAACTCATGCCGGTCTATGACAAACCCATGATCTACTACCCCCTCTCGACGCTGCTCTCCGCCGGCATCCGAGATATTCTGATCATCTCCACCCCGCACGACCTGCCCAATTTCAGCAAATTGCTGGGCGACGGCAGCCAGATCGGGTGCAATTTTTCCTATACGCCCCAGTATGAGGCCAACGGCCTGGCGCAGGCCTTCGTACTCGGAGCCGGCTTTATCGGGCCTGACCCTGCTGCGCTGATCCTGGGCGACAACATTTTCTACGGCGCCGGCCTGGATGAGATGCTGCAGGCTTGCACCAACCCGGACGGCGGGTTTGTTTTCGCTTACTGGGTGGCCGACCCCCAGCGTTATGGCGTAGTGGAATTTGACAAGGGCTTCCATGCTATTTCCATTGAAGAAAAGCCGGCCCGGCCCAAATCCAACTATGCCGTGCCGGGCCTTTATTTTTACGATAACGAGGTGGTGGAAATCGCCAAAAACCTCAAGCCCAGCGCCCGCGGCGAGTACGAGATCACGGATGTCAACAAGCACTACCTGGCGGCCGGCAAGCTCAAGGTGGCGGTGCTGGGCCGCGGCGTGGCCTGGCTGGATACCGGCACCCACAAATCCCTCATGCAGGCCGGGCAGTTCATCGAGGTCATCGAAGACCGGCAGGGCCTCAAGATTGGCTGCATCGAAGAGGTGGCCTACCGCATGGGCTTCATCGACGCCGCCCAGCTCGAACGGCTGGCCCACCAGTATCTCAAGAGCGGCTACGGCGAATACCTGCTCGGCCTGCTCCGGCAGGAGTGATGGCGGGCTGGAGATAGTATTCCATGCCTTCAAGCTGGCGCGCCCAGCCCAATGTGCGGTCTCCTCTGCCTTACTGAACGCGGGCGAGCAGCGCCTTTACGGCTGCTTCCAGCCCTTCCCCTATTTGTGCAGGTGGCGGGAATCCGGGGTATTGGGCGGCCAGGGGAAGGCCCTGCGCCAGGTTGAAGGATTGTTGCGGTTGGAACGGGCATATCCCCCGGGCGTGGAGGAGGCGGGCCAGGTATTCCTGCTCGGGCTGGCCGGGGGTGGGGATGAGGAGGGCTTTTTTGCCCGTTGCGGCCAGGTCCATCAGCGTGCTGTAGCCTGGCCGGCAAACGGCCAGCCTGGCGCCGGCCAGGGCTTTTTGCAGGCCCGCTTCACCCAGGAAGGAAACGATTTTGACATGTGGGGCGGCCTCAAATTCCCGGTAACTTTCGGCCTTTCCCTGTACAAGAAGCGCCTGTAAAGGCAGGCCTTGCAGTTGCAGGCATAGTTTCTCCTCCAGCCGGCTCCTTTGCGGTTCCGGGCCGGAGAGCAGCGCCAGCACATCATAGGCCGGGGCCTGCCTGCCGGGGGTGAAACGGGAAAGCATGCCCAGGCAACGGTAAGGCATGCGGGCCGGGGGGCTTGACAAGGCGCCGGAGAAGCCCTCCGGCATGTAGTCGGGGAGCCACCACTCCCCGTATTGGCGCATAAAAAAGTGATTGGCCCGGTTGGCCGCCCACTGCAGCGGCCAGGAGCGGAAGGGCAGGTTGGCCTGATGGGTGATGAATACGCAGGGCGCCATCGAAGAAAAACAACCAAAGCGGTTGTCGGATACCACGGCCCGGATATTCCACTTTCGGATAACGGCTTGCAAAAGCCGGTGTTCCTGCCTGATCACCCGCAACAGCCTGCCGGCCTGAATGCCCATGTTCCAGTACATATTGGCTGTGGGGTAGCGGACGTCATAAGCCGGGAATCCGATCAGCTCCAGCCCGGGGAATTCTGCCCGGAGGTAAGCAGCGGCCCGCCCGGCCGAGGCCAGAACCGGTTCCGCCCCCTGCCGCAGCAGTTCCCGGATAATGGGCGCGCAACGGGTGGCGTGGCCCAGCCCCCAGTCGAGCGGGGCTACGAGTACTCTGGGCGTTGCTGGCATGCCGTTTTTTCTTTATCTTCCGGAAAAACAAGGAAAAGATATGAAGACTGCCTGGAAAGCCGTAATGATCCTGCTCGCCATTCTCCTGTTGGCCGGCTGTAAAGCCTGGGACTGTGGCTGCCCCATGTCGATGGCTCCCTACCCCACGGCGGAAGCCGTAGGGTAGGGGCAGCGGCTCAGTTGAGCCGGATCTCGTCGTCGTTTTCGTCGTAGAAGCGGTACTTGGTCAGGTGGAAGTCCGAATTGGGCTGAATGCGGACCCATTTGAGGTATTTTCGGAACCAGTTCATCTGGATACTGGGCCAACCCTTTTTGAGGAAAGCTTCGATGAAGGGGTGGGCCAGCAGTTTCACTTTTGACTTGGGGCGCGATTGCAGGATGAAGGTCAGGTCGCGTTCGATCTCATCGGCAATGAGGATGGAGGCGTTGATCTTGCCGGTGCCGTTGCAGGTGGGGCAGACTTCGGCCGTGTTGATCTTCACCTCGGGGCGCACCCGCTGCCGGGTGATCTGCATCAGGCCGAACTTGCTCAGGGGGAGGATGGTGTGCTGGGCGCGGTCCTTTTTCATGGCCTGCCGCATGGCTTTCAGCAGTTCCCGTTTGTGCTCGGCCTTTTTCATATCGATGAAGTCCACGATGATGATCCCGCCGATATCGCGCAGGCGGAGCTGCCGGGCGATCTCTTCCGCGGCTTCCAGGTTGACTTTCATCACGGCCTCGTCCTGGTTGCTGCTGGCCATTTTGTGGCCGCTGTTGACGTCGATGACGTGCATGGCCTCTGTATGTTCGATCACCAGGTAGGCTCCGCTGGGCATGGTAGCCGTTTTCCCGAAAGAAGCCTTGATCTGTTTGGTGACGCCGAAGGCGTCGAAGATGGGGCGGTTGGTGCGGTGCAGATGCAGGATCTTCACCTGTTCGGGCGCGATGGATTCGAGGTAGCCCTTGATGTTCTGGAAGAGCTGCTTGTCATTGACGACGATGCGGTTGAAGGAGTCGCTCAGCACGTCGCGCAGGATGCTGGAGGTTTTATCCAGCTCGCTGAGCAGTTTCAGGGGCGTTTTGGCTTTGTGCAGCTGGAGGAATATGTCCTCCCACTTTTTGACGATCATGGACAACTCCTCGTGCAGGTCGGCCACTTTTTTGCCCTCGGCGGCGGTGCGGACGATCACGCCGAAGTTTTTGGGGCGTATGCTTTCCACGAGGGTTTGCAGGCGTTTGCGCTCCTCGGCGTTGGCGATCTTTTTGGAAACCGCCACCACATTGGAGAAGGGCGTGAGCACCAGGTGCCTGCCGGGCAGGGTCAGCTCGCAGCTCAGGCGGGGGCCTTTGGTGGAGATGGGTTCCTTGAGCACCTGGACGAGAATGGGCTGTTTTTTGCTCAGCACCTGGTCGATCTTGCCGGTTTTGATGATGTCGGGCTCCAGTTTGAAGTTGTCGAGCAGGTGGGTATTGATGCTGCCCGTCATGGAGTCGTTGGTAAACTTGAGGAGCGACCGCAGTTTGGGCCCCAGGTCGGTATAGTGCAGAAAGGCATCTTTCTTGTGCCCGATATCTACGAATGCGGCATTCAATCCCGGCATCAGCCGTTTGATCCTGCCAACGAAAATGTCCCCAACCGTGAAGTTGTTGTTGGTCTTTTGGTAGTGTAGTTCGACCAGTTTGGAGTCTTCCAGCAACGCGACTTCAACCTCCGTGGGGGTGGAATTGATAATGAGTTCTTTTTCCACGGGACGTTTTTTTACTGCTCTGCGGGCTGCCGCCGTTTAGCCATAACAAGGTGTAAAGGCATGCAGGCCGGCCTCAAAACAGGGGATGATCAGCACGGGGCATCGAGGAAAGGCTGTGTCCGCAGCGGGAAAAAGAACCGTTGGATAGCGCACCTTCTGCGAAGGGCGAACTGGCCGCCGGAGGGAAGGTTCGAGGAAGAGGAAAAATTCTGGCTGGCCGAGCCTTGATTTTTTTCGTTTGGGATTTAAAGCCTTTCTGGGGATTGTGGCCTGAGCTGTTTTCCTGTACAGCTTTTTCAAAGGTTTCCTCTCGCCTTTTTTTACCTGCAGCACCCGGACGGCTGCCGGTTTCGGTGCAGCCCGATTTCAGCGGGCAGCTTTTCCGGCGAACGAGCGTTAATCCGGGCTCATCGCATTTTCCTTAAAATGCTGCTGCGGTGTGGAAAAGAGGCTCTGGAAAGCCCCTTTTTCACGCCGCAAATATTTTTTCTCGGGTTGAAACCGTTAGGCCGGGGAACTTTAAGCCCGCCTGTGATCCCGCAAGGGAGGCACAGCCGCAGGGCCTTACCCCCGACACCCGATGCCGAATATCATTTATCTGTTCTTCTTCTTATGGCGGTTTTTGCGAAGCCGCTTTTTGCGTTTGTGCGTTGCGATCTTATGTCTTTTTCTCTTTCTTCCACAAGGCATAATCTGAACCTTTTTTTGATTAAAAAATGAATGTATAGAAACGTTAAACGGGTTTATTGAGCCGACTGGCCCCGGCATTTTTCGGCAAATTCCGATGCTTTGCCGCTTTCGCCCGCCCCTTCATAGGCCTGCGCCAGCAGGCAGGTGGCGTCGATATTGCCGGGTTCAATGGCCAGGGCGCGCTCCAGCCTTTCGATGGCCCGGGCGTATTGGCCGGTCTGAATGGACAGCCTCCCTAGCGTATTCAGAATGAGAACGTTATCCGGATTGTTTTGGTTGAGGTTGCGCAGCATCAGTATGCCTTTCATGGGGTCATCCTGTGGCGGGTTGGCCGAGTAGGCCAGGGCCAGGTTGACCTGATGCGCGATGGAGGCAGGGTTGAGCGAGATGGCGTTCTCGAAGGCCTGCACTGCCCTGCCCGTGCAAAAATCCCGGATTTTCGCATCCTGGCTGCGCTGAATACAGATGGTATAAGTAGTGCCGGCGATGGACCAGGCCTCCTCCGTTCCCGTTGCTTCGGCTACCCGCTGGGCGTAATAGCCGGCGAGGGCGGGAGCGCCAAGTCCGTACCACTGGCCAGAGAGCTCTTTGAGCAACTCCAGCCCGGCGGAATCAGCCCCCGCTTCGTCGAGCCGGGCTTCCAGCGCGAGGATGGAGGCCGACTGGGCGGGGCTGAGGGAAGCTTTGGCCTCCTGCAGCAGGGCATTGACATCTGTGCTTTCAGCAACCAGCGCCCTCGACTTTTCGAGGGCCTTGATATCGCGGGGTTTGTTGTCGCATCCGAAATACATCAGCAAAAAAAGCGCGGTTGCGGAAGCGATAACGGCCCACTGTAGTTTCGTCATGAATGGGTGGTTTCTTCGGGCTAAAGCCCCGTCGGTTTAATCCTCATGCTCTTCTTCCGGGAGGGCGCTCACATTATCCTTCACCTGTTCCACGAAAACCTTGGCCGGCTTGAAGGAGGGGATGAAATGCTCCGGAATCTCGATGGCCACGTTTTTCTTGATATGGCGCCCTATTTTCTTTGCACGCTTTTTGATGACGAAAGAGCCGAAACCCCTGATGTAAACATTTTCCCCCTCTGCGAGAGAGCTCTTCACTTCCTTGAAGAATGTTTCCAGGGTTACCAGCACGTCAACTTTGGGAACACCCGTCTTCTCGGAAATTGCTGTAACCAAATCAGCTTTTCTCATCGTTAGTAATTGGTTTATAGTGAGTTATAGACAATTCTGGGTTCGACAAAGGAGTGGCAAATTTCGGAATTTTATTGATTAATGGAAAAAAAATAGTCCTTTATTTCAATAATTTTTGTCTAGTACTCAGCACCTTATGAACAAGCGCCATCCAAAACAGGCCTTGAAATGCGAATAATGTTAGCTTGTGGTGGGGCGGGAGCTTCAAATATTTCACCTTGCAGCCGGCGCCTAACCAAATATTTGCAGGGCAGCGGGAGATGGCGGTGCTTTTTTTTCCCCGAGCTTTGCCTATATTTGCGGACGTCTAAAATCCATACACACAACCTTCGAGCAGGCTTTTGACTGATCAGATTTCCGGAGGGCTCTCCCTGTTCTGGCTTTGCCTTCCATAACCTTGTTTGAAACCATAGAGTATGCTTTTATCAATGACCGGTTACGGCAGGGTTGCCCATGCCTTTGGAGAGAAAACCATAAACGTGGAAATTCGGTCGCTCAACAGCAAGTTCACCGATATCCGCCTCAAGATGCCGCAGAACTACAAGGAGAAAGAGTCGGACCTGCGGCGCATACTGGCCGAGCGGGTGGAAAGGGGCAAGATCGACCTGTCGATCGACCTCACTTCCCATCAGGGCGACGACGGCTACGCCCTCAACGAAGGGCTCTTCCGCAGGTACTACCGGGAGCTTTCGAAACTGTCGCAGGAACTCGGCATCCCTCATGGCGATATGCTCCAGGCCCTGCTTCGCCTGCCCAATGTGGTGAGCTCGGCCGCCGAGTCGATCGATGAGGCCGAATGGGAGGCCGTCCTGAAGGCCCTCGATGAGGCCATAACCAGTTTCGACAGGTTCCGCACCGCTGAAGGAGCAGCCATGGAAACCGACATGCGGCTTCGGGTGGGCAACATCATGCAATACCTCTCCGAACTCGACCCCCACGAAGAGGAGCGCGTCGTGCGCATGCGCCAGCGCATGCGCCAGAACCTGGAGGAATACCTCGGCAAGGAAAATGTCGACGAAAATCGTTTCGAACAGGAAATACTCTTCTATCTGGAGAAGATTGACATCACCGAGGAGAAAGTCCGCCTCGAACAGCACTGCAGATATTTTATTGAGGAAATGGACAAAAAATATGTGGCCAAGGGCCGCAAGCTGAGCTTCATCACCCAGGAAATGGGCCGAGAAATAAATACCATGGGCGCCAAGGCCTACTCTTCTGAAATCCAGCGCCTCGTCGTTTGCATGAAGGATGAGCTGGAGAAGATAAAGGAACAAGTAGCCAATTCGGTATGAGTAAATTGTTAGTGTTTGCGGCGCCTTCGGGGGCGGGGAAGACCACTATCGTCCGCCATCTGCTGAAAAAATACGGCGAACTGGCTTTTTCGGTCTCCGCAACCACCCGCCCGCCCCGCGCACACGAAGTGGAAGGGCGGGACTACTATTTCATCAGCCCGGAAAAGTTCCGGGAGTTGCTCGCTCAGGACGCTTTCGTGGAGTGGGAGGAGGTTTACGAGGGCTTGTTCTACGGCACCCTGAAGCGGGAGGTGGAGCGCCTGTGGGCAGCAGGCAGGCACATCATATTCGACATCGATGTGAAGGGGGCCCTCAACATCAAGCGGCTGTACCCCCGGCAGACTCTTGCCGTCTTCGTGCGGCCGCCATCCGTCGAGGCCCTTCGGCAACGCCTGCTGGCCCGGAGCACCGAGGATGAGGCCACCCTGAAAAAACGCCTGGGCAAGGCCGAAGAAGAAATGGCCAGCGAAGACAAATTCGACCTGGTTCTGGTTAACGATTCCCTGGAGGAAGCCCTTAAAAAAGCCGAACAAATCGTCGGGCAGTTCATACATCAAGCATAATGGAGACCCTTATTACCAATGGTATAAAAGTCAGCGTCCAGCCTTCCTATCAGCCGGAATATTCCCGGCCTGCTATGAGCCGCTTCGTTTTCGCCTACCACATCACGATCGAGAACATGAGCCCCCACACCGTTCAGTTGCTGCGCCGGCATTGGGTCATCTGGGACTCCAACGGCTCCGTCCGGGAAGTGGAAGGCGAAGGGGTGGTCGGGCAGCAGCCTATCTTGGCCCCCGGAGAAAGCCACGAGTACGCTTCCTGGTGCGATCTGTCCACCGGCATCGGCAGCATGCGCGGCGCCTACCTCATGCGCCGGCATTCCGACGGCGACATGTTCCAGGTGGGCATCCCGCAGTTCCGCATGGTGGCGCCGGGGCTGCTCAATTGACGAAGGGAGGCTTTCGGGCTCTTGCCGGCTACCTTTGAAGAGCGCTCCGGATAAGCCGCTCTTTTGTAACGCGAAAAGCCCGCTGGAACATGAAACTTTGAACACTCCCTGACAACCAGGCTTTTACCGGGGTATTTACACAGTTATTTGAAGGTGCCCTGCAAATGGAATACCGCCAGAATGATGCCCGGACGTATAAAATATTTATAAACAAAGCCGAAACCGCCACACCCCCGCCAACGATCCCAACGGGATCGAACATCTATAGCAAAGCCCCATGCGCCACACCCCCGCCAACGATCCCAACGGGATCGAACATCTATAGCAAAGCCGAAACCGCCAAACCCCCGCCAACGATCCCAACGGGATCGAACATCTATAGCAAAGCCGAAACCGCCACACCCCTGCCAACGATCCCAACGGGATCGAACATCTATAACAAAGCCGAAACAGCCACACCCCTGCCAACGATCCCAACGGGATCGATCAGCTAAAACAAAGCCGAAACA
>CAUJDW010000046.1 GCA_963169455.1 Bacteroidota bacterium | reverse complement strand
GCGCTGGACGATTATGATGTGGTCTCTGCCCTGAAAGAGTGGATGGACAGTGGCGACAAGCTGCTGAGCTTCCTGTCGGGCAGCCTGGCCAACCGCCGGCTCTACCGGCTGGAGTTCCGGCATCAGCCCTTTGACGAGGCCTACAAAGCAGGCCTGCGCGCGCGCATCCTGGCCTGGAGCGGGCTGGGAGCGTGGGCCCTGCCCTACCTGCTGCTGGAAGGGCGGGAGTCCAACGCCGCCTACACCACCTCCAAGGATGAGATCAAAATCCTGCACAAAAGCGGGCAGGTGATGCCTATGTCGCAGAGTACGGATTACGACCTGCAATCAAAGGAGGTGACGAAGTTCTATGTGTGTTATCCGAAGGCAATTTCTGGAGAAGAATCCATGCCGGGATGAAACTTATCGAAGCACAGGCGCATTATATAGGCTCAATGTCCAAACTTTGAACCATGGTCAAACCCGCCATACCCGATATCGAATCGCCCGTGCCGCATGAACGTTTGATCCTGTTACTGCTTGCCGTGGTGCAGTTCACCCATATTCTGGATTTCATGATCATCATGCCGCTGGGCTCGCAGTTTATGCAGATTTTTGACATTTCGCCCCGGCAGTTCAGCCTGATCGTTTCGGCTTATGCTTTTACGGCCTTTGCCATGGGGCTTGCAGGCGCCATGTTTATCGACCGCTTCGACCGCAAGCACGCTTTGATGGTAAGTTATGTGGGCTTTACAGCCGGCACCCTGGCCTGCGCCATGTCGGAGGGGTACTACTTTTTCCTTGCCGCGCGCAGCCTCACCGGCGCCTTCGGGGGCATGCTGGGGGCGCTGATACTTGCCATCGTGGGCGACACGGTGCCGCTGAAGCGCCGCGCCCGGGCTATGGGTATCGTGATGACGGCCTTTTCGGTGGCTTCCGTCCTGGGCGTGCCGGCCGGCATCTTCCTGGCAGCCACATTTTCGTGGCGGGCGCCCTTCCTCGCCGTGGGCGGCATCGCCTTCGCCTTGCTCTTTCTGATCCATTTCTATATGCCTTCGGTGCGCCGGCACCTCGACAGCGGGCAGGTGCAGCGCAATCCGCTTCGGGTAATGGGCAATATTTTCCAGGACCCCAACCAGCGGCTGGCGCTGCTGTTCACCATCATCCTCATGCTGGGGCATTTCACCATTATCCCCTTCATTGCGCCCTATATGCAGCGGAACGTCGGCTTCAGCGATTTTCAACTCACCTATATTTACCTCATCGGCGGCGCCCTCACGGTTTTTCTCCTGCCCTATTTCGGGAGGCTGGCCGACCGCCACGGGCATGCCCGGGTTTTTACAGTGGCCAGCCTTTTCGCCCTGGGCCCCATTTTCGCCATCACCAACCTTCCTGCAGTGCCCATTGCCATGGCTCTGTTCGCCACTTCCAGCTTTTTTGTGGTGGCCAGCGGCCGGAACGTGCCGGCAACGGCGATGGTAACCTCAGTGGTGCGCCCCGAAGCCCGCGGCAGCTTCATGAGCGTGCGCGCTTCGGTCAACGAAATGGGGCTGGCCGTTTCGTCCCTGATCGCGGGCCTGATCGTCACAGAACAGGGGGACGGCACGCTGGGCAATTACCAGTATGTAGGCTACATCGCCATCGCAATGAGCCTGGTGGCCGTATGGGCGGCGAGAAGGCTTAAAGCAGTGGGATGATTTTAGTATGCCAGCGGGGTGCTGAGGCCATGCAGCTCAGGGCCATACCCTTCCCAGGGCCTTCGCCACTGTCCGACATTTTTCCGATTTTGGGCGGTATCTTTAGGAATAGCGGACAAAATTTATGCTATTTGCGTAGGAAAAAGAGAAACAGTATGAGCATGCCCAACAGCCAGTTCATGGTAGGATTTACTTTTCCCGGAGAGCTTTCCGAAGAATTCATGGATCTGATCCCCTATCAGCGGGCGGTGGCCAACCGGTACTTCAGCGAAGGGAAGCTGGTCAACTACGCGCTTTCCGTCGAGGCAGCGCGGATTTGGGCCGTTTTTAACGCCCGAACGGAAATGGAAGTAATGGACATGCTGCTGGATTTTCCCCTCACGCGTTTCATGGAAGTGGAAATATGCCTGCTGGCTTCCTTCAATTCCGGCGAATTCCCCAATTCCTTTTCCCTGAACTGATGGAAGTACGAAAGGACATCCAACTCAGGGGCGCCGCCGGGCGCCCTTTCCTCCTCGACCTGTATTTCCTTCCGGATGGGAAAGCCAAGCCGGTGGTGGTGTTCTGCCATGGCTTCAAAGGCTTTAAGGACTGGGGCCACTGGCATCTGCTGGCCCGTGCTTTTGCCGAATCGGGCTTCTTTTTTGTGAAGTTCAACTTTTCCCATAACGGCACATCTCCGCTTTCCCCAACCGATTTTTCTGACCTGGAGGCCTTCGGCCATAACAACTACAGCAAGGAATTGGCCGACCTCGACGCCCTGCTCGCCTGGATGCATGGGGGCGGCGGGGCATTCCCAACCGCAGAAGCTGCCCTCTCCCGGATATCCCTCATCGGGCACAGCCGCGGCGGGGCCATCTGCCTCATTAAAGCAGCACAGGACAAGCGGATACAAATGCTGGCCACATGGGCGTCCGTCAGCCGCCTGGATTACGCCTGGAACGGGCCGGGCTTCCTGAAAGAGTGGGAAGAAAAAGGCGTGTACTACGTGCTCAACGCGCGCACCGGACAGCAAATGCCGCTGTATTTTCAGCTATACGAGGACTTTAAAGCCAACGAACAAAGCTTTGATGTTCAGGCCGCAGCGGAGCACCTCGAAAAGCCCATGCTCATCGTGCACGGATCCGCCGATACAGGCGTTCCGCCCGATGCCGCACGGGAACTGCACGGCTGGAATAAAAATTCAATACTCCACCTCATCGATGGCGCCGGCCACGTCTTCGGCGGCAGCCACCCCTTCCTCTCCGGCAGCCTTCCGCCACACAGCCTGGAACTGGCGGAGGTGACGATCTCCTTTTTGAAAGGGAAATAAAAAAGCCCGATGCCATCGCTCTTGGAGCGGATCGGGCGGGCCGTAGCCCCAGGAGAACGAATCAGTGGAAAATGGTTGTTTTGGGGTACGGGATAATATACGGGTTTAAGTGTTGCCCACAGGGGGCTGAAGCGGCATTCGGGGTTATGCAGGGTTTGGGATTATGGCCTAAGGCGAAATCCGGCTTTGGGGTTTTTCGTTTTTCATTCGGCTAATTGGGGTTCTGCATTAATGAGCCGGAAGAGGGGGAGATTCCATAAAATATTTCCATTTTTTTTCGTATTTTTTTCGAATCAACCCTTTTCTATTTGATAATCAATCTATTGCAAAACGGCGAGTGCTGGCGGTTGAAAACATGCCTTTTGCTTTTCCGCTGGCTGAGCGGAAGCGAAGCCAGCGGCCGGCGAAGAAGCACCCCCAGGAACAATGCTATTGACGCCGTATTTCCGAAGCAGAATGAGTTGCAATAAATGTGTCCAGCTACATACACCTGTTGTCCTGATGTCAGCAATATCTTGTGTCAGGAATGCACCTGTCAGGAAAAAGCCATGGGTTGGCTGTCCCCTGGCAACATGGAGCTCAATGCGTAGCGAAACCCCAGAGGAAAGAATTCGCAGGCCCGATGAAAAAAGCCCTCGGATTTTTTGGTATTTTTGGCCGGAACGCAGAACCTGTTAAAGCGCCCCTCCAACCGGGCGGGGCAGAGGCGGCTGCTATTCCACAAACCGAAAAAAGCCCAAAGTTCAGGTGTTAGCGATATTCCGAACCAACCAACTGTTTGCGAGCATACTGCTTACCTTCTACATAGTACTGGTACGGATCTCGGTTTGGTTTATTCCGGAGAGCTGGGAGCCCTCGGGCTTCGGGCCTATTGCCGCCTGGGTTTACAACTGGATCGGGAGCAGCGGGCAGACGCCCCGCCTGGCAGCCATCGGTTTGCTGCTCCTGCAGGCCTCTTTTCTCAACTACATCGTCAGCGAACACCGCCTGGCGAGCAGCGTCAGCCTCTTTCCCGGCCTCTTTTACGTGCTGGCCTGTAGCGCTCTTCCTGAATTCCTGCACCTCTCGCCCGTTCTGATGGCCAATACTTTCCTGATCGTTGCCCTCAACGAGATTTTTGCGTCCTCAAAAAAAATCGACTGCGCCGACCGGATTTACAACATCGGATTCTGGGCCGGCCTTGCGGCTTTGTTTTACCCGGCCTATCTGGTATTCCTGATCCTCGGCATTGCAGGCCTGAATATCCTCAGGGCATTCAAATTCAAAGAGCGGCTGATGGTGCTCGCGGGCCTGCTGACGCCCTACATCCTGCTGACGGCTTACGCTTTCTGGCAGCGGCGGCTGCCGGATTACCTGCAGAGCCTGTGGGAGGGGTTTGGCTTCCTCGATTTCGCGCCTGCCCAGGCCTGGGCCGCTTACCGGAGCCTGGCCATTTTCGCCATCCTGATCCTTATCGTATTGTTCAGCTATCGCGCCTACCAGTTCAAGCAGGTGATACAGGTACAGCGGAAGATAAATATCCTCTACTGGGCGCTGTTTGCCTCGGCCTTTTCCCTGCTTATTCAGGCCGATATCCAATTAGACCTGCTGCTCATCACCGCTGTCCCCATCGGCATCATGTTGTCCTTCAACTTCATAAATATGCCGCCCCGGATGGCGGAGGTCATTCACCTGCTGATCCTGGCCGGCATCCTCGCCCTGCAGTTCAGTGGGTGGCTCTACTGAGAAAGAATGTTAATCTTTTATTATTGTCCGTGCGCCGGCTGAAGGGAACAGCCCTTATGCCTTATTTTTGGGGCGTTTAAATCAGAATACCGATGAAAAAAATGCTCTTCCTGTTATGGCTCATCAGCCTTGGGCCCCTGATGGCGGCGGCGCAGCCCATGGAAAACCCCGTGCATTGGGCTTATTCTGCCGAAAAAACCGGCGAGGGGGAAGTCGAACTGGTATTTACGGCCACGATTGAACCGGGTTGGTATCTTTATTCTCAGTTCATCGGCGACGAGGGGCCCGTTCCGACAAGCATCGTTTTCTATGAGGCGGACGGTTTTACGCCGCGCGGAGAAACCAGTGAACAGGGCGAAAAGGTTGAAGGCATGGACAAGCTCTTTGGCATACACATCACCAAATTCAGGGATCAGGCCGTATTCAGGCAGCGGGCTGGCATAGCCGCCGGCGCGAAGGCCATCAGCGGTTACATCGAATACATGTCCTGTGATGAAGAAAAGTGCCTGCCGCCCCGGCGAGATGAGTTTGCCATTGAGCTGCGGTAAAGAGGGCGGTTTCCCGCTTCCCTGTGACCGCCGTTACAGAATAATTTTTGAAACCCCGCGTCCTTTGCACCGTTAATTGTAAAACAGCAAAGCAGAATGCTTATGAGATACAGCCTGTTCCTCGTTTTTTTCCTGCCGGCCTTCGGCATGTCCGGGCAAATGGCCAGCCCTGTGCACTGGAGCTTTTCCTCCAGGCAGGTGAGCGAAACAGAATTCGACCTCGTATTCAAAGCCTCGATCGACGAGGGCTGGAAAACCTATTCGGCCTTCCAGAAATACGGCGACGACGTGATCGGCCCCACGCCTACGGGCTTTTACTTCGACGAGGGCGCCCATTTTGAGCTGAAAGGCAAAGCCATCGAGTCGGGCAACCGCCAGGAAGCCAGAGAACCGCTGTTCGACAATATTGTGGTGGCCTACTTCAGGAAAAACGCCACCTTCACCCAGCGCGTAAAAGTGACGGATGCCGGCAAGCCCATCACCGGCTACCTGGAGTATATGGCCTGTGACGAAGAAAAGTGCCTGCCGCCGGCCAATGTGGATTTCAGTTTCCAGCTGTCGCCGGCCTCAAAAGCCGCCGGCGCCAAAACCGCGCCCGCTGAGGATTCCCGGATTTCAAAAGCGGTGCAGGAAAACATCGAAAAGCCGGCTCAGGATGTAACGGACGTGGTCGTCATCGATAAACTGGAAACCGTCGGGCTGCTTCCCGGCAACAAGATGGCAGAGCCGGCCCATTGGGCTTTTGAAAGCAAAAAGACCGGAGAAGAAACATACGAATTGCGCTTCACCGTCCGGCTCGACGAAGGCTGGACGATTTACTCCCAGCACACCGACCCCAATGACGGCCCCATTCCGACGGAATTCGTCTTCGAAGCGGGCAGCCACTTCACGGCCGAGGGCAAGCCGGTGGAGGAAGGGGAGAAAAAAACCGGCCCCGACCCCCTCTTCGGGGGCGCTATCGTCGTCAAGTTCCTGAAAGGGCCCATCACCTTTATCCAGAAAGTAAAAGTCAGCGACCCCACGCAGCCCGTCAGGGGCTACATCACCTATATGGCCTGTGACGACTCGGAATGCCTGCCGCCGACAGATGTCGAGTTCGAATTCAACCTGGCGAGCGGGACGGCCGGACTGGCCGCCGTTGACCCCGGCAGCGGGCTGCCCCTCATCGACCAGTCCATTGCAAGCCTCAAATCCACCTATGTGGAGCCCCTGGGCGATTGCGGCACGGAAGACGTTGTGCGCGAATCCGGCCTGCTGTGGACCTTCATTCTCGGCTTCGCCGGCGGTTTGCTGGCCCTGCTGACGCCCTGCGTATTCCCCATGATCCCGCTGACGGTGAGCTTCTTTACCAAGAGCAGCAAAGACCGGAAAACGGGCCTGCGCAACGCCTTGCTCTACGGGCTGTCCATCATCGTCATCTACGTGTCTATCGGGCTGCTGATCACCGGGGTGTTCGGCGCTACGGCCCTCAACCAGCTGTCGACAAACTGGATAGCCAATACCCTGTTCTTTGTTATTTTCCTCTTTTTCGCCTTCTCCTTTTTCGGCTATTACGAGATCACGCTGCCCAGTTCCTGGGCAAACAAGAGTGACGCCATGGCAGACAAGGGCGGTTTGCTGGGCATTTTCTTCATGGCCTTTACGCTGGCGCTGGTATCCTTCTCCTGCACCGGCCCGATCATCGGTTCGGCGCTGGTCCAAAGCGCGACAGACAAGATGGGCCCCTTCATCGTCATGCTGGGCTTCTCTTCGGCGCTGGCGCTGCCCTTCGCCCTGTTTGCCGCCTTCCCGGGCTGGCTCAACTCCCTGCCCAAATCGGGCGGCTGGATGAATTCGGTGAAGGTCGTGCTCGGCTTTCTCGAACTGGCCCTTGCCCTGAAGTTCCTGTCCGTGGCCGATATGACCATGCACTGGAACATCCTGCCCTACGAAGTCTTCATGGGCGCCTGGGTGATTATCTTCGGGGCGATGGCGGCTTACCTCTTCGGCTTCATCCGGTTCCCGCACGACGGGCCGGCCAAAAAGCTGCCGAAGGCCCGCCTGGCTTTCGCCCTCCTGTCACTGGGGCTGGCCATTTATCTGGTTACGGGCTTCCGGTACAATGAGCGCACCCAAACCTACAACTCCCTCAAACTGATGAGCGGGCTGGCGCCGCCGGCGCACTACAACCTGTTGCTGCCGGAGCCGGATGTCGACCCGGACATCAAATCCAGGTATCCCTCTTTCACCAAATGCGCCAACAACCTGGACTGCTTCAAGGATTACCAGGAGGGCATGGCCTATGCCAGGGAGGCCAAAAAGCCGGTGCTGCTCGACTTCACGGGTTACGGCTGCGTGAACTGCCGCAAAACCGAGGAACACATCTGGACCGTAGATAAAGTCTGGAACAAGATATCCGAAGACTATGTGCTGGTCTCCCTTTACGTGGACGACCGCAAGCCGCTGGATGAGGTGCTGCTATCGGCGCCGCGGCAGGAAAAGCTGCGCAATGTGGGCAATAAATGGGCGGACTTCCAGATCGTCAACTTCGAGCAAAACTCCCAGCCGCTGTACGTCCTGATGTCGCCGGATGAGCGCGTGCTGGCGGCCCCGCGCGGTTTCAAGGAGAGCGCGAGCGATTACGCCGACTTCCTCGATTGCGGCCTGGAAACCTACCGGCAGCTGACGGAAGCGGAGGGTGAATCCCAAACGGGGCAACTGGGGTCGAATGAGTGAGAGATAACCGCAGGGGTGCATGTAGGAGGCCGTACTTCAGCACATCGCACGTCATAAGATAGCCTGCCCGGCCATCCCTGCGCCCTGCTCTGGCGTTTCAAATATTTGCAAAAAAAATGCAGGGACGCTGAGAGCGCACCATGTTTTGCGGTTTCGATATCGGCCGTTTCGGCTCTGCTCAACGGCCTTCCGAGAGGGATAAGTACTGTGTATGCTTCTGCATCTTTGCGCCTTAGCGGTTCAAAAACTGATCGGGCTCAATCCATTTCTATAAGCAGGTGATTTTTTTCCACTGCTTCGCCCTGCCTGACATTGATGCGTTTGATGGCGCCGTCGCCGGGGCTTTTGAGTATATTTTCCATTTTCATTGCTTCCAGGATGAGCAGGGAGTCGCCTTTTTTCACCTCCTGCCCTTCCTCCACGGCGAGGCTGAGCACCAGGCCGGGCATGGGGGCGCGTATTTCCCTGACCTTCTCCTTTGAAACGGCGGCGAGGCCCAGGCGCTGGACCAACTGGTCGTATTCGTCTTCAAGCTGCACCTGATACAGGCCGCCATTGACCCTGATTGAAAAAGATTTGGCGTCGAGCTTGTATCCGATAACTTCCACGCGATAGGACTGATGCCCTTTGATGATGTGGTAGTGCCCGTCGCCGAGGGGGATCATGTCGAGCGCGGGCCGGACATCTTCGAAGACGTACTCCGAATTGACGGTAGCTTTGAAGGATTGTTTAATCGCCATAGGATTCAGGATTTCATTCGCCCGAGTTTCATCATGAAATAGGTTTCGAAGATAGTATAAATCAGGTAAACGCTGAAGAAGGGAATGATGAAGAGCTTATCGGGCGGCTGCGCCAGCCGGCTGTAGCCGAAGAGCAGCAGGATAGCGAGGAACATTTTGCCCATCGTAAAGCCCAGGACGGCGTTTGTAAAATCGTTCTTGTTATCGCTGCGGGCGGCGCGGCGCCCGGCGAAAAACATAGCTGCGCTCAGGGCGATGAAGGCCCCCAGGCTGGCCCACGACAACAGGCTGTAGGGCTGTAGCCGGGGCAGGCGGTTGAGGAAAAACACGAGCAGAACTGCGGCGAGTGAAAGCAGCCCGAGCTGCATGAAAAACGATCGTTGGCTCATGGTCTGTTATTGCCGGTGAACAGGTCCTTCAGGGTGACATAAAGCGCCGCGAGGATGGATAAGAGCGCCATGAGGGCGGTGAGATAGGGGCGCTCCGTCTGGAAATAGGCATCCAGCTTTTTCCCCACGAGCGCCCCTATCAGGATGATGATCCCCATCTGGAAGGCCATCCCGGAGTATTTGAGGTAGGCATCCATGCGGGAGCGGGATTTTCCCGGCGTTTCCCGCCCTTCCTCAGGCGTCGGCGGCTTTTCCTGCTGCGGCAACTTTGGAGTCTTCTTTTTCTTCTTTCTTAAGCGGATTCATGCCTGCGTTCGGGCCTGCGGCCGGCCTGCGCTGCTGGGCGCCGCCCATGGAGCAGGTTACGTTGAAAACGGCGCCAGACTGTACGATCAGCTTATCGGTTGTCACCTCGCCGCTGATTTTGGCCGTTTCGCGAATGTTCAGGAGTTCCGTCACTTCCAGCGTGCCTTCGAATTTGCCCTCGATGACGGCGTTCTGGCAGCGGATCTGACCTTCCACAACCCCGGTTGGGCCGATGATCACTTTGGCGTCGCAGAAGAGTTTACCCTTAATGGCGCCATCTATCCGGATATCGCTTTCCGATTTTACGGTGCCTTCAACCATGGTGCCCTGAACGAGGCTGTTCAGGGAATGGGAGGAAGTAGCTACTGCCCCGCTGGGTTTCCCCTTGCTCGTTTCCTTCTTGTTGTTACCTCCAAACATAGTTCTGTTTTTTAATTGGTGAATTGGAATGTCGGATCAGGGAATTGCCTGCACTTGCCATCAGTTGTACGCTGTCTGTTTGGAAGTGAAGGCCTGTTCGGTAGTTTTCAACTGAGGGGTTCAGCAAAACGAATATAGAGCTTTTAAATACTTCCTGAAAGAAGTTGGCGGAAAAAAGCGCCGGGTAGTTTTCCACACGGCAGGAAACCGCCGGCCCTGCGGGAAGTGATCCCGCAGGGCCGGTAGTTCTCAGCAGTGTGCTGGCATCAGAAGTTGGGGCAATAGACCCCGCGGCGCTCCAGGCCGCATATTTTGTATGCCAGGGCGAATTCGAAGCCGCCGTTGGAGTTGCTGGCAGTGCGCAGGGGCGAAACGTTGATGTCGTAGCTGAAGCCGAGGCTGAAATTTTCGTAGTCGAAGCGGGTGGACAGGATCGCCGCGTCGTTGAGCACGCCGCTTTCGATCTTGTTGGAGATGCGCGTCCACAGGCCGAACTGGAAAGCCTGGTAGGACTGGCGGCTGCCCAGCAGGAACTTGAAGCTGGTGCCGGCATTGACCTGGAAGGAGGGCCCCTGGCTCATCACGATGACCCCCGGCACGATGCCGAAGCGGTCGCCCATCATGAATTCGCCGCCGCCGTGGAAGGTGAAGCGGCTGTAGAGCAGGTCTTCATCATTGCTGTTGAACGACTGGTTGGAGCGGTTGAGGTGGTGGAACGAACCGCCGAGGTAGAGGCTGTTGTTCTCGTCGAAAACCATGAACCAGAGCAGGCCGGCGGCCAGGTCGGCGAAGATGAAGTTGTCGCGGTCGAATACGCCTTCCTCGCCCGTGGGCAGGTCGGGGTTGTAACCGCCTTCCCCGTCGTGCTGCAGGCCCCACCGCAGTTTCAGGAAGTCGATGCTGCGCTGGGCAACGCCGGCTTCGGCTCCGACCACCAGATAGTTGGCCTGGTCGCGGTAGCCGCCCATGCGCTTGCTGTAGGAAGCCGACAATTTGCCGGTCAGGGTCGAGAAGTTGGCTTCGCCGGCGCGGTCGCCCCAGAAGGTGCCGCCCACCCCAAAATAGTCATAACGGCCAACGGGGATGCGCTGGTCGTAAGAGACAGAATAAGTATTATAGGCGTTCGAGCGGAGAACGCTGGCCCACTGATTGCGGTAGTTGGCCACCAGGCGGATGTTGCAGTTCATCACCCCCGTCATGGCCGGGTTAAGGTTGAGGGGGGAGAGGTAAAACTGAGAAAAGTGAATGTCCTGGGCGTTCAAAGAGAAAACGCCAATTGCCATCAGGCAGCTAACAATTATCGGCTTCAGATTTTTCATGCAAGTGGGTATTTGTATAGCTACTTCCAAATCAGTTTATGGTTATGGATGCTTTAGTTGGCCGTCGCCTTGGTATAAAGGGCAAAACCGCGGGAGATGGGATAGCGCCGAATTTTTACGGGAAGCTGCAGCGCCAAGGGCAAATGAAAGAACGCCTGCTTCCCCTTCCTCCAAACACACCGCATCAAACAGACCACAATAATAAAGAATGTTCCGTAAAGTTGGCGAAAAATTTCTGTTAAATGACATCAAGCGGGGTGGTTTCATTATCGCCCCAGCAAACTTCCACGCCGGCAGGGGAATTTTCTTCATAATGAAAACTGCTGCATGAACGCTGGCCGGAACGGGAATATTATGGGTGTTGTATTTCCCCGGGGGGCAGGTTTCTTCCAAAGGTTACAGCGTTACAGGTTACAGGTTAGCCACAGGGTGGCTGAACTTCAGCAGAATCAAGGCAAGCCACCCCGTGACTTGCCCTCACCCCGACCAACCCGACCAACCCGACCAACCCGATAAACCCGACCACCCCGATTGACCCGACAAACCCGATAAACCCGACCACCCCGATTGACCCGATAAACCCGATTGACCCGATTGACCCGATAAACCCGACAGACCCGACAGACCCGATTGACCCGATTGACCCGACCACCCCGATAAACCCGATTGACCCGGTGGGTTCCTGGTTTTTCGGGTTTGCCAGCCGGCCGCTGCTGCGAAAAATCATTAATTTTACGCGCTTTAACACACTTTTTCCCGCTATTGCTTGTTACAAAGGATACAAAAAACAGATAAAGCCTGATGAAGAAGATAGGAACTGTGCTTGTACTGATCGTGCTGGCCCTGAAGCTGCAGGCAGCATATATTCTGCTTCCGATGGACCCGGAATCGCAGAAGGACCACCTCAAGGCATACGGCATCACCTACTGGGTGCTGGAGAAAGGTTCGGAAGCCTGGTGGCTTTTAAACTACCGGGGCGGGAGTTTTGCTTTTCCCCACAGCCGGGATTTTGAGCGGGAGTGCCTGACGCGCGGGGTGAGTTATGAGATCCTCCCCGATGCCCAGTTCAATAAGATCATCAACGACATATCCAACCCCGAGGTCAACATGGATGCCATGAAGCTGGAAAAGCCGCCCAGGATCGCGGTTTATACCCCGGAAGTAAACGCCAAGGGGGAAAAGGTGCAGCCCTGGGATGACGCCGTGACCCTGGTGCTCACCTACGCGGAGATTCCCTACACCACCATATACGATACTGAGGTGATACATGACGAACTGGCGCAGTACGACTGGCTGCACCTGCACCATGAAGACTTCACGGGGCAGTACGGGCGTTTTTACCGTTCGTTCAGCAACCAGCCCTGGTACAGGGAAAACCAGCGCCGCATGGAAGAACTGGCGCATGAACTGGGTTTTGACAAGGTTTCCATGCTCAAGCTGGCCGTGGTGAAGAAGATCAAGGAATACGTTGTGGGCGGCGGCTTTATGTTTGCCATGTGTTCGGCTACCGATACCTACGACATTGCTCTGGCCGCCGAGGGCGCCGACATCTGCGCCGAGATGTACGACGGCGACCCCATGGACCCCAATGCCCAGAGCAAGCTGGATTTCAGCAGGACCTTTGCCTTTGAGAATTTCCAGCTCTCGCGCAACCCGCTGGAATATGAATACTCCACCATCGACCACAGCCGCGGCCGGAATATTAATCCTGAGCAGGACTATTTCACCCTGTTCGACTTCTCCGCCAAATGGGATCCTGTGCCCACCATGCTGACGCAGAACCACACCCGTACGGTGAAAGGTTTTATGGGGCAGACAACGGCCTTCACCAAGGAATGCATTAAGTCGAATGTGCTGATCCTGGGGGAAAACAAACCGGCCAGAGAGGCTCGCTACATCCACGGCAATTACGGGCAGGGCTTCTGGACCTTCTACGGCGGGCACGACCCGGAAGATTACCGCCACTACGTGCACGACCCTGAAACCGACCTCAGCCTGCACCCCAATTCTCCGGGTTACCGCCTGATCCTGAACAATATTCTCTTTCCGGCAGCGAAGAAAAAGAAGCGGAAGACGTAAGAAGGGGATTACTGCTCCCTGAAGCGAGTAAAAACAAGCCCTGCCAGTATGCAGAGCATGCCGCCGAACAGGGCGGCCAGGCGGATGCCGAGGTCGTGGTAAGGGTCTTTGCCCCAGAGCGTGAGGATAGCGAAGGCCATGACGCCTATGGTTTGGCCGAGTTTGGTGGAGAAATTGCGCACGGCGAAGAACATGGCCTCTTTCTGCTCTCCGCTTTCCCTGCCGTCCCGTTCGGAGATATCGGCGATGATGGCGTAAGGCAGGATGCCCAGAAAGGCTGTGGGCACTGCGGCGAGCAGGGCGAAGCTGAATATCTGCACCTTCGGGCCCAGAGGCATTTTACCCAGGAAGCTCAGGCCCAGCATAAGCAAGCCCAGCGCCAGCAGCGACCAGATCACCAGCCGCCGCTTTCCCATCTTATCTGCCATCCGGATAACAGGGGGATAGAACAGCAGGGAAGAAATCACCATCACGCCCATCACCTGCCCGCCTACCGATTCCTCCAGCAATAGCAGGACTTTGACGAAGTACAGCATGCTGCCGCTGATGATGGTGAGGGCCACGAAATACGAAAAATCGGCTGCGATGAAGATGAGAAAATTCCGGTTCCTCAGTATCTGTTTCAGGGCCACGCCCAGCATGGCCGAGGCCGGCTGGCTGGAACAGTCGCGCGATTCATCGATCGAAAAAACGGGGATCAGCATGAACAGGCCTCCGAGGACGTACAGGCCGCCAATGGCCAGTTGGAAGGCCGTATGGCGGTTGGGCAGTTCGAAGCTGGCCTGCATCACATCGGCCAGAAGCGGCGTCTGGGAGGAGATGATGATGCCCAGGACGAAGGCCAGCGACAGCCAGGCCGACAGCCTGACCTTGGCCTCGGGGCTTTCGGCAAGTTCGGGAAGCAGGGCGTTGTAAGGGATGATGTACACGGTGAGGGAAAGATAAAAAGCGCTTTGTATGCCCGTCAACCACCAGACGTTGCGGTAGCTTTCCACGTAATCCAGGGGGACGAATATCAGCATGCCGAAAAGGACGGAGGGCAGGATCGCTACCTGCATAAAGGGAATTCTCCGGCCTTTGGGGTTGCGCGAGCGGTCGCTGAACCAGGCAAGCAAGGGGTCGGAAACGGCATCCACCAGGCGCCCGCTGGCCGCAATGAGGGACAGGAGCGTGAAAATCCCCAGCACCGTGGCCTGGGGGATCAGTTGCCCCATGTCCGAATTGGAAGGCGGCACGTAAAAATAGATCAGCATGACCGCGATGATGTTGATCATGACCGACCAGCCCAACATGCCGAAGGCATATCCAATCTGTCGCCTGAGAGGTAAAGCCACTTATTGTCGGTGTTTTTTTATTCCCTGCCCCCTGCCCCGGCTTGCCGGATGAGCGCCTTATTGATGCGTTTTACCAGCCCGGGGCCTTCGAAGACCAGCCCGGTATACAATTGGAGGAGGCAGGCTCCGGCCCTTAGCATTTCGATGGCGTCCTGGGGGTTGGCAACCCCGCCTACCCCGATGATGGGTATTTTCCCGCCCGATTTTTCGTGCAGATAGCGGATGACTTCGAGCGAGCGCTGTTTCAGCGGACGGCCGCTCAGGCCTCCGGGGCCGATTTCCACGATTCGCTGAGGGTTTTCCCCGAGCCCTTCGCGGCTGACGGTGGTATTCGTGGCGATGAGCCCATCGATTCCGGTTTGGGCTGTGATCTCGAGGATGTCATCCAGCTGGTTGTCGGACAGGTCGGGGGCAATCTTCAGCAGTAAGGGTTTTGGAGGTTTTTTTTGCCGGTTGCGGGCCTGCAGTTCGGAAAGCAGGCGGGAAAGGGGTTCTTTTTCCTGCAGTTCCCGCAGGTTTGGCGTATTCGGCGAGCTGACGTTGACGACGAAGTAATCGACGAAGGGGTACAGGGCCTCGAAGCAGGAGATATAGTCGGCCGCCGCTTCATCGTTGGGTGTGTCCTTATTCTTTCCGATGTTGCCGCCGATGACCAGCCCCTGAGGTTTGCCGCGCCGCAGGCGGCGGGCGAGCGTTTCGACGCCCTCGTTGTTGAAGCCCATCCGGTTGATGAGGGCTTCGTCGGCAGGCAGGCGGAACAGGCGCGGCAAAGGGTTGCCGGGCTGGCTCTTCGGGGTCACGGTGCCGATTTCCACGAAGCCGAAGCCCAGGGCGGCCATTGCGCGGAAATGCCTGCCGTCTTTATCGAATCCGGCCGCCAGCCCAAGGGGGTTTTCGAAGGGAAGCCCGAAGAGTTCGCGGCGCAGTGCGGGATGGCGAACCCGAAAGAAGGAGCGGAACAAATAACCCAGGCCCGGAATAGCAAGCACGGATTTCAGCAGCAGCAGGGTGAGGTGGTGCGCCCTTTCCGGGGAGAGTAGAAAGAACAGCGGCCTGAGCAAGTATTTGTACACGTTTTTTGCCGGTAAAGGTAGGTTAGTAAGTTGAAAAAAGGGAAAAAAAAAGGCCAGGTAAGTGGATGCCTACCCAGCCGGAATCATAATCCCAAAAACTAATTTTATGTAAAGCCCTGGACGGGCGCTACGGTCAACACATAAATCAAAGACAAATATACATATTGTGTGAATTATAGCCAAGCATTTTTTTAATTCAATAGTTAAAAAAATGAAAAATGCAAACAGGGTGGCAACTCAGGCTTCTTCCTCGGCTTTGACCAGCAGTTGGAAGCCATTGCCATGGATGTTGACGATTTCGATGTTTTCGTCCATTTTAAGGTACTTTCGGAGTTTGGTCACGAAAACGTCCATGGAACGGGCGGTAAAGTAGTTGTCTTCGCCCCATATCTTGGTCAGGGCTTCGGAGCGGGGCAGGATGTCGTTTTTATGTATGGCGAACATGCGCAGCAGCTGGGCCTCTTTGGGAGACAGTTTGTGTTTTTCCTCCTCCGGGCCGTCGATATCGTAAGTCAGGATGCGCAGGGGGTAGTTGAAGTGGTATTTGCCGATGGTGAATTCCCGGACATCATCCCTGAGGCCGGCTTTGGACTGGCTCCGTTTGAGGATGGCCTGGATGCGGTAGAGCAATTCTTCCGAGTTGAAGGGTTTGGTGATGTAGTCGTCGGCGCCGATTTTAAAGCCCTGCAGCACGTCATCCTTCATAGCTTTGGCCGTCAGGAAGATGATCGGCATGGACTGATCCTGTTCACGGACCTCTTTTGCGAGGGTGAAGCCGTCTTTTCTGGGCATCATCACGTCGAAAATACACAGGTCGAATTCTCCTTTTTTATAGCTTTCCAGCCCCTGTATGCCGTCAGTGGCCAGGGTGACATCATAATCATGCATTTCCAGGTAGGACCTCAGGACGTCGCCGAAATTCTGATCATCTTCTACCAGGAGGATTCTGTTATTTGCCATAATCTGTTGGTTGTTTTCTTTTACCGGAGTTATTGTTTAAACGGGAAGAACAGGATAAAGCTACTTCCCTTGCCCAATTCGCTTTTAACGTCGATCTGCCCTTTGTGGGCGGTGATCATGGCCTTGACATAGCTCAGGCCCAGGCCAAAGCCTTTCACATCGTGCAGGTTGCCGGTATGCACGCGGTAGAATTTGTCGAAGATATGTTTGCGTTGTTCTTTGTTCATGCCAATTCCCTGGTCGGATACGGTGACTTCCACGCCATTGGGTACGTTGCGCGTGTGCACCGTGATGGCTGGTTTCCCGGGGGAATACTTGTTGGCGTTATCCAGCAAGTTGTTGATGACGTTAGAAAGATGGGTGGCGTCGCCTTCTACTATGGGATTTGCGGCATGCAGCTCGGCCGTTGCCGTGCCTTCCTTTTTTTCCACCTGCAGGTTTATGTTTTCCAGGGCGGCGGTTATGACGTCATGCAGGTTGACCTCGGAGAGTTTCAGTGAAAATTCGCGTTTATCAATCAGGGCCATCTGCAAAACTTTCTCCACCTGACTATTCATACGTTTATTTTCCTGTTTTATTATGTTGGCGAAACGCTGCACCTTATCGGCATTGCCTGAAATAATGGGGCTGGTGATGGAGTCGGCGGCCAGTGAGATGGTGGCGATCGGGGTTTTGAACTCGTGGGTCATGTTGTTGATGAAGTCGGTCTTCATTTCCGACAGTTTCTTTTGCCTGAAGATCACGTGGATCGTGTAGGCGAAGGAAAACAGAATGATGGCCGTGAAGAAGACAGACCCCAGGAAGTTCAGCCAGAGAGATCGCCAGACGAAGCTCGTGCGGGCCGGGAAGTGGATCATGAGCAGGCCAGGAGAAGGCATGTCTTCGGGAAAGAGGTCCACTTTATAGCGGGAGTTATAGATGTTGCGGTAACCCGGCAGGATATCTGCAGGTTGAGCGTCTTCCACCACGTAGTGCCCGTCGACGATGATAAAACTCTTCTTTTCCCGGGAGAAGACGCCGTAGTTGAAATCCGTGTCGATGCCCCTGTTGGCCAGTTCCTGTTTCAGGGCGCTGCTGATGTGCTTCAGCTTGATTCGTTGTTCGAGAGGGAACTCCCGGGTGTTTTGCTGAAAATAGACCATGAGGGAGCGGTAGGTATTGTCTTTGCGGGCCATGCACTGGGAGCAGGTGCAAGGGTTGGCGAATTCGGACATGAGTTCGTCCAGCAGGGAACTGTGGCTCAGTTTGGGAGCCAGGACGGGGCGCCCGTCCTCGCCGGAGAAGTCAAGGGTATATGCTGCGGAATCTTCGGTTCGGCCCTGGTGCTCTTCGTAATAGGCCGTCATAAAGCCGTTGATGGAGTGGTTGAAGACCTCCCGGTTTTCCTCCGCTTCCAGGCGGCGCACCACGGCATTGAGGGCTGCAAAGACGTTCTTTTCGAAGCGTTCCTCATTGACTTTGGCCGCTGTCCGGATCAGGCCCATCTGAAGGGCCACCACTCCGATGACCGCTGCGCTCATCAGCCCGATAATCGCCCAGATCGCTTTTTTATTCATAAATTGTCAGCTGTTTTACTATTTATTATAACCCCCGGAGGCGCCGAAAATTTCAAAAGCCATGCCGCAAAGTTAGGGTTAAAGCCTTCGCCCGGCGGCAGTTTAACAGTCTTTTAACGCTCGCCTGCAAGGCGCTGGCTTTTGTCCCCAAAAGAGTTATCTATTGTTAAATCATTCATGTATTTTTGTGGTTTATACATCCTGGACAAATATTCGGGCGGGATGGCCGCCGGAAAAATTATTTTTGATAGCCTGAGCTAATTGGTATATTTGCCACCTGACGAAGAGTGAAAGGAAGCAACAATTATTGGTATTCCATGAGGGACACCCCAAAAAGCTGCCACTGGATAACAAATTAATGGAGCAGATCAGGCCAGGGTAAGCAAAGCAAAGTTGAGCAATGGGTTGCCTTTTCTCCCACCTATTTCCAGCACCTGCATTAACGCCTCTTGTTTTTGAAACGATTCCCGTTTTTTCCCGTAAAAAAAGCGGCTTTACCCCTGTGGGAATCCATCTTGCCCCAAAACAAAAAACATAGAGCGAACACTCGATTGTAACCCTGATTAGTGATTGTGTAATAACAACAAGATGAAGAGAAATCTACTTTCCCTGCTGTTTCTGTTTTTTGCCCTTTCAGCAGCCCTGGCCCAGTTGCCCGGCCCCTGCCCCCCCAACACCCCTGCTCCGGTAGCGCCCTTTTGCGCCCAGACCTGCACGGTTTGCGGTGACGGGCTGGACGGCTACGTTGGCATGAACGCCAATACACCCCAATGGGAGGCGCCGCCTGATTTCTGCGCGCCCCAGTTCCACAGCGTGCAATGGCTGGCCTTCGTGGCGGGCTCGACGAGCATCACCTTCAATTTCACGCCCTTCGATTGCCAGAGCCCCGCCGGCAACGGCCTGCAGGTAGGGATATACGGAAGTACGGATTGCAGTTCCTGGTTTGCCGTATCCAATTGCGACCCGGCAGTCAATGAAAATGCGACGACCACCCTGAACGCCTCCGGCCTGGTGCCCGGCGCCACCTACTTTTTCGTCATCGACGGCAACGTCGGCGACGTCTGCCAGTTCACGATCGATGTGGTTTCCGGATCGACCGTTGCGCCGCCGGTGACGGGCACGCCCTCTATCAACGGCCCCACTACGATATGCACCGGCGGGTTGGGTACCTATATTGCCTCAGGCGTCACCGGCGCCGGTTATTACAACTGGACGCTTAACGGAAACCCCATCGGCGATGGCAGCAACCAGGTGCAGGTGGACTTTCCCGCTACCGGCAGTTACCAGCTGTGCGTTACGGCGGGCAACTCCTGTTACGGCGACCTTCCCCCCGTTTGCCGCACCATTCAGGTGGGGCCGCTGCCGCTGGAAGTCAACAACGTCACCCGCTGTGCGGAAGACCTGCCCTACATTTATCAGGGCATGGTGTTCACCTCTGCCGGCATATACAACTTCGACTACGTTCGGCCCGATGGTTGCATACAGCCCGTGCGGCTGACCCTCACCGTCATCGGGCCCATCCCCGAAACAGACATCTCGGCCGACATCTGCCAGGGCCAGGTGTATAACTTCGGGGGGCAGGCATACGGCCAGACGGGCTATTTTACCAGGACTTTCAACTCCTTCCATGGCTGCGATTCCGTGGTCAACCTCACCCTCACGGTGCATGCGCCGGACTTCAACAACCTCGGCTATGTCGATCACTGCGCCCTGCTGGGGCCCTATTATGTGGGAAATTTCCCGGTCACCCAATCCGGCCAGTTCAGCTTCGTGCTGGATAATGAATTCAACTGCGACAGTACGGTGGTGGGCTACCTCAACATCGTCAACCCCGAGTTCGTTTTCATCGATACGGTCATTTGCGAAGGGGAGGTCGTGCAGCTCGGCAATTTCGCCTACGGCCAAACCGGCAACTACCAGGATTCCTACGAATATCCGGATGGCTGCGAGAACACCTTTCAGCTGAACCTCCTGGTTTATGACCCTGTAACGTACATCGATACCGTGATCTGCCCCGGCGAGAGCGTACAGGTCGGCAATTCCACCTATTCCACTACGGGCTCCTATACCAAAGTTGTGCCTGCCCAGTATCTGGGGCTGGGGTGCGACAGCACTGTTTATCTCAACCTCACTGTACAGGCCCCGATTCTGACCAACATTCAGGCGTCGATCTGCGAAGGGGAGTCCTACACTTTTGGTACTTCCTCCTACACCCAATCGGGTGTTTATACCGAAATTTTCCCCTCAACCAGCGGCTGCGACAGCACTGTGCGGCTTACGCTGACGGTGCATCCCGATGTGGAAACCACGCTGAACGAAGAAGTCTGCTTTGGAGAATCCTTTACGGTAGGAAGTTCTACCTTCGCCCAGAGCGGCAGCTATCAGGTGGATCTGCTGACCACGCGGGGCTGCGACAGTACGGTGTATCTTAACCTCACCGTCAAGGACGCCATCCTGACCGTGCTCAATGAGTCCATCTGCGAAGGCTCCAGCTTCCCGGTGGGCGGCATAGATTTCAGTACGGCGGGCCAGCACGAAGTAGTGCTTCCCGCAGCTGACGGCTGTGACAGCACGGTAGTCCTGAACCTCACCCTTCTGGAGAACCCCGAAACGGTGCTCAACCCATCTATCTGCCTGGGCCAGGCCTACACCGTCGGCGCTTCCTCCTTTGACGAGACCGGCACATACACCGTGGTATTGCCGGCTGCCAATGGCTGCGACAGCACTATAACCCTCAACCTGAACGTGCTGGGCCCCATTATCAATAATATTGACCGGCAGATATGCACCGGGCAGACCTTTACGGTAGGCAGCACCACTTTCGACCAGCCGGGCACATATTCCGTAACGCTGGCCAACAATATCGGCTGCGACAGCATCGTCAACCTCACGCTGGACATCCAGGATGTGCTCCGGGATACGCTCGTGCTTTCTCTTTGTGAAGGCGAGAGTTATACGGTGGGCAGCAACACCTATTCCACAACGGGTTTCTATGACGATGACTTCGTCACTGCCGACGGTTGCGACAGCGTGTTTTACCTGGACCTGACTATCGTACCCACCCGCTACACCACGCTCGACGAAGTGATCTGTGATGGTGAAAGTGTTTTGGTAGGGGGCAACTCCTATACGGCTACCGGAACCTATGAGGAATCGCTGTTGTCGGTTGAGACCGGTTGTGACAG
Organism: Bacteroidota bacterium; assembly: GCA_963169455.1. GTDB lineage: Bacteria > Bacteroidota > Bacteroidia > Chitinophagales > Saprospiraceae > JACJYE01. The sequence goes on along the minus strand of CAUJDW010000046.1, from coordinate 44,403 downwards.
CATCGTCACCCTCAACCTGACGGTGCTGGATGTGCCGGAGACATATCTGGACGAGCAGATTTGCGAAGGCGAGACTTATCCGGTGGGTGCGTCCTCTTATGCCGTTTCAGGCAGTTATACCGATACGCTGGTTGCCGCCAACGGTTGCGACAGTATCGTTTTCCTGGAACTGGAAGTGCTCGACGTACCCACTACCCAGCTTGCCGAGGAGATTTGCGATGGCGAAAGTTTTGGCGTCGGCAGTTCGGTGTATTCGGCCACGGGCATTTATGTGGATACGCTCGTGGCGGCGAATGGATGCGACAGTATCGTTACCCTCGACCTGCTGGTAAAGGATGTTCCGGAGACTTACCTGGACGAAGCCATCTGCGAATTTGAAAGTTATCAGGTTGGCGGTTCCGTTTATTCGGCCTCGGGCACTTATACCGACACGCTTCTTGCCGCCAACGGTTGCGACAGCATTGTTTACCTGGACCTCGTGGTGCACCCCATCCGTTACCGGAGCCTGGAGATCAGCATTTGCGACGGAGCCTCCTATTCGGTTGGCAGTTCCATTTACACCCAGACGGGTGTTTACGTGGACACCCTGGCCTCGGTGGTGACGGGCTGCGACAGCATCGTCACCCTGGACCTGACAGTAACCGATTTTTATGAGATCAACCTGGTGGAAACCATTTGCGAAGGCGGGAGCTTCACCGTCGGATCCAACACCTACACCCAAAGCGGGAATTACTCCGACAGTTTTATCTCTTCCGACGGCTGCGACAGCATCGTCAACCTGGCCCTCACGGTTCTCGCCATCCGGTATCAAACCGTTGACGCCACCATCTGCGACGGAGAATCCTTCTCCATGGGCGGGATGGATTACGCCGTCACCGGCACTTTTGTAGATACGCTGACATCGGTAGAGACAGGTTGCGACAGCATCGTGACGCTCAACCTCCTGGTCAATCCCGTATTCGTAACCGATCTGACGGAAGAGATCTGCGATGGCTTCAGCTATCAGGTTGGCAATTCCGTCTATACTCAAAGCGGCAACTACCAGGACCTGCTTCTCTCTTCCAACGGCTGCGACAGCCTGGTCAACCTGGCCCTGACGGTACATCCCATTCCTGTAACGGATCTGGTGGAAACCGTTTGCTTTGGCGACAGTTATGCTGTCGGTTCTTCCACCTACACGGCCAGCGGCCAGTACCAGGATGTGCTTACAGCCGCTACCGGCTGCGACAGCATCGTTAACCTGGTGCTGACAGTGCGCCCGCAGATCGCGACGGCGCTAACCAGCGTGTTGTGTTACGGAGAGGATTTCACCGTGGGTTCTTCAACCTATGCCGCAAGCGGCATCTACATGGACACCCTCATTTCCCAGAGCACCGGCTGCGACAGCATCGTCACCCTGAACCTGACGATCCGTGATGAAATTCGCACCAGCCTCAGCCGGGAGATTTGTGATGGCGAAAGCTTCACCGTAGGCGTTTCGGATTATACCAGCAGCGGGGTGTTTGTGGATACCCTTAGTTCGGTAACCGGCTGCGACAGCATCGTGACGCTTGATCTCACTGTACATCCCATTCCGGTGACGGAACTGGGAGAAGAAATCTGCGATGGCGAGTCTTTCCAGGTGGGCAATTCCGTTTACACGGTGAGCGGCAATTATCAGGATGTGCTGGCATCGGTGGTTACCGGTTGCGACAGCATTGTCAACCTGGCGCTTACGGTGCATCCCATTCCGGTGACGAACCTGGTGGAAACCGTTTGCTTTGGCGACAGTTATGCTGTTGGTTCTTCCACCTACACGGCCAGCGGGCAGTACCAGGATGTGCTCACTGCCGCCACCGGCTGCGACAGCATCGTCAACCTGGCGCTGACGGTGCGCCAGCAGATCACGACCGCTCTCAGCCAGGTGGTTTGTTATGGCGAAAACTTTACGGTGGGCGCTTCAACATACTCAGCCAGCGGCAATTATGTGGACACTCTGGTTTCTTTAGCGACCGGTTGCGACAGCATTGTTAGCCTGAACCTGACGGTTCGGGACGAGATCCGAACGGGCCTCACCCGGGAGATATGCGATGGCGAAAGCTTCAGTGTGGGTTCCTCTTCGTACACCAGCAGCGGAATTTTTGTGGACACGCTCGTATCGCAGGCGACGGGCTGCGACAGTATCGTGACGCTGGATCTCACCGTGCATCCCATTCCGGAGACGGAGCTGGTGCGGGAGATATGCGATGGAGAATCCTTCCAGGTGGGCAATTCCGTTTACACGGTGAGCGGCAATTATCAGGATGTGCTGGCATCGGTGGTGACCGGTTGCGACAGCATTGTCAACCTGGCGCTTACGGTGCATCCCATTCCGGTAACCAACCTGGTGCGGGAAATTTGTGATGGCGAAACCTTTACCGTTGGCAATTCCACATACAGTACTTCCGGGCAGTATCAGGACGTGCTGGCGTCGGCCCTTACGGGTTGTGACAGTGTGGTCAACCTGGCGCTTACGGTGCATCCCATTCCCGTAATCAACCTGGTGCAGGAGATATGCTCCGGAGAAAGTTACACGGTTGGCTCCTCTACCTATGCGGCCAGTGGGATTTATCAGGATGTGCTGACGTCGGTGCTTACCGGTTGTGACAGCGTTGTCAACCTGAATCTGACGGTCAATCCGGTTTATGATATCGTGCTGAACGAAAACATTTGCGATGGCGAGAGTTTCCCGGTGGGTGGGAGCAATTTCTCGCAGGCGGGCACTTACACCGAGGTGCTCAGTTCGGCGGAAGGCTGCGACAGCGTGGTGACGCTAAACCTGAGCGTTTACCCCTGCACGCTGGAATACCGGGCCGGGCAGGAGAATGTAAGCTGCGCCGGGCTGTCGGACGGGGGCATTAGCTTCGCGATGGAGGTGGGCACGCCGCCCTATCAGTACAGCTGGCAGGCGCTGGGCGGAGGCCCGGGCGGTTCCGGTACGCTGGCAGGCAACAATCTGGAGCAATTGCTGGAAGGGCTGCCTGCCGGGCAGTATCAGGTCAGTGTTGTGGACAGTTCGCCATTCAGCGTGGCTGCGAGCTTTACGGTTACGATCACGCAACCCAGCCCGGTTGACATTTCACTCCTCTTGTCGCAGTACAGCAATTACAACACCAGTTGTGATGGAGAAGCCGACGGCTCGATCGACGCCACGGTGACGGGCGGCACGCCGCCGTATAATTTCGCCTGGAATACCGGCAGCCGGCAGGAGGATCTCTCAAACCTGAGCGCCGGCGCCTATTCGCTGACGGTGACCGACCAGCATGCCTGCCCCGATTCGGCGAGCGCCCTGCTCAATGCGCCGCCGCCGCTGTCCGTTTCCCTGGAAACCATCGACCCGCCCTGTTACGGGGACGAAGCCGGAATAGTCATTGTCGATGATGTAAACGGAGGCGTAGGGCCTTATTTATACAGTATTGACGGCTCCGCCTTCGCCAGTTCCCCGCAATTCAGCCAGCTCGGCATCGGCGCGCACGCGATACAGGTGCAGGATGCCAACGGCTGCCTCTGGGAGGATGAAGCCGTGATCTACCAGCCGGAGCAGTTGATCGTCGAACTGGGGGATGACAAGGATATCAGGCTGGGCGACAGCGTTCAGTTGTATGCGCAAACGACCTATCAGGTGGAAATGTACAGCTGGGATTCTCCCATCGAGTTGAGCTGCCGCGATTGCCCCGATCCTTACGTACGGCCTTTCGAGTCGATGTCGTTCGGCGTGCGGGTGAGGGATGAAAACGGCTGTACGGCCACCGACCGCATCACGGTATTTGTTGACCGGCGCAGGAATGTGTATATTCCGAACGTCTTTTCACCCAATGGCGACGGCCAGAACGACGTCTTCACCATATTCACGGGCCCTGAAGCGGTTCGGGTAAAGACCTTCTACGTATTCAACCGCTGGGGAGAGCCCATGTATGAACTGGTCAATTTCGAGCCCAACAACCCTGCCTTTGGCTGGGATGGCACGCACCGCGGGGAATTGATGAACGGCGGGGTGTACGTTTATATGGCAGAGATTGAATTTGTAGATGGCGTCACGGAATTGTACAAGGGCGATATATTGCTGTTGCGATGATATCTGCTGCCTGAAGGCGCCCCGGAAGCCCAACCTGCCCGGCAGGCTGGGCTTCTCTTTTTATGGGAGTGGCGGGCTGAACCATTTTCAACAGGGGTTGTTTCACCGGAAACCGGCGGCAGTGGCGGTTGCCATAAAAAAGAAAAAAAATGGCGCCGGGCTTCATTTGTCCGGGCAAAAGCTGCTATTTAGAGCCTTCTTTATCAGCAAAACGAGCAGTGTGGATACCTTATCACCAAAAGAAGATCCAACGGCCGAATCGCGCAAGCGCGACCATATCGAACTGGCTTTTCGTTCGCAGGTGGCGCAAAGTGGTTTGGACCAGCGGTTTTATTACGAGCCTCTGATGTCGGGACATCCGGAGCGGGGCAGCCTGAAGCGTTTCCTTTTTCTTGGAAAGACGATGCGCGCGCCCCTCTGGGTGTCGAGCATGACCGGAGGGACGCAGCTGGCGCAGATGATCAACCACAACCTGGCCCGTGCCTGCAGGGATTTCGGCATGGGCATGGGCCTGGGTTCCTGCCGGCCCCTGCTTTACAGCGATGAGCGCCTGGCCGATTTTGATGTGCGCCACCTCATCGGCGACGCTTTTCCTCTTTTCGCCAACCTGGGCATTGCCCAGCTGGAGGAGCTGATCCGGAATGGCCAGCTTCAGAAAGTGCGGGAGCTGGTGGACAAGCTGCAGGCCGACGGGCTGATCATCCATGTAAACCCCCTGCAGGAGTGGCTTCAGCCCGAAGGCGACCGCTTCACCCGCCCGCCATTGCATACAATCACGGATTTTCTGGAGAAGGTGGACATGCCTGTCATCGTCAAGGAAGTGGGGCAGGGCATGGGCTATGAGAGCCTGAAGGCCCTGCTGCAACTGCCGCTGGCCGCCATCGATTTTGCCGCCAGTGGAGGCACCAACTTCGCCCGGCTGGAAATGCTGCGCGGGGAGGAATCCAAAGCCGCCATTTACGAACCCCTGGCCTTCGTCGGGCACAGCGCCGAAGAGATGGTGCGCCTCACCAATGCCCTGGTAGAAGAACTGGGCGAGCGCGCCCTGTGCCGGCAGGCCATCATTTCGGGCGGCGTCAGAAATTTTCTGGACGGCTACTACCTGGTCAACAGCCTGCGCCTCAACAGCATCTACGGGCAGGCCTCCGCATTTTTAAAACACGCCCGGGGAACTTACGAAGAATTGTACAACTATGTAGATGCACAGGTGCAGGGCCTGGAACTGGCGGCGGCTTTCCTGAGGGTGAGGGGTTGAAGGGGGGTACAGGTTACAGGTTTCAAGTTACAGGTTTCAGGCAAAGAGCAGGAACACAAGAATCAACCATGAAAAAAACCATAAGCGGCTTTTCGAAACTTTCCAAGCCGGACAAGGTGCGGTGGGTGGTGGAGCAATTTTTCCAGGACCCGGAGTCGGCGGAAGGAGAACTAATCAGTTTCTGGCACAGGGATGAAGAGCAGCAGCGCATACTGGACGGTTTCAGTGAGAACACGCTCAGCAACTATTATCTTCCTTTCGGTGTTGCGCCCAATTTCCTGATCAACGGAAGGATATATGCGGTGCCTATGGCCATCGAGGAGAGCTCGGTGGTGGCTGCAGCCTCGAGTGCGGCGAAGTACTGGCTGAGCCGGGGTGGTTTCAGGGCGGAGGTGATATCCACCAAAAAGCTGGGGCAGGTGCATTTCAGCTGGAAGGGCGAGGCGCAGAAATTACGCCGCCACTTCGGCGAGCTGGAAGCGCGGCTGAGGCTGGACGCCGCCCACCTCACGGCCAACATGGAGCAGCGAGGCGGCGGCGTGCTCGGCATCGAGCTGCTCGACATGAGCCATCTGGAGCCCGATTACTATCAGCTCAAGGTAAGTTTTGAGACCTGCGACTCCATGGGCGCCAATTTCATCAACTCGGTGCTGGAGGAATTCGGCAGCACCCTGCGGATTTTCGTCCAGGAGCACCCTGCTTTTGAAGGAGCGGAACAGCAGTTGGAGGTCATCATGGCCATTCTGTCGAACTACACGCCGGAATGCATCGTGCGCGCGTCGGTGGAATGCCCGGTTGAAGCCCTGGCGATGGGGCCCGGCGACCCGATGTCGCCGGAGGAGTTCGTCCGGAAATTTGCCAAAGCCGTTCGCATTGCGCACATCGACCCGCACCGGGCCGCCACGCACAACAAGGGCATTTTCAATGGCGTGGATGCCGTAGTGCTGGCCACCGGCAATGATTTCCGCGCCGTGGAGGCCTGCGGGCATGCCTATGCTGCGCGCGACGGGCAATACCGCAGCCTGAGCCACTGCGCCGTGGAAGACGGCCGCTTTCGCTTCTGGCTCGACCTGCCCCTGGCCCTGGGCACTGTTGGCGGGCTGACCCGCCTGCACCCCATTGCCCGCCGTTCGCTGGAACTGCTGGGCAATCCCGGTGCTCCGGAGCTGATGGGCATCATTGCCGCCACGGGCCTGGCGCAAAACTTTGCCGCGCTGCGCTCGCTGGTGACCACCGGCATCCAGAAGGGCCACATGAAGATGCACCTGATGAACATCCTCAACCACCTGGAGGCTACCGAAAAGGAGTGCCGGGAGGCGGTGGAGCATTTCAGGGACAAGGTAGTGTCGTACAAGGCGGTGCGGGAATTCCTGGCTATGAGCAGGACAGAGGAGGGAAAAAAATAAACGAGGGCTTTCGCGAAAAAAAATAACAGCCATCGAACAGACGATCCACACCCACGGCAAGCTGTTGCTCACCGCAGAGTATTTCGTGCTCGACGGCGCGCTGGCGCTGGGCATTCCGCTGCGGTTCGGGCAGCAGTTGAAGGTTGCCCCTGCATTGGCCGGCAACGGGCGCCAGTGGGCCAGCCTGGGGTACGACGGGCTGCCCTGGTTCGAGGGGCGGTTTTCGCCCTCCGGCGCTTATCAGGGTGGAAGCGATGCCGAAGTAGGCCAGCGGCTGGAGGGCCTGTTTCAGGCCCTTGAAAAGCAGAGCCCCGGATTCTGGCAAAGCCAGGGCGCCCTGCGTTTCGAAACCCGCCTGAATTTTCCCCGGGAGTGGGGCTTGGGCAGCAGCTCGACGCTGGTCGCCGCGCTGGCCCAGTGGGCCAAAGTGGATCCTTTCCGGCTGCTGGCCGACACCTTTGGCGGCTCCGGCTATGACGTCGCCTGTGCGCTGGCCGGCGCGCCCGTGTTGTTCCAGCGCCGCGGCGGCGCCTCCCATTACGTGGAGTGCCCCTTTGCGCCTCCTTACGCCAGCCATATCTGCTTTGTTTATCTCAAGCGTAAACAGGACAGCCGGGAGGGCATAAGCCGCTACCGCAAGGTGGTAAAAGAGACGCCCGCCCTGGTGGCGCGCATCTCAGCCCTTACCCTGCGCTTCCTCCAGGCCGGCAGCGCCGAGGCTGCCATCCGCATCCTTCTGGAACACGAAGATCTCGTGGCAAAGGCCCTTCAGTTGCCCCTGGTGAAGGAAAGGCTGTTTCCGGACTTCCCCGGCGCCGTCAAGTCGCTGGGCGCCTGGGGCGGCGATTTTGCCATGGCCCTCAGCACCCAGCCCGGCGAGGTGACGCGGCAGTACCTGCGGGCCAGGGGGTATGAAACGGTATTTTCGTGGGGGGAGATAGCGTTGTAACTCACTCCCACAGCTCCTCATAAATCTGCGCCAGTTCCGTGTTGGCGGGGCTGATGTCGAAGTCCATGTCCAGGATGGGTTTGACGAGGAAGATGTACAGGATGATGGCGATGGCCAGGATCAGCATAGCCAGTAAAGGCAGTGGGCTGATCGCCCGCTTCAGGTGGATCACTGCAGGCAGCAGGGAAAGCCCGGCTTTGGGTGCAGGGTAAATGCCGGGCGTAGCGCCAGGCGAAGCCGGGCGCTTTTCCACGGGGGAATCGGAGGGTGCTTTCATGGTAGTAAGGTTTTAGGTGCGGGTGAAAATTTGCGGCAAAGCTAAGGGGGCGGCAGGGATTTTGGCAAGCCAAGATGAGCAGAAGGCGGCGGAAGCTTAGTATCTGGTGGGATGATGTTATTCGATCACCAGCTTCAGTTTATCCGTTTTCACCCGCACTTTCAGCCATTCTTCCAGTTGCCTGGCTTCGCTGGTGCGGGGTTTCCATTTAAAGCGGGCATAGGCCAGGTGGAGGGTATCCAGTTTCAGGCTATCCCCTTCCAGGCGGGATAGGATAGCCGGGGATACGGACAGTGCGGTGAGGTTTTTATTGATCACTTTGGCTTCGCGTGCGAAATCGGAAACCGGGGCCTGCCAGGCGCGCAGGCGGACGATCTCGTTTTCCAGCACGTTTATCTGCATGTCCTTGTTGCGCAGGATTTCCTCGTTCTTGTTGTACAGTTCTTCGATAATTCCGGTGCGCATCCGGAGGTTTATTTTTTCGAGGGCGGCGAGGTTGAGCGAGTCATCGCCGTTATAGCCCTGGCGGACGAGCAGCCTGGCGGAGGGCAGGTGGTAATCCGGCAGGCTTTTTTCGGCCTGTTCGATCAGTTCCCTGCTGACCGGCTCGCCGAAGAGCGCCACTTCGATGCGCGGTTCCTTATTGTCGTACACCAGGTTCCGGCTGATGATCTGGGTGTTTTCGAACTGCAGTTCCCTCTGGATAAACATTTTGGCGTTGCGCTGGAAGAAGCTTTCCGCCACTACGGTATAGGCAGTGTAAATGCTGGGAATGATCGTGAGTATGATGAAAATGGCGATGTATCGTTTCACCTGCAGCTCCCGCTTGCTGTCCACGAACTCTTTGGTTTTGAAGTTCAGTACACGGACGATGAGGTAGGTTGAAAAGCTGATGAAGACGCTGTTGATGAAAAAGAGGTAGAAGGCCCCGAAGAAGTAGGCCCACTGCGCTGTGGCCAGCCCGTAGCCGGCCGTACAGAGAGGGGGCATGAGGGCCGTTGCAATGGCTACGCCGGGGATGGCGTTGCTTTTTTCCTTGCGGCTGCCGGCCACGATGCCCGCCAGCCCGCCAAACAGCGCGATGAGCACATCCCAGAGGGTAGGAGAGGTGCGCGCCAGCAGTTCCGACTGGGCGTCGCTCAGGGGCGAAATCCAGAAGTAGGCTGCTGAAGTGAGCACGCTGATGCCGACGGCGATGCCCAGGTTGCGCATGGCTTTGACGATGAGCTCGAAATCGTTGATGCCCACGCCCAGCCCTACGCCCATGATTGGGCCCATCAGGGGGGAGATCAGCATGGCGCCGATGACTACTGCCGTGCTGTTGACGTTCAGCCCCACCGAGGCCACCATGATGGCGAACATGAGGATCCACAGGTTCGTACCGCGGAAAACTACGCCTTTTTTGATCTCTTCGATCGTTTCTTGCTCGCTGGCCTTGTCATCGTCCAGGTTGAAGCGGTCCCTGAGGAAGAGCGCCAGGTGTTGTAATGATCTTTTGAGCGATGTTTTTGCTGGGCTGGACATAAGCTGCCGGTATTGGTCAAATGAGAAATTGTTCAGGCGTAAACAGGGCAGATGAAAGCCGCTCCCGCACAAAAAATATAAAGCAGGATGCCGGTTGCCTCGCCAGGCGGTCAATATACGTAAAAGTCTCCCTCATCGGTGCATTGCGGCTCGAATCCGGAGGAGGCTTTTCGGTAACCTCCCATTTTATCTCCAGCGCTTTGCCTGTGCCGCGGCCAAGGGCCCGCCGTTCCATTGTTCCTTGTTTTCTTAAGAGAAACCCTCTGTTTTTAGAAAAAAAGCACGTTATGCCCTCACCTTTTCCCGGCATGGGCCCCTATCTGGAAGGCCACCTCTGGCCAGATGTTGCTGAAGGATTTCCGGTAGCAAAAAGCCGCCCAAAAAAATGAACTGCACAAAAGCGCAAACCTCCTTTGTTTTTATCTGTTATCCTTCATAGATTTGGTCTAAATAAGAGGCCGGACACTGAATAATAAAGAAAAAAGTAATGGACAATCCCGTAACCAAGAGCCCTGTGATGCTCTATACCGAGCAGACCCCCAACCCGGAGTCGCTCAAGTTCGTGACCAACCGCATGTTGTATCGCGGCACGGCAGATTTCCGCGAGCAGGAGCTGGCAGAAGAATGGTCGCCGCTGGCGACGGCCCTTTTTGAGCTGCCTTATGTAAAAAGCGTTTACATCTGCAACAACTTCGTGACCGTCACCAAGGAGATGAACTACGAGTGGGCAGACATCATGCTCAAGCTCAAGGATTTTATCAAAAAATACGTCGAGGATGGCGGCCAGATACTGAAGGAAGGCTTCGAGGAGGCTATGGCCATAATCGAGGAAGAGCGCGGCGCCGGTTACGAATACAGCGGCGATGATGTGGAAGTGGTCAAAAAGATCAAAGACCTGATCGAGACCTATGTCAAACCGGCTGTTGAAATGGACGGCGGCAATATCGAATTCAAGCTCTGGGACAAGGGTACTGTGGTGCTCACCATGCAGGGCGCCTGCAGCGGTTGCCCCTCCTCCACCGTCACGCTTAAGGCCGGCATCGAGGGCATGCTCAAGCGCATGATCCCGGAGGTGCAGGAGGTCGTGGCGGAGATGGGATAGGCGCCAGCAGGGCAGTACGGCAGTTTGCAGTACGCCATTATTCCAACATTCCCCTTCACTCTGTCTCGCAGGCGGGCGGGAAAGGCGCCGTTTGTCAACGGTTTGCGCCCGCAAGCCCCTTTATTTTGTTCCGTTAAAGTGAATACGGCTGCTGCAGCACGGCCGGGGAAAAAGTAGTTTCCACTCTGTAGCGCCCATAGTCGGAGAGCCTTCCGAGGTCCATCCAGAGTTTGCGGAGGCGAAGGCGGAAAAAAGCATCCGGCAGGCTTTGGATGGGATTGCCGGAGAGGTCCAGTTCCTGCAAGTGCGGCAGGGAGGCAAGGGTTTCCGGGATATGCTTCAGGTTGTTGTGCGGAAGCTGCAATTGGGACAATCCCTGGAAATGCCCGATGCCGTCCAGGTTGATGCTGGCGAAGCGGCTGACATGAAGATAGGTGATGAGGGGAATATTGGGGTTTTCTCCGGCCCAGGCGCCGAGTGGGGGTATGTCGTTTCCGGCGCTGCCTGTGGCTTTGATGGTGAGGCGATAAACCCGGGTTTTTCTCAGGAAGCTCATGAGGTCCTCTGCGTGAAAATTACCGGCGCAATGCAGGCTCAGCCCTTCCAGTTGCGGCAGGAAAGGGGCGAGGGCGGGCAGCACGCCCTTGTGCCAGGGGTCCAGTTTCAGGCCGCTGATGGCTTCCAGGGGCGCCGGCTGCCCGTTCAGCAGGGAGCTGAGCAAGCCGGCGTTTTTAATATTTACCAGCCATAGTTGTCCCTGCAATTTTTCTCTTCTGGCTTTTATCGGAACCTGCTCCAGCAGTTTCAGTATCTCCGGCCTGAGCACAACCGGCTGGCGGCGGGCCAGGTATTGCCAGGCGCTGGCCTGGCGCTCCTCGTCCGGTGCGTAAAAATTCACATGGTAGTGTGCGTTTTCAAAAATGGGCAGCCCTTCTGACAGCAGGGTCCGGCAGAAATCAAAAGCGGAAAAACCGGGGATGCGCGCTTCGATCTCACCAAAGTGATAATCACCATTGGATGGATCGGCGGCTTTTAGAACAGGCGGGGGCAACCATTGGGCAGCGCAGCCGGAAAAGTAAGGGCCGGGGCCTCCCGTTTGCCATGCTTTTTTCCATGCTACCAGAAAGGGTTGCAACAGCGCTTTGCTCATGCCTCCGGCATCGATCAGGCTCAGGGCAAGTTCCAACCGGCCGGGATGCTGCAGGAGGCGGGCAATGTTTTTTCTGCGGCGGGCCGCATGCTCATGCTCTTCCCACAGGTGGAAGGGGCAGTCCTTCAGGCCGAGCAGGGCCGGGACGATCTGGTTTTCCATGAAGAAGAGCGGCGCATCGGGGGAACGCCCTTGCGCCCGTTCGCCCTGGATAGCCAGTTCCGGGGGTATTTTGGCGCAGTCAACATCAAGCTGGAACCCCAGCTTGTGCAACAAAAACCGCAGGGCGATCTCGTCGGCATGGAACGGCCCGTACAGGCAAAGCCTGCAGGGGCGGTGAATATCGAAGGCGCGCAGTATTTCCCAGTATCGTTCCATATTCGGTTCGTATTCCTGTTTCAGAAGCGCGGCCGATTTTTCGTAATCATGTGTTCCCGAAACAGCCCCCGGCGAGAGATGGTTCCACAAAAAATCCAGTAAAACGATTTCAGCCTTTCAGAAATTGCTTACTCCGGTAATTAATTATAAAAAATTTCATATAGGAATTTTTTCTGTTTATTTATTTGTTTATATGTGTGAAAAACTTACTTTTGCACTACCCCATCCAGCCGGTGACAAGTCTCAACCCCTGCACAAATGTAAGATTCATACCAGGCAAACAGGCCACTGAGAAAACACGCTTTTTTAGTCTTCATTACAGCAAATCCATAATCTCATTCAGACAGGCCTTCTGAAAGGCCAAGGCGTTTCCCTACCTGTGTCCCCTTCGGCAGGAAGCGGGGTTCTATCGCCTGTGCCATCATTGAACAAGGACAGATTCACACATTTTTAACCAAAAACCGTTTATAATCATGAGATGCACCCTAACTGCTTTAGGGCTGGCTGCCTTTTTTTGCAGCTTTGCCCAGGCACAGCTCAGGCCCTCGGAGCTGGTAAACACAATCAAAGCTCAAGGCTTTCACTTTGAACAACACGCCCTGTTCAGGTTGTCCCAACAAGATGATCACGGCCTTTCCCGCCATCTGGACGCCTATGACGTACTCGAACTCGATGAAGAAGCGCTTGCCCAATTGTGGTACGAGAAACCCGAGCGGCTGAGCCTTGCGTTGCCCATGGCCGGCCGGAGCACGCCCCTTGAAGTGGAGCTGGCGGCTGTCGATCCGCTGGCTACCGGTTTTTCCGTCGTGCTGGCCTCTTCCGGGCTTCCTGCCCGGGTGGCGCCCGGCCGCCATTACCGCGGCATCATACGCGGTGATGAGGCATCCGTAGTGGCATTCAGTTTTTTTGAAGGGGAAGTGATGGGCATCCTCAGCTCGAAAGCGTTGGGCAACCTCGTGCTGGGCGCCCTGGAAGGGGGCCGCGAAGCGGGGAAGTACGTGCTGTACGACGACCGCCGGGTATTCTCGGAGCTGGGCTTCGACTGCGCCACGCCCGATGATGGCCCGGAATACCGGCCCGAACAGCTGGAGGCGCCCCTGGACTATCGCGATCCTGGTGACTGTGTGCGCATTTACCTGGAGGTGGACCACGATATTTTCCAGAGCAAAGGTGGTGTGAGCGGAACGACGAATTACATCACCGGCCTGTTCAACCAGGTGGCGGCCCTTTACGCCAATGAGGATATCAATGTCACCTTGTCGGAATTGTACCTGTGGGATACGCCCAGCACTTATTACGGAACCAGCAGCTACAACCTTCTGGTGCAGTTCGTAAACAAGCGCCCCAGCTTCAACGGCGACCTGGGGCAGTTGCTGTCCTACCAGGCCAGTGGGGGCATTGCCTATCTGGCGGGCCTGTGCAACCCATACGCGCCCAAACACAGCTTTTCGAGCATCCATTCGACATACAGCGCCGTTCCGGCCTATTCCTGGTCGGCCATGGTGATCACCCACGAGCTGGGCCACCTTTTCGGGTCGAAGCACACCCACGCCTGCGCCTGGAACGGCAACAACACCGCCATCGACGGTTGCCCGGGTTATGTGGAAGGCTACTGCGCCCTGCCCGGCAGCCCTGCCGGCGGAGGCACCATGATGTCCTACTGCCACATCACCAACGTGGGCATCAATTTCAGCAACGGTTTTGGGCCGCAACCCGGCAACCTCATCCGCAATGCCGTGGCCAACGCCTCCTGCCTGCAGGCCTGCGACACCGGCGGCGGTGGCGGCGGCGGTGGCGGCAACGGCGGCTGCGAAGGCCAGGAGCTGTCCCTTTCCATTACCCTCGACCAGTACGGCGCAGAGACCAGCTGGGAGCTTCGCGACACCAGCGGGCAGGTGCTCTATTCCGGCGGGCCTTACGCCAACGGCGCCAATGGCTCGGTGGTGGAGCAGCAGCTTTGCCTGGAGGAAGGGTGTTATGTGTTTGAGATATTTGATGCCTATAACGACGGCATCTGCTGCCAGTTCGGGCAGGGCTATTACAGCCTGAGTGACAGCAGCGGGCAGGTGATCGCTTCCGGCGGCGATTTTGGAAGCAAGGATTCCACCAGCTTCTGCCTGCCCTTCGAACCCGACAGCACGGCCTGCCTGGAGATCAATTTCAACGATTTCGAGCTCGTTTCCTACGGCGGCCCTCAGGATGCAGGGTACGTCCAGGTGCTGAACGGCGGCGAAGCGATCCGCATGGGGTACAACGCCTGGAAAGCGGTTTCCCTGAAATATGAAGTCACCCCCCTTACCGTGATCGAGCTGGAGTTTGCTTCCAACCGGCAGGGGGATGTGCACGGCATCGGGTTTGACAGCGACAACAACATTTCCGCCAACCGGACTTTCCGGCTTTATGGCACGCAAAACTGGGGCATCGGCGCATTCGACAACTACCCCGGCGGCGGCGTCTGGAAAAGGTATGTCATTCCGGTTGGGGAGTACTACACCGGGCGTTTCGACCGCCTGTTCTTCACCGCCGACCACGACAGCTATCCCTACAACGGCAACGCCTACTTCCGCAATGTAAAAATCTATGAAGGCGAAGGATGCGGAGAAGATGAGGGGGATGCCATCGCACCGCCGGTTGTGGCCTTGCAGGCCGAAGGCGCCCCGGCATCGCTGCAGCTCTATCCCAACCCTGCCAGCGAGTGGCTGGCGTTGGATTTCCAGAGCAGGCAGGAAGGGCAGGCCGTCGTACAGGCCTTTTCCATTACCGGGCAACTTCTGCTGGAGGAGAAACTGAGCGCACTACCCGGCCCTAACCAACACCGCCTGGACGTTACGGCCCTGCCTGCCGGAGCTTACCTGTTGCGCCTTTCGGTAGGACAGGAACAATATACCGGGCGCTTCAGCATTACGCGGAGGTAATCGCCTCACTGCGTGGACAGAAAGGCTTTCGTATGGCGCCGCCCTTTACCCCCCTGTCGGGCGCCTGCAAAAGCTGAGGAGGGCGCCGGCGAAAGCCGGCGCCCTCTGGTTTTATCGGGCCAGGTTAAAAGAAATAAAGAAAAACGCTTGATTTTATTTCTTTGATTTCATACCGGAAGGAGTTTTTACCATAACAGAGGCCTACTTGAGGCTTTACTCCTCCCAAATGTTGGAATCCAGGGCCCGGAAGTTCGTCCAATTCATCAGGGAAAATGTTGTCGCTATCTGAAATTCAGCCACAATCCTTTACTTCCATCCCAGCCCCTGCAGCATCTTTCCGAAAATGTCATTATTCTCATAAATGCCGGCGAAGATCCAGGCCCCCGGGCCGTAGGCGTAAACGGGGATGAGGGAAGCCGAGTGCCCGCCGGTGGAAAAAGTAGGTTTGATGTGGTTGTAGTTCCGCTGCATGCGCACTTCGGCGGCGGAGAGCGACATGCCGCCGGTTTCGTGGTCGGCGGTCACGACGACGAGGGTATTGCCCTGTTTTTGAGCAAAATCGAGGGCTACGCGAACGGCCTTGTCGAAATCCTTGACTTCCTCGATGACGTAGTCCGCGTCATTGTTGTGGCCGCCCCAGTCGATCTGAGAGCCCTCCACCATGAGGAAGAAACCGTCCTTGTCCTGGCTGAGGTAGTCGAGGGCCATTTGGGTGGCGCGGGGCAGGAAATCGCCGCGGCCTTCCTGCATTTTGGGCATTCCTTCGGCGGCGAGCAGGTAGCCGTATTTTTGGGCAAGAGAAAAGCGCGCCGGCTGCGCCAGGCTGCTGGTGTCGACGGTGAAGCCCGCTTTTTCGAGTTCCGGAAGCAGGTTGCGTTTGTCTTCGCGTTTGGTGAAAAACCGAAGCCCACCGCCGGCGAAGAAATGCACCGGCGCTTTGGGAAGCTGGGCGGCGATGTCTTCCTCCTGGTCGCGGAAAGGGACATGGGAAAAGAAGGAAGCCGGCGTGGCGTGGGTGATGGAGGAGGTGGCGATAAGGCCGGTGCTCAGCCCCTTTTTAGCGGCCATTTCCAGTATCGTTTCGCGGGCGACGGTATCGCCGTCCACCCCTATTGCCGCGTTGTAGGATTTATAGCCTGTCGAAAAGGCCGTAGCGCCTGCCGCTGAATCCGTGATCAGCTCGTCCGTTGGCTTTGTTTTGTGCAGCCCGATAACCGGGAAGCGGGAGAAGCCCGGCTCGCCTTCCCCGAAATAATAAGCCGAGGAGGCCTGCGCCAGCCCCATGCCGTCGCCGATGAGCAGGATGACATTTTGGGCTTTTTTATGCGCGCCGAATTGCTGCAGGTTTTTGTTGCAGCCAGCGCCGGCCAGCAGCACGGCCAGCAGAATGGCAAGGCGATAGATTCTCATGCGTTATGATTTTATTTGCGGCCCAAAGATAAGGCTTGGATGTATATTGGAGGTTAAATGTGCACTGCCATTACCTGTCACTCCCGTGTAAAAGATTGCTCTCAGAATTGATTAATACAGGCAGGCTGTTGTAACTTGGGCGGGTCACAAAACCAATTCAGCCATGAGAAAATTTGCAGTATTGCTCCTCAGCTTCTTTGCCATTTTGTTTATCCTCAGTTCCTGCGGGGGCGGGACAGATAGCTCCTCTGCGGAAGGGCAGGCGGAAGCGCCCAAATCCATGGTCGCTGAGCCGGAAGCGCCCATTGAAGTTTCCGCCGACGGCAGTACGGTCACCGTGCGGCTTACCGGCGACGATATGATGAAGTACAACCTCAGCAGGATAGAGGTGAAGGCCGGGCAAAAGGTCAAACTGACACTCACCCACATCGGCAAAATGAACAAGGATGTGATGGGCCACAACTTCGTGCTGCTGAAGCCCGGCGTCGATGTGGAGGCTTTCGCCAACGAAGCCCTCAAACACAAAGACAATGCCTATATTCCGGCAGGCATGGAGGGCGATATTATCGCGCACACCGGCATGGTCGGCGGCGGGGAGTCCACCTCGGTTGAGTTCGACGCTCCGGCTGCGGGTACGTACAAATATATCTGTTCTTTCCCTGCGCATCATATTACGATGAAGGGGGAACTGGTGGTGAATTGACCTCCGGGGGCCGATCCTGTGGATGCCGGGATTACCCGCGGCATCCATAGGATCCACAGCATCTTCCAAAGCGGCAGCCTCTATGTCCAACCAAGCAGCCGATCTATTGCTGCCCGTACCCGTTCGAAGGGGAAGCCCTTCATTACTGCTTCCATCTTCCGTCCGATTTCTTCCAGGCAGAGGTTGCCGATGCTGCCTTCGTGGGTATGCCGGATGGTTTCGGGTGGTGAAAAACTTCCATCCGCGATTTGCTGCCCCACCCGTTGGTAGGCATCCCGGAAGGGGAGGCCCTGCAATACCAGCTCGTTCACGGCCTCTACGCTGAAGAGGTATTGGTAGCGTTCGTCTTCCAGTATATAAGGGTTTACTCTGGCCTGTGGCAGGGCATGGTTGAGCATGGCCAGGCAATCCTTGAGGTATTGGATGGCGGGAAAAACGGCTTCCTTGAGCAGCTGAAAATCGCGGTGGTAGCCCGATGGTAAGCTGCCGGTGAGCTGGCTCACCTGCGCCGGCAGGCTCTGCAGGAGGTTACAGCGCGCGCGGATCAGTTCGAATACGTCGGGGTTCTTTTTGTGCGGCATGATGCTGGAACCCGTCGTCAGTTCGTCGGGGAAAGAGAGGAAGGCGAAATTCTGGCTGACGTACAGCACCACATCCGAAGCCAGCTTGCCCAGGGTATGCGCCACAGACGCCAGGGCGTAACTCAGGAAAAGCTCCGATTTGCCACGCCCCATCTGAGCGTGCACGACATTGTAATTCAAATCCTGGAAACCGAGCAGTTCCGTCGTCAGCCTGCGGTCGAGGGGGAAGGAAGTGCCGTAACCGGCAGCAGAGCCGAGGGGGTTCCGGTTGATGTTGTGATAAACGGCCTGCAGGAGATTCATATCATCCACCAGTGATTCGGCATAAGCGCCGAACCACAGCCCGAAACTGGACGGCATGGCGGCCTGGAAGTGGGTGTAACCGGGCAGCAATACATTTTTATGTTGTTGCGCCAATTCTGTCAGGGTTCTGAAAAGCTGCACGCCAAGTTCGGCGATTTGCTGCAGTTCCGCCCGGAAGAACAGCCGCAGATCCACCAGCACCTGGTCGTTGCGGGAGCGGCCGGCGTGGATCTTTTTGCCGGCCTCGCCCAGCTCGCGGGTAAGCATGAGCTCCACCTGGGAGTGGATGTCCTCCACGCCCGCTTCGATTTCCAGTTCCCCTGTTTCCGCCTTACCATACAGCCGGCGCAAGGCTGCCGCCAGGGCTGCCTGCTCATCCGCAGTGAGCAGCCCGATCTTTTCCAGCATTCTGATATGCGCCAGGGAGCCGAGGATGTCATAAGGGGCCAGCAAGCTGTCCAGTTCGCGGTCCTGCCCCACGGTGAAGGCTTCTATCTGCTGGTCGACGGTGTAGTTTTTTTGCCAGAGTTTCATGGTGGGTTATTAGTTACAAGTTGCAGGGTTACAAGTTAGGGGGTTGGGCTTAGTTGCCGGGCGAAAGTTTCGATCAGTTGAATATAAGTATTTATGCCTGCTTCTATCTCAGTCAGGCGGATAAACTCATCGGCGGTGTGGGATCGGGCGGAATCCCCCGGGCCGATCTTGACGGTGGGGAAGGGGCAGAGGGCCTGGTCGGACAGGGTGGGGGAGCCGAAGGTGGGCAGCCCCAGTTGCCGTGCTGCCTGCACGATGGGATGGCCTTCCGGGATGCGGCTTGGGTTGAGGCGCAGCGAGCGGGCTGTCAGTTCCGCCCGGGTATGCTGCTGCAGGATGTCGAACACTTCCTGATTGGTGTAACAGTCCTGGGTGCGCACATCGACGACGTAGCAGCAGGTGTCAGGCACGACGTTGTGCTGATGGCCGGCTTCGATCTGGGTAACCGTGGCTTTCACGGGCCCCAGGGAGGGTGATACTTTTTCAAATTGATACTGCTGTATCCATTGGATGTCTTCCATGGCCAGATAGATGGCGTTGAGGCCTTCGTTGCGGGCGGCGTGCCCGGCTTTGCCCCGCGCCACAGCATCGATGACGATGAGCCCCCGCTCGGCAACGGCCATTTGCAACAGGGTCGGTTCGCCGATGATGCCAAGAACTACGGGAGGGAGCTCGGGAAGGACGGAGGCGATGCCGTTGGGCCCGGAAATC
This sequence comes from Bacteroidota bacterium, assembly GCA_963169455.1. Lineage (GTDB taxonomy): Bacteria > Bacteroidota > Bacteroidia > Chitinophagales > Saprospiraceae > JACJYE01. Next base: position 25,112 of record CAUJDW010000046.1, on the reverse strand, counting down.
TCTTCCTCCGCCGTTGCCGCCAGAATGAGGTTAAAAGGCAGATCGGGTGCGTCGTAAAAGTGCAGGAAGGTTGCGATCAATGATACCAGCGGGCCGCCGGAGTCGTTGCTGCCCAGGCCGTAGAGCACATCCCCTTCCAGCACCGGTTCAAAAGGGTTGCGCTGCCAGCCTGCTGCCGGTTTCACGGTGTCGTGGTGGGAGTTGAGCAGCACCACAGGCTTCGATCCATCCCAGTGCCGGGAGCAGGCCCAGACGTTATTGCCTTTTCGCTGGGCTGGCATCTTGTGTTTCTTGAAAAAGCTTTCGATCAGCCCTGCTGTGGCTTCTTCTTCCCGCGAGAAGGAAGGCGTGGCGATGAGCTGCTGCAGGAGGGCTATGGCTTTTTCAAAGAGCTGGGTTGGCATAACTATTTTTTTGGAAAATCTGAGGTCAGCAGCAGTTGGGTAGCCGTCCCGTTGGCGATGGATTTGCGGCTTCCCACCTGCACGGTGGCCGCTCCGGCTTCCAGGGCGCGGAAAGCGTTGTCCAGTTTCGGTATCATGCCTTCACTGATGTTGCCCAGCTCTTTGTGAATGGAATAGCTCTCAGGGTCCAGAAAGGCAATCAGCGAATCCGGATTATCAATCCTGGCCATCACGCCCGGCATTTCAAAGCAGTAATACAGGTGTACCTGATAAAAAGGCGCCAGGGCGATGGCCAGTTCGGCGGCGATGGTGTCGGCATTGGTGTTCAGCAGTTGCCCTTGCCCGTCGTGGGTGATGGCGCAGAGGATGGGCGTGAAGCCCGATTCCAGGAGGCTGGAGAGGCTTTTGGCGCCTACTTTCCTGATGTCGCCGGCAAAGCCGTAGTCGATTTTTCCGGGCTGCCGTTTTTCCGCCAGGATCACATTTCCATCGGCGCCGCTCAGGCCCAGGGCGTTGCAGCCCCCTGCCTGCAGCAGGCTCACCACCTTTTTGTTTTCCAGCCCGGCATACACCATCGTCACCACTTCCAGGGTAGCGGCATCGGTAATCCGGCGCCCTTCCGCCATGCGGGTTTCGATGCCGAGGGTTTTGCTTAGCCGGCTGGCCCGCCGCCCGCCGCCGTGCACGAGCAGCTTCCGGCCGGGCAGGTTGCTGAAAAAGGCGAGAGTGTTTTCCAGTTCGGCCGCATCTTCCAGGATGGCGCCGCCGATTTTGAAGAGGTGGAGTTCTTCTTTCATGATCTTTTAATGCTGCGGGGAGAAATTTTATATTTTTTTCGTTCGTGAGGGGACTATGTTCCGAAACGGTTAAACCCGGGCAAAAAGGACATGATTAACATGATGTAGTAGCTTGCTCCACAAGGCCATAAATATCCTGAAAATCTTGTTAATCCAGTCTAAACACTTTTCACACAAGCCCGAATAGCTGGCTTACCTGTGCACGTCGGCCGGAGGCTTGCCCGGGGTGCCGCATTGCCCGTACGGGCTCGCGAACGCTTATTGGTCTAAAATATGTTTCAGCACCGCCATTGCTGCATACGTCCGGTTGTTCGCCTGTTCAATTACCAGAGAGGCCGGGCTGTCCAGCACCCCATCGGCCACCACCACATTGCGGCGCACCGGCAGGCAGTGCATGAATTTGCCTTTGTTGGTGAGCGCCATTTTCTCAGGCGTGATCATCCAGGCCGGGTTCTGTGTCAGAATTTTCCCGTAGTCCCGGTACGACGACCAGTTTTTGGCGTAAACGAAATCGGCGCCGGCCAGGGCCTTGTCCTGATCGTATTCGACAGTAACTCCTCTGCAAAATGATTCCTCCAGTTCGTAGCCTTCGGGATGGGTAACCACCAGGTCCACATCCGCCACTTTCATCCATTCCACAAAGGAGTTGGCCACCGCCTGCGGCAGGGCTCTCGGGTGAGGCGCCCAGGACAATACGACTTTAGGCCGGTGGGCCGGGCGGTGTTCCTCCAAAGTTACCCAATCGGCCAGCGATTGCAAAGGGTGGCGGATAGCGGATTCCAGGCTGATGATGGGAACTGAGGCGTGCTTCATGAACTGTTTCAGCACAAAATCGGAATAATCCCGCTCCCGATCCACCAGGGAGGGGAAGGTGCGAATGCCAATGATATCGGCGTACTGGCTGATAACAGCGGCCGCTTCTTTGATGTGTTCGGCTTTGTCGCCGTTCATTACCACCCCTTCCTCGAATTCCAGTTGCCAGCCCTTGTCGGCGTTGTATTCGATGACCGGCATACCCAGCGTGAGCGCTGCTTTTTCCGTGCTTAGGCGGGTGCGCAGGCTTGGGTTGAAGAACAGCATCACGATGGTTTTATTGGCGCCGATGCCTTTGAGGCTGCCGGCCGGGGCCTGCTTGAGCGCCAGGGCGCTTTCCACCAGTGCTTTGGGGTTGGCTACATCGTGGACGGAAGTAAACTGCTTCATGGCGTGGAGGCTTTCAGTGATTTGGAAAGTACGGAAGCCAGTTTTTCCAGAAAAAGACCGGCTTCTGCCCGGCTCAGGCTCAGCGGCGGCAGCAGGCGCAGCGTCTTTGGGCAGGAGGCCGAGCCGGTGAAGATGTGTTCTTCGAACAGTAGGGCTTTGCGGAGCTCCGCCACCGGGAAACCGAAGGCGGCGCCCAGCATCAGGCCCTCGCCCCGCACTTCCTGCACCTGCTCGAATTTAGCCAGTTCCTGCTTCAGGTAGTTGCCTGTTATGGAGGCATTCTTCATCAGTTTTTCCTTTTCGATCACTTCCAGCACCGCCAGCCCTGCCGCGCAGGCCAGATGGCTGCCGCCGAAGGTCGTGCCCAGCATGCCATATTTTGCTTCGAATGACGGATGGATCAGCACCCCGCCAATTGGGAAGCCGTTGCCCATGCCTTTGGCCACGGTGATCAGGTGGGGCTCTATGCCCGCCATCCGGAAGGCAAAAAAGTGCCCGCTGCGGCCGTAGCCGGATTGTACCTCGTCGAGGATCAGTATCGTACCTTGTTCCGCGCAGGCTTGTTGGATCGTTCTCAAAAATTCCGCTTCCGGCACAAAAATGCCGCCAATGCCCTGTATGCCTTCGACGATCAGCGCGCAGATATCGCCTTTGGCAAGGCTTTGCAGCACGCCTTCTGTATCGTTGAGTTCGTGCCACAGCACTTCGAACCCATGGTTGATCACCGCCTGTATGGCCGGGTTGTCGGTCACCCGCACCGCCGCCGAGGTGCGCCCGTGGAAGCCCTGCCGGAAGGCGATCACCTTGCTGCGCCCATTGCGGAAGGAGGCCAGCTTAAGGGCATTTTCGTTGGCCTCGGCGCCGGAATTGCAGAGGAACAGTTGGTAATCTTCGCAGCCGGACAGTTGCCCAAGCTTTTCCGCCAGCGCTTCCTGCAGAGGGTTCTGCACGGAGTTGGAGTAAAAGGGCAGGGCTTCCAGTTGCGCCTTCACCCGTTCCACATAGTGCGGATGGCCGTGGCCGATGGAGATCACCGCGTGGCCGCCGTAAAGGTCGAGGTAAGCCTGGCCTTTTTCATCATAAACATAACAACCTTCGCCGCGGACGGGCTGGATGTCGAAGAGGGGGTAAACGTTGAATAGTTTCATGGTTGGTGCTTAGAGGTCAAAAGGTCTTAAGGTCTTAAGGTCAAAAGGTCAAAAGGTCTTAAGGTCAAAAGGCCGGGGCGTCAGTGCAGTTGACCCTTCGGCCTGTTGGCCTCAAAAAGCCATCGCCTTCAGCCTCAGCCCGGTTGTTTCTTCCAGCCCCAGGGCCAGGTTCATATTCTGCACCGCCTGGCCGGAGGCGCCTTTGAGCAGGTTGTCGATCAGGCTGATGATCAGTACTTTGTCGCCGTGTTTTTCCAGGTAGAGGACCGCCTTGTTGGTGTTGATCACCTGTTTGAGGTCAGGGTTTTTCGGGCTGATGTGGACGAAGGGGTGATTCTGGTAGTAATCCTGGTACAACTGGACAAGCTCAGCTTCGCTTTTTTCACTTTTAGTATAAATACTGGCGAAGATCCCCCGCGTGAAGTTACCCCGGATGGGGATGAAGTTCAGCGCCTGTCCGAAGCCCGGCTGCAGGTGGAGCAGGCTTTTGCCGATCTCCGCGAGGTGCTGGTGCTGGAAGGCTTTGTAAACCGACAGGTTGTTGTGGCGCCAGCTGAAGTGCGAAGTGGCCTGTAGCGACTGCCCCGCTCCGGTAGAACCGGTTATGGCGTGGATGTGGACTTCATCCTCCAGGGCCTGGGCCTGCGCCAGCGGCAGCAGGGCGAGCTGAATGGCGGTGGCGAAGCAGCCCGGGTTGGCGATGCGCCGGCTTATAGTTATGGCTTCCTGTTGCAGCTCCGGCAGGCCGTAGGTAAAGCCTGGCGCCCAGCGGAAGTCGTGGCTCAGGTCGATTACGAGCAGGCTATCCGGCACAGGGTTCCCGGCCAGGAATTTGCCGGACTCGCCGTGGCCCATGCACAGGAACAGTACATCTACTTCAAAGGAAACCTCATCGGTAAAGTAAAGTGTGCACTCCCCTAATAAATCCGGATGCAGATCGCTAACGGGCAGCCCTGCCTGGCTGCGGCTGTGTACGTAGGCCGGTTCCACCTCCGGATGGTTGATCAACAAACGGATCAGTTCGCCGCCGGTATAGCCGGCGCCGCCGATGATGCCTGCTTTAATCATGTTGCTCCTCCTTTTGCTGGTTCACGAAATGGTGGATCTTCAGCTGGTTGGCCAGGATGGTGGTGAAGCCTTTGACGTCTTCGCCGCTCCAGGCCTTGTTCATCTCCCCGTACTGGCCGAAGCCGCTGTTCATCAGGTCGTATTCCGATTCAACGCCCAGGAGTTCGAAACGGTAGGGGTGGAGTTGGACGAATACCTGTCCGCTGACGTTCTGCTGCGTGTCCTCCAGGAAGGTTTCGATATTGCGCATGACGGGCTCGAGATACTGCCCTTCGTGCAGCAGCATGCCGTACCAGTTGGACAGTTGTTCCTTCCAGTACTGCTGCCATTTGGTGAGCACGTGTTTCTCCAACAGGTGGTGGGCCTTGATGATGATAAGCGGGGCAGCGGCCTCGAAGCCCACCCGCCCCTTGATGCCGATGATGGTGTCGCCCACATGGATGTCGCGCCCGATGGCGTAAGGGGCGGCCAGTTGCTGCAGGGCCTGAATGGCCTGGGTGGGATGGGAGAAGGTTTTGCCGTCGATGCCGGTGAGTTCGCCTTTTTCAAATTGCAGGCTTACTTTTTTCGGCTCGCTGGCCTTTAGTTGTGAGGGATAGGCTGATTCCGGCAGAGGTTGATCGGAAGTAAGCGTCTCGGCGCCGCCCACGCTGGTGCCCCAGATGCCCTGGTTGATGGAGTACCGGGCTTTGGCCCAGGGCCAGTCGATGCCATGTTTTTGCAGGTATTCGATCTCCTGCTGGCGCGATAGCTTCAGGTCTCGGATGGGGGTGATGACTTCCAGGTTTTCGCCAAGTACCTGGAAGGCCAGGTCGAAGCGCACCTGGTCGTTGCCGGCGCCGGTGCTGCCATGGGCTACCGCCTGGGCGCCGATGGATTGGGCGTATTGCGCCACTTCCAGCGCCTGGAAGACCCGCTCGGCGCTCACGGAGAGGGGGTAGGTGTTATTGCGCAGCACATTGCCGTATATCAGGTAGCGGAGACACTTGTCGTAGTAGTGGGGCACGGCGTCCACCGCTTTGAAGCTGGCGGCGCCCAGTTGGTGGGCCCGGGATTCGATGTTGGCTAATTCCTCATCACTGAAGCCGCCGGTGTTGACCGTCAGGGCGTGCACTTCCAGCCCCTTTTCGACGGTGAGGTATTTGATGCAAAAGGAAGTATCCAATCCCCCGCTATAGGCGAGGACGACTTTGGAGGTAGTCATATTAATGTTTTTTCTTCGCCAGGGATGCCATCCCTTAAGGGATGGCATCCCTGGCGTGATTACCAGATAGAATTCACCACCAGGTGCGACAGGTCGAACTGCATTTCCTCCACTTTGGAAGGCGCCATCATGGCGGTGCACAGGCACATGCGGCGGTTGTTGCGCTCCAGGATATCGTAGTTGGGACAGGAACGGCAGCCTTTCCAGAACTCCTCGTCCTGGGTGAGTTCGGAGAAGGTGACCGGTTTATAGCCCAGTTCCGAGTTGATGCGCATAACCGGCAGGCTGGTGGTGATGCCAAACAGCCGTGCTTCCGGGTATAGGTCTCGCGACAGTTCGAAGGCTTTCTTTTTGATGGATTTGGCCAGTCCGTGTTGCCGGAACTCCGGCGCTACGATGAGCCCCGAGTTGGCCACGTAGCGGCCGTGGCTCCAGGATTCAATGTAACAGAAGCCGGCCAGGGTTTCGTCCTGGAGGGCGATGACGGCCTTGCCATGGCGCATTTTTTCCCTGATGTAGGCCGGCTGGCGCTCGGCGATGCCCGTGCCGCGGGCTTTGGCGGATTCGGCGATCAGATGGCAGATGGCTTCTGCGTAGGCCTCATGTTGCGGGCCGGCGATTTCGATGGTGAACTGCATCTCTGGTAGTCCAATGTTTTTTCCTGCTTACCGGGGCTGTTTTACCGGAAGAGCAGAGGTGAAAAAAAGAAAACCTGAAAGTGCGCAACAGCGCTTTTAACCTGGTTTTGTGGCCGGGGAAACTGGGTAGCTAAAAATGCCTACCCACGATGGGTAATATGGAAATATATCGCCCCTAGGGGCGACGGCGGGTACGTCGGCGCATAGCCACACAAGCGGCGCCGTATGGCCCGTTGTGGGAAGTGGAAGGAATGATATGTGCTATGGCCTGATACATGGAGGGTCAAATGTAGGGGGTATTGGAAAGAAATGCAAGCTTTGCCCGGAGAATTAGTTTTCAAAGGGGGAAATGCTGTGGAAACAGCCTGAAATTGCCTATATTGTTTGCCAATGTTAGTTCGTCAAGGCCGGATGCGCTCCCTGTCCGATTGTTCACCAAAAACCTTATAACTATGCGTTCTTTTTGCCTGCCTGGATGTAAACTTACCTCATTGAGGCACTGCCGCCGATTATTGGCTGCACGCTCTGAGGCGAAGGTTTACACACACACACACACACACACACACAGCTTGGGCGGCTGCCTGTGCTGTTGCTATTTGCGCTTTTGATGTTGGTTAAATTGCCTCATGTGCCGGGACAGTCCTGTAATTTATGTCTTGACCCGTCGAATTGCCCCCCGCCGGGGCAGGCCGGGCCTACCGGGCAGCCCATCCGTTTCTCCGAAATTTGCGCCACTACCAATGGGCCTGATGAACCTCCGGCCTGCCAGCCTGAAATGGCTACTGCACCCTCTTATAATTGCCTGCTGGGGTTCAAGGTATATATCCGGGACATCCACCGCTCTGATGGCAGCGGGGGCTTCAGCGATGAGGAGATAGAAAACCTGTTGAAATATTATGTATGAAGACTTTGCCAGGTACAACATCTTTTTTGACGCAGTGATAGCGCCTGTCGAAAGCGATTTCGTTTATTCCAGTACCAACCGGGGGTTCATTGGGTACCTGGACGATGTTTATGGCCATGACGATGGGATAGACATATTCCTTTTTAGCCAGGGGGGAGTAGGCGGCGTAGCTCCTGCGGTTCCTGCTTTGTCCTTATTGGCCTTGGGTTCCTATTTGAAGGATTTCAAGGTGCTGACGCATGAAATGGGGCATTGCCTGGGGCTGCACCATACCTGGCGGGGTTTTGATCAAAGGTGCCTTCCTTTGAATCCCGCCTGTGGAGGAAATCCATGCGACCCTAACGGGTGCGAAGAATCCCCAAATAATCCGGCTTCTGGCCTTGCATGCGGGGATTGTGTGGAAGATACGCCTCCGGACCCCTGGCAGTGGATATTGCCTGGATGGGAAAATTGTGCGCCAACTCTTGATTGTTCTTTATATGTTTTTCTGGATGAAAATTGTAATATCATCCAATCTCCCCCGGGCTATGACAATATTGACGTTAGCAATATCATGTCGTATTACCGTGGTTTCGGCGCTTCGGGAGAGCCTATTGACTGCCGCAATCATTTCACGGCCGGGCAGATTGAGCGGATCAGAAAAGTACTGTTGTACAATGAATCCCAAAATGGCGGGGACCCTGCTAATGGGAGCCCGGATTACAGCTTCCTGCAGGATGCCCTTGCGGATAAGGTTGTCATCCGGTCTGACGTAAGCTGGGATGAACCGGTGGAGGTGTGCACGGATGTGTACATCAAAGCGCCGGCCCGGCTCGTAGTCCGGTCGGTAGCTTCTATTCACCAGGGAGTGAAATTCGTGGTGGAGCCGGGCGCGGAACTGTGGGTGGACGGGGGCGTGATGACGGATGCCGGCGACGGCTACTGGAAAGGCATAGAGGTGTGGGGCGACGCTTCTGCGCCGCAGATTCCTTCTGCCAACCAGGGAAAACTGATCATTAAATCCGATGCGCTGATCGAAAATGCAGAAGAAGCCATTGTAGCCTTTAACCCCAACCCGGAAAATGGAGCAATAGAGGCTACTAGCGGGGGCCTGGTGCGCGCTGACGGCAGCCGCTTTGTCAACAATGGGCGGGTGGCCGAATTCCGGAAGTACGGCAAGAAGAATTACGCCTACTTCAGCGGCTGCACTTTTACGATGGATGACAATTTTGCCGGGCCTTTGCACGAAGAACACTTCAAGCTGGAAGGGGTGTATGGCCTGTCGTTTTTCAACTGCGTGTTTGAGAGTACGAACACCAACCCATACCAGCAAAAGGGCATTGGTATTCACAGCCTCGATTCGCGTTTTGCAGTGACCGGGCCGGCCAGCCGCTTTGAGGGTATCCGCTGGGGCGTAAAGGCCGGCAATGTGGCGTCCGCCGAAGCTTTTTTCATCAAGGGCGCTACTTTTACCAATGTGGAACTGGGCATCCTGGCGCTTGCCGCCAACCATTTCACGGTAACGGGCTGTACCTTTGAACTGGGAAGCTACCCCAGCACACACCCCGCTACCCATGAAGGCATTCAGATCAACCACTGCACCGGCTTTTCAGTAAAAGACAATACCTTCCTGGGGCTTGGGCCCCATGCTGATGAAACCGTAGGGGTGAAAGTCATCGACACAGGCGCCGGCAATGACGCCAACACCCTGTATGGCAACGGGCTGGACGCCTTGTTCGCAGCCAATGCGGCAATTGGGGATAATGTCGGGGGGCTGGAAGGCGGCGGCATCGTATACGAATGCAACCGCAACCTCGGCCAGAATACTTTCGACTTCTGGGTGCAGGAAGGAGGCGGGATTACGGAAGGCCAGCAGACTATTAATGGTTTGGCGGCGGGCAATACCTTTTCCCAGAATGGCGCTAGCCCGGACGATGTTGGGGATTTTAATAACCAGGGGAGTTTAATCAATTATTTCTTTTGGGAGGATAACACGGCTACGGATCAGGAACCCATTTATTTTACTGAAGGCACTATCCAGAAAATTGAGGTTGAAGTAAATACTTGCGAGGATTCCCCAACCGGCGGGGAGATACCCCCGGAGGAGCTGCCTGAAGTCAAGAACCGCTTCGCTTCTTACAAAGAGCAATACGGCATTCTGCTGGCGCAGTACCAGGGCCAGCTTGACGGCGGCGATACGCCCGGCCTGCTGGCGGAAATAGCGTCTGCTACGCCAGCACAGGCCATTGATGTGAGGAATGAATTGTCAACCTACTCGCCCTATGTTTCAAGAAAAGCGCTCAAAGCATTGATAAACCGGCCGGAAGTATTTTCCAATGCCATACAGGTGGAAGTACTGGAAGCCAACCCGGAAGCGGTTCGCAAAGGCGGGTTCCCGGCCTATCTGGAACAGCATTCCGTTTTGGCGCCTTCGGAGCTGGAAGCCGTGCTGGAAGCCAGCCTGCTGAATACTTCCCGCGATTCTCTGGAGGCGGCCCTTTCCGCCGCCTATGCCGGCATGCACCGGAACGCCGACCTGGTTCTGGCATATTATATGCTGGACAGCACCGCTTTCCAAACGGATAGCCTGCTCAGCTGGCTGGACAATAAAGGAAGCCTGCATAGCGCCTACCTGCAATCGGGCCTGCTGATGCAGCTTGGGCAGGGCGAAACTGCGCTGGAAAAATTGGACGCTATCCCTGCCACCTACCCGCTGAACGAAAACCAACAGGCTGCCTTCGAAAACAAACTGGCATTAAGCAAGCTGCTCCTGGAATCGCCGGCGGGGCTTTGGGGGCTGGACAGCCTGCAATTGGACAGCCTGGTGTTCGTTGCAGAGGGGCCGGGCCTGGGCGCCATACAGGCAATGCACTTGCTGGAGTATGCCTACGGCTTTTATTTCGAGCCGGACCGGAACCTGCCGGCCGCGCTGGAAGAGCGTTCTATTGAAGGGCCGCCCGTTCAAAAGGCGCCGCCGGTTTCCATTGGCGTTTTTCCCAACCCTGCCCGTGAATCGGTAACTTTCCGCTATAGTACGCCGGCCCTGGCCGAAGCCGCCATCCGTTTATACGGCCCGCTTGGCCGGCCGGTGGCGGAAATCCCGTTGCAGGCCTACTCCCGGCAGGTGGAATACAACGTATCTACCCTGCCCAATGGCGTTTACGCCTACCAGTTGGTGATTGATGGGCGGGCCCGGGCTACCGGCAAAATCCTGATTTTACACTAATTCCTTTCTTCACTGCGCCGCAGCAAGCCGGTTCCGGCTTGCTGCAGCTTCTTCAAATATACCTTTATCATGAAAATGGTTTGTTTCTCTGTTATGACATTCTGGGCAGGCTTACTGGCGGGGCAGAATACCTTTAGTTATCGGTATCATTTTGGATTTCCCGCGGTAGTATTGACGAGTATCCTGCCAACAGACTCTTGTTATTATTCGACTGGAATAATCGCAGATTCAATATTTCCATATAAAACTGGCAATGTTTTTGCGAAATTTTCTTTAGATGGCGATGTCCTATTAGCATCGAGCTTACGAGATACGGCAAAAACTTATGAAACATGGTATGGCAACCTGAGTTTTACTCAAAACGGCAATATGGCTGTTTCAGGATATTCCGTCGGGGAGAACAGAAGGTCAATGCTGATTATTTTCAATTCCAATGGAGATACCCTATTTACTTCACAGCACTACCATCCAAATTACCCTGAATTAACAATAGTAGTCAACAGAGATTTCAAAGAGGTTGAAGATGGCTATCTGTTGTTAAACCAGATAGTAAACCCCGACGGCACGAGTGACCAGGATATGGATATTGAGGTTTTGAAATTAGATGAACTGGGAAATTTTCAATGGAGCCAGTCTTATGGCATTACAACTCGAAATGACTGGCCCGGGTCAATTATCCCTGTTGATGGCGGCTATATTATATCCTCAAGCCGTAACAACTCACTTGGCGGCAATAGGAAAAACTTTGAATACAGGAATCACCTTTTTCAAGTCAATAATACAGGGGAGGTTTTGTGGGAATATTTTTCTCCAGTCGGGGAATTACGCGGTAATAAATGCTGGGCTATACCTACGAGCGACGGAGGGCTTTTAGTGTTGACAGGAAAGGGGATAGAGGTATATGTCAATCCTGACACGGGCCAGCTACGCTGGCACAATTACGCCTATAAGCTCAACGCCAGCCATCAGGAAGAATGGGGAGTGTTTGTACGGGATTCCCTGGAGGCTATTACGTCAGTCAACCAATTGTCGGCGGCCCTGGAGTTAGAGGATAATGAAGGGTTTGTCGTAGCCGGTAATCTTGCGGAATTTCATCCGGAGCGAAGCTGGCATGTTGGCGTATTGGCAAAAATAAGCCCTTCTGGAGAATTGGCCTGGCAAAGGCACTACCAGCATCTTGAAGGCGCCTGGTTTCGCCACTACATCTACGACCTGGCCCAGGCGCCCGACGGCGGCTTTGTCATGGTAGGAGAAGTGCGGGACACCATCAATGCCCCGAGGCAGCAGGGCTGGTTGCTGAAGGTAGACGAGTACGGCTGTCTGGTGCCCGGCTGCCAGCTCGTCAGCCAGGTGGAAAGCCCGGCGCAGGCGGCTGCGCCGCGGTTGCTGCTCTATCCCAACCCGGTGCGCGAGCAGTTGCAGGTATACTATCAGTCGGCCGGCCCGGCCGAGGCGGAGTTTCGCATTGTGGACGCGCAGGGCCGCGCCTGGCGCCATTTTCACGCCCGCCTGCCGGAAGTGACGCTGATCGTGGATGTGGCGGAGCTTCCCGCCGGGCTGTATTTCCTGCAGTGCGTGCAGGAGGGGCGGGCGGCGCAGGCGCAGTTTGTGAAGCAGTGAGGGGGGGAGGCAACTTTTTCTATTTGTGAAGGTTTAGAAAAAAAACCTTTTTGAAATGAGCGACAAACCACTCATCACCCGCGACTACCTCGCTATTGAACGCACCCGGCTGGCCAACGAGCGCACTTTTCTCGCCTATTTTCGGACGGCCATCGTTTTTATGAGTTCCGGACTGGCTATTCTTCAGATATCGGCCCTGCATGAAGCCAGGGAACTGGGCTGGTTTTTATTGTGCCTCTCGCCGGTTGTATTGCTCGTAGGAGGGTTTCGCCTGGTGTATGTTAGGCGGCGGATCAGGGCGTATTATGGGGAGTAGGGGGGCTCTCGGGGGATGGCTATATGGCTATATTGTTATATGGCTGCCAAAGGGTGTTGGCTGCTTTCGAACAACCCCGTTCGAGCTCCCAGGATTCCAAAAACTCGCCCTTTAAACACCCGAACACGCTGGAATTCTATTCAAGCTTCCTCAAATCTTCCAGTATGCTGTGTGTGATAGCCGCATCCAGCCCAATCTTTTCAGCCATTCCAATGGCCTTTTCCGCGTGCGCTATGCCGGCGCCCTTATCTTCCAGCTGCAGGCAGAGGGCAGCCAGGAGGTTATTGGCGGCGAAATCATCCTGGATGTTCAGGGTGCGTTGGCCCCATTCGCGGGCTTTTTCCAGCAGCGGTTTTTCTTTGGTGAAAGTCAGGAACGTCCAGCCCATGGCATTCAGCAGGGCGGGGTCGGTGATGTGGTATTGCCGGTCGAAGGACAGGGCCAGTTCCAGGTAGCGCTGGCGCCCGGCGGGATCGCGGCTGCGGCGCAGTTGCTGGAGTTCGTATTCGGTGGCGTATTGCTCGCCTTTGTCGGGAAAGGCAGCCTGGAAGAACATCAGGATGCTGTCGGGCCGGGTGATCCCTGCTGAGGCCAGTTTGGCCCGGATGCCGGCTTTGAGGGCTTCGTCCACTTTGTCGGAATCCACATATTGATAGGCCTGCTTTCGGTTGTTTTGCAGGAACTGGTAGATGGGGTGTTCTATCTGTCCGGGACAGATTTGGGTGATGAAGGCCAGATTTTCGGGCGTACCCCAGTCCGGTTGGTTTTGCAGGTACTCCAGGGCGATGGCTTCCGGCTGGCCGTACATAGCGGTCTGCAGGCTGAGGGCGAAGTTTTTTAGCAGGGTGGGGCTGCGATCGCCGGCTTCGTATTTACGCTGCAGTACCCCCAGTTGGCGGGTGGAGTCGATGGCGGCGGCGCCTAATTCCAGAAACTCCAGGGCGTTCATGCGGCCCAGGCCGCGGTGTAGCAGATCGCCCTCCGGCTGGATGAACAGGAAGGTGGGAAAACGATCCACGTCATAGGCGCGGGCGAAGAGGATGCCTTCGCCGTGCTCCATGTCGAGTTTGGTGTTGATAAACTGTTCGTTGAAGAACAGGCCCACGTCTTCGCGGGTGAAGATGTGGGCGGCCATCCATTTGCAGGGGCTGCACCATTGGGTGTAGGCGTCTACGAAGATGGGCTTGTCGGATGCTTTCGCAAGAAGGAGCAACTGTTCCCAGGTAGTGTCCGTAAAGGTGATCTGGGCGGATAGTGGCACGCAAAGGCCAAGAGCGAGGGTAAGGAACAGGGTTTTCATAGCTTTTAATAGTATTTGGGTATTCAGGTTGTATCCAAAGATACCATTTCCCGAATTGAAACAAAAGCGGCCAGGCGCCGTAAAAAGTATTGCCTTTGATACCGAAAAGCAGAACCTACAGCAAACGGACATACTATGATAGCTACTTCTCTGGCCATACAGTATCTGGCGGGCAGTATTTTGCTGCTGGCGCTTTTTTTTGCATTCCGGAGGGTATCGGTGAGCCTGTTGAAGGTTGGGTTGTTGCTGGGCCTTTATGGCCTTGGGCTTCCTGCGCTTTACCGCTTGCCGCAGTTGCAGGCGAGCTGGGAGGCCGACCTGGCCGCTGGCATGGCCATTCCGCTTGCCGTTATCGTACTGACGGCGATGATTTTCGCGGGCGTGGCTTATTTTATCGACCGGTATTTTGACAAAACGCCGCAAGACCATTTCAAAGGGGGCGCTCTTTTTTTTCGTTACGGGCGGCAGTTTTATCATTCCATCGTGCCGATCGGGCTGGAAGAGGGCGCTACGGCGCAGGATATGGCAGGCCTCGTGGAACGGCTCTATGACTACCTCCGGAGCCATCTGCACGAACAGTTTGCCAACCGGGAAGACGTTAAAATCAAACAGTTAAACATTCGCGACCTGGGCTGGAAAGGAAGGGGAGAAAAGCGGCAGCGCCATGCTGAAAAGCCTTTCCTGAAAATCAGCTTTCAAACTCCAAGGAAAACTAAACTCCATTATTTCATCCATCTCAACCACATGGGGCATCAACTGCTGGCTCACCATTACGCCTGTCTGCAGGGGCGCCACTACTGGCATCACGTGCTGGTTTTCATAGCGGCAGCTCCCTTTCACGCCTGGTTCTGGGCTTTCCGTTGGGTGAGGGGGCGCTACAGTATCCAAAGCCGCCTCAACCGCCATTTCGACCCCAGTTCGTTTGACCGCATCGACCTGAGCACCGGCTTCGAATCCCTGCGTTTCAACCTGATGACGGCTACGCTGCGCTTCGCCAAAGTGTACGGCCTGATGGCGGAAGAACTGGAAAAGGTAATCTCGAATCCTCCTGCTCAAGCCCTGGGTTTTCCCCGTTTCCGCTTTCCCGGCTTGCCGGGGCAGGTGCGGGGGGGATAGGCGCTGTTATATTGCTATATTGTTATATTGCTATATTGCTATATTGCTATATTGCTATATTGCTATATTGCTATATTGCTATATTGCTATATTGTTATATTGTTATATTGTTATATTGATGGCTACTGCTTATGTTATGAGGCCGAAATAGGATGAGAGGCCTTGCATTATCCGATACAATGATGTAAATTACAGTTATCAAATTATCAGAAGCTACTTTTTAAGAACAGAGCCTGTGGAGCCGTAACTTCACGGGCTCTATACTTTTGGGGAGCAATGAACTGTTACAGGTTCCAGGTTTCAGGGGTTGCCGCAGGCTCACCTCGTCTCCCCCTCTCCCGGCCTCCAAGTCTCCATTGGGTGTTACAGGTTACAGGTTACAGGTTACAGGTTACAGGGTTTGCCGCAGGCTCACCTCGTCTCCCAGTCTCCCAGTCTCCATTGGGTGTTACAGGTTACAGGTTGCTCTGTGGGGCTATGGCCGTGAGGTATCCGGTATTCCAATATTCCAATATTACACCTAGCAGTCTGCATTCTTCAGCGGAGGCAGGGGCAGCTTCGTAGAAACTATTTTGGAAAAGCAATGAAAAACTTCGATCTTGACAGAGTGCAAATGACCCTTTTCAACCATGCAGGACATAATTAACCTTTTATTCTGGGCCGGGACGATTGCCGGAGGGCTTTTGATCCTCTTATTGTTGATTTCCATCTTCAGCGGAATGGAAATCGGCGGCGACCTTGATGTCGATGCAGGCGGCGATTTGGACGCCCATGGCGATGCTGCAGCAGATGGTTCGCTCGGCATGCTGAAGACGCTCCTGACCTTTGTGTCGGTGGGGGCCTTTACTGCCCGCGCCATTTTTATGAACACTTCCTGGTCGTGGGCCCTGGTGGCTCTGACGGCTCTGCTTGCCGGCACGGTTGCCGTTTTGTTGCTCACCTGGTTTTTCCGCTGGCTGCTGAAGAACCAGGAAGAAGGCAACTGGCGCCTCTGGCAGGCCGAAGGGAAAACCGGCTCGGTTTACGTGCCCATTCCGCCGGGAGGGAAAGGCAGGGTCATCGTACAGATCGACGGCGTCAACCGGGAGATCAGCGCCAGGTCGGAGGACGGGCGGGCCATGGGCACGCATGAGAAAGTGCTGGTCGTGGAGGCGAAGGAGGACTATGTAGTAGTGGCTCCTTTTGAGGCCTGATGCGGCCTGAGGGCTTTTAAAGAAAAAACCAAAACCATGATACTTCGCTGTTTCAAAACTTCTGTATTCAGGCTCCTGATGCCGGGAGCCATCCTGTTTCTGTCGACACCCATGTTTGCCCAGTATGACGACGGGCTGATGGGCAGAGGCATGTCCATCGCCCTGCCTGTCATAGTCGTCATTGCTATTTTCCTGATGCTGATGTGGTTTTTTATTTCCCGCTACCGGCGCTGCCCATCCGACAAGATCCTGGTAATCTACGGGAAAACGGGGAAGGGCAGTGCGAACTGCATCCACGGCGGTGCGGCCTTTGTTTGGCCGGTCATTCAGGATTACCAGTACCTCGACCTGCAGCCCATGTCCATCGATGTCAACCTGCAGGACGCCCTGTCCAAGCAGAACATCCGGGTATCGGTGCCGGCGCAGTTCACCGTGGCGATCAGCAATGAGCCCAACCTGATGAAGGCCGCTGCCGAGCGCCTGCTGGGCATGCCCAAGGAAACCATCCGCTCACTGGCCCACGACATCATCATGGGCCAGATGCGCCTGGTGATTGCCAACATGGACATCGAGGAGCTGAACGCCGACCGCGACAAGTTTGTCACTTCGGTGTACGAACACGTAGGCGATGAGCTCCACAAGATCGGCCTGGACCTGATCAACGTCAACGTGACGGATATCCACGACGAGTCCGGGTATATCAAGGCCCTGGGGCAGGAGGCTGCCGCCAAGGCGATCAACGAGGCCAAGGTGAAGGTGGCGCGGGAAGAGCGCACCGGCGCCATCGGGCAGGCCGAAGCCGACAAGGAGCGCCGCACCCAGGTGGCCGCCGCCAATTCTACCGCCGAGATCGGCGAAAAGAATGCCCATGCGGAGGCCATCAAGGGGAAGAACCTGGCCGATGTCGAGATCGCCCTTTCGGATACGGGCCGCCGGCAAAAAGTGGCCGAAGCCAACAAGAATGCCGAAGTAGCGGAAAAAACGGCCGAGGCCGAGGCGCAGAAGGCGGCTTTTCTGGCTCAGAAAGAAGCCGAAGAAGCCCGCAAGGAGCGCGAGCTGGCCGCCCGCCGGGCCAACGAGGTGGTGCAATCCCAGATCGACAAGGAAAAGACAGTTATCGCTGCTGAAGCGGAGGCGGAGCAGAAGCGCAAAGTGGCCGAAGGTGAAGCCGCTGCCGTGCTGGCCCGCTACGAGGCCCAGGCGGAAGGTATCCGCAAGGTGCTCGATGCCCAGGCCGCCGGCTTTCAGAAGCTGGTGGACGCCGCCGACGGCAACCCCCAGGCTGCCATCGGGCTGCTGCTGGTGGACAAGATACCGGAGCTGGCCAGGGTACAGGCGGATGCCATTAAGAATATCAAATTCGATAAGGTTACCGTCTTCGACGGCGGCGACGGACAGGGTGCTTCGGGCTTCCTGAGCGGCCTGTTCAAGTCCATCCCCGCCCTGAGCGAGTTCATGAACCAGTCGGGCCTGAACCTGCCGGAATACCTGGCGAAGCATGTCGATAAACCCGGTAATGGGGAGAAGCCGAAGGCGGAGGAGAAGAAGGTGGAGAAGAAGTAAGAGGGGGAAGAATTAAGGCCCGCGTGTTTGGAAAACACGCGGGCCTTAATATTATTTCAGAGCGGGAAACGGGACTCGAACCCGCGACCCTCAGCTTGGGAAGCTGATGCTCTACCAACTGAGCTACTCCCGCTTTTACCTGCTCCCGCACACGGTGCGAAGGCAGGCCGAAATGGACTACAATAATAACCAATCCGAAGTTCCCTTGCAAGCGGGGTATGGAAAAAAAGCTTGGCCACGGAACAGCTCCTCCATATCCGCAAGCCTTAGCGGGCGAATTTTTTGGGGAGTTCCCCCTTGTTGGTTTTCCATTCCCGGAGGATGTAGGCATTGCCGCGGCCCGGATAATCGACGCTGTCCAGCACTTTTTTGACGTTAGCCAGTTTGTGCAGGCTGCGGTTCAGCTTCACTTTGATTTGAGCTTCTCCGCTTTTCACTTCGGGATTTTGTTTGATAACATCCACGAAATCAGCCATTATCATAGCTTTCTGCCGGGTATTCAGGCTTTCGATCACCATCTGGTCAAAATCGGAAAGGCTGCTTCTCCTGCCGGGGGATTTTTTGCCCTCGGCTTTGGGCTTGGCTTCCTTTTTGGGTGCGCTTTCCTTTTTTGCTTTGGCGGCTCTGGGCGCTTTGGGTTCCTTGGCAACTTTGGCCGCTTTGGGGGCTTTGGGGGCTTTTGCCGCTTTAGGGGCTTTTGCCTTCGGTTCTTCCTTTACATCCACACTTGCAGCTTCGGTAGCCTCCTTTTTTGCAGTTTCGGCCTTGCGGGGGCGGCCCGGTCCTTTCTTGGGTGCGGCAACCTTTTCAGCCGGTTTGGCCCGGCCTTTTCCCTTTTTGGGCCCGGCTTTGGCCTGGCTTGCCGGTTTGGGTACGGCGGGCAATTCCGCTTTTTCCAACGCCTGTTCCAACTGCTGGATGAGCGATGAGGTGTGCTGAACCTGGAAGTCCAGTTTCCGCAGCTCGGAGCGGTAGCTATTTATTAAATCTCTTATTTCGAGTGGAGTGAGATTGGAGAAGTTCATAGTAATTTCATTTTTTTGGAAGGTAGTAAAAACCCGTACATTTACAACGCAGGTTTGTATTAAATTTTGATGCAAATGAACGGCATTTTTTGATCTTTACAAATTAAAAAGCGAAAAACAGGCGGAAAAAAAACAAAAAGCGATTTGAACAATGTCTGAAAAGTCAGGGGGTTTAAAAATTTTTTTCGGTTCGGGTATCGGTTTTATGCTCCCGATTATTTTTACATTTATCTGTAAATCAATTACTTATGGTTGTCTTCCGGCCGGATAACAGATAATAAAGTGTGTTTTTTTAATATTCAAAATAGAAAACCTCAGATACCTGCCCGGGCGGTTCTCTGTCGGGCGCCCGGCGAATTGCAAAGAACAAGCGGGAGATTTTCCTTCTGGAATTTCTTGCCCTCTATGAATGGCGCCGCCTGGAGCACGTCAGGATTGCGGCGGGCCTGAACGGCGGGGAAACAGCGGAAAAAAAAACTGTTCAACACTTCTTCGCGGCATTATCAGGAACACGGGCAAAGCCCTTCCAAAGGCTCCCTGATTATCACTTTGGGGCCCGCAGGCCCGCGTTCCAACCCCAATAGTGACGGAAAAGAATCTCAGGCCTGCGGCCCCCGGCGTGATCGGTTTGTCAGATTGAACGAAACATCACAATCAGAACCAAAACCATGTTCATTATGAAAACGATCTTTCGGATGAAAGCCCTGCTGGCCGCCGTTCTTGCCTTCGGGCTGTTGTTTACCTCCTGCAAGAAGGATGATGACCCCACTCCCACGGAATTGCTTACGGAAAAGGCGTGGAAGCTTACGGCTCAGGTTGTCAGCCCGCCCCTGCCCACGGAGAACGGGACGCTGGTTACCGACCTGTACGCCCAGTACGCAGCCTGTGTGAAGGATGACCTGGCCACTTTCCGCGACAACGGCACGGTGCTCTTCGACGAGGGCGCTTCCAAGTGCGTGAGCACGGATCCTCAGACCGTCACCGGCATCTGGGCCTTCAACACGACGGAAACGGTACTGTCCGTCACATTGGATGGAGAAACCACGAGTTATGACATCCTCACCCTGGAGGATAAAAAGATGGTGGTTGACGAGGAGTTTACCGACTTTGATGGCATTACCTATACCATCACTTCAACCTATTCCAGGCAGTAAGTCAAGCCTTTTAAATTGCGTGAATACTTGCATTGGGCGAGCCCCTGCACCTGGCGGGGGCTCGCTTTTTTTATTTCTGTTGTGGAGGGCTAATCTTCGAAACAACCTTTGCTTTCACCCCAGCTTTCTTCCCCACTGCCGCCTGAAGCCGCCTTTTCCGGCATTTCCCCTTTTTCGATCATATCGATGAGGGCGAGCAGGTCTTCCAGGTGGCGCCGGGCGGTTTTATCCTTTTGCCCTTTCACGATTTTCCGGATATCGTTTTTCAGTTCGCCGAGCGTTCCCCTGGCGAGCGCCCGCGCATCCGTCCGGGCGTATTTTTCATCCGCCAGGCGCATCAGTTCGCCCATGCGGGAAATGTAGGCGCGCTGCAGGTTGCGGCGGTAGGTGCTGGCCGGCTGTCCTTTGTAAACTTCCTCGAAGATACTCAGGCGGGTATCGTCGAACAGGTTCCTGAGGCCGTATGCGGCGGCTCCGTTGATCGCTTCATTATCGGCCATCCGGCCGAGGCGGCCCGCATCGAAGAGCAGGCCCAGGGCGTACTCCTGCAAGCCGCGGATGCGCTCCATCGCGCCGGAAGCCTGGATGCGGTTCAGGATTTCTGGCCGGATCAGCCACTCCGGGGTGCGGAAAATCTGCTGGTTGATGAAACCGACGGCGGCCGCCTGCCGGCCCTTTGGCGCGTGGGTGTAAACGGCCCCTTCTTCGTCGGCGGTTTTGTCGTATTCGTAAACGCCGCCCACGTTATTGGCCACGTGGCCGGTGTAGCGGCGCAGCTGCCCGATCACCTGCCCGTACAGTTCTTCCAGTTCCGAGTAATCTTTGCCTTCTTCGCTCGTCCAGTCGATGAGTTTGCCGGTGATGCGTTTCAGGTTGGCGATGCCCAGCGTGCTGGCCTCCACGGCGTCGCTGCCGATATCTTCGGTCTGGGCGGAGGGGTCAACGACCTGGAATTGCTGTTGGCCGAAGCGGTACAGCGGGTCGCCGGCGCGCTCTTTGATCCAGCTGTTGAGTATGGGCTCTTCGGCTTCGGCGGAAGCAGCTTCGGGGATGTATTTGTAACCGTAAATGATGGACCAGTCGTCATAAATGCCGATCCTGGGGTACAAGCCTGCGCCTTCATCTTCCGGTTGTGCAACGTAGTTGAAGCGGGCGTAATCCATGATGGATGGCGCGACGCCCATGCGCTGCACGAAGCCCGCTTTCCGGAGCGAGTCGACGGGGTAGGCCGCGCTGGAGCCCATGTTGTGCGGCAGGCCCAGGGTGTGCCCGACCTCGTGGGCCGACACGAAGCGGATGAGCTGCCCCATAATTTCTTTTCTGAACTTGACGCTTTGCGCCTCCGGGTTTACCGCGGCCGTCTGGATGAAGAACCAGTTTCGCAGCAGGTTCATTACGTTGTGGTACCAGATGATATCGCTTTCCAGAATCTCACCCGTGCGCGGGTCGTGCACGTGGGGGCCCATGGCGTTCTGTATTTCCGTGGCCACGTAGCGGATCACGGAATAGCGCACATCTTCCGGGCTCCAGTCGGGGTCTTCTTCCGGGCTGGGCGGGTCTCTGGCCAGAATGGCGTTTTTGAAGCCTGCTTTTTCGAAAGCGCTTTGCCAGTCTTCCACCCCTTGTTTGATGTAGGGGCGCCACTCTTCCGGTGTTGCCGGGTCGATGTAATAGACGATTGGTTTGGCCGGTTCGACGAGTTCTCCCCGTTTGTAGGCTTCAATGTCTTTGGGCACGAGGCGCCAGCGGGTGATATAGCGGCGTTTGGCGGCCTTCTGTTCATCCAGGCCGTAGTCGGTCTGCTGGATGGAGAAGTACCCGGCGCGGGCGTCGTAAAACCTGGGCTGCATGGGTTCTTCCGGCAGCAGGATAAAGGACTGGTTCATCTCCACCGACATGGAGCCGGTGACCTGGTTGTCGGGCAGCTTGTCACCCCGGTAGGTCAGCACGTGGCGCACTTCGACATTTTCCGGGAATGCCTTCATGTAGTTGACGAAGCTGCGTTTGCCGTCCAGCCCCTTGATGGAAAAGCGCTTGCGCTGGCTGTCGGAGATGGCGCCGATCATTTCCACATCGGTGGTGAACAAGGCATTGACTTCGAACAACACCGCCGTGCTGTCCGTATTGAAAGCGGCCAGCCCGAAAGACATGATGACGGGCTCGAAATTGTTGTTGCGCACTGACTGGTAGATGGGCTTGTCAAAACTGGCCACGCTGTTGTAGGAAACGGAGCGCAACAGGATATTTTTATCCTTCAACTGCCAGCGGATGACCTGCTGCGGGCGCGAGCGCATGCCGGCCCCGCCGAAACTGAGGTTGTTGACATACCCGGAAATGCGGCTGACGACGAGGATTTCCTTTTCCAGCATATCCATCGGCAATTCGAAGTAATATTTTTCATCCACCTTGTGCACGATGAACAGCCCGCTGTCCGTCACGGCTTTGTCGGTAATAAAGTCCGCGTAGGTTTTTTCTTTGCTGCCTTTTTTGCCGTTTTCTTTGGATTCTTCCCGCCCTTCCGGCGTTTCGCCGCCTTCTTCCTGGGCATGGGTGAATGAAAGTGGAGCGGCAATCGCTATCAGTAGCAGGAAAAGAAAGTAAAGTGGTCGCTTCATGCTGATTCGGATTTTATCGCAATAAAGGAAAAAAAAGGAAAATTGTTGAGGCATTGGCCGGATTTGGCGTGGTGGGGGCGAACGGGGATTGCTATATTGCTATATTGCTATATTGTTATATTGTTATATTGTTATATTGCTATATTGTTATATTGCTATATTGCTATATTGCCATGTTGTTTGTGAATTCAGGGGATAAAGGCAGGAAAATGCCTGGCTGAAGGCCAGGAGGGACGGAATGTTGCCTATACAGGCCCAGGCGCTTTCGCTGGCTTCAGCGCCGGGGCGCGGGCTGTAATCTAATCAAGGCCTTCGGGTTTTTTGCCCTTGTATATTGCGGCCCGCCGGCGGGGCTGTTCAAAGTTCCAGGTTTCAGGTTTAAGGGGTTGCCGCAGGCTCACCTCGTCTCCCCCTCTCCCGGCCTCCCGGTCTCCATTGGGTGTTTCAGGTTTCAGGTTTGAGGTTCCCCTGATAACCAGGTGGGGTATCGACACAGTTATTTGAAGGCGCCCCCGCCGGCCCGTTCCCAGGCTTTTTTAGCCCTGGCTTCGCACAACCATATAACCATGAGGGCACTCCGAAAAGCCCTGTTTTTTTACACGGAGCCCTGGAATTCAATGCTTTGACTCTGTGAATCTCCGTGTCTAACACTTTCCGGAGCAGCCTCAACCATATAACCATATAACCATAACAACCATATAACCATATAACCTATAACCATATAACCATATAACCATATAACCATATACCCCGCCCCTGCGCTTGCCCTACAGCGGTTCAAACCTCGCCTGGAAGAACCTCAGCCGTTTGGGTTCATAAACCATTTTCAGGCCTTTCGTTTTGTGCCGGTTGTTATAGACTTCCAGAACCGCTTCGGCGACCACGTCCATGTGGGCTTCGGTATAGACGCGCCTGGGGATGGTCAGGCGGGTGAGTTCGAGTTTGGGGTAGCGGTGTTCGCCGGTAATGGGGTCGCGGCCGGCGCTGACGATTCCTCGCTCCATGCTTCGGATGCCGGAGTCGAGGTAGAGCTGGGCGGCCAGCATCTGGGAGGGGAACTGGTCCTGCGGGATATGGCTGTAGAACCGGCGCGCGTCCAGGAAGATGGCATGCCCGCCGACAGGTTGTACAATGGGGATGTCCCAGTCGGCCAGGAGCTGCCCGAGGTAGAGCACCTGCCCGATGCGGGCGCGGATGTGGTCATCCTGCACGGATTCGCGAATGCCGATGGCCATGGCCTCCATATCGCGCCCCGACATGCCGCCGTAGGTGTGCAGGCCTTCGTACACGACCACCAGGTTGCGCAGTTCGTCGAACAGTTCCTCATCGCGCACGGCCAGCCAGCCGCCGATGTTGACCAGGTGGTCTTTTTTGCCGCTCATCCATGCGCCGTCGGTATAGCTGCAGAACTCCAGGAGTATTTCGGCCACCGTTTTATCGTGGTAGCCTTCTTCGCTGGTTTGAATAAAAAAGGCGTTTTCCACCATGCGCGTGGCGTCCAGCAGCAGCAGGATGCCGTATTTATCGCAGAGCCGGCGCACTTCCTTTACGTTGGCCATGCTCACCGGCTGCCCTCCTGCCATGTTGACGGTGCCGGCCAGGCTGACATAAGCGATGTTTTCGGCCCCCTGTTTTTTTATCAGTTCTTCGAGCTTGTTGAGGTCGATATTCCCTTTGAAGGGGTGTAGGTTCTGAGGGTCGTGGGCTTCGTCGATGATGACGTCGGCGAAGATGCCGCCGGCCAGTTCCTGGTGGAGGCGGGTGGTGGTGAAGTACATGTTGCCCGGCACGTACTGCCCCTTTTTGATGAGCGCCTGGCTGATGAGGTGCTCGGCTCCGCGCCCCTGGTGGGTGGGCACGAGGAAGGGGTAGCCGTAATATTGCTGTACGGCCTGTTCGAGGTGGTAGAAGTTGACGCTGCCGGCATAGGCTTCGTCGCCCAGCATCATGCCCGCCCACTGGCGGTCGCTCATGGCGCTGGTGCCGCTGTCGGTCAGCAGGTCGATGTAAACGTCTTCGGAGCGCAGCAGGAAGGTGTTATACCCTGCCTCGGCGATGGCTTTCTCCCGTTCGGCCCGGCTGGTCATGCGGAGGGGTTCCACCATTTTGATCTTCCACGGTTCGGCCCAGGAGCGCCGCCCGGCCTGCTCGCCCATGGTTTTAAATCGGTGAGGGCTCATGTCTTGGTTTTATTTGGTTAATAAATATTTCAGGGCGATGATACCAAATTTTCGCTTGCAGCAGGAAGACTTTTGTCACCGCAGGTGGGTGATAAATGAATGGTTGAGGGCGCCTCGCAAAACCTGGATGGGAGTGGCGGCCCGACTCCGCCCTCAATGGCGTAAACTTAGCGGATGACTGGGGGACTGGGAGAGGGGTGACGAGGTGAGCCACACTGCTTTCTCCATCTCTCCCCGGCCCCTGGCCTCCTCGTCTTTTTCCTTAATTCTACTTTGGCACTTTAGCTAACATTACGCCCCTCCGGAGCTGAATGGACTTTGAATAGCCAATTCTAACAACATTTTCGGCCCTCCGGGCCTTTCAGCAGGCCCAAAATAGCCCCGGAGGGGCGTAAATGTTCGTAGAATCGATACGCAAAACGTTTCAAAAAGCTCCGGAGGAGCGTAATGTCTCAAGGC
>CAUJDW010000045.1 GCA_963169455.1 Bacteroidota bacterium | reverse complement strand
GCTCTCTGACGTTTTCGAAATACTATCCCCCGCGAGGGATATTTCCCGTCTTAATCCTTCTTTCGCTGGAGGTGGCTCTCTGACCTGCCCGACGAGGTTAGGATATTTTATTTTTCCGAGTCTTAATCCTTCTTTCGCTGGAGGTGGCTCTCTGACTTGGTCATTCATGCAACTTTGGAAAGGTAGTGACGGTCTTAATCCTTCTTTCGCTGGAGGTGGCTCTCTGACACTCGTGTGTTGTAGGTTTCGGTACTTCGCGTTAGTCTTAATCCTTCTTTCGCTGGAGGTGGCTCTCTGACCAAAAGTCATCTTGCTTTCCTCAACAAAATCATACGTGTCTTAATCCTTCTTTCGCTGGAGGTGGCTCTCTGACCCTGCGTGATTGGGAAAAGCGGTGCATGAAGCATCGTCTTAATCCTTCTTTCGCTGGAGGTGGCTCTCTGACTGCCCTCACTTCGCCCAGGAGTGGGGGCATCTCATTGTCTTAATCCTTCTTTCGCTGGAGGTGGCTCTCTGACTACAAGAAAAAATAAGCATAAAAACGTTTTATAAATGTCTTAATCCTTCTTTCGCTGGAGGTGGCTCTCTGACCGGGCAATTTGCGCGGGAAAGTTACGGTAAAACAAAGTCTTAATCCTTCTTTCGCTGGAGGTGGCTCTCTGACAGGTGTTTTTGTAATAGCCTGATAAATAAATTTTTATGAATTCCCAACAATTTGAACACGCCGAAAATCGCCTTTATTTTTTTTGTTTTTTGATCCATCATTTTCAAAGAACGGCAGTTTGCAGGACAAAATCAAACCTTTTTTCGAGAAAAACAAGCAGGGGAGGGGAGTCCTGCACACCGCGCAAAAACAGGGCCCCACTCCGCGGTTCCAAAAAAGCAAAGCCCAAGCCTCCGCGAACTTCGCGTTCAAAAAAGCAGGGGCAAAAGCACAAATTTCTGAACAGCCCACCTTGCCACTGTAGCCCGCCACCCCCGCAGCCTGTGAGGCCCCTCTATCCGCTACGGGCCGCAAAACTTCCGATAGGGATTCCATAGCTTTACCGATGGATTCCCTATCTTTAACCACCTCTTCTCAAATTATCCCGATGGCTGCTTCCTGTTCTCCACCTGCTGCTGTTCCCTCTTTCCGCCCGGCCCTTCTCCTATGCCTCGCCCTGCTCTGCCTGCATTTTCAGGGCCGCGCCACCCACATCGTGGGCGGAGAGATGAACTACACCTGCCTGGGAAACAACCAGTACGAGATCACGCTCACCATATTCCGCGACTGCTTTTACGGCAACCCCAATGCCTGGTTCGACAACCCGGCTTCCATCGGGGTGTTCGACGCCGACAACGTGTTGCTGCAACAGGTGCTCGTACCCCTGCTGAATAACGACACCCTCAGCCCCGTGCTCACCAGCGAGTGCCTGGTAGTGCCGCCCAGCGTGTGCGTGCACACCACCACCTATCGCACCACCATCACCCTGCCGCCCATACCGGGCGGCTACCAGCTGGCCTACCAGCGCTGCTGCCGCAACCAGACCATCGCCAATATCACCGATCCGCTCGATACAGGAGCCACATACGGGGTGAACATTTCGGGAAAAGCCCTGCTGGAGTGCAACAGCAACCCCAAATTCCAGCAATGGCCGCCCATCTACATCTGCGTCAACGAACCCATCGTGTTCGACCAGTCGGCCATCGACCAGGACGGCGATTCGATCGTGTACCGGCTCTGTACGCCTCTTGCGGGCGCCAACCCGGCCATCCCCATGCCGCAGCCGCCCAACAACCCGCCCTATTCGCCGGTTAACTGGATAAACCCGCCCTATAATGAAAGCAACATGCTCAACGGCTTTCCGGGCGGCGCGCCCCTGCAGATCGACCCTCACACCGGCCTGCTCACCGGGTTGCCCAACACTATCGGCCAGTTCGTGGTGGGCATCTGCATCGAAGAATACCGGGATGGGGTGCTGATCTCCACCACCCGCCGGGATTTCCAGTACAATGTCGGCATCTGCGGCGAGGCGGCGGCGGCCTTCGCTGCACCGGATATCCAGTGCGAAAGCCTGACCGTCTTCTTTCAGAACGAAAGCCTGGGGGCCACGAATTTCATCTGGAATTTCGGCGACCCGGCCTCTTCCTCGAACACCTCGACGCTGGGAAACCCCGTCCACACTTTTTCCGATACGGGCCTGTACACGGTCATGCTGATCGCCGCCCCGGGAAGCTCCTGTGAGGACACGGCCGTGCAGCAGGTTTACCTGCAGTACAACTCCCTCTTCCCGGATTTCGAATACGAATTCGCCTCCTGCTCCGATTCGTTGATTATCGCCGTGACGAACCTCACGACGGACACCATTTCCTCCGTCGCGTCCTGGATGTGGTCGCTGCAGCCGGGCGGGCAGGTGTCCACGGAGCCCAACCCTGTATTCGCCCTCACCCAAAGCGGAACCTACACCCTGCTACTGACGGCTACGGCCGCCAACGGCTGCCAGAAGTCTTTCCAGCAGCTTATCTCCGCCAGCCTCATCGAGGCCGAGCTGGCTGGCGATACGGTGGCTGTCTGCGCCGGAGCAGGTGTCTTTCTGAACCCGAACTTCAACCCGGAATACACGTACTCCTGGGCGCCGGCGCCGGGCCTGGAGGCGCCCGATGAGCCGAACCCCTACGTGGAGCCTGCCCAGACGGCCACCTACACGGTGTCCATTACCAGCGCCGACGGCTTCTGCCAGGTGGAGCGGCAGATCACCGTGCTGGCGCCGGAACCGGTCTGGGTGGAGGCCCCGCCCGATACGGCTATCTGCAGCCGGGATTTCCTCCTTCAGGCTTCAAGCAACACCGGGCTGCAGTTTGTCTGGGCCGACGGCCCGGACTTCGGCAACTGGATCGGGCAGGGGGCGGAATTGCTCGTCAGCCCCGCCGGCCCCGTCACCTATTACCTCCTGGCCCGCGATGCCTATGGCTGTACGGCAACCGACTCGGTCACCGTCAGCGGCAATGCCGTGGATATCCTCATGGCTTCCGAACAGGCCATCTGCCCGGGCGATTACGGGGCGGTCTCGGCAGTCAACCTCGACCCGGCGGACGTGCTGTCCTACAACTGGGGCCCCGCAGGGCTGATCGTGGCGGGGCAGAGCGCGGCCACGGCTTTCGCCCAGCTCAGCACGCCGGGCACGTATGTTTTTACCGTTGAAACCACGAACCAGTACGGCTGCTCCCGCCTGGACAGCACCACCCTCACCCTGATCGACACGAGCTCCCAGCTTGAATTCCTCACCCAGGTGCAGTGCGGCGGTTATACGGTGCTGTTCTCCAGCAGCAGCGTCAACGCGCCTTTCTACCGCTGGCATTTCGGCGACCCCGCCAATCCGGGCGCGACGGCGCAGGGGGCTTCGGTGAGTTATACCTACCCCGGGCCCGGGCTTTACCAGGTTTCCGTCAGCCTCAGCAGTTTCATCGAATGCCAGGATACGCTGGTTCGGGAAATCGTGGTTTCCGATCCCGGGATCGCTCCGGATTTCGATTGGGAAATAACGGAATGCTCAGATTCGGTGACACTGCAGTTTCAAGACCTTTCGGTTAATAACCAGAGCGAAATACTGAACTGGGAATGGGCTTTCGGCAACGGGCAGTCGGCAACGGGGCCCAACCCCGTGCTGGTGGTTTACCAGCCCGGCGAGCTGCCGGTGCGCCTGCTGATCACTTCCAGCGACGGCTGCCGCGACAGCATCACCCGCCTGGTTCCCGTCAGCATCCTGGAAGTGAATACGCCGGATACGGTGATCGCCTGTCCCGGGCAGCCGGCCTTTCTGTACCCGGGCGCAGCCCCGGGGCTGTCGTACCAGTGGTCGCCTCCGGAATTCTTTTCCGACCCCACAGCCCCCAACCCCTCCGTCGTGCTCGAAACGGCGCAGGTATTTTCCGTTACCGTAACCGATGCCGGCGGAATGTGCCGGGTGGAGCGCCAGGTGGCGGCGATTGTGCCCCCGCCCATCACCTACGATCTGGTGCAGGACACGCTGGTTTGTGAAGAAGAATTCCTGCTTTTCGTGGACAGCGAACAAGCCGTGGAATTCGCCTGGTCGGAGCAGCCGGGCTTCGGGCAGCTCATCGGGACGGAGCCCGAATTGCTGGTGCGGCCGGGGCCGGAAAGCCGTTATTACCTGCGCCTCATGGATGATTTCGGCTGCACCGCCCTCGATAGCGTAACCGTCGGCAGCCGGCGGATACTGGTATTCCTGGACGAATCCTCCTCCATCTGCCTCGGCGATACGGCCCGCCTCCGCGTCATCAACCTGACAGGGGAGGCGCTTTTTTACGCCTGGAGCCCCGCCGAAGCCATACTGGGAGGGCAGCAAAGCGCCGAAGCGCTGGTGAGCCCTTCTGCCAACCAGGTTTTTAATGTGTCGATAACGAACGAGCTGGGCTGCACGCTGACGGAGAGCAGCCGCGTTTTCGTCGACAATACGATCCCGCCTCTGAGCATTGCCGCCGAGCCGGATACGCTCTTCGGGCCTGGCCAGGTGCAACTGGAAGCGACTTTCGACGCCGGATATTCCTACCTCTGGCATCCTGCCGCAGGCCTGAACAACATCGCCATTTTCAACCCCACCGCCAGGGTGGACAGCACCCGCACCTTTATGGTTAGCGTGGTGGACGAAAATGGCTGCAGCAATGAGGCGGCCATTACCATCGTGCTCATCGGCGAATGCGTCGAGCCCTATATTTTCGTGCCCAACGCATTCACACCCAACGGCGACAACCTCAACGACCTGCTTTTCGTCCGGGGCGCCGCCATCGATGAGCTCTATTTCGCCGTCTATAACCGCTGGGGGGAAAAGGTTTTCGAAACCGATGTCCAGTCCATTGGCTGGGATGGATCCTTCAGTGGCAGGGAGCTGCCGCCCGATGTGTACGGCTACTACCTGGAAGTGCGCTGCTTCAACGGCGAGCAGTTTTTTAAAAAGGGAAATGTTACGCTGATCCGATAGGGTCGCGGGGCCGTGGCCTGCGGCTGGTTTATAAAAATACGGGCCCCGCAGGCCCGCGTTTCATAAAAACTTAAAACAGATTGACAATGAAGCATTTGATCTTAGGGCTATTCCTGCTGTTCACCCTGCAATTGCCCGCCCAGTACACTTTTACCGACAAACACAAACTGGAATGCACGCCGGTGGAAAACCAGCAGCGCACCGGTTCGTGCTGGAGTTTTACCACCATTTCCTTCCTGGAATCGGAATTGCTGCGCCAGGGCAAGCCCGCCCCCGGCCTCTCCGAAATGTACATGGTGCGCACCATTTACCAGGACAAGGCCCGCAATTACGTGCTGCGCCAGGGCAAGGCCAACTTCAGCCAGGGCGCCCTCAGCCACGATGTAGTGCGCGCCCTTTCTCTGGGCGGGCTCATCCCCGAATCGGCCTATTCCGGCAAACCGGAAGGGGTGGATGCCCACGACCACGGTGAAATGGAAGCTGCGCTCAAAGGCATGCTCGACGGGCTGCTGGGCCTGAAAAACCTGAGCCCCCGCTGGGCCGCCTCGGTGAGCTGCATCCTGGATAACTACATGGGCCCGGCGCCGGCTACGTTCACCTACCAGGGCAGGGAATATACGCCGCAGTCCTTCGCCAAAAGCCTGGATATCAGGCCGGAGGACTATGTCACCCTCACTTCCTTCAGCCACCATCCCTTTTACGAAACCTTCGTCCTGGAAATTCCCGACAACTATTCCAACGGCTTGTATTACAACCTCCCTCTGGATGAATTGCAGGCCATCGCCGATTATGCGTTGTCGAATGGCTATACGGTAGCCTGGGACGGAGATGTGGGGGAAAAAGGCTTCAGCGCCGGCAAAGGGCTGGCAATTTTACCCGCCGGCCCCGGCGCCGAAGGAATCTTCGACGCCCCGGTGGAGGAAGTGCAGGTTAACCAGGAAAACCGGCAGCAGGCCTTCGAAAGCTATGCCACCACCGACGACCACCTGATGCACCTCACCGGCATCGCCGCCGGCCCGAATGGCGCAAAGTATTACCTGACGAAAAATTCGTGGGGAGAGATCGGCCCCTACAAGGGCTTCCTGTATATGTCGGAGGCCTACTTCCGCATGAAAACAGTGGGCATCATGGTGCACCGGGATGCGATTCCGAAGGATATTGCAGCAAAGCTGGCGCTGTAGCCCGTGGTGAGCAAGGAGGTGTTATATGGCTATATTGTTGAGGCTGCTCCTCAGTGTGGCTCCGTGTAAAAAAAAACAGGGCTTTTCGGAGCACCCTCAGCAATATAACATCACAGCAATACCAGATGTACTAGTTAAATCCTCCAATGCCCGGAATTTGGGCATCCCTCGCGCCGCCTCCCGGCCTTCTAAAGAAGGTGCAGCCTCCCACATGCCCAAATTCAGGGGCTTCAGAAAAACTAGCACAACTGGTAGCAATATAACAATACAACAATACAACAATGAGGGCGCTCCGGAAAGTCCCGGATGGGAGTGTTGGAACGCTGGAATGCTGGAATAGTGGATTGGGGCTATGCGTAAGCTACAGTTGCTTAAGCTGCGATGCATTACTCCAAATCTCCATCTATCCAACACTCCGCCCCAATGGACTTTCCGGAGCAGCCTCAACAATATAACAATATAACAATATAAACCCTAGCGCAACAACGTCACATCCCCCGTCAACTTCACCATAGCGGCGTCAAAGCGCTCCAGGCTGATGATGTAGAAATAAGTATCCGACGGCTGCGGCTTGCCGTCGAACGCGCCGTCCCAGCCCTGGAAGGCATCCGGGTCTTCGGTGTCGTTCTCGAAGACCAGTTGCCCCCAGCGGTTGAATACTTTGAACTCCGCGATGCGGCGCACCTTTCCGCTGATCACGTAACTGAAAGTCTCGTTGGTGTCGTCCCCGTTGGGCGTGAAGGCGTTGGGCACATCGATCTTCGGCTCCAGCACGGGGATGGTAAGGCTTGCCGTGTCGGCGCAGCCTGCCGGTGTGGTGACGATAAGCGTGTAAACGGAAGGGTTTGCGATCAGCAGATCCTCGTAGTTGGCCAAGCCGGCTTGTTCGGCCAGTACTTCGCCGTTGAGCAGCCAGGTGTACACCAGCGCGCCCGTTACCTCGGTGGTGACGATAGCCTCGAAGTTGGCCGGCGTGCCCTGGTAAATATCCATGTTCAGGTCGATGTCGGCCTGGAGCTCTACGTTGAGGCCGGGCTCAACCTCTACCGTGATGCTGCCCGTCAGGGTGGCGCAGTTGCCGCCATCGGTGTATGTCAGGTCGTAAACCGTGGTTTCCAGCGGGTTGAAGGTAACGGAACTGCCGGTTGCGGACGTCCCGTCGCTGCCCTGCCAGAAGAAAACATCCTGCGTGCTGCCGCCTGTGACGGAAGCGCTCAGCGTGACGGGGTCGCCGGAGCATATAAGCCCCGCCGGGCCTTCGATCTGCAGGTTCGTGGGGTTCACCACTTCAACCAGAACCTCCAGGTTCTCAGCCGGGCAAACGCCATTGTCAACATTCAGGAAATAAGTGGCCGTCTGGGTGGGAGTGACTACGGGCTGCGGCTCCGTCACCGTGCCGAAGGCCGGGTCGCTGGCCGTCCAGGTGTAGAGGGATATCTCATCGGAAGCGAGGTTGAGCTGTATGGACTCGCCGAAGCAGATGACCGTGTTTTCGATCAGGCTGTAAACGGGCTTCGGCACTACTTCTATGGTAATCTCGCGGTACAGGGTGTCGCAGCCGCCTCCGCTGGTGAACTGCAGGAAATAGGTCGTCGTCTGCCCCGGGCTGACCTGGATATCGGCGCCAGTCAGGATGTCGCTGTTGGCGGAATTCGTCCATGCGAAGGTGTCGTCGGGGCTGCTGTTGTCCACTTCGGCAGTGATCACGGCCTGGCTGCCGGCGCAGATTACCGGGCTATCCGTCGTGACGGACACATCCGCCTGCGGAATGACGGTAAGGGAAATGCTGTCTTGCACCGGCGGGCAGACGCCGTTGTCGGCAAACAGGTAATAGGTATAGCTGCCGCTGGGCGTCACGACGGGCCTGGGGTCGTTGGACTGCCCGAAGGCGGGGTCGGTGGATGTCCAGGTGTAGTTCGTGACGGCGTCGGAACTCAGGTTCAATTCGATGGAACCACCTTCGCAGACGGTGCGGATGCTGTTGAACTGATAAGTGGGCGGCCCGTACACATTGATGGTGGCGGTAATGCTCGCCGGGCACTCGTCCGGGTCTGTGGTGGCGGTATAGGAGGCGATGCCCGGTGCGCCGGGGGTGGCCACGGGATCGAGGCAATCGGTGCAGCTCAGGCCCGCGCCCTCCCACTCGAGTTCCTCGTACTGGCCCTCGATCTGCAACTGGTATTGTACGGACTCTCCGGCGCAGATGGTGGTGTCCGGCGGGTTGAGGGTGAGGAGGGGCGGCTGTTTGACGTTGATGAGTATCTCCGCGCTGTCCCGGCAGGCGTGGTTGATGGTGATGCGCCGGTAGATGGAGGTGTCTTCGGCGGAAAAGACCATGTTCCAGAGGGTGTCCGGTGTCTGGAAGGCCAGGCCCTGTGTCCACTGGTGCATAATGTCGGGGTAATAGCTGGGCTCATAGGTGGTGGACACCAGCGTGACGATCTCTCCCTGGCAGTAGGGATCCTTCTCCGGGTCGGCCGTAATGGCCAGGGCCGGCAGGGAATCGACGCGGACGTACACCGAATCGAAGACCGTACAGGCGCCCACGGTGAAGGTGGTGTAATACCAGTTGGACACGACGGGCGAAGCTGTGACTGCCAGCCCCGAAGTGTCGCTCAGGGTCCCGTCGTTGGGCGACCACACCAGGTTGTCGGGCGATCCGGTGCTGGTGACTGCCGTAAGCTCAACCGTTTCACCCAGGCATATCTCCGTGGTGTCGGGATTGTTGATGGTGACGTCGGCGGGGAAAACCGTGATCGTTACTTCAGCTGTATCTGCACAGGCGCCGTTGGCGCTGGTCGCGATGAGCTGATAGGTGGTGGTCACCTGCGGCGTGGCGATGGGGCCGGACAGGGTGGGGTCGTCCAGTCCCGCTTCCGGCGTCCACTGGAACTCGGTAGTCGTGGCGCCGGGGTCGATCAGGCTGGCCAGCTGTACGCTGTAGTTCTGGCAAATTACCGTATCGAAAGCCAGCACGGGGAAGTCGAATGGCGAAACGTCGATGGTAATGGTGTCGGAAACGATGCAGCCGGCTACATTCACGGATGCGGTGTAGGTAGTAGTCACCTGCGGCTTGGCCACCGGCATGGGGCTCAGCGGGTCGTCGAGCCCGGCAGCGGGCGCCCAGGCCAGGTTTTGGTTGTTGACGTTGTTGATGGCCACAAGCCGCACCGAATCACCCTGGCAGATGGCCGTGGGGTCGGGCGACTCTACAGAAATGACGGGGCCGATGATCTGCAGGTAGATGGAGTCGCTGTCGATGCAGGGGCCTACCACGCCTTCCACGTAAACCCACTGGCTGGCAGCCGGCGAGGCGGTAGGCGTGGGGCTTGTGGGGTCTGCAAAGACGCTGACCGGCGTCCAGAAATAGGAGGAGGCGCCCGATACTTCCAGGACGATGCTGCTGTCCTGGCAGACGAAAATGGTGTCCTGCCCGCTGAAAATCTGTACGTTGATCTCATCGGCCAGCTCGATGGCGAGTTCGGTGTAGGTCACGTCGCCGCAACCGAAGTTGTTGGTAAGGGCGATGGTAATGGTTTCCGTCGCTTCCGTTTCCAGGTCGGAAAGCGGGGTGACGGGGAAGGATAGCTGTGTCTGGCCGGGCAGAAAAGTGATCACCGGCGGGATGTCGAGCAGGTAGTCCTGCCCGGGGGTGGCCGTGCCGCCGATGACTACGTTGTAGGAAACGGTATCGTCGAAAGCGCTGCTAAGCTCGATGAGCAGGTTGTCGGGCTGGTTGGTGCAGTTTTCCACCAGGTATTCGATGCCGGAGTTGTACTGAACGCTCAGGTTCGGCGCGCCGCCCTTGAGTTCGGAGATGAACACGCCGGAGTCGTAGATGGCGTCGCCCCGGTCGGCGATGGCGAACTTGAGGTGGTAGGTATTGCAGGGGATGACCTGCGCCCGCGCCGTCAGGCTCTTTTTGACGCCGAGGTAATCGCTGGTCAGCCCGTCGTACTGCAGGCTAATGCCGTTCTGGTTGTTGCGGTAATATTCCCAGTTGGTGAGGTTGTTGACGCTGTTGATCTGTACCGGCGTATTGTCGCCATTGGGCAATACGGCGATATTTAGCTGGTTTGCGATATTGGGGTCTCCCGTAATGCCCGGGCCGGAAAGGAAGAAGGCGAAGATGTCGTTGAAGCCTTCATTGACGAATTCGGGGTATTCCTCGGAGCCGAAGATATACTCGAAGGTCAGCTCGTTGGTTGCGGCAAATACGTCGATCTCGACCACGCAGGCGTTCTCCGACAGGGTGTTGTCGCCGAGCACCTGCGACAGGTAGTCGAGGTCGGGGTCGCCGGGGGCGAAGTTGTCGGCATTGGGGTTGCCGCCTCCGGCGTCGTTGTTCGGGCCTACTGCCCAGTTCAGGTCGCCGCTGGTAAGCAGCAACCCGCGTTCCAGCCCGAGGTCGGAATTGTCGCCGGCCTGGAAAATGCCGTAGGATTGCCCGGGGCAACTGATGTTGGTGATGGCGGCCGTCGTGGTTGGCGTAGAGACGAAGTCGATGATCTGTTCGTCACTGATGTTGGGCGTCACGGCAATGGGCTGGTAGTCATTGCAATCCTGGGTGCATTCCCACTGCCCGGCGAAGCCCTGGAAAGTGCTGGTCGCGTCGGAAATAAACTCCACGGTCAGGCAGCCGCTGGTGGCCTGCACCTGATAGCAGACCCCGCCGCCGCCGTCTTCTGTAAAGTCGGCCCCTCCGATCTGTCCGATAATGGTAGCAGGGTTGGGGGCGTCGCCATCGTAAAAGGTAAGCTGGTCAGTCGCAAAAAAGTCCGAGGGCTCGATGAAAAAGTAGTCAAGGGTGAAAATGATGCACTCGTGGGGTTGGCTGGGGCAGATGGTGAAGGCGAAGTTTTCGTTGTTGCCATAGTCGCCGTCTTCTCCGCCGCTGTCGTAGAGGATGCCGGAACAGGCCGTGGAGCCTCCCTCGTCGATGGTGCTGGCGGGCTCCATCTCGTCGACGCAGAGCTGGAATGTGCCCCAGTTGGGCGTGGCGGAGGATGAATAGTCGTTGATACGCAGGAAATAGGTGACGTTGGGCGTCAGGCCCATGATGTCGAGTTCCACGAAAGTGGCGCCCAGTTCCGCCGAGGCGCAGGCCAGCTCGGCCAGGTTGTCAACGGAACAGTCGCCGCGGTACAGGGCTACCTGGGGGTTCACCATGCCGGCCGTCGTCCCGTCCGTCAGCCCGGTGACGGTTATGGTGTAATCGAAAATGGTGTCGCTGGTCGTGAAGGAAAACCAGACGTCGTTCTGCACCGTACCCCCGTTGAAACATTCCGGGATGTTGCCGAAACCGATATTGCTGGCCGTGGCGCCGACATTGGTGAAGAACACCGATTCGGGGCAGGCCGGGGCGACACCGAGATCGATCAGCCCGGAACAGTCGTCGTTCTGAGGCTGGGCCAGGAGGAATATGGGCAGGGCAAGGAAAAATAAAATCGTAGAAGTTTTCATCATGTTCGTCATCGGATGTTGATAGAGTTTTGGCTGTTAGCAACGCCCCAAAGTAGTAATTCCAAAGGAAAAAGAGGGGCCGGGGCGGGTTAAAAATTGCCTTTGATAACCCATCAGACAATTTGAACCCGGATGGGGATACGCTTCCGGCCTTATAAGGTTACAGGAGAATGCCTTACCTGGCGCGGTTTTTTTCGCAGCCCTTCAGCACCTGCCGGGCCGTTTCAAACTGTACATAACCGAAATCATTGCCCCAGGAGTGGTTGATGTAATTGATGATGTTGGTGATCTCGATGTCGCTGAGCTGCGGAATAGCGGCCATGGGGTTGTTATAGGTTTTGCCGTTGACCACGATGGGGCCTTCCTGGCCGTAGCGTATGATGCAGGGGATGAGCTCCTGGTTCTGGCGCAGAAAATCCGACCCGGCCAGCGGGGGGATGTTGCCCTGCAGGCCGCTGCCGTCATCCATGTGGCAGTTGGCGCAGAAGTTCTGGTACAGGATCTGCCCCTGCCGGTAGGGCTGCCCCTCGCAGCCGGCGAGCAGCGCGCTCCCTGATGCGGCAAGAAGGAATAAGGGCAGTATAAGGCTAAATCTCATCGAGCAGTCTTTCGATTTTTTTGATAAATGCTTCGACTTCCGTGCTGTCCGTCCCCTGGCAGTAAGCGCGTATGTGCCGCTGCGGGTCCACCAGGATGAAGCGCCCGCTGTGGTCGAAGCCGTCGGGCAGGCCGGGGTCCTCGATGACGATGTTGAAATAGTCGTCGGCAATCCCGTACAGGGCGTCTTTATCGCCGGTGACGAAAAACCATTTGTCGGCCCGAACGCCCAGGTTTTCCGCATACTGCCGCAGCCTGCCGACGCTGTCGCGCTTGGGGTCGATGGTATGCGAGAGGAGCAGTAGTTTGTCGTTGTTTTCAAAGTGTTCGTAAATGCGGAGCATGTTGCGCGCCATGATGGGGCAGATGGTGGGGCAGGAGGTGAAAAAGAAATCCGCTACATAAGCTTTGCCCGCAAAAGTGGCGTTGTTCACGATGCTGCTGTCCTGGCTGATAAAGTTGAAATCGGGAATGCGGTCGTACACCAGCTGCCCGTTCTCTTCACGGGCTTTGTTCAGAATGGGCAGGTTGCGCTCCCGGCAGCCGGACGGCAGCAGCAGGGCCAGGGCCAGCGCCCCGGCGAAAAATGCAGCGGTATGCTTCGGTGTGTTCGTCACGCCCTAAGGCTGGTTTGATTTATCGCGATGCCAGAAATCGCTGATTCAATGCGTCTTTGCCATGCGCTCCGTCACTACGATGATAAAATCGGCCGTTCCCTTGTTTTCCTCTTCCAGCTCGCTCACATCGGCCTGCTCCACCACGGTAATGGACAACATGTTCACTTCGGGCCGGTACGACTTCAGGTACCAGAGTATGCCCTCGTCATTGTCTGAGTGATAAGAACCGTTGAAGTGCAGGAAGGTTTTCCCTTTCTCCCAGTTCCGGCTGATAAAATGGGCCATGGTAGCGTCCTTGATCGCCTGGGCTTTCGGCAGGTTTTCGCTGGATTCGCCGCCGTGGCCGCCCATCATGCTCACCATTTTCTGGTAGCCGGGCAGGCTGGCGTCGTAGGCGACGGGCAGGGGCGGCAGGTAGCGTTTGGCTTCCACGGAAAGGCCTTCGAGGCCTTCAAAGCCCTTGCGGTATACGAGGTTGGCGTACCGCCGCGGCACGTTGGTGGCAATGAAGGGCAGCCCATTGGATTTGGCGAATTCCACCAGCGGCTTGTAGTCGGTTTTGTAGTTTTTCCAGAGTCGGGCTTCTTCCTCGAAGCTTTTGGTGTTGATGATATCGGCCAGGTATTCGTCGAGCAGCAGCTGGTTGTCGGTTTCGAACATCTCGGCGCCCAGCACCAGCCTGCCGGCAAGCTCCTGATGCAGGCCATGCGCCAGTTCCAGTTGCAGCCAGTGGGCGATGGGGTTGTTGTGCAGCTCGCCGAAGAAGACGACGTCGGCCTGCCGGGCCTCCTTCAGCAATTTGCCGTATTTGACGGTTTTGCCGTCGCGGCCGAAAAGCTCAAATGCAGTTTTTTCCTGTGCCATGATGGTGAAGGCGCTGAAAAGGGATGCAAAAAGGGGAAGTAGAACAAGGCGGTTCATAAGCAGTTGTGTTGATGGCCCAAAATAGGCTTTCAGCGGCCTTTTGCCAAAGATTGGCCAAAAAAAAGAAGGCCATCGCCGTTGTCGGGGATGGCCTTCCGGCGCGCCGCTTTTTTCTCGGCGCGCCGCCGCTTGCCCTGGAGCCTCTTTTCAGGCTCGGCCGTTAGCTTTTTGACTGCTTTGCGCTTCTTCGGCGGCCGCAACGCTTTTTCTACGAGCTGGTTGAACTGCCGGATGGCCGCCTGCTTGTTGAGCAACTGCGAGCGCTCCCTGCCGCAGGTGACCTGCAGAATGCCTTCCTTGCTGATGCGCTTGCCCAGGGCCTCCCGTATGCGCGCCTTCTGCTCTTCGGTTAGCAGGGCGGAGCCTTCCACAGCGAAAAGCAGCTCTACCTTCGTTTCGACTTTGTTGACGTGCTGCCCGCCGCTGCCCCCGCTGCGCGAACTGCGAAAACGCAATTCTCCATGTAGTGTCCTCGGATCCATTTTTTTGGTTTTGCCTCACTAACAAAGCACCGGCGCGTAAAGTTCCGTTCTGAACTCCTGGCGCCCGATGCGGTAGCGCCTGGAGAGGCCGCGGACTTGGATGACGGTAATCATGTCAGGGGTATTTCAAGCCGGAAGCCGGAAGGGGCCGAAGGGAGTCCCGTACCGACAGTATGGAGGCCGGGATGGGAAGTGGGAAGGAGGCCCGGAGAAAATCAAGCCTTTGCGTCGCGTTTCAAAAAAGCCAGGGCAAATCCGGCTTCCCATCACCCCCGGTCCTGTTTTGCAAACACTTTGCGCAGCAATTCCGAGGTGCGCGCCGCCGTATTTTCGCGGATATCCAGCTCTTTCTTTTCGACCAGGCTGAACAAGCCCAGCAAAGCCTGTTTGGTGACGTATTCGTCCAGTTCGGGGTTGGCCCTGGAAACCAGTGGGAGCTTGTTGTAGGCCGTCACGCCCTCGCGCCAGTAGGTGCGGGCGTTGAATTTGTCGAGCGATTCGATGATGACGGGCTTGAACTCGTCGTAGAGCTGAGAGTAGGTGGTTTTTTCCAGGTAGCGCGTGGCGGCGTCCTTGTCGCCCATCAGCAGGTTCATGGCGTCCTGGAAGGTCATCTGTTTGATGGCGCTGACGAAAATAGGCTTGGCCTTTTGGGCGGCGTCTTCGGCAGCGCGGTTGATCTTCAGCAGGGCTTCTTCCTCGAAGTTGGAGAAGCCGGGTACGGCCCGCAGTCGGCTTGCCAGTTGCTGTGCTTCTTCCGGCAGCAGTATCTTGTACATGCTTTTGTAATACCCATCTTCGGCAGACAGGAAACTGACGGCTTCGCCTACCCCGGTGTCGAGGGCTTCCTTCAGGCCGCGGCCAACTTCCTCCTGGCTCAGGGGCGCGCCGCCGGTGAGTTTGTCCTTGGCTTGGTTGAGTTTGTCCTTCCAGGCCTGGGCGTTGAGGCCGCCAATAATGGCCAGGCTGAGTGTCAATGCGAAAAGTCTTCTGATCATTTCCTTCGGATTTTTTATTTTGAGCTGTTTGAAGGCCAAAATTAGGCAGTTTCCTCCGCTGCCGGTTTCCGCCCCGGCGGATTAACAAAACAAAAACAGCCCTTAGGCCATTTGTTAAGCTTCTTAACAGCCTGTCACGGGGCGGCTGATCGTCAGTAATATCAGGCGAGCCACCCCGTGACTGGCTTAGAGGCAAACATTTCAAACCACCTGAAATTTATGCAATTGAAATTCCTTGTCTTTTTTATCTTGTTGGTTATCAACTATTCAGCTATGGCGCAAAACAAAAGGGTTCGCGAATACGGACTGAGCCCGGGCGTATTGGCTCCCGGGCCGCTCAATGCCGTCACGGACGTCGCGGGCGTGCGGGTAGGCCACCTTACCCTCATCGCCGGCGACAGCGTCCGGACGGGCGTGACGGCCATCCTGCCTCACGGGGGCAATATCTTCCAGGAAAAAGTTCCCGCCGCCATATACATCGGAAACGGTTTTGGCAAGCTGGCCGGCTACAGCCAGGTGGAGGAACTGGGCAATATCGAAACGCCCATAGTGCTCACCAACACACTGAGCGTGCCTGTTGCCTGCGACGCCCT
Source organism: Bacteroidota bacterium (assembly GCA_963169455.1). GTDB lineage: Bacteria > Bacteroidota > Bacteroidia > Chitinophagales > Saprospiraceae > JACJYE01. Next base: position 41,196 of record CAUJDW010000045.1, on the reverse strand, counting down.
CATCGACTACACCTTGTCCCGGCCCGGCAACGAAGCCGTCCGATCCGTCAACCCGGTGGTGGGGGAGACCAACGACGGCGCGCTGAACGACATCAGAGGGCGGCATATCCGGAAGGAACACGTACTGGCGGCCATCGCAGAGGCTTCCGGCGGGCCCGTGGCTGAAGGCAATGTTGGCGCCGGCGCCGGCACGGTTTGTTTCGGCTTCAAAGGCGGCATCGGGACGGCATCGCGGCGCCTGCCGGAAAAGCTTGGAGGCTATACGGTGGGCGTTCTGGTGCAAACCAATTTCGGCGGCGTATTGCAGGTCGGCGGTTTTCCGATAGGGGAGGCCCTGGGGCAGTATTATCTCAGCAAAAGCCTCAAAGACACTGCTGACGGCTCCTGTATGATCGTGCTGGCCACCGACGCCCCGGCCGACGCGCGCAACCTGAAGCGCCTGGCAAAGAGGGCTATGCTGGGCCTGGCCCGCACCGGCGGGATAGCCTCCAACGGCAGCGGCGATTACGTCATCGCTTTCTCCACCGCAGAAGGCCTGCGCGCGCCCTTCCTGGCGGAAAGCCCCCTGCTGAAGCAGGAAGTGCTCGACAACAACGCGATGTCGCCGCTTTTTCTGGCTGCCATAGAAGCGACGGAGGAAGCCATCCTCAATTCCCTTTTTGCAGCCCGGACGATGACGGGCAACGGGCGGACGATCGAGGCGCTGCCGGTGGATAAGGTTCTGGAATTGATGAACCTGAAGCAGGAAGATCAGAAAGATTAGCCCTTAACGCACTATCTTTGCGCCAAAACCGCTATGCCAAAGCATTCCAGCATCACCAGCCGCCTCCGGATCCCGGCCGTTTCCCTGGCCTTTCTGCTCAGCGGCTACCTCCTGTCCTGTGCTTCCCAAAAAGCGGCGGGCGAGCCCCAGCCTGTCAACCCCAACGGCGACAGCGAGCTGGCCCTGCTGATGCGCGCCATGTTCGACGATGCGCTGCTGATGAAACAACAGATCGAACGCGGCAAAGCGCCCCGCACGGGTGTTGATTACGACAGGATACTGACGGCTCAGGCAACCCAGCCCGAGAAGGCCGCTTCCGTCGATTACAAAGTACACGCGCTGTCGTACCTTCAGACGATGAAGGCCTTGCAGGAAGCAGATGTGGCGCAGGCTTCGCAACTGTTCGGCAACATGGTGAACAGTTGCATGGGATGCCACCAGGCCTTGTGCCCCGGCCCGATGGTGCGGATCAAAAAATTATATTAAGGCCGCCATTGATGAAACGCACCGCGCCCCTCACAGCAGGAATCGTCCTGCTCGCTGCCGGCGCTTCCACGCGCATGGGGCAGCCCAAGCAGTTGCTCCGCTACCGGGGCCGTAGCCTGATCCGGCATGCACTGGAGTTGGCCCTGGCCGGCCCCTTCCGGCCATTGGTGGTTGTGCTGGGGGCGCACGCGGCTCAAATCGAACCCGAATTAAAGCCGGGGGAGGCCCTGCTGGCCTACAACCACGACTGGCAGAGCGGTATGGGCAGCTCGGTGGCGGCGGGGCTCGGGGCGCTCCTCCAGGCCGAACCGGAACTGGAAGCTGCGTTTTTCATTCTGGTGGACCAACCCTACCTGGATGCCGCCCGGCTGGAAGACATGGCGCGCCGGCTGGAGGCTGCGCCGGAAATGCTCGGCGTGGTGTCGGCCTATGGGCATAGCCTGGGCGTGCCCGCCCTGTTCCGGAAAACCCTGTTTCCCGAGCTGCTCGCCCTGAATGGGCAGCCCGGGGCAAAACCGCTGATCCTCAAATACCGCAACCGCCTCGTGCCCCTTCCTTTCCCTCAGGGGCAGTTCGACCTGGATACGCCCGGGGACTGGCAGGCTTTTCTCGAAAAAGAAGAAGATTAGGGATATCGCCTGCCTGCCTGAACACTTGTTTGTGGTTCGCTTTTTTACAGAATTAAATTCTGAACCTTGTTCAGTAGGTGGATTTTCCCTCCCGCTCGCCCGCCGCTTTTCCGCGCCCGTTCATCTGTTATTACGCCTCTTTTATCCCTGTTTTTACTGCGTTTGTAGCGGGAACAGGGGCCTCCGTATTTTTTACTGCAAAAAAACAGGAAACTCATAAACCTGATATTGTTTCCTATGTTTTTCAGGGATACTTTTGCAGCTCATCAGGCAGCTGCACCCTAAACACAGAAACAGCAGGATGGATTTAAAACAGCACATTCTAAAAAAATCCTTTGAGCTTTTTATGCGCTTTGGGATCAAAAGCATCACCATGGATGACATCTCCCGCGAGCTGGGCATATCAAAGAAGACCCTGTACCAGTATGTGGCGAACAAAAGCGACCTGATCGGGCAATTGTTTCAGCAACAGGCCGAGCAGGAAAAGGAAGTGATGCGCCGCATACACATGCAGTCTGCCAATGCCATCGATGAGTTGCTCAAGATCGCGCGGTACGTCATGGAGCAGTTGCGGCAATTGTCCGCCACGACGGTGTATGACCTTCAGAAATATTACCCGGAAACCTGGAAGCAGTTGGAGTCCCTGCACCAGCGGCACGTTTATACCATCATGAAGGAAAACCTGGAGCGCGGCATCCGGGAGGGGGTTTACCGTTCAAATGTCAACCTCGATATCGTGGCCAAACTTTGCGTGGGGAAATCTTCCCTGATCGCCGATGATGGCCTTTTCCCTTCGCGCGATTACAATATGAGCCAACTGTACCGGGAATACATCAATTACCATATACACGGAATTGCCTCACCCAAAGGCCTGCAGGTGCTGGAGAAATACCTGGCGGCGGAAAGGCAGTCAGCCGAGTGAAAAGAACAGAAAATCCAAACCCAATGCTAAAGATACTCAACCCGATTGTGATTTTTTCCCTGCTGGCCATACCGCTTTTCGGCCAGCAGCAAGCCAGGCAGATGACGCTGGAGGATGCCATTCAGTACGCCCTCACCGAAAGCATCAAGATCAAAAATGCCCGGATCGAAATTGCCGACGCCGAACAACAGATCATCGAGCGCAGGGCTATAGGCATACCACAACTCAACGGAAACGTTTCCTATACCCGCTATCTCGAAGTGCCCAGGCAACCCCTGCCGGAAGGCTTCAACATCTTCGGCATCTTCGGGCAGGCTCTGGCCGTCGACCTCTACGGCCTGCTCTCGGAAGACACCCAGATGGCCGTCGACCAGGCTTTCGGCGGTTCCAATGGCGCTGCCAGCTCCGAGGGCATTGCCTTTTTCCTGCCCAACAACTTCACCGCGGCAATCACCCTCGACGCCATGGTGTTTGACGGCTCCTACTTCGTGGCGCTGAAGGCCGCCCGCGAGTACCGGAAGTACACCGTGCAGGAGTTCGCCACCAAAGAGCGGGAAGTGCGCAACGCCGTCATCGAAGCCTATTTGCCGGTGCTGCTCCTTCAGCAGAACATCGGCCTGCTGGACAAAAACATCGCCAACCTGGAAAAATTGCTCTTCGAAACGCGCGAGCTGTACAAGGCCGGCTTCGCCGAACAACTCGATGTCGACCGCCAGGATTTGTCGCTGGCCAACCTGACTGTGGAGCGGGAAAACCTGCTCCGGCAGAGCGAGGTGGCCCTGGCCAACCTGAAATACGCTATCGGCTATCCGCTCAACGAGCCGCTCATCGTGGCCGACAGCCTGGAAACCCTTATCGCGGACGCCACCGAGGAAGCCCTTGTTTCGGAGGTTGACCTGCAGCGCCGCCCCGAATACCAGTTGCTCAGCCAGGCCGTTCTGATGAACGAGCTCAACATCAGGCTCAATAAAGCGGGCTACCTGCCTGCCCTGCGCGCCTTCGGCAACGTCCAGCAACAGTACCAGGGGCAAAGCCTGAGCGAGGGTTTCTGGGCCCCCTCCTCCTATGTGGGGCTCAACCTCAGCGTGCCCATTTTCGACGGGCTGAACAAAAAGGCAAAAATCCAGCGGGCCCAACTGGACCTGGAGCTGGCCCGCAACCAGCAGAAAGACATCGGGCGGGCCATACAACTGGAAGTTAAGAATGCCCGCACCAATTATTTCAACGCCAGCAAGCGGCTGGACAGCCAGCAGAAAAACCTCGGGCTGGCGGAGCGGATCTATAACACGGCTCAGGTCAAATACCGCGAGGGGGTTGGCTCCAGCCTGGAAACCACTCAGGCGGAACAGAGCCTGTACGCCACGCAGAGCAATTACATCCAGGCGCTCTATGACCTGCTGCTGGCAAAAGCCCGGCTGGATATGGCCCTGGGCAATTGATCATTCACCAGGTAAAAAACCGAAAAACATGACATACTTCATCAGACTGTTCTCCCTGCTGGCCCTGCTTAGCCTCACAGCCTGCGGCCAGCAAAACACCAACCAGGAACACCCGGAAGACCTGGCCGGGAAACGCGCCCTGCTGAAAGAAAAGCAGGCAGCGCTCAAAACAATCGCCGCCCAGGTCGCCCAACTGGAAGAGGAAATCGCCGCCCTGGACCCCGGGGCGAACGGCCAGATGCGCCGCCTCGTCACCACCGCAGTAGTCGAACGCACCGACTTTAAACACTTCGTGGAAATCCAGGGCTCCGTGCAGGCCGACGATTTCGTGGATGCGGCCAGCGAAACAGGAGGGCGCATCCTGCGCCTGGCCGTTGACGAGGGCGACGTTCTGCGCCGCGGGCAACTCATCGCCGAACTCGACCTGGAGCAAATCCAGAAACAGATCGCGGAAGTGGAAAAGTCACTGGAACTGGCCGTTTCCGTGTACGAGCGGCAGAAGCGCCTCTGGGATCAGAATATCGGTTCCGAGATACAGTATATGGAGGCCAAAAACGGCAAGGAGCGCCTGGAGAAAAGCCTGGAAACACTTCGCTTCCAGTTGTCCAAATCAAAGGTTTACGCTCCTGTTTCCGGCGTGGTGGAACGGGTCATGGTGCAGAGCGGGGAGGTAGCTTCACCGGGCATGCCCATCATTCAGATACTCAACCCGGACAAGCTCAAGGTGGTGGCCAATGTGCCGGAGAATTACCTGCGTGCCGTGCGCCCGGGTGAAAAGGTCAGGGTCAGCTTCCCGGCCCTGGGCCAGGAGCAGGAAGCCCGGGTTTCCCTAATCGGCCGCACCATAGACCCCGCCAACCGCACTTTCAATGTGGAAGCAGCCATCAGCAACCCCAATAAGCTCCTGAAACCCAACCTGCTGGCCGTTATGCTCATCATGGACTTCGAACAGAAGGGCGTCGTCTCCATCCCCCTGGATATGGTCCAGCAGGAAGTGAGCGGCAAGGACTTCGTGTTCGTAAAAGGCGAAGGAGAAAAAGGGCCCGTAGCGCGCAAGGTGTACGTCAAAACCGGCCGGAATTACGACGGCCGGATCGTCATCGAAGAAGGGCTTCAGGGGGGCGAGGAACTGATCATGGAAGGCTCGCGCGGCCTGGCGGAGAACGAACCCATAGAAATTGATGGACAAAAGGGCTGAGTTGCGGCCCGCCGATTACTATTTAACCCATATTAAATTGCTGATAAATTGTAACTATTCAGGGTTGCTTTGCGGCAATCAGGAACGCGGGCCTGCGGCCCGCGACGCAGCAGGCATAGCTCTCCGAAGGCTCCGCGATTATCATTTTGCGGGCCGCAGGCCTGCGTTCTCCAAGCTGAAATAGTTACGACAAATCGCTGACAAGGCTATAACCGATGGCTGATAAAACAAAAGAAAAAAAAGGCCTCAAGGAGTTTGGGCTCTCCTCACTTGCAGTCGACAACGGAACGAGCATGTTCATCCTCACGCTCATGATCCTGTTGTTCGGCATCCAGGCCTACCAGAGCATGCCCAAGGAACAGTTCCCGGAAGTGGACTGGCCAACCGTGTACATCAATACCCCCTATTTCGGAAACTCCGCAGTGGATATTGAGAACCTGGTCACCCGCCCCATCGAAAAGGAACTCCAGTCCATTACGGGCATAAAGGACATCAAATCCACCTCTATCCAGGATTATTCGGTCATCACGGCTGAATTCAACGCCGATGTCGACCTCGACGACGCCGTGCGCAAGGTGAAGGACGCGGTGGACAAGGCCAAAAGCGAATTGCCCACCGACCTGGACGCCGACCCCACCGTGCTGGACATCAACCTCTCGGAAATCCCTATCGTGACCGTCAACATCTCCGGGGACTACACCAACGAGGAACTGCGCAATTTCGCCGAATACCTCGAGGACGAGATCGAAAAACTGGACGAAATTGCCAGGGTGGAATTGAAAGGCGCCCTGGAGCGGGAAGTAAAAGTGGACGTAGACCTCATCAAAATGGAGTCCATGAAGGTCGGCTTCAACGACCTGGAGAACGCTATCGCATCGGAGAACATTACCATGTCGGGCGGTGAGTTGCTCAATGACGGCTTCCGCCGCGCCATCCGGGTGAAAGGTGAATTCGAGGAAGTGAAGGAGCTGGAGGGCATGATCATCAAGAGCGAGAACCAGCGCCCCATCTACCTGAAGGATTTTGCCAGTGTCACTTTTGGTTATCAGGACCCCACCAGCATCGCCCGCTCCGACGGTTTGCCGGTAATCTCCCTCGACGTGGTCAAGCGGCAGGGGGAAAACCTGCTGGAAGCGTCCGATAAGATCAAGCTCATCGTGGAGGAGGCCCGTGAAGTATTGCCTGCCGACCTCAAGATCAGCCTGTTCAACGACCAGTCGGTGAATACCCGCAATGAAGTCAGCAACCTGGAGAACAGCATCATTTCCGGGATCATCCTCGTGGTGCTCGTGCTGCTTTTCTTCCTGGGCCTGCGCAACGCCCTTTTTGTCGGGCTGGCCATTCCCCTGTCTATGCTGATGGGCATCCTGTTTCTGTCTCTGACGGGTGTGACGATGAACATCGTCGTGCTGTTTTCCCTCATCCTTGCCCTGGGGATGCTGGTCGACAACGCCATCGTTGTGGTGGAGAACATCTACCGATACCGGCAGGAGGGTTATGAAGGCTGGGAGGCATCCAAATACGGCGTCGGCGAGGTGGCCCTTCCGATCATTTCCTCTACGGCCACCACCCTTGCGGCCTTCCTGCCTCTGGCATTCTGGCCCGGCATCATGGGGGAATTCATGAAATACCTCCCCATCACCCTCATCATTGTCCTGACTTCTTCTCTGCTGGTCGCCCTGGTCATCAACCCCGTTTTCACTTCGCGCTTTATGAACGTGGACGTGCGGTCGGACGACCCCGCCGTTCGCCGGCGCCGGCGCCGCAGCGTGCTCACCGCGTCAGCCGCTATGTTGCTGCTGGCGGTATTGCTGCACTTCGCAGGCGCTCATCCCATGCGCAACTTTCTGGCCATTGCAGCCGGGGTGATTCTCACCAACTGGTTTGTGCTCAGGCCATCGGCCTTTTTCTTTCAAAACCGGATATTGCCGATACTGGAGACGGGCTATGACCATTTCATCCGCAAGGCGCTCAAATTTCCCATCGCGACCTTTCTGGGCACCTTTGTGTTGCTCTTCGTGGCCATAGCCTTGCTGGCGGTGAAAAGCCCCAAGGTCATCTTTTTCCCCTCGGCCGACCCCATTTACGTAAATGCTTTTGTGGAACTGCCGCTGGGAAAGGATATTGAGATGACCAACAAGCTGACGCGGGAGCTGGAAGGGCGGATCGAAAAGGCCATTCAGCCTTATGCGTCCATTGTCGAGGCCGTTCTGACCCAGATCGGGGAGAACACCTCGGACCCCAACGGCCCTCCGGAGCCGGGCGCTTCTCCGCATAAGGCGCGCCTGACGGTTTCCTTCGTGCCCGCCAGCGAGCGGAACGGCATTTCCACCTTCAAAGTGATGGATGAAATTCGCGATGCCGTGCGCGGCATTCCGGGAGTGAGCATCACCGTGGACAAAAACGCCGACGGGCCTTCCGCCGGCAAGCCCATAAACCTGGAGGTTCAGGGGGAGGATATGGACCGGCTGGCCATTCTGTCCGAAGAGCTTATCCACTTTTTCAACAGCAAAAACATCCCCGGCATCGAGAAACTGCAGGCTGATGTGAAAATCGGCAAGCCGGAACTCATCGTGAATGTCGACCGGGAAGCGGCCCGCCGTTATGAGATATCCACTTTCGATATCGCCAATGCCATCCGGACCTCGGTTTTCGGCAGGGAGGTTTCCAAATTCAAGGAAGGGGAAGACGAATACCCCATTTTCGTCCGGCTGGACGAGCGGTACCGCTATGACGTCAACAACCTGCTGAACCAGAAGGTCACCTTCCGCAGCCCGGCCTCCGGGCAGCTCGTACAAGTGCCTATTTCCGCCGTGGCGGATGTGGAATTTACTTCCACCTACAGCGCCGTCAAGCGGAAGAATATGGACCGGGTCATTACCATCTATTCCAATGTTCTGGAGGGCTACAATGCCAATGAGATCATCGATGAAATGAAGGATTGGATGGCGCAATACTCCCTGCCCACCGGCTACGCCTACGAGTTTACTGGTGAACAGCAGCAGCAGGCCGAAGACATGGGCTTCCTCAACCTGGCTTTCGGCATCGCCATTTTCTCCATCTTCCTCATCATCGTAACGCAGTTCAACTCGGTGTCCTCGCCCTTTATCATCATTTTGTCGGTATTGTTCAGCACCATCGGCGTTTTCCTCGGTTACGCCTTTTCGGGGCGCGACATATCCGTCGTTTTCACGGGTGTGGGCATCATCGCCCTGGCCGGGGTGGTGGTCAACAACGCCATCGTGCTGATCGATTACACCAACCTGGTAGTGAAACGCCGCAGGGAAGAACTGGGGCTGGACCGGACGCAGGAGCTGAGCTTTGATGAGGTTAGGGAGGCCATCGTGGAGGGCGGGGCCACGCGCCTGCGCCCGGTATTGCTCACGGCCATTACGACGGTACTGGGGCTGGTGCCGCTGGCCGTAGGTTTCAACTTCAACTTCTTTACCCTGGTCACGAAACTCGACCCCCAGATTTTTATCGGAGGTGACAACACGGCGGTTTGGGGGCCGCTGGCATGGACCGTGATCTATGGCCTGGTTTTTGCTACTTTCCTAACCCTCATTGTCGTTCCGGCCATGTACTGGCTGTCGTTCCGGATCAAGTCCGGGGTACAGAAACTGATGAGGGGAAGTGCTTCCGGGGCAGAAGCAGGAGCCTGAAAAAACGCGTTGTTTTCGGGGTATCTGGCTCCGGAACACTTTGATGAAATGTTACAATAAGCCGGCTAAAGGCGCTTTTGTGAAATATTATAAAGCTTTTTTCACAGTGCCTTTAGCCGGTTTTTTTTATTTTTTCAGAATTAATTTGACTTAAATCCATGTCACAAAAAATAAAAATTTCACAAAAAAAAGGCCCGATATTTTTATTGCTTTGTGTAACGGAGCCCGGGAATGAAATCAATGCAGGTGGATCAATCCCCATTCCGTTTGAAAAATCAGAACAATATGCACAAAAAATAAGGCCTTCCGGAGCAGAGGTGGTTTTTCTGCCGGCAAATTTCCGGGCGGCCAAAGAACTTAGTGTTGTTCATAGTGTTTGTTTATCGTTAGGCCCCTGTCATGTTCATCGTGACAGGGTTTTTTTATCTCCACCAGCATGAACATCGAAAACTTTCGCAAAGAATACACGGCGCACGCGCTTGACGAGGCGGATGTGAGCCCCGGCCCGGTTCTGCAGTTTGAGCGTTGGTTCGAAGAGGCGCTGGCTGCCCGGCTTCCGGAGCCGAACGCCATGACCCTGGCCACGGCCGACGCTTCCGGGCGCCCGTCGGCGCGCATCGTCCTGCTGAAGGGGTTTGGGGAGGAAGGTTTTTCCTTTTTCACCAACTACCAGAGCCGCAAAGGGCAAAACCTGGCGGCGCAACCCTGGGCGGCGCTCGTTTTTTTCTGGCAGGAACTCCAGCGCCAGGTGCGCATAGAGGGAATAGTGGAAAAACTGAGCCCGGAAGAATCTACGGCTTATTTTCAGTCGCGCCCCCGTGGCAGCCAGGCCGGCGCATGGGCTTCCCCGCAAAGCCAGGTAATCGGGAGCCGGGAAGTGCTCGCCCGGAAAATGGACGGGGTGGAGGCGCAGTTCGCCGGGCAGGAACTCCTGCCCAGGCCTCCGCATTGGGGGGGATACCTGCTAAGGCCTGCGCTGGTTGAATTCTGGCAGGGGCGCCCCAGCCGCCTCCACGACCGCATACAGTACACGCTGATGCATGACGGGAGTTGGAAGATAGAACGGCTCGCCCCCTGAGCCGGCGCCCTCAGTATGCCAGTTTGGGCTTCGGATGCCTGGGAAAATACTTTGGGTTTCTTCGCCGGAAGCGTCCAAAGCCCAAGCTGTCTAACAGTAGCGGTCGAAGGCCATCTTCAGGTTTTCGGCGATGATCTCCTTCGAGCGGCCCTCGATGTGGTGGCGTTCGAGGAAGTGCACCAGCCTTCCGTCCTTGAACAGGGCGATGGAAGGGGAGGAAGGCGGATAGGGGAGCATGTATTCGCGGGCCCTGGCGGTGGCGGCCTGGTCCACGCCGGCGAAGACCGTTACGAGGCGGCCGGGTTTTTTGTCGTGCTGCACGGCCAGTTTGGCCCCCGGGCGGGCATTGGCTGCGGCGCAGCCGCAAACGGAGTTGACTACCACCAGTACGGTGCCCTCCTGCTGTTCCAATACTTCGCTGACCTGGTCCGGGGTCGTCAGGCTTTCAAAGCCGTACTCATTCAGGTCTTTAGCCATGGGTGCTGTCAATTCGGCTGGATACATATCGTCCTTTTGTTTTTTTTGGTTTGCAAATTTATATGATTCAGACGTATTCTTATACAACCGGGCAGTCTGCTTGGTTCACTGCCGGGATCGGGAAAAAAGGAACCGCCTCATCCATCGTTCCCGGAGCCGCTCCGCACCCTGGGCAGGGGTTGTGGATTTTTCGTATATTCGGCAGCACAATTCAAAAAGATCAAGCTATGCCCTTTCGTGCTCTTCTCCTGTACAGCCTTATCCTTTTCAGTTCCGGGGGGCTTCGCGCCCAGAATGGCCTTTCCGGGCTTTGGGAAGGGAGGATCACGACGGGAGGGATATACAGTGAGGAGGGCTATCGCTTCGAGCTGTACCTGCAGGCCAAAAACGGCCACATCAAGGGGCAATCCTACATATTCATCAGTGCAGACAGCGTCATCACCCGCCGCCTGAGCGGCCGCATGTACGAAGACCGCTCGATCTATCTGGAGGAGATCGGGCCGGAGCTGATCCCTTCCGGCGATGGAAGGCCTTCGGGCGGAGCTTCTTCCTTTACCCGCAAATATCAGGTGCTGTTTAACCGCAGCATCTGGGACACCAAACTGGAGGGATTCTGGCAGGAAGTGACATCTGATACCTTCGGCCACAAACGGCAGCGGGGGAGGGTGTTGCTGAGGAAAAAGGAGAACAACGCCAAAGCATAGGTCAGGCATCCCAGCCTTCCCGCTCCCAGTCTTCGGCCTCATCCACATCGGACAGCAGGGGCGCCAGTGCGCAGGATTTTCCCAACCGTTCCATTCTGGAAACCGTATCGGCGAAAACCCGGCTGGTGCTCCAGCTTATTTCCCGGAACAGTTCCGGTTGCAGGCTTTTCATCCCGAGCAGGTAATAACCGCCGTCGCGGGCCGGGCCGATGACGAAATCGTGGGTTTCCAGTTGTTGGAAAGCAGTTTCGATGATCCCGCTGCTGAGGCCCGGGATATCGCTGCCTACAATGACGGCTGACTCCGCCTGATGGAGGGCTGTTTCAAAGGCGTGCTGCATGCGCTGGCCGAGATCCTCCCCCTCCTGCCGGAATTTGAGGAAAGCGCTCTCCGGCCAGTCGTCCTGCCGGCCGATGTGTTCGCTGTAAAACAACAGGCGTTGCGCTTCCACGGCCTGGGCCACGGCACGGGTGTGCGCCAGCAGGGCCAGGTAGATGCGCAACGCCTGTTCGTCCCCCACGCTTTTGGCAAGGCGCGTCTTGACCTTGCCCAGCTGGGGAGTGCGGATGAATATGATCAGCGCTTTCTTCTCGATGAGGGGTGTTTTCAGTCCTTTTTGTACAATTCTTCCTCAGGCACTACGTGCACTTTGATTCCGGCTTCCAGCTTGCGGGCGATGGCGGCGTAAGGCGCCGTCACCACTTCTTCCCCTTCCTTCAGGCCGGAGAGCACCTGGATGTAGGTATCATCCTGGATGCCGGTTTCCACCTGAACCATCCGGACGGAATCGCCGGACAGCACGAAGGCCACTTCGAGCAGGTCGGCGTTGTTGGCAGTGGTGGTGGCGCTTTCCTCTTCTTCCGCGCCTTCCGCTGCTTCTTCCTCGTCCCCTTCTTTTGGCGTTTTCTTCTTTTTTCCGTCTTTTTCGCGCGTAGTGATGGCCTGAATGGGGATGGCCAGGGCGTTTTCGACGGTTTCCGTTTTAATCTCCACCGATGCCGACATGCCGGGCCGGAAGGGGTAGGGTTTCTTCTCGGTGATGAGGTCTTTGTACGAATCCGGCTCGATATTGATGCGCACCTCGAAATTGGTCACCTGGTCGCTGGTCAGGCTGGCGGTTGCTGCGCCGCTCGTCATGGCGGAGTTGGCGATCTGGGTGACCCTGCCCCGGAAAGTGCGACCGATATAGGCATCCACTTCTATTTCCACTTCGTCGTTGAAAGTAACGCGGGGGATGTCGTTTTCGCTTACTTCCACGCGCACCTCCATGGCATTGAGGTTGGCGATGCGCATCATTTCCGTGCCGGCCATCTGGATGGTGCCGACCACGCGTTCGCCTTCCTCTACGCTGAGGCTGGAGATGATGCCGCTCATGGGGGCGTAGATGTCTGCCCGGCGCAGGCTGGTGCGCAGTTCCTTGAGGCTGGCCTCGGCGCTTTCGACCGAGAATTTTGAGGCGCGGGCGCTCTCTTCCGAAGCGCGGATATTGGCCTCGGCCGACTTGAGGTTGGCCTCCAGAGCTTTGAGGCTGGACAGCGACTGCTGGTAGTCCGCATCGGAAATGACGCCTTGTTTGTGGAGCTTTTCGTTGCGCTGGTAAATTTCCCGGGCGTTGATCAGCTGGGCCTGTATCTGTTCGCGCTGGGCCGTGAACTGGTCAATTTGCGAGCGGGAGTTGGCCAGTTGGGCCTTGGCGGCGTTGACGCTGGCCACCCCGCGTTCGACCTGAGACTGGAAGGCCTCGGGGTCGATCCGGGCCAGGAGTTGCCCCGCCACGACGGAATCACCTTCTTCAATCAGCAATTCGACGATCTCGCCCGACACATCGGAGCTGATCTTGACCTCCGTCTGGGGAAATATCTTGCCGCTGGCCGATACTTTCTCCACGATGGTGTGGCGTTCCACTTTTTCTACCGCCACCTTTTCTCCCTTGGGTTTGTTTTTGTTGCGCCATATCAGGGCGGCCACCATGATGGCGATGACGCCCAGGAGTACGAAAATGATGGTGTTGCTACGCTTCGCTTTTGACATAGTTTGAAGGACTTTTATGGTTGGTTTTTCCAGGACATCCTGTCTGTCTGTCCGTTTCTGTTTATATCGTTAATCCAGGCTTATGGGCCTGCCGAGGTAGAAGTCAACCACTTTCAGGTTGAACAGGTACTGGTATTTGGCGCGGATGACGTCCACCTGCGCGCGGTCGAGGTTATTCCGGGCGGTGGTGTATTCCAGCGAGTTGATGGCGCCGAGGCGGAACCGCTTGTCGGCGTTGTCATAAGCCGCCTGGGCTGCGTCGGCTGCGCGCTGGGCTGCCTGCAGGGACTCGCGGGCCGCCCTGGCATCGGCGATAGATCGCTGGACGTCCGTCTTCAGTTGCTGGCGCAACTGCCGGTTGGTTACCTGCGTATTGAGCACGGTGAGCCGTGCGCGCTCCACATTGATCCGGTTGCGGTGGTTGCTGTATATGGGGACGCCCAGGCTCAGGCCGACCGTTTGGCCGAAGTTGTCCCGAATCTGGGTGTCATAGGGAATATCCCTGAAGTCGACGGGGGCCTGGTTCTCAAATTCGATCTCTACGGGGTCGTTGTTGATGAAGACGGTTTGTTTGGTGCGCACCAGCCCGAAAATGGCCGACTGGAAGGCGCTGGAGTAGTTGGTGTTGAGGCTGGCGAACAGGGACAGGGTGGGCAGGTAGCCGCCCTGGGCGATGTTTTCTCCGAGTTGAGCGCTTTCCAGCCTGAGGTCGGCCGCCCTGATCTGGGGCTGTGTCTGCAGGGCGGTATTGTAAACTTCATCTGTTTGGAAGCTGAAGGGGTCGACGCCTTCCGGAACCTGGATGCTTTCCGGGCGGACGATGCGGATGTCCTCCGTGGGGTCTATCTCGAGGAGTTGCTTGAGGTTGAGATAGCCGATGGCGACCAGGTTCTGGGCTTCGACGATGGCCTGTTCATCGAGGGCGATCTGGGCAAGGAAGTCCAGGCGGTCGTTTGGAGGAAGCGAACCGGCTTGGATGAGCTTGTCGGTTTGTTCCAGTTGCGTCTGGGAAAGTTCCAGCCGGCGCCGCCCGTTGGCCAGTTGTTCTTCGGCGAGCAGAATGCTCAGGTAGGCGCTGGCGATGCTCAGCCCGATATCGTTGACCGTGGCCTGGGCGTCAAGCCGGGCTGCTTCCAGGTCGATCCTGCTCTGTTTCACGGAATTATTGATCTGGTTGCCTCCGTAGAGGGTGGCGCTGAGGTCCAGCGAGAAGCTGTTGAATCCGATCTGTTCCGTATTGAAGGAGTTGGTCGTGGGGTCGATAGTTCGGCCGAACTGAAGGCCTCCGCTGGTGCGGGCGCTCAGGCCGGGCAGGCGGTTGAATTCGTTTTGCCTTTTTGTCAGCTCGGTGTTTCTGATGGTGTATTCGGCCTGTTTGACTCTGAGGTTGTTCTGGCGGGCATAGTCGACGCATTTTTCCAGCGTCCAGGCATTCTGAGCCTGTGCGCTCAGTACGGCCAGGCCCAGGATTGCCAACAGTAGGGTAATTTTCCGTTGCATGATAGATTCGGTGTTTTGTTTACAATACTAGGGAGCGCCCACGCTTCCGGCAGCATTATTTATATCAAGGTAGGCAACTTTCGGATGAAAGTGAGGTTTGGAAGGACGTCGGCGAAGGTTAAAGTTCGGAAGTAAAGGTGGCCGCCCCCACGACCCTGTCGAAGCGGCTTCCGAAAGGCCTGTAATAGATGAGGATGGTGTACTCGTTTTCCGTCTCAAAAGAATTGCCTTCGACAAACCCCATATCGGGTGCGGGCTGTTTATTCTGACTGTTGTTGGCTTCTTCGTCCAGCACAGCGTAGGAATAATCGTAATAGCCCTGTTTCAGCAGCGCTTTGCCCACGTAGCCGTTTCGCGATTCGTTGTAGGCCATGCGGTACTCCGGTTTCAGTTGCCATTCGGTAAAGGCCCCGAACAGATAGACTTCCTTGCCGGGATAGGGTTGTTCGACATTCAGCGTGAAGAATACTTCGCAGTATTCGCCGGCCAGGTCGTTGTCCTCCTGGTCGGTGGTTTCCAGCACGAAATTGCCGTTGATGTCTTCAAACGTGGTATAGGACTGCTGGGCCCTGAACTGGTCTTTTTTGAGCTGGATGAAGATGCCGTCATCCGTCCGGTCTACGGACAGAACGTTGAACGAGACCAGCCGCAGGCTGCGCAGGTCGGCAAAGCGGAATTCCTTGCCGCCGGGAAAGACGACGCGGTCCTGATAATCGAAGATCAGGCTGTTGGGGCGGATGAATTTCGGCGGCACATCGGTGACGGCATTATCCCAGCGCCCGTTCTGCAGGATGACGGCCCGGATCTCCTGCAGCGGGTTCTGTATCTTGAGCCGGGGGTGGTCTACGACGAAGTCGATCTCCTGATGGGTGCGGAATTTGCTGACCTGGCTTGCGCGCAACACCTGCGGCCCGATGCCGAGCAGTGGTTCCACCACCACAAAGCGCCGGGTGATGGCCAGCCTGCGTTCATCGGTGTCGTCGTACACCTTGAGCAGGTAATTGCCCGACTGCAGCCAGCGCAGGTCATTGTTCGGCAGCGTCAATTCGTAATGGGTGTAGGGCCACAGGGTCTTGAAGGAAAAGCTGAACTGCTGAATGCGCTCGCCGGTAAAGCCTTCCAGGTATTCCATTTCCTGGAGGTTGGAGGGTTGCCAGTTGATGTCGCAATGTACGAAGGTATAGATGTAATCTTTTACATCGCCGTCGATGTCGTCGAAGGACAGGGCCAGGCGGGCTGCCCCGCCCAGTTCGACAATGGGGTAGGAGAGCAGCAGCCCCTCCGAGTGGAATTTGACGGAACGGATGTTGTCCAGATAGGTGTAGTCATAGTTGCGCAGGCCTTCGTCCTGAGCGGGAAGTTTGAAAATGGCAAGCAGGAAGATGATGGGGGCGAAAAAGCGCAGAGCTCGGTTCATTCTTAAGTTTTTGTATCCCTAACGATAAAAAAAGCATCGCATTGCCCGGGCCTGATTGCGAAGCACTTCCTCAGGCCAGGCCGCGGGGGCTGCGGGCCTGGTGGGATTGCCCCTGTTGGCCTTCCATGAGGAATTGCTGCTATCTGCGGCTGTAGTTGGGCGATTCCTTGGTGATGGTGATATTGTGCGGATGGCTTTCCATCACGCCGGCGCCGGTTATCCGCACGAAGCGGGCCTTTTGCAGTTCGGCGATGGTGGCGGCTCCGCAGTAGCCCATGCCGGCCCGCAGGCCTCCGATGTACTGCACCATGACTTCCGCGACGGTTCCTTTGTAGGGCACGCGGCCTTCGATGCCTTCGGGCACCAGTTTTTTGATGTCGTCTTCCACATCCTGGAAGTAGCGGTCTTTCGAACCATGCTGCATGGCGCCCAGGGAGCCCATGCCGCGGTACACTTTGAATTTCCGGCCTTCGAAGATGATGGTTTCACCCGGGGCTTCTTCCACGCCGGCGAAGAGGCTGCCGGCCATGATCGTGCTGGCCCCGGCGGCCAGGGCCTTGGTGATGTCACCCGTGTAGCGGATGCCGCCGTCGCCAATGATGGGCACGCCCGTGCCGGCCAGCCCTTTGGCCGCTTCGTAGATGGCGTACAACTGCGGCACGCCAACGCCCGCCACCACGCGCGTGGTGCAGATGGAGCCCGGCCCGACCCCGACTTTTACGCCGTCGGCGCCGGCATCCGCCAGCGCCCGCGCCCCTTCGGCTGTGCCGACATTGCCGCCGATGACCTGCAGGTTCGGAAAGTGGTGTTTGGCCTGCCGGATGGCGTCCAGCACCCCGCGTGAATGGCCGTGGGCCGTGTCGATGACCACCACATCCGCATCGACGCGCACCAGGGCTTCGATGCGTTCCAGCATATCGCGCGTGACGCCGACTGCGGCGCCGACCACGAGGCGGCCCAGGGTGTCCTTGCAGGAATTGGGATAATCCTGCACTTTCATGATGTCTTTATAGGTGATCAGCCCGACCAGTTTTTTGTCCTGGTCGACTACCGGCAGCTTCTCGATCTTGTGCCCCTGCAGGATTTGCCGGGCCTGTTCCAGGTTGGTTCCGACCGGGGCGGTCACCAGGTTTGCGCTCGTCATGAGCTCCCGCACCGGGCGGGAGAGGCGGCTTTCAAATCGCAGGTCGCGGTTGGTGAGAATGCCCCTGAGCTTGTTGTGCTCATCCACTATGGGGATGCCGCCGATCTTGAACTGTTTCATCAGGGCGAGGGCATCGCCGACGAGGGCGTCCTCCGTCAGGGTGACGGGGTCGACGATCATGCCGCTTTCCGAACGTTTGACGCTGCGCACCTGCTCGGCCTGCTCGGCGATGGACATGTTCTTGTGGATGATGCCTATGCCTCCCTGACGCGCAATGGCAATGGCCAGTTTGTTCTCTGTAACCGTGTCCATAGCCGCTGATACGATGGGGGCGTTCAGGCGGATGTCGCGGGTGAGGTTGGTGGAGATGTCCACCTCCCGCGGCAGCACTTCCGAATAGGCGGGCACCAGTAATACGTCGTCGAAGGTATAGCCTTCGCCCAAAAGTTTGTCCTGAGTTATTTGTCGTTTTTCCATGCGCAAAGGTATGCAAATTGGCTACAAAAAGAAAAGGCAGGCCGGGATTATTGTGCTTCCGGCGCATGGCCCCCTCCGGGATTTATTCCTACCTTTGCCCCTTTCTTAACCCTCTACTCCATGCTCAGCGTATTCAGCGACGAACACTTCATGCAGCAGGCCCTGAAAGAAGCCCGGCAGGCCTTTGAAGGAGGGGAGATCCCCGTCGGAGCGGTAGTGGTTTGCCAGAACCAGGTGATCGCCCGCGCCCACAACCAGACGGAATTGCTGCGTGACGTCACGGCGCATGCGGAGATCCTGGCCATTACGGCGGCTTCCAATTACCTGAACAGCAAATACCTTCGCGACTGCACCCTTTTCGTGACCCTCGAGCCCTGCGTGATGTGCGCCGGGGCCCTGTTCTGGTCCCAGCTCGGGCGGGTCGTGTACGGAGCGCCCGACGACAAGCGCGGGTTTATGCGTTACGGGAAAAGCCTGTTGCACCCCAAAACGCAACTGGAATTCGGCATTCTGGCCGAGGAGTGCGCCGCCCTGCTCAAGGTGTTTTTCCAGCAGCGCCGCGAGCTTCCCTGATGCTGTTAAAATCCGTTAAAGGCGGTTAAAGTTTCCTTACCTTCAGGCTTCCGGCCAGGCAAAGTGTTTACATTAGAGGGGTATTTTATAACCAAATATAATCTGCTATGAATGCTGGAAAACTGAGCTTTTTGGCTGCTCTGGCCGTCCTGGCCCTGAGCGCCTGCAGCCCCGCGCTCACCCCTTTTACAGAGAGCCTTTACAAAAAGAACCAATGGCCGGAGAGCGAACTGAAACGCATCCAGTTTTACCTGTCCGAAGACGTCGTCCTGCGGCGGGAGATCAGCGGGTCAAAGTCGGAGATCATTTCCGGCGAGATCAAAATGGTGGATGGGCGGCAGGTGGAAGAGGTGGCCATCCCGCGCCTGACCCCCGGGGTGCTGCTGTTCATGCCCAAGGATGATCGTTTTGCCATCAGTTTTGAAGAAGGCGGGCGGGAGCGCTACCTCATTTTCGGCCCCAGCCCCAAAATGGACGGCCGTTTCGTGTTGCTGGCCTCGGAGTGGGACCGGCGCAGCGGCGTGGTCACTTATGAAGGCAAAAAATGGCGTGTCGGCAGCCAGGGTGCTTACGCCAGCCTGCTGGTCGACCTGAAAAAGGCCAACAGGGTTAACGTCGATTCCCGGCGTGCTGCCGGCCGGCGGGTGGATTGACGGGCATTGCCCGGAAAATAGCGTTTTCTTGAGGTTTGGGAGGGCCCGCCAAAGCCCTCCCAAACCGGTTTTCCCCTCCTGAATCCCTACTCTTCTTTTTCCAATCCTTTCAAAAAAGGCACAAAGCGGAAAGCGGCCAGGGCTTCGTCCTGGAATTCCGTTTCGGAGATGCGGGTAATGCGGTGCATGCGCTGCACTGGATCCCCGACTGGGATCACCAGGATGCCGCCGATGGCCAGCTGCTCCAGCAGGGGCGCCGGCACTTCCACGGCCCCGGCCGTGACGATGATCCTGTCGAAAGGGGCGAATTCGGGCAGCCCTTTGCTGCCGTCGCGCAGGTAACAGCGGATGTTGCCCAGTTTGAGTTCCCTGAGCAGGGACTTGGCCTTGTGATAAAGGGCTTCCTGCCGCTCTACCGTATAGACCCGGGCGCCGAGCAGGGCGAGAATGGCTGCCTGGTAACCCGAACCCGTCCCGATCTCCAGCACTTTATCGCGTTTGCGCACATCGAGCAGCACCGTCTGATAGGCCACGGTGTACGGCTGGGAAATGGTCTGCTCATGGCCGATGGGGAAGGGTTTGTCCTCATAGGCCCATTCCTCGAAGGCCTTGTCCAGGAAATAGTGGCGGGGCAGGGATTCCATGGCCTCCAGAACCTTTTCATCGGCAATACCCTTTTGCCGCAACAGCCCGATGAGCTGCTTGCGCAATCCCTTATGCCTGTAGGTATCTTCCACGATCGCTTGTTAAATTGTGAAGGCAAATTACTAAATTTACCGGCCTAAAATACCCTGCCACAAAAAATAGAACCATATATGACAAAGATCAAGTTCGGAACCGATGGCTGGCGCGCCATAATCGCTGATGATTATACCCTGGACAATGTAAAACGCGTAGCGGAAGGCACCGCCCGCTGGATGAAAAAACAGCAGGAGAGCCAGGCAGTTGTTGGTTATGACACCCGTTTTGGCGGGCAGCTCTTTGCCGAAACAACAGCCCGCGTTCTCGGCGCCTATGGTATCCGGGTAATACTGGCCAAAGGTTTTGTATCTACCCCCATGGTTTCTCTGGGAGTAGCCAAGACCGGTTCCGGGCTGGGGGTTGTCATTACGGCCAGCCACAACCCGCCTTCCTATAATGGCTACAAGCTGAAATCCAAACTCGGAGGGCCGATGAGCCCGGCCCAGGTGGCGGAAGTGGAGGATGAAGTGCCTGAAAAATGCACGCTCGGCCAACTGCCCACCCTGGAGGAAATGGAAACTGGGCGCCTGCTGGAATACGTCAACCTGGAAGAGATGTACCTGGCCCACGTCCGCGAACATTTCGACCTCGATGCTATCCGGCGCGCCAATATTCCCATGGCATACGACGCGATGTACGGGGCCGGGCAGGAAGCCATGCGCAAGCTTTTCCCCAATGCCGTCCTGCTGCATTGCGACTACAACCCTTCCTTCAAAGGGCAGGCACCGGAGCCCATCCACCGCAACCTCAGTGTGTTGTCGGAATACATCAAAACCCATCCCGAGATTCAGATAGGGCTGGCCAACGACGGTGACGCCGACCGGATCGGCATGTACGACGCCGACGGCAATTTCGTGGATTCCCACCATATCCTGCTGCTTTTGCTGTTGTACATGCGCAAGTACAAAAAGGAGTCGGGCAAGGTGGTCGTCACCTTTTCCGTGACGGAAAAGATGCTGGAGCTGGCCCGGCAGTTCGGGCTGGAATCGGAAGTGACCCAGATCGGTTTCAAATACATTGCCGAGATCATGGCAAAGGAGGACGTCATCGTGGGCGGCGAGGAATCCGGCGGCCTGGCGGTGAAGGGCCACATCCCCGAGCGCGACGGCATCTGGATCGGGCTGATGATACTCGAATTCATGGCCAAAACGGGCAAAACCCTGAAAGAGCTGATCCGGGAGGTGTACAGCCTGGTCGGCCCCTTTGCTTTTGACCGCGATGACCTGCACCTTTCCGAGCAGAAAAAGCAGGCCATTATGAAAGCTTGTCAGGATAATGCCTACTCCGCCTTTGGCCCCTATGCGATCGAATCGGTGGAAACCATCGACGGCTACAAATTCATTTTCGGCGGGGGGCGCTGGGTCATGATCCGCGCTTCCGGCACCGAGCCTGTGCTGCGGGTGTACGCCCAGGCTCCGGATGCTGCGGAAGTGCGCGCCCTGCTGGACGCGGCGCATGCCACGCTGCTGAGCTGAGGGGGCTACAGCTCAGAGGGATATGCCCGCCCGGACGTCCAGGAAATCGGCAACGTGCCGGTGCGCCTTGAGCCCGGCGCCCAGGAATAGGCGCCGGGATGCGCGGAATACCAGGTTGTAGCGCTGGTAAACGTCATCGCCCACCCGGTAGGGCCGGTACAGATAAGCCCCGAACTGCTGGCTGAAGATGAACTTTCCGAGCAGAAATTCGTGCCCGATGGCCATTCCTGCTTTTTGTGGGCTTTCATTCCTGCCCGCCCGCTCCATTTCGAAGCGGGCGCCGTTGTCATACATCCATTCTGCACCGGCCGTCAGGGCGCTGAGGCGGCTGAACCGGCGGCTGAACTTCAGCTCGAGGCCCGGGCTGAGCAGGAATAATTTACTGACGGGCTCGTTAAAGGCGGAAAAATACGCGATGTCGAATCGGGTTTCCGCTGCTTTTTCCTCCCGCCAACTGGTTTTTTCCAGGGGTTCGAATACGGGTTGTTTCAGATAGCGGGTAAAACCCACGGATGCTGTCGGCCAGTTGATGCCTTTATTGGGTTCCCGGATGCCGCCATTGGAAAAGTGGTTGTAAACGCCTGTCAGGTCGAGGCTCCATTGCGGCCTGAGCCGGATGTGCATGTTGGCGCCCAGTTGCAGGGGGAAGGCCACGTAAGTGCTGTAACTCTGGTTGTAGGGGTTGGCAACCGCATCGTAGGGCCTGGTCTGGTAAGATAGCCCAAATGCGGCCCGAATAGAAAAACTTACCGTTCTCCAGGCGCCGAAGACGGGTTCCAGGTAAAACATGCCGGTAGCGCCATAGCCCAGAATATCCGGCTGGTCATAATCCCAGAGGGACAGGGCGGCGCCCACTTTGGGATAACAATGGCAGGATTGCCAGGCCTTTCTGGAAACTTTATGCCAGGCCCAGTCGATTTCCAGCCCGCTCGGGTTCGAATGGCGCACAGGGACGAGGTCCCGGCTGTGGATGAGCACGAAACCTTTGTGAAACCTGGCTCCCAGGAGTTTGACGGCCTTTGTCGTATCGGATGTGTTGTGGGCCCGGCCAGGTGGTATGGCCGCGGCCAGCAGCAGGCCAGCGATCAGGAAGGATTTCAGCAGCATAGGTTATTAAATTCATTGCGCTGAAAGTTAGCCATTTATTCGGTGTAATTCCGCGCTCATTGGCCGGCTTTCACCATGGCGATATGGGGAATATCATCCTCCAGGTAGAGTTCGCCCACGGTTGCAAAACCATAGGCCTGGTAAAAAGGAATGAGGTAGGTTTGAGCGGAAATTTTAATGGGGGCATTGTCATAGAGTTGCTGCATCCATTTCAGCGTGGCTTCCATCAGGGGGCGTCCGAAGCCTTTCCCCCTTACTTCCCCGGAAGTGACGACCCTGCCGAAGGCGGCGTGATCCGGATACGCCAGCCCCGGCGGGATCAGCCTTGTGTAGGCCACAAGCCGGCCGCCGGCCAGATAGCCCATCAGGTGGTGGCAGCCGGGGTCTTTGCCATCGGCGTCGAGGTAGGGGCAATTTTGTTCTACTACGAATACCTCCTGGCGAAGCGCCATGATGGCGTACAACTCCTCCAGCGACAGCCGATGGAAGGGGAGGCAACAGAAAAAGGCTTCAGGCAGGGTGTTCATGATGGTGTTTTAAGGTGCAGTGAACAGTTTTCCGATCAGAACTCATAACAGCGTATCCGCCCCTTTTTGCCGCCGCGAAGCTTCGGCTGGCGGCCAGGGCTCCAGCCCTTGTCCCGTTCTCCAAACTGGAAGGGGTTGACTTTCAGTGCGACATACAGGTCCGTTCCCCGGAAGTCGCTCTTTTGGAAGATGCTGCCCAGGTGGCTGGAGCCGACGGTAAGAAAAGCCAGGCGGATGGCCAGCCCCACGCGCAGCTGCTGCCAGTCGTAAATGGAAATGGGCAGGGCCGCCTCCAGCCATCGGCTTTCCATCCGTGGCACGATGGCCAGAAGGCTGCCGCGCTGCAGCGCTGCCTCGCCCATCGGGAACCCCTGGGTGTAGGCAGCCCCTGCGAAAAAAGGGCCGCCAAGCGCCCTGTCGGCCTGAAAGCTGAAAGCTGCCGGCAGCCATAAGCCAAAAGCAGCGCCATCACGGGATGCGGCCGAGTCGCCCAGTGTCTGGCTGCTGAATAGCCGAATGTAATCCGGGCCCTCTTCCAGGCTGCTGAAGGATCGGTAAGCGTCGGTAGCGATAGAAACCGGGTCCTGGATATTTACCGTATGGGATTCGGCATTCCTGCTGAAGTTGAGCCTTCCCAGGTCCAGCAGGGAAAAACCGAATTTCCAGAGGTAAGGAGCCTCTTCTTCGCCGTCGATGGTAAGCACCAGCCCGAGGTCGGCGGCCAGCCCGCCGCCATTTCTGGCAGCCTGCAGATTGTCGGTGTCCAGGTTGCTCGTCGTGTAGCCGAAGATGAAATTGGCAGGTGAAGTGCTGCCGATGGAATCGTTGGGCAGCTTCTGATAGCGGAAGCTTTCCAGGTTGGAGAAGAAGATGCCTTCATAGGCCTGCAGCACTTTCAGGCTTATGCCTACGCCAAAAGTCCCTGTGGCTGTTTCTCCGCTGTAGGCATAATTGACCCCGGCCTCACTCCAGCCGGCCACGGCTGTGCGGAAGGGCTCCACCGCAAAATCATCGAAAAAGGCCCGGCGGTCGTAATCGTAGTAGCTGTAGTTGGTGTCAATATTGCGCCCGGAACCCACGATGCGGGCGCGGCTTAAAAAGCCAATGCGGTGGTTTTCGCCGATCTGAACGTAAAAAGAGGGGCCCAGGATGCTGTTGAGCACATAAGCGCCCCGCGCCCTGTCATCCCGTGCGAAATCGATGGCCACGCTTCCCGGTTTCGGCTGCGCCCCTTCGACGAAATCCGGCCCGAATTCCACTTCGATCTCATCGATGCCCCTCAGGAGGCTGAGCAGGGAGGCATCGCGGAAATAGGCGTAGTTGTTCCAGATGTGGCTGGCGCCTTCCACCAGGTTTACATCCCAGGAGAAGGGGGTGGTGGTGTGGTAGGCCGGATTGAGCAGGCTGCTGTTGATGCCGCCGTAATTGGACAAACGTATGCCCAGTTGTTCCTGGGCGTGGGCCGAAAGAAAAAGGGCGAGGGAACAGGACAGGGCAATTGTTCTCGGGAGCATGGCAAGTAGTTTAAAAGTTGCACTTTCAATAGCATTTTTTGGAGCCGGCCTTTGGCCTGAAAAACGGCTTTCCGCTACGTTTTTGTATGAATACCACAAGGCTGGTATTGAAAGGGCCGGAATTAAACCCGGCCCGGGGTGAAATTACTACAATTGGGTGTCATTTTTTTGCAGTGGGAAATAATACCTGCTGTTCCTGAAAGTTTTATCCGCCGCTCGCCAGCCAATGCCATAGCCTGGGGCCGAAGACCAGCAGGCCCGTTGCGGCGGCTCCCATGGCGGCCAGCAAAACGGCTCCCGCTGCCAGGTCCTTTGCCTTGCCTGCCAGCGGGTGTTGGCCGGGGGAAACCAGGTCGGTGAGCTGCTCCAGCGCGGTATTGAACGCCTCTGCGGCGAAAACGAAGGCGATGGCGAGCACCACCAGGCTCCATTCCAGGGTGGAAATGGACAAGCAGAACCCCATGGCAACCGCGGCAATGGCCGCCAGCAGGTGTATTCTTGCATTTGGCGTACTTCGCATCAGGGCGCCGATGCCGGAAAAAGCATAGCGGAAGCTGCGCAGGCGTTTTTGAAGCATGTGTGCATTGTTAAAGGTGCGTATCCGGAATTCTCCTTATCTCAACTTTATTCCAGCCTTCCGGCAAGCACGACGGCCATTTTCTCCCGTTCCACAAGCCCGTCGGGCGTGAACAATTCGAACCAGAGGATGTAGATGCCCAGCCGGGCCGGGCCGTTGTCGCCCGTGGCGCCGTCCCATTTTAAGCTGCCGCTGGCGCCCAGCGTTTCATTGTTGGCCAGGCGGCGCACCGGCCGGCCCTGGCTGTCGTAAATGTGCACATTGAGGGTATAACCCGGCCGGCCTGTGTCGTAGTTTATGATCAGTACGTCCTCGAAGCCGTCGCCATCCGGTGAGAAAGTTTTGTTGGGAATATCGATCATGCGCCCGACGGCGGAATTTAGTTCTACGAACTGAGAATTCCGGTAAGTTGGAGTCGCAAAGCCCGTGGTGGATGAGGCGGAATGCCAGTTGCCATAAGCCTGTGTGGGAGCGTCGGGCGAAAGGCGCTCCAGCGAAACGCCTTCCTTGCTGCTGAGCAGGGTGTAATGCATACTTTCGGCATAGTCGAATGAATCGATCACCAGCCCGTCCATCCGCAGGGTGAGGTTGCCCGATTTGTCGTCCAGGGTAGGCAGCCCGCTTTCCAGCAATGCCGCCGGGTTCTGAACCGCATACCGGCCGAGGATATAGCCGGGCGCTTCGGACAGCACGACGTAGGACTGCGGGAAAAGCAGGTAGTCGGATGCAAAGGTTGCCAGCGTATCGCCGCTGTCTTTTTGCCGGTTTTCCAGGGCAAGCCCTTTGAGGTTGAATATTTTGCCGGAGCGGTTGAAGAGTTCAACGAAATCGGAGCCGCCGCTTTCCGGGTTGAACAGCAGCTCGTTGATGACGAGGCCGCCGGGTTCCATGGCCTCGGCCAGCCCCAGGGGGATTTGGGTGTTCCCGCCGATGCCATTGCCCATGCAATCGGCCAGGCTGCCGGCCAGGCTGAGCAGGTAGGCGGCGCCCGGGCTCAGGGCGCCTTCGAGCAGGAGAATGACTTCCGCACCCCCTGGCTGCAATAAGGCTTCAGCTATGCCTGCTGCGGGTTGCAGCACATAGTTGGCGGTGTGGGTTGCCGATGCAGTATCCATGGGTTCGCTGAAGGTGAGCCGGATTTCGAATTCACTTTCGGCGATGGCGTTCAGCAGGCTGGGGGGCGTATTATCCGCTGTTTCACCAAGCCAGCTGTTGGGTTGGCCCGGGCTGCCGCCAGGCGCGGCGCGGGATGCCCGCCAGTTGCCGGGGCAGCCGTAGGGGCCCTCAGGCTGTATCAGCTCCAGGCTGTAGCCGCCCTCGGATTTGGCATCATCGCGGTACCAGCTGTCGTCATAGGAGAGGGGGACAATGAGGTTCCCCGCGGCATCGGTGATCGTGAGTTCATCTGCGCTGTTGCCGAGGGCGGGGAAGGTGGCCAGCGAAGCAGCCGGGCCGAAGGCCTCCAGGGCCGTTTCGAAAGCGTCATCACAGAGCGCCAGGTAGGCGCCGGGCAGCAGCAGGCTGTCCGGCAGGGCGCGGGGCGTGTCTCCGGCGGAAAAGTACAGCGTGGACAGGCGGATTACCTTATCGCTGCGGTTGTACAGTTCGATGTATTCGGCTTCCGGCAGGCCCTGGCTGGGCGATGGGTCGGGAAGGAGCTCGCTGATGACGATATCCCCGAAAGCGGCCGGCTGGATGTCGAGGTAGCGGAAGGTGAAACTCTGGGCGGCGGCTGTATTGCCATTCCGGTCACTGAGGCCGGTGGCGGTGAGCTGGTAACTTTGGGTATTTTGCATAGGAGCGGCCAGCGTGAGCACCACCTGGCTGGGATCGCCGGGCAGCAGGGCTGCGCTCAGGGGCTGCCCGATGCCGTTGTCAATGGCGAACAGGCCGGGCGAGGATGCGGAAGCCGAATCGAGGGGTTCATCAAAGCGCACCTGAACCTCGGTGGCGCTGATGGCTTCCGCCTCCAGGAGCCGGGGCGGCTCCTGGTCGGTAAACAAAGGGCCGATGCGGATATCGTCGAAAAAGAAATCTTCATTGCGGGTGCTCGTATATCTGCAATAGAAGCCGAAGAAAGCCCCCATGGGGTAGGTGTTGTCGGTAGCCGTCCCCTGCAATTGCAGATCGTTGCCGCCGCTGTAGCCGGCCCGGAGCGCCCATTCTCCGGCCGTATTCCTTTCCACCCTCACCCGGGCGATGGCGGTATCGCCGCCGAGGGCGCCGGCCTGTCCGCTGATCAGCAAGGCGGAGGAGGCGCCGTCCTGCCGGTAAAGTTCCAGGGCGTCGCCGGAGCCGGAGACGCCACCCACCCTGATGTAGTAGCCCTGCTGATCGCCGGCAAGGCCGGGGCTTGACGCGCTCAGGTACACGCGGGCGAAGTTGCTGGTGGAAGGCGAAAAATTCAGGCGTACGTAAAATTCCCAGGTGGTGGCGGCATTGGCCGCCGTGGGCGCCGGCAGGTAGAGGCTTGTTGTATTACTGGCTTCCGGTGCGCCGTCCATCAACTGCAGTTCTCCGTTGGACACGGCGAATTTGCCCACGTCGCCCAGCCATTGCGGGTTGTTGGTGAAATCGCCGTCCGAAAAATCGTCCACGAGCTGAGCCGGGGCGGCAAAGGCCAGGGCGAGGAGAAACAGGGCCGATATGATGAAGCGGTTCGCCATAGGCCAAAAATAGCAATATCGGCCCAGACAAAGGGGTGGAAATGGAAATTTTAAAAGAATGGCCTTTCCCCAATGCGCCATTGAATGTATCTTTGCCGCTCGCGCCCGCGAAGGTGCGGGAAAACAAAAACAGCGCCCTAACCAGCCTGATTTTGTGAACAAAAAAAGAGGACTATGAAAGTTGCAGTAGTTGGCGTTACGGGCCTGGTCGGCGGCGTCATGTGCAAAGTGCTGGAAGAGCGGAACTTCCCGGTTGGAACCTTTCTCGCTGTGGCGTCTGCCCGTTCGGTTGGCAAAGAAGTGAAATTCAGGGGCGAATCCTATACCGTGATCGGCATGGAAGAGGCGGTCGCCGAGAAGCCGGATATCGCAATCTTCTCCGCCGGAGGCGGCACATCGCTGGAATGGGCCCCCAGGTTTGCGGAAACAGGCACGGCCGTGATCGACAATTCCTCGGCATGGCGGATGGACCCCACTAAGAAACTGGTCGTTCCGGAAGTCAATGCCCATGTGTTGACTAAAGAGGACAAGATCATCGCCAACCCCAACTGTTCGACCATACAGATGGTGATGGCGCTGGCGCCCCTGCACCGTGCCTACCAGATCAAACGGGTGGTGGTGAGCACCTACCAGTCCTTCACCGGCACCGGCATGAAGGCCGTCAAACAATACCAGCTGGAGCGCAAGGGCTTCGAGCCCAAACCGGATGAGATGGCCTATCACTACCCCATCTTCGAAAACTGCCTGCCGCAATGCGATGTCTTTCTGGACAATGACTACACCAAGGAAGAGATGAAGCTCGTCCATGAAACCCGGAAAATACTGGGCGACGACAGCATTGGCGTCACGGCGACGGCCGTCCGGGTGCCGGTGCACGGCGGCCATTCCGAATCGGTCAACGTGGAGTTTGCGCGCCCCTTCGACCTCGCAGAAGCCCGCCGGCTGCTGGAGGGCATGCCCGGGCTCGTCGTGCTCGACGATCCGAAAAACTTCAAATACCCTATGCCTCTGCTCGCCAAGAACCGCGACGAGGTTTTCGTGGGCCGCATCCGCCGGGATGAATCGGCGCCCAACGGGCTTAACCTCTGGATCGTTGCCGACAACCTGCGCAAAGGCGCCGCCACCAACGCCATCCAGATCGCCGAATACCTGCTGGAGCATGAACTGCTGGCGCCAAAAAGGGTTACGGCATAAACTGCAGGGAGCCGGGTTCCGTAAGTTTTTTGCCCTTGCGAGACAGGGGTGGGAGCGCCGATTGTCAACACAATCAATAACTTTCAGGGCCTCCGGCGCAAGCACACCCAGAAATAAAAGGCAAAATTTGCCTTATTCGAAGGCAATTTTATAAATTTGAAAGGATTAGCTGCCGGAAGCAGCAGTTTTTACAGCAATTCGGTATAGTTGACGAGGCGAAAAAAGGCCCGCGGCCTTTTCGCAGAATACCAATAGTCGTAATCGAAAATCTCTTAAACGCTGTTATGAAGACCAAGCTCGTACTTTGGGGGTCGAACGACCAGGATGAAAGAATGTTGGTGGCGCTGGAACTCCTGTCAGATGATAACAAGGTAAAGGTTTACACCTTTCCGGAGAGCATTGCTACGGAAGAATTCAGCCAGCTGATGATGAATGAATGGCGGGATGGCAAGCCTGTTGAGTTTCCGGAAGGGTATTCGGAAATAGAACGCAGCCTCCAAATCTCGGAAAGCATGTTGCCCGATGAGATCAAAGTGGAGCGGGGCGACCTCATCCTCCGTGCACAGACGGAATGGCAGTTCATCGTCCTGTCTTCCAAACTGAGCCAGGCTTACCAGTCTGAACTGGAGGACCTTAAGGAAAAGGTCGGCCAGCTCACCCGTTTTGACAACAAAGCATGGGAGGAACTCAAAAATTTCTGGGACAAGGTTCAGGGCCAGGTGCGCGACCGCAACCTTTTCCGCGACCATGCCGATATGCTGCGCGATAAAACCAATGAACTCTTCGGGCGGCTCAAAGACCTGCGCTCCCGCCTGGACGATGAGTTCAAGGAACAATCGAAGGAAACCTATGACAAGTTCATGGGCCTGCTGGACGATGTGGAGAAGCGCGTCGCCGACGGGCTTCGCCTGCAGCCGATTTTCGATGAACTCAAAGAAATGCAGCGCAAGTTCCGCGACGCCAAATTTACCCGCGACCATCGCGCCAAGGTATGGGAACGCCTGGACGCCGCCTTCAAAATGGTCAAGGAAAAGCGCTTCGGGGATTCCGGCGATGACCGCTCGCCCCTGGAACGCCTCGACCGCCGTTATGACGGGCTGCTTTCCGCTATCGACAAAATGGAGCGTTCCATCAAACGGGACGAGGATGACCTGGCCTTCCAAAACCGCAAGATCGCCAAAACCGATGGGCAGTTGGAAGCCCAGATCCGCCAGGCGAAGATCAAAATGATCGAGGAGCGCATCCGTTCCAAACAGGAAAAACTGGCCGAAATGCTGAGCACCAGGGCCGACCTGGAACGGCGCAAGCACAAACAGGAGGAGAAGGACGCCAAACGGCGCGAGCAGGAGCGACTCGAACAAGCCAAACGGGAAGCAGAAGCCAAAATTCACGAGCAGATCAAAGCAGAATACGCCGCCCTTGAAGAGCATTCCGAAGAACTGGAGAAAGCTGCTGAAGCTATCGTTGGGGAAAAGGGCAGGGAGCCTGCCGCCGAAGAGAAAGCCGATGCGCAGGAGGACACTGTTGCAGAGGCCCTGTCCAACACGGTGGGCGAAGCCCTGGAGGACGTCGTGGACACCCTGCGCGCCGTCGCCGAAGTGGTAGGAGATAAAATCGAGGAAGCGATCGAAGAGGTGCAGGAGAGCTTTGCCGAAATGAAACAGGCGGAAGCCCCCGCGGAAGCAGGCGCCCCGGCAGAAGAACCTGCAGAGGAAGCAGCGGAAGCAGGCGCCTCAACGGAAGCCGTGGCCGAAAATGAGGGCCCCGAGGCCGAATCGGAGGAGGTGGAAGCCGAAGCCGATGACCAGAAAGAGGCCTGAGCCGTTCCCGGCAGGATGCGCTCCCCGTTCAAAATCCGGCTGAAGGCTTGTTTTAAATGCGATTGCCCTGCCTTCCGGGCCGGCAAATGATGCCCGGGTGGAGAAAATTCCTATATTTGATGCAAATCTGTGGTTAAGAGCTCGTTTTTTAACCCCTGCATCATGGAGGCTATCTACCAGAAGGTCATACAACTTGCCGGGCAGGAGTACCAGTATTACGCCGGGCTGCCCTTCCCCGCCTTCCTCCTGGGCGCTGACGGCGCCTTCCTGCGCTACAACGAAGAGGGCCGCATTTTATTCCAGCTTCCGCCCGAACCTTCCCATCTGCATAAAGCCGGCGATTTTTACATCCACCCCGGCGACCGCCAGGAGAACCTCAACCGCCTGCGCCAGGCTGAAAAGGGCCAGTGGCTCAGGCATACCGTGCTCGACCTCAAGGTCGGCGAGGAGGTCAAACACGTGCGGGATTTCAGCAAGGCCATCTGGGACGAATCCACGGGCGAAGTGATCGGGCTGCTCTGCCTGATGGTCAACATCTCTCCGGGCGGGCGTTACCACCGTTTTTTCAAGGACCTGCCGGTGGGCATTTTCAGCTTCCGCAAAGAGGCCGGCCTGATCAACGCCAACCCCCGTTTCTGGGAAATGCACGGTTACGCTTCCTTTCAGGAGGTGCGCCACCTGCCGGCGGCCGCCTTTGTCAGAAACCCCTCCGAACTGGCGGAGCTGGAGCGGCGCCTGGAGGCGGAAGGAAGCGTCGTGAACCAGTACCAGGAACACGCGCGCCGCGACGGTTCCCTGTTCACGGCGGCGCTCAGCGCCCGGGTGGTGAAAGGCAGCGATGGCGATGTCATTGGTTTTGAGGGCATCCTGGAGGACGTCTCCACCGAAGCGATCTACTTCGAGCTGGTCAATGACGTGCCGGTCGGGCTGTACAAGATCCGCGTTAATGAGCAGGGCGAACACCTGCTGGCGCATTGCAACCAACAGTACGCGCGCAACCGCGGGGCCGCCGCGCCGGAAGAACTGCTCGGCAGAGACATGCGGCAGTTCCACAAATCTCCTGAAGATTTCAACCGATTCCAGGACGAGCTGCTCCGCGCCGACGAGGAGGGGCGATTCCTGGTGGACTATATCCTGGAGGCCTTCAACGGCAGGGGAGAACTTCGGCAGTACGAAGTGCACGCCAAACCGCTGCGGGGCCCCGGCGGCCGAATCGTCGGCAGCATCGGGGCCGAAAGGGACGTGAGCGACTACTGGGAAACCAAACAGCAACTGGATGAGTTGACCACGGATATCGGCAAGGTGCTGCATTCCTATACCTCCACCCTCATCCATTCCAAGCACACCATGGATGCGGTCATCCGCTCCTTTTCCAGCCCCGGGCTGCAGGATAAGGACGGGCAGCTGAAGGAAGAGCTGATCCTGGAGCAAATTTACCAGCAGATCGGCCTGCTTTGCCAGGCGCTGGACAAGGCGCTGGAGAACAGCGAAGCCGCCGTACAGCTCGGCGAAGATGGGGTGGGGCAGCTCAGGAGGCTGCTGGGGCTTCTCCAGAACCAGCAGCGCGGCATGGCCGTCCAGCAACTGGCGCTGGTGCGGGACGCTACGCTGAAAATCAGGGATGCCGCCATGGTATTGGAACAGGGCAAGCTGCCCCGGGAGCTGGCCAAGCAGTGGAAGCGGCAGATAAACGAGATACTCCGCCTGTGCAGCCTGGCCGCTTTGTCGAGGGGCGTGGACGCTATCCTGGAGATGGAAACGGTGGTCAACAACCTGCGGAGTTATGTGCTGACCCGGGTTCGCCACCGGGAGCCCCTGAAACGGATCGACATCTGCGATCTGGTGGTGGGTGTGGCCCGCAATATGGAGGAATTCGCGGCCAACCGCGGCGTCGAACTGCGCCTCAACCTCAAAGACTTACGCAACGAATACATCGACGGCTATGAGGATGACCTGTCGCGCGCGCTGCTTAACATCGTGCACAACGCCGTCAAGTACAGCTGGTCGCGGCGCGGCGATGCGAGGGTGTACGTCCAGGTGGAAGGGAAAAAAGACGCCGGGCAGGTGTATCTGAGCGTGGAAAACTGGGGCGTGCCCATCACGCAGCAGGAGCTGGAGGAAGGGCTAATCTTCAAGGTGGGCTACCGGGGCGTCAACTCCAGCGACCGGCGGCGGCCAGGCACCGGGCTGGGGCTGTACGACGCCCGCAAGGTAGCCGAGAAACACCACGGCAGGCTGACGATCACCAGCCAGCCCTCACTCGGAAATCAACCGGATGACTATACCAAGCCTTTTGTCACTACAGTTACTATTCAATTGCCTAGAAACCACAAAGTCGTATGAACGGAACCAAAGTGCTGTGGATCGAAGACGATGCGGACAACGACCTGTACAACCTCACCAGCCCGGTGTACATCGACGGGCGGTACCAGCTCGATATCGCCACCAACGCATCGGAAGCCCATTTTTATCTGAATGCCCGGGCTTACGATGTAATCATTGTGGATATCCGCATACCCCCCGGCAAGGATCCCGGCTGGAGGGCGAAGTACGAACACCTCAGGAGCCGCCGGGAAGCCAACTCCAGCCGGCTGGGGCTTGAGCTGCTGCGCGCCATTTTCGGCGGCAACGGGCAGCAGCCTGCCCTGAAAATACAACAGAACCTGCACCCGGAGCGCTACGGGGTTTTTACCATCGAAGGCCATGAAGAACTGAAGCCGGACCTGCAGCAGATCAACCTGGCGCGTATCAAGTACCGGCAGAAGAACGCCATGATGCCCCACACCGCCCTGCTGGACTTCATCGATGAAGTGTCGGTAGAAGCAGGGAGGCGGGAGAACTAAGTAGTTGGACGAACAATATAACAATCCAACAATATAACCCTAGCCCCAGGAATAATGCTATTGACGCCGTATTTCTGAAGCAGTGTGAGTTACAATAAATGTGTCCAACTACTTAAGCGGCCTCAAACCATTCCTTTATGGCGATAAACAGCGATTTCCTGAACCTGATCGTAGAGGTTGCCGTCACCGTGTACGCCTTCCTGCTGGGGCTGCCCGCCCTGGTCAGCCAGATCCTGTTGCCGGAAGACCTGCGGCGGATGAGCCGCAAGAACTATGCGCCCAACATCATGCGGGCCCTGCTGCCGATGACCATTCTGCTGCTGGCCATCGTAGTGCTTGCTTTCCTGGGCAACATTTTCTCCGGCAGCCAGAGGTTTCTGTTCGCCAGTGCGATTGCCGCCACCCTTTTATTTGCCGGCATGTTGTTGTTTACCCTGCAGCACACCTGGCGTCATCTGGTTTTGTCGCGGGGCTACCGCGCCCGCATCATCGGCCTGATCCAGGAGCAGGCCATCCGGAAGTTCCGCAGGGAAGGCGTGCTGGATTCAGCCTATCTGGAAGACCTGGAATACCTTGGGCTGTCTTCCAAGGCAGGCGCCGAAAAGCGGACGGTGATCGAGGCGCTGGAAAACCTGCTGAACGCCCTTGTTGAAAGCAATGGCGGCGCGCTCTACGGGGAGGGGCAGCTCATTCCCATCGTCGATGTGCTGTGCAACACCGTGGCCAATTCGGTCGAACCGGGCAGCCGCCGCAACATGGTGGACGTCCTGACGCTTTACAAAAGCATCCTCATGGGGCTCGACTCTCACACCACCGAGGAAAAGCCGCTGATCTACGGCAACGAGACCCGCAAGGTCAAGGATTCCACCACGCGGATTGCCCTGGCTGCGCTTAAGCGGGATTATACGGACATGATGCCCCTTGTGCTCAATGTGCTGACGCTCATTCCCCGCTCTTCCGACAAGCTGTTCGACATCGGGCTGCTGGCCCTGGGCCGGGGGCAGTTCCAGATCGCCACCAACGTACTGGCGGAGATCATGGACCGCGACAACAAGGATTACCTGAAGATGAACAACTATCTCGGGCTGGCCGCCCACCTGTTTTTCACGGGTGGGGCGGCGCGGAAGTTCGTCCGCCATTCCATGCGGGCCAACCACATCGGCCCGACGCAGGAGGAACTGAAATCGGCCATGGAATACCACTATATTTTGTCCAATTTCGCCACGGCGGACCGCCTGGAGGAGATGAAGCAGGAACTGAAAAAAAGCAGTAGTTTTTGAAGCCCTCCAACAGGCCCGGATCTCTGTTTCTGTTCTCCCGCACCGTCTGGCTGCTGGGCCTGGTGAGCCTGTTCACCGACCTGGCCAGTGAGATGTTGTACCCCATTATGCCTTTGTACCTGAAAAGTATCGGCTTTTCCGTGATCGGGATCGGCCTGCTGGAAGGCATTGCGGAGGCGGCAGCGGGGCTGAGCAAGGGCTATTTCGGCCAGTTGTCGGACCGCCTGGGCCGGCGGGCGCCATTTGTGCAGCTGGGGTATCTGCTCAGCGCCCTGTCGAAGCCGCTGATGGCCCTGTGGGCGGCGCCGCTCTGGGTTTTGGCCGCCCGCACCGCCGACCGCCTTGGCAAGGGCATCCGCACGGGCGCCCGTGACGCCATGCTGTCGGCGGAGGCTTCGCCGGGCGCTCGCGGGCGGGTGTTCGGCTTCCACCGGGGCATGGATACGCTCGGGGCGGCTTTTGGCCCTGCGCTGGCCCTGCTTTTTCTCTGGCGCTTTCCGGAGCACTACCGCAGTTTGTTCCTGTTGGCCGCCGTCCCGGGCCTGGCGGCAGTGGGGTTTACCCTGCTGATTCGGGAACGGCCGGTTGCGGCCGTGGCAGGGCCGGGGCCGGGTTTTTTCAGTTTTCTGCAATACATCAGGCAGAGCAGCCCCGCTTACCGGCGGCTGCTGGGCGGCCTGCTGGCTTTCGCGCTGGCCAACAGCTCGGACCTTTTCCTGCTGCTCTTGCTCAAACACCGGGGGGTGAGCGATATGGGGCTGATCGGCTTTTATATTTTTTACAACCTCGTTTACGCTTTTGCCGCGCTGCCTGCCGGCGGGCTGGGCGACCGCTGGGGGCTCAAACCCACTTTTACAGCCGGCTTGCTGGCCTTTGCCGCCGTTTACGGCGGGCTGGCTGTGGCGGGGCAGTGGTGGCATTTCGGCTTGTTGTTTTTGCTGTATGGTTTGTATGCGGCCCTGACGGAGGGCATTGCCAAGGCCTGGATCAGCCGCCTGGCGGCGCCCGGAGAGGTGGCTACCGCCATTGGGGCTTACGAAGGGCTGCGCAGCGTGGCAACCCTGCTGGCCAGCACCCTTGCGGGGCTGATATGGTACGGTTCCGGGCCGGCCTTCCTGTTCGGGCTGACGGCAGTTTTGGCCCTGGGCATTGCCTTTTATTTTATCAGGTGGGTGGAAGCTTCCGGGCAAGCAGCAGGTGATAATCGAAAATGAGCCCTTTTTTCATTCGGGTGGTGCGTTCAATCTTCAGGCCCCTGCTTTCCAGCATCCGGCAGTATTCAGCCAGGCTGTGCTGGTGTGGGTGCAGGATGTCGCCGGGAAGGAACTGGAAAATTTTCTTCAGCAGCCAGTAGTTGTGGGCGTCCACGGAAAGAAGCAGGCGCCCGCCGGGGCGCAGGCATTGGGCCAGGGCGTCCATCGACCTGCCGAGCTGGCTGACGTGGTTGATGGCGTTGAGGCAAAAAACCGTTTCGTAAGCGGGGCCAGGCCGGAAATCTTCCAGCCGGATGGGCAGGAAACGGACGCCGGGGTAATGTGCGGGTGAAAAAAGGGGCAGCGAGGCCTCATACTGCGGCAACAGCGGGTCAAGCGCGACAACCGCTTGCTCTTTCAGGACAATGAAAATGCCCGCCGGCCCGCAGCCGGCGTCGAGGATGGGCCCGGGGGGCGGGGCCTCCAAACCGGCTGCCTGCAGCAGGCGGCGCCAGTAGGCCGCCTTGCGGCTGAGGTAGCTCCGGGGCTCCTGCCGGCGCAGGTAGGCCTTCCACCACCTGATCTCCGCCGCCTGGGCGGTTTTCCAGCGTAGATTCATTGCCCGATATTTGTCTGCCCTGCCGGGATTCGGTAAATTTGAACCGGCATCAAAAGTAATTGTTTCCAGGAAAAACTATTCTGATAATCCATG
Source organism: Bacteroidota bacterium (assembly GCA_963169455.1). GTDB lineage: Bacteria > Bacteroidota > Bacteroidia > Chitinophagales > Saprospiraceae > JACJYE01. The sequence continues at coordinate 4,394 of CAUJDW010000045.1, read as the reverse complement.
CTTTTCGCTATCGGCACCCGGGTCCGTTTCCTGCATTCCAGGGATGAAGGCGTTGTCACAGGCCTGCTCGACAACGGCATGGTCAACGTCCGGCTCGACGGCAGCGATTTCGAGATTCCCGCCTTCATAGACGACCTCATCCGGGCAGAGGATCAGCGCGTCCCGCAGGCAGGCGTCAAGGCGAAGATCATCCAGGTGCCCGAGGGGCGCGGCCAGGGCCGCCCGGAGCGGCCGCCCATCGAAAGCCAGTACACCATTCTGAAGAGCTTCGGCATTCAGCTGGCCTTCGACCCCGTGCTCAAGCCCGACGGGCAGGCGGAAAAGTACCGGATGTACCTCATCAACGACACGCGCTACGACGCGCTTTTTACCTTTGAACTGCGGCTGGAAGGGCGGGTGAGCCAGCGCCAGAACGGCAAGCTCGCCCAGGTATCGGCCTGTCTGCTGGGAGAACTGCTGTTCGACCAGCTCAACGACAACCCCCTGGTGGAGCTGGATTGCTGGCGCATCACTACCCAGGGCACCGGCAGCCGGATGAACAAACAATTGCGCATCAAGCCCAAGCAGTTTTTTAAAAACATCCGCACTGCGCCACTGCTCAACCGCCCCGTACACCTCTACCGCCTGTTCGACAACCTGAAAAACGAGATCACTCCCGCTCAGGAGGACCTGCAAACCTACACCAGGCGCAACCTCAGGCCCCTGCAATCCCCCCTGGACTTCCACGAGCGCATGCCCCATGAGGTCGTGGAATACGCCGAATTCATACCCGAAATAGACCTCCACATCGAGAAGCTGGTGAGTAATCCTGCCAAGCTCGGTAATGCCGAGATACTGCGCATCCAGCTTTCCCATTTTGATGCCTACCTGGAGAAAGCCATCCGCCTGGGCGTGGAGCGGGTTTATATCATCCACGGCGTCGGAAAAGGCCGCCTGCGCGACGCCATTGCCAGCCGCCTGTTTCAGATGCCGGAGGTGAAAACTTTCCGCAATGAATACCACCCGCGCTATGGATATGGCGCTACGGAGGTGGTGTTTTAGGGTAACCTGGCGGCAATCCGGAACGCGGGCATGTGGCCCGCAACGCAGGCAAAGCCCCTCCCGTGGCTCCCTGATGATCACTCCGCGGGCCGCAGGCCTCGTTCCAACCTGAATAGTAACCTTTTAGGTTATATTCCTCAAAAAACCCGAAATCTTGTATCTTTTCCAGCCAATTGCCGTACAAGCAATTCATTCATTGCACATACAACAAGCACCTGCCTCATTTATTCCGTATATGGGGCGAAAAAGAAAACAGGGTATGGATACGATCAAAGGAAAAGTACGGGACTTTCTGGTTGGGGAGCTCAACCTTCCCATCAGCCAGGAAGAGTTAAAAGACGATACGCCCCTGCTGAGCAGCCGGCTCATCGATTCCATTTCAGCCCTTTTGCTGGTGGAATTCCTGGAAAAGCAATACGGAATAGAGTTCAAGCCCCACGAAGTCAGCCACGATAACCTGGACTCGCTTGACCTGATCGCGGCCTTTGTCGAGGACAAACAGGGAGGGCATGCATGAGTTGAAGGGCTTGCTGCGCCAGGCTGCCGGGCGCTTTCCGGAGCGCACAGCTTTTATCGAACCCGAGGGCGGGAGCATCACCTACGCCGGCATGCTGGAACTCGCTTCCCGGCTGTCTGATTTTTTGCTTTCCCAGGGAATATCACCTGGTGACAGGGTGGGGTTTTGCCTGCCCAAGTCCATACTTTCGGCGGCCACCGTTTTCGGCATTCTCGAGAGCGGGGCGGCTTATGTGCCCCTGGACGTGGAGGCGCCTGCCTCGCGCAACAGCTATATTCTGGAAAACTGCCGGGCCCGGGCGCTGCTGGCCACGCCCGGGCTGGGGGAAGCCTACGCCGGGCAATTTCAGGGCCGCTGCGTTATTCGCGAAGCCCCCGGGCTGCCGCTGGTGCTGCTGGTGTTTGATTTTCAGGCCGCCACGCCCCTGGAAATACCGGCGGGGCTGGCGTACATCCTCTATACTTCAGGGTCCACCGGCATGCCGAAAGGCGTGCTGATCACGCACGGCAATGCCTATTGTTTCGTCGAATGGGCGGGGCGGGCCTTCGGAATTACGGAAGCGGATGTATTTTCCTCGATAGCGCCCTTTCATTTCGACTTGTCCGTCTTCGACCTCTTCACGGCCGTGTTGCATGGCGCCGCCGTGGTGCTGATCAACCATCAGATGGCGAAGAACCCGATGCAACTGGCGGCCCTGATCGATGACTACCGCATCAGCGTGTGGTACGCCACCCCGACGACTCTGAAAATGATGCTTCGCTTTGGCCGGATGGCCCGCTACCGGCACGATAGCCTTCGGATCGTGCTCTTTGCCGGCGAAGTGTTTCCCATACCCCCTCTGCGCGAGGTAATGGAGCGCTGGGCCGGGGCTGGATTTTACAATCTCTACGGCCCCACGGAAACCAATGTATGCACTTTCCACCCCATTCCGGCGGCGATCCCGGAGGCTCAAAAGGCTCCTTTTCCCATCGGGCGGGCATGCCCCTACGCCAGATGCCGCCTGCTGGACGGGGAGCGCAGCTATGCGCTTCAACCCGGCCTGGAGGGCGAGCTGATCGTTGCCGGCGAATCGGTGATGGCCGGCTACCTCAATTTGCCCGAGCGCAATGAACAGGCGTTCTGGTGGGAAGCGGGTGAAAATTGGTACCGCACCGGCGACATCGTACGGGTGAACGCGGAAGGTGAAATGGAATACCTCAGCCGCAAAGACCGCATGGTCAAGCGGCATGGCTACCGCATAGAACTGGGCGAGATCGAGTCGGCCCTGCACCGCCATCCCGACATAGCAGAAGCCGGCGTGGTCAGCATGCAGGGCGAGGGGCAGGATATGCAGATCGTCGCTTTTTACAGCACCATCGAACCGCAGGCCGCCATTCCGCTTTTATCCCTGACGGAATTCGTGCTGCAGCAGTTGCCTGCCTATATGGCGCCCGACAGGTTCGTCCATCTTGCGGAAACCCCGAAAACAGCCACTCATAAGGTCAATTATCAGGCCCTGATGCAAATGGTTTGACGCATGTATGCTTTTACCCCCAGCGCGGAACAAGAGGCACTGCGGCAGGAGATCGTAGATTTTGCCACCGCCCACCTGAACGGAGGGGAGGAACTGCGCGACCGCGAACAGGAGTTCAGCCGCGAGTGGTGGGTGGCGGCCGGGCGGATCGGCCTGCCGGGGCTGTGCATTCCGGAAGCTTATGGCGGCCGGGGCCTGGATCCTCTGTCCACCCTGCTTGCCCTGGAGGCCCTGGGGTATTCCTGCCGCGACAACGGCCTGAACTTCGCCCTAAGCGCGCATTTGCTGGCCTGCGCGGCGCCGCTGTGGCTCTTCGGCAGCGAAGGCCTGAAAAAAGCATACCTGCCTGGCCTTTGCCGCGGTGAGCTGGTTGCCGCCAACGCCATGACGGAGCCCTCATCGGGTTCCGACGCCTTCCGGATGCAGACCGTGGCGGTTGAAAAAGGCGATGCCTTCCGGATCAGCGGGTCGAAAAGTTTTGTCAGCAACGGGCCGGTGGCCGACGGGGTGCTGCTTTATGCCGCTACGGACCCCGCCCGGGGATTTCTCGGCGGCATCAGCGCTTTCTGGCTCGACCGCCGCCTGCACGAATACAAAGCCGGCGAACCGCTCCGGAAAATGGGGCTGAGAAGCTGCCCCCTCAGCGAGTTGTTCTTCGACAATATGCTGGTGGACAGCAGCTTCCTCGTCGGGCGCACCGGCAGAGGAGCCATGATCTTTAACCGCTCGATGGAATGGGAGCGGGCCTGCCTCGGCGGCTGCCACCTGGGCAATATGCAGCGCCTGCTGGAAATGGCCACACAATTGGTCAGAGATCAATTGGCGGGCGGCATACCCCGCCACGAAAGGCAGTCCGCCAGTTTCGCCCTGGCGGACATGCAGGCCCGGCTGGAATCCGTCCGCCTGCTGGCTTATTCGGCGGCCTGGAAAATGGGCGAGGGGAAAAATGTGACACGCGAAGCTGCGATGGCCAAACTCGCAGTCAGCGAACTGTATAAAAAACTTACCTTGGAAATAGCCACCCTTTTCGGCGCCGCCGGCCTGGCGCCGGGAGAGGTGGAGCGCTCCCAAAGGGATGCCGTGAGCAGCACCATTTACTCCGGCGCCTCGGAGATGCAAAAGAGCATCATCGCCCAGACGATGGGCTTGTAGGCTGGCAGGCCTTGGCCTTGGAAGGAGGTATGGATTAGCCGCATCTGCGGCGGAAAGAGCGCAAAAAGGCTTCCAGGATTTTTGAAAGTGAATTACCAAAAATGTCTGAATATGAAAGAATTATACGATGTAATTGTCATTGGCGGCGGCCCGACGGGCTCGACCATGGCC
>CAUJDW010000044.1 GCA_963169455.1 Bacteroidota bacterium | reverse complement strand
CCCGACCCACCCGACCAACCGTCAGGGAAACTGGGTGACGAGGTGAGCCTGATGCAACCCCGACACACCCGATTGACCCGATTGACCCGATTGACCCGACCAACCCGACCTTCCAACCTACCGCCTGTGCCCGCCCGCCAGCTCCATGGCCGGCAGCATGGGGGCATTTTTCTCCTGGTAGGGCTCCATGTCTTTGAGGATGGTGTCCAGCAGGTGTATGGCCTGGAGGATGTAGTCGCCCTTGTTGAGCATCACGCATTCGGCGCGCTGGGCCATAGCCGCATCGGTGATCTCGGCGCGGGAGGGTATGCCGCGCTTGGCCATGTTCTCCAGCACCTGGGTGGCCCAGATGTCGGGCACGTGGGCCGACTGGCAGAGGGAGAGTATCTCTTCCTGCACCCGGCCGATGTTGTCCCAGCCGCACTCGATGGCCAGGTCGCCACGGGCGATCATGACGCCCAGGGGGTAAACGCGCATGCCTTCCAGCAGGATGTCGAGCAGGTTGTTGAAGCCGCTTTGGGTTTCTATTTTCAGGATGATGCCCAGCTTATCGGTGGCCCCCAGCCGCTCCAGTTCCTCGATGAGGTCGCGGGCATCGGCGGCGCTGTTCACGAACGACATGTTGACCACGTCGGCGTACTCGGCCACGAACTGCAGGTCCTTCCTGTCTTTGGCGGTCAAACCGCGTATGGAGAGATTGCTGGTGGGCAGGTTGATGCCCTTATCGGCTCCCAGGCGGGCGCCGCCCTGTTTGGTGTGCTGTATTTTTACCACGATCTGCTCGGGCCCAACTTCCCGCACCACAGCCTCGATCATGCCGTCGTCGAACAGTATGGGGTCGCCGGGCTGCACCTGTTCGAACACTTCTTCGGAAGTGCAGGACACATGGGCCTCCCTGGCCAGGTTGCCCTTTTTGTCGTATTTGGCCGGCTCGCCCAGAATGGGCGCCTTGTGCAGGATCAGCAAATCTCCCTTTTGCAGTTGTATCGCCCCTTCCACCGGCGGCAGTTCCCCAACTTCGATGGGCGTGGATTTGCGCTCGCGGTCGGTGTACATCAGCATGCCCGATTCCAGGATGATCGTCCGGTAGGCTTCCGCCCGGCAACCCTCTTCCTCCACCTCGGTGATGATAAACTCCCTGCGTTTGAAGCGGGCGTCGTTGAAATAAAGCTTGTCGCCGGCTTGTAGTTTCTTTAGCTCGGGGCTGCCGACGGGCAGGTGCAGCAATTCCATGCTGGGGTGCGGCTGCGGGCCGATCCACAGCTCCACCGGCGCCACCACGCGCCCCCGGATGTCCTTCTCGGGCCGGTATTTGCGCACCTCGGGGCCCGGTTTTATCTGCCCTGTGCGAATCTTGGGGCCGCCCAGGTCCATGGAGATGCGGCATTTGCGCTTGAGCTTTCCCGAAGCCTTGCGGATGTTGTCCACCATCTTCTTCCACTGCTCGGGCCCGTCATGGGCGCAGTTGATGCGGGCGCAGTTCATACCCGCGGCGATCAGGCCGCGCACCAGCTTGTAATCGTCAGCCGCTTCGCTGGGCAGGGTCACCATGATCCGGGTGCGCCGCCCCTTGGAACGGTAGCCCAGCAGGGCCTTCGCATTCGAGCGGATCAGGCGGTTGCCCTCAGGAATAGACAAAAAGCCTTCCTGCTTCATCTGAATGGGCTCATCGTTCAGAAAAGCCTGCAGAATGGCCCTGGTAATGCACAGGTTGGCCATGGTGTGGCTCTCCGCTTTGGCCAGGCGGGATATGCCCATATATCCCAGCTTGACCTGCAGGTCGCGGATGTCATTGCTCCGCATGGCGCGGTAATGTACCAGATTGCGCGCCGATTCCCGGAAGTTGGGATGCACGCGCTCCAGCTTCTCGCGGTAGAGCTCCTCCAGCGCCAGGGCCTGCGCGATGATGTCCTCCAGTTGCCGGAGCATGGGGGCTATGTTCTCTTTTCTCCAGGGCATTGGTATGGCTATGTACCCCGGACTGAAGTCCGGGGATATGGTGGCTAATTGCCCCGGACTGAAGTCCGGGGTGATAATGGCTCTTTTTCCCGGGGCGCCGGGCTGCGGCTAAAAACGCCAGCCCCCCCTGCACGCTATGGCGTACCTGGAACTCAGGGGTAATATAAAGGTTGGCGGCGCAAAAATGTAATGAGATAAGTCATTTGGGCTCATTTTTCCCGGCGCCCCGCCATTCCCGCAGGCGCTGCCGGGCCCATTCCACGGCCTCGTCAAACCAGGCGTCCAGCCTGGGGTTGCCGCCCCGGATGTGCGCGGCCACCTGTATGGAGTTCTCCAGGTAAGCCTCCTTTTTCTCCAGAGGCCAGTCGAGCGGATAAGTAAAAATGTCGCGGATGTTGGTCGCCTTATCCACCAGCCTGACCTTGCGGGCCTTTTGGCTGAGGAGGTGGGCTTTCTCCACCTGAAGCCATTTGCGCTCCATGTACGGCAGGCTCATGTCATCGGTCAGCTCCAGGACGATGTCGGCAACTTCGCGGCCGAAGCGCCGGGCCAGCTCTTCGTGCGTGGCGTCCGTATCTTCCAGCACATCGTGGAGGATGGCGGCCAGCAACAGGGCCTCGTCCCGTTCTCCTCCGATGCGGATGAGCGCCTCCGCCACTTTCAGCAGGTGGTTCACATAGGGAAGCTTGTCATACCCCGCCCGCCGCTGGTACTGGTGCTTCTGTGCAGCAAAAACGGCGGCGTCCATGACTCGGGCCAGTAGGTCTGAAGGCATACTATCGGGTTTCTTTGAATACTTCCAAAGCCGCTATGGGACAGGGGCAAATGCTTTCAGGCTGCCGCCCCGCCTCCGGCAAAAGTAAAGAAAAATCGCTTCACGCCGCTTACTTTCCTCAAGGCGCGTATGCTGCTGCATGCACACAAAAAAGACACTACTCAGGGCTCCTTTGCGGCATTATCCGGAACGCGGGCCTGTTGCCTGCGGCGCAGGCAAAGCCCTCCAAAGGCATCCTGATTATCACTCCGCGGGCCGCAGGCCCGCGTTTCAACCTAAAAAGCTGCAAAAAAACCGGCAAGGGGAACTCTTGCCGGCGCAAGTTGGTATTATAAACCCGAACATCATGCAAAGCGGCAGGCCCCCGGCCCCGCAAAAGCCCATAACCCGACTGCACCACATCATGAAAAAGATCTTCCGGATATTCGCCGAAGCCTTAAACGGCAAAGAAAAGAACTTCACATCGGGAAGCATCAACCGCGCCATCATCCTGCTGTCCATTCCCATGATCCTGGAAATGGTGATGGAATCGCTGTTCGCCGTGGTGGATGTTTTTTTCGTTTCCCGGGTAGGCGTAGGCGCGGTAGCCACGGTAGGCCTTACGGAATCCGTCGTCACACTCGTCTATGCGATTGCGGTTGGCCTGAGCATGGCTGCGACGGCCATGGTCGCCCGGCGGGTAGGAGAAGGCCGGCATGAAAAGGCCTCGGCGGCGGCAGCCCAGGCCATTCTCATCGGCCTGGGCGCCTCCCTGCCCATCGGCCTGTGCGGCGTGCTGTTCGCCGAAGATATCCTCCGGATGATGGGGGCATCCGAGGTTGTCATAGAAGACGGCCTGGGTTACACCCGCATCATGCTGGGCTCCAACGCCGTCATCATGCTACTCTTTCTGCTCAACGGCATCTTCCGGGGCGCCGGCGATGCAGCGACGGCCATGCGGTCGCTCTGGATCGCCAATATTATCAATATCATTCTGGATCCGCTGTTCATTTTCGGCATCGGCCCTTTCCCCGAACTGGGCGTACAGGGAGCTGCGGTGGCCACCGCAATTGGCCGCGGGCTTGGCGTAGCGTATCAGTTGAGCCGGCTGTTCGGCAAATCGGGGGCCATCCGGCTGCGGCGCAGCCATTTCGCCATCGATGGGCTGGCCATGCGCCGCCTGGCCAAGGTGGGGGCAACCGGCGCCGGGCAATTCCTCATCGGCTCGGCCAGCTGGATCGTGCTCATGCGCATCATCGCACACTTCGGCAGCGAAGCCGTGGCCGGTTATACCATCGCCATACGGCTGATCATTTTCACCATCCTGCCATCCTGGGGGCTGGCCAATGCCGCCGCTACCCTCGTCGGGCAAAACCTGGGCGCCAGGCAGCCTGCCCGGGCAGAACAGTCGGTTTGGCGCTCCGCTTTTATTAATATGGTGTTCCTGCTGGGCGTCTCCGTCGTGTACGCCGTTTTCGCCTACCCGCTCCTGGGGCTGTTCCAGCCCGAACCGGCAGTGCTCGAAGCCGGGGTGCTCAGCCTGCGCATCATCTGCGCCGGCTACATCTTCTTCGCCTACGGCATGGTCATCAGCCAGGCTTTCAACGGAGCGGGCGACACACGCACGCCCACCATCATCAACTTCTTCTGCTTCTGGGTTATGGAAATCCCGCTCAGCTACCTGCTGGCCATCCAACTGGGCTGGGGCCTGGCCGGCGTCTGCTGGGCCATCGCCGCCAGCGAATCCACGCTGGCCATTATCTCCATTATCGTTTTCCGCAAGGGAAAGTGGAAATCGGTGGTTATCTGAGCGGGAAGGCCTGCTCGATCGCCAGCTTCCTGAAGGTGAAGATGTTGTCCACCTGCCGCCCGACGAACAAAGCATCGGCCAGGCCGCCAAGGGGGCCGTAGGGAATCCTGTAGTGCAGCAGGTCCGTCATCATCACGCCGCCATCACGGGCTTCGAAGTGGTGCTCGTGATGCCACATGGCGTAAGGGCCGAAGCGCTGCTCGTCAACAAAGTATTCGCCTTCCCGGATATGGGTGATCTCGGTCACCCAATCCATTTTGATGCCCAGAAAAGGGCTGATCTTGTACTGGATGATCATTCCCTGATACATGGGCCGCCCGGCAATGGGGGACAATATTTCAAAAGACATGTTGCCCGGCGTCAGGCTGTTGAGGTTTTCGGGGCGGGAGAAAAAATGCCATATCTCATCCACCGGCCGGGGAATAAACTGTTGCCACTCTTTGCGCTTGATTTTCATGTTTGAATTTTTTACCGCAGATTAGAATGCAATTCCCGAATCATTGTTCACAATTCCTCCCCAAACCCACCAGGCCATACCCTGTTCGGGGTATAGCCGCCCGAAACTTTAACACTTTAAACTTCAATAAATACAAAAAATACCCTGTTTATGGTATGCGCTGGTAGGTTCGAAGTCATATCTTTGTTGCGAGTGGAAAAAACCGATTAAAAAAGCCCAAGGGCAAAATCCACCGAAATAACAAATTCATTAATCCCTTAAACTGACAAATCCCATGACTAACCAGGCAATTCCTGCTGTCCCCCGGCATTCCTGCGTTACGCATCGCATTCCTTCCTGTTTTCTCCAGATGATTTTTTTCAGTGTTGTCGGTGGCCGCTAAGGCCAGAGCCCGTCTAATTTCTGTCTCCTGGCGGGCAGAGCCCGCCGCCGGCTTCAAACCTGAGGTTCAAACGAGAATACGATGCAAAACGGAATCCTTACACGCATATTTATCGCCCATTCTGCCGTGCTTCTGAGCATCGCGGGCGCCTCCGGCATGGCGCAGCCGTTCCCGGGGCAGGATAGCGTTGTGGATTGCATCATCCAGCTCGATGGCATACACCAATCGGTGAGCTGCCTGGAAACCGCCGAACTCATCCCCCCTGTCGCTCTGAGCTCCTGCGGTGCGGCAGTAGCGCTTTCCCACAAAGATCAATACTTCAATCTCGGTTGTACCGCTTCCGGTTTTCAAGGATATTTCGCGCTGTCCCGCTGGGCAGTGTCAACGATACAAGGTGACGGTGGGGTAGATGTCACCGGAGCTCCCAATTCGTTATTAGTTGAAGGGGCTAATAGCGCTTCAGTAGTGGTTGCGCCCGAAAGCGCGGCGTCCTTACGGGTCGCCATTCCCGCCTACGGGTTCGTTTCTTTCGACTGGGGTTACATTGGGGGCTCCAATCTTTTTAACAAGGCCTTTTGGATCGCCGTCAACGGCGAACGCACCGACGAACTGAAGGCAGGCAACACGGCCGGAAACTTTTTCTTCGGCCCCCTCGAAGCCGGCGACGTGCTGGCGCTCAACACTTCCGCCGACAAGGAAGGCTTCCGGATCGAAGTGGCGAACTTCGAGTTCCACAGCAACGCCATGGGCGTTATCGAAAGGGAGTGGAAAGCGGAAGACGAGGCCGGCCGCCAGGGTTCCTTCACCCAATGGGTGAGCATCAAAAAGCCAGATATCAGCCTGGTTACCTTTCCGGGCAATTTCGACGGGCTGGAGTTCCCCGTTCTCAACCGCTCCGCCTCCGTCAGCCCGGAATGGGCAGGCTACCCGGTGATCGATAAAGACGGGCTGCTGTCCACCACGGATGACCAGTTCCCGCTCATCGGCAGCCGCGCACCTTTCGATATCTCCTGGAAAGATGTTTCGGGCTCCAGCCAGGGCCTGTGCACCATCCTCCGGGAGTGGACCGTGACGGACCGCTGCGGCGACAACGTCCTGCAGCACACCCAGCTTATCATGCTGCACGGGGAATGCCCCGAATCTTCGGAACCACTCCCCTTCGGGCATCATGCTTATCCAGGCAACCCCGCTTATTCGGCGCCCGGGGAAATGGGGCGCCCGATGAGCAGCACAGGCTCCCTCGCCCGCGACAGCCTGGAGGCGGGCGCCACGGGCCAATGAAAATGGTTTGAATTGTATTGTCTTTTCGACACATAAAGAGTTTTAGTAGGTTTGTAAAGGGTTTCTCATACAGGACTATCGGCAGAGGGCTCAGGCTCTCTGCCTTTTTTTTGGGCCTGACGGAAAAATGCCCTAACTTCCCTACCTAAACCCGCGTTGATTATGGCAACACCAGATAAGCTCTTCGAAGCCTTCCCACCCGTCAGCAAACAGGCCTGGCTCAATCAACTGGAAAAAGACCTCAAAGGCAAACCACTGCAGGGCCTGCAGTGGCAATTGGAGGAAAATATCGAACTCGCTCCCTTTTACCACCCCGAAGACGGGCCTTTCGAATACCCTCCCCTGAAGGGCAATCGCCCGAATAACGACTGGGAGGCCGGCGAATACATCGAAGTGGAAGACTTCCGCCAGGCCAATGCCGAGGCTCTGGAAGGCCTGAACGGCGGCGTGGAAGCCCCCCTGTTCCGCCTCCAGAAACCCGTTGACGGGCCCCAGATGGCCCAGCTGCTGGAAAATATCCGGCTGGATATGATCGCCGCCAATTTCGAAGAACACTATACCGCCATCGAACCCTGGGCCATCTTTCGCTATTTTACCGAACTGATCGAAAAACAGGGTGTAAATCCGGCCTCCGTCCGCGGCTCCATCGATTTCGACCCGCTGCTGGACTGGAGCAACCCGCCCATCGACAAGCTGTCGGAACTCATTTTACACTGTGCGTCGCACATGCCCAACTTCCGCATCCTGCAGGCCAATGCGCAGCGCTTCCATTCCGGCCCCGACGACAGCTCCATCGAGCTGGCCTTCACCATCGCCAAGGGCAGCGAATACCTGGCCCGGCTCACCGCCCTGGGCATACCTCCCGAAACGGTAAACGCCCACATGCAGTTCGCCGTCTCTATCAGCAAGAGTTACTTCGTGGAAATCGCCAAGCTCAGGGCGCTGCGCCTGCTGTGGGCCAACGTCATGAAAGGCTACGGCGCTCCCGGGCTGGCGCCTTTTGTGGTGGCGCACTTCGCCGAAGAAAGCCAGGACGAAAACCCCAATTCGAACATGATCCGCGCCAGCACCCAGGCCATGTCGGCCGTGATCGGCGGAGCCAACCGGCTCTACGTGCTGTCTTCCAACCGGGCATTGAATGAGCCTTCCACCGCCTTCACCCGCCGCATAGCCCGCAACCTGCAGCACATCCTGAAAATGGAAAGCCACCTGCACCAGGCTGTCGATCCCGGTGCAGGCAGCTTCTATATCGAAAAATTGACGGATATGCTGGCGGAACAGGCCTGGGACAAATTCCGGCAAATGGAAGCCGCCGGCGAGTTCCGCTAGCCGGTTGATTATTCCGGCAGGATTACCGTATCGATGGCGTGGATAACGCCATTGGTTGCCTGGACATCGGTTGCAATGATATTTGCCGTGTTGCTGCCCGCCTCGATCGTCGGGCCGTCCAGCCTGATGGTAAAGGTTTCGCCGCTGGCGAGCGTGGTGACCTGCTGCCCGTCCGTCAGGTTGCCTGCGCGAACGTTCCCGGCGTCCGTTACGTGGTACAGCAGCACCGTTTCCAGCAGCGCAGCCGGAATGTCATTCAGGCTGTTCCAGGCCGGATTGCTGTCCAGCAGTGCCTGGAAGGCATCATTGGTCGGGGCAAATACGGTGAAGGGGCCGGCGCCGCTCAGCACGTTGACGAAATCGATGCTCAGGTCTTCGCGCGTCAGCGCAGCCACGAGGCTGGAGAAGTTCGGGTTGGCAACGGCCAGCGTCACAATGGTCGGCGGAGCGATAACCGCATCTATGACGTGGATCACGCCATTGTCCACTTCATTATCTGCACTGGTCACACTGGAAGTTCCATTGATCTTCACCCCATTGTTCACTTCGATGAACATGCTCGTCGTGGCGTCGCCGAAACCGGTGGCGCTCAGGGTGTTGTAATAGCCGGTGGCGAGAGCCGTGGAGCGGACATCACCGCTCAGGACGTGGTTGGCCAGTACCGCCACCAGAACATCTTTCGGCGTATTTTCGATCGTATTGGTGCCTGCGGCATTCAGGAAAGCCTGGAAAGCGGCGTTGGTCGGGGCGAATACCGTAAAGGGGCCGTCGCCGCTGAGTACGCCGTCGAGTTCGGCTTTCACCACAGCGTCCACCAGAAGGCTGAAGTTGGGGTCGCTGGAAGCGAAATCGACGATGGTTTGCATCGCGGGGGTCGTTACCTCATCGTCGTCATTATCGCAGGAGGTGAATACGGTAATGGATACTAAAGACAAAATACTGGTGAGCCAAAGCAGTGACTTCTTCATGCTTATGCATTTTAATTTTGTTGGTAAATGATTTTAAATTCGAGGTACTAACGGCCGTCCCCCACGACTTGTTTAGGCCTTTTTCTCCTGATTGAGCCAGGAATGGGCCATTTGCTCAATTCTTTACATTTCGCAGTTAAAGAGGGAGCTGGCGTGAACATTTCAGGATGGAGTAACCGGTTTCTGGCAACCCAGAAACCTCCTGAGGCTCTGTCTTTTGTACCAGCGCCCTACGCTACCTCCCAGCCTGTTCCATTGCGAGAAACAAGGCCTCCGCCATCCGCCGGTGCAAGCCCGCATCATCCGGCCGGACAGCCGGGCCGGCATCCAGTAAAAGGTTGGATACAGCAACCCCTTCCAATCCATCGGTTGCCTCGGAGATGGCTTGCATGTAGTTTTTTTTGCGGGCGGACGGCAACAACAGGATGGGCGCTTCGGGATAACGGGTGTGGATTCCCCGGAGCAGCTTATTTACATCCCGGGTAAAAGCCGATACATCCGTTTTCTTAGCTTCATCCGCCTGCCCCAGTTCCAGAATCACCTGCTCCAGCGGATGTTCCAGCAGGCTGGGCAGGCGCTCGGCAGCCCCGGCGGCCGTCTCTCCGCTGATGCTGGCGTTGAGCACCTTCAGGGGAGAGCCCTTTTCCAACAGCAGGGCCTGCAGCTGAGCCGCATAGGCCTGGCCGGGGTCGAGGCCCCTGGCTATAGAGAAGGTTCCGCCCAGCACGAGTACAGTGGGGCGGGCTTCAGCCTGCCCGAATGCAGGGCCCGGCGCCTCAGCCCCGCTCACAACAGCACCGCTGCCGTCGCGACCGCTTTCCGGGAGGCTGGAATCAGGCCCGCCGCCGCAGGAAAGAAGCAGGAAAAACAGGAACAGGCCAACACCAATTCTTACCATGGTTTACTTTTCGGCTTTTTTCAAAAAGGCAATATTCCGCTTCAGCCCCTCGTACTTCGCCCGCTTCACCGCCGAATGCCGGAATAACTCCCGGAACACTTCTTCGGTTATCTCCTCCCAATCGCTGCGGCGCATCTCCAGCAATGCTGCTTTGGGTTCAAAAGCAGGTTCATCGTGGGGTTTGGAAAAGCGGTTCCAGGGGCACACCTCCTGGCAGATATCGCAGCCGAACATCCAGTTCCCGAACTGGCCGCGGTACTCCTCGGGGATAGCCTCCTTTAATTCAATGGTGAAATAGGAAATGCATTTGCTGCCATCCAGGAGGTAGCCTTCCGGGGCGATGGCGTCCGTGGGGCAGGCGTCGATGCAGCGGCGGCAGGTTCCGCAGTAATCTTTGACCGGGCCGTCATATTCCAGTTCCAGGTCCAGGATGATCTCGGCCAGAAAAAAGTAGGAGCCGGCGCGGGGGTGGATCAGCATGGTGTTCTTGCCCACCCAGCCGATGCCGCTGCGGCGCGCCCAGTCGCGCTCCAGCACCGGGGCAGAATCGACAAATACGCGGCCGTACACCTCCCCTGCATTTTCCTGAATGAAATACAACAGATCCTTCAGCTTGCGCTTGATGGCGAAGTGGTAGTCCTCCCCATAGGCATATCTGGAGATTTTCGGTGCTTCCGGGTCCTCCTGTTCCTTATCTGTATAATAATTGTACATCAGGCTGATGACCGATTTGGCGCCGGGCACGAGGTTGCGGGGGTCGGTGCGCTTATCGAAGTGGTTGGCCATATAGCTCATCTGCCCGTGCAGCCCCCGATTGAGCCAGGCCTCGAGCCTGCGGGCTTCCTCATCCATCATTTCGGCCTTGGCCATGCCCACGAAGCTGAAGCCGAGGCGGCAGGCTTCCTGCTTGATCAGGTGGGTGAGGGTCGATGTGTTGGGCATGGGTGGTTACTGGTTGTCAGTTGCCGATTATTAGCCTGAACAAAAATAAATAAAGTAGCGTATCTTTAAACCTAATATGCCAAACCCCATATGCCGAACTTCTCGGACAACATGCACTTCCGGCATTCCTGGCGGCCTTATCAGGAGAGAGTGCTGCAACGCGCGCAGCAACATCTCAGAGACGGGCGGCTGCACATCGTGGCGCCACCGGGTTCGGGTAAGACGGTACTGGGGCTGGAGCTGGCGCGGCTCATTGGAAAGCCGATGCTCGTTCTTTGCCCTACCCTGGCCGTTCGGGAGCAGTGGGGCGAACGGCTGGTCCAGGATTTCCTGGCAGGGGAACAGCCCGAATGGTTATCCTTCAACCTTTCAGCCCCGGGTAAAGTGACCATCTCAACCTATCAGGCGCTGCACAGCGCTGTCCGGAAAGGCGAGGGGTTGTTGAAAAACCTGCTTGCCCAGGGCGTCAGAACCTTAGTGGCCGACGAATGCCATCATCTGCAGAAGGCCTGGTGGGGCAGCCTCATTCAACTTACCAAAACGCTGGAACCGCAATTGGTGGCGCTCACCGCTACGCCACCCTATGACGTATCAGCCTTCGAATGGCAGCGCTATACCGAACTCTGCGGCCCTATCGACGAAGAGATCAGCGTTCCGGAATTGATTGCAGCCCAGAACCTTTGCCCCCATCAGGACTATATCTGGTTCACGCTGCCGGAAGAGGCCGAGCGGTCAACTTTACAGGCTTTCCGCCGGCAGATCGATGATTTCCTGGAAATGCTGCCGCATCGGTTTGAGTTGCGGGAAGCGGTCAAACAACATCCCTGGCTCCGGGAGCCGGAAGCCCATCTTGAAGCGATTTATGAAAATCCCGCTTATTTTTCAGCTCTGCTCATCGTTCTGGAAGGTATCGGTGGCGTAGCCCCCGCCACTGCCATTGGCATTATCGGCGCGGATGACTCCGTAATCCCGGGCATGACGATGGAGTGGCTGGAATACTTCCTCAATGAAGCCTTGTTTCGGGATGATTATTTTCAGGCCTTGCAGCAAGAAGAGTGGATGCAGCAACTGGAGCGGCAACTGCGCCGGGCCGGCGCTATTGAACAAAAGCGCGCCTATTTGCTGGAACCACCACGCCTGAGCCGCACGGTGCGCAACAGCCTCAGCAAGCTGGACGCCATTGAGGCTATCGTTCGATTGGAGTACGAGGCTATGCGCGATCAATTGCGAATGGCCATCCTCACAGATAATATCCGGCCGGAAGCCCTGCCCAAAAGCAAATTAGAGCCGCCACCCATCAAAAAGATCGGCGCGATCCCCATTTTTGAGCTGCTGCGGCGCACCTTCCCCATCGAATTGGAGCTGGGCGTGCTGACCGGCTCCCTGGTCATCCTCCCTCGTACGGCAAAGGCTGGCCTTGCCGCACTTCTGGAACAAAGTGGATTACCTGGAAACGCTATCCGCATGCGCCCCCTGCCTCACGACGAAAACTACTTTCTGGTGGAAGCCCATGGGACAGTTGACAGCTTGCTTACCGGGCTGGTTACAGCCTTATTTTCCCGGGGCGAGCTAAGCGTCCTGATCGGCACCACCGCATTATTGGGGGAAGGCTGGGATGCGCCCTCTATCAATACGCTGGTGCTGGCTACAGTGGTAGGGTCTTTTGTACTATCCAACCAGATTCGGGGCAGGGCGATCCGGATACAACCAGGGCAGGCCGATAAAACAGCCAACATCTGGCACCTGGCCTGCATCGACAACTACCATCCTCAGGGCGGGCAGGACTGGCTGAACCTGCGGCGGCGCTTCCGCTCTTTCACCGGCCCGTCATTCGAACCCAACCCAACGGTTGAGAACGGCGTGGGGCGTTTTCATTTACCGGATTTCCCGTATGAACCCGTACTGGCCGGGCAACTCAACGATCGGATGGCTGTGTATGCCCGCAACCGGCAAAGGTTAAAGCGGGAGTGGCATGTAGCTATCAGTAATGGCGTGCAAATGGCGGAGGAGATCACCCTGCCGGTGGCCCATAGCCCGCGTTACCAACGCACGGTACGAGCCTTCCAAACGGGAGCTGCCCGCCTGGGCAGGCAACAGCTCTCCGGTTTCTTCCGGTTTTATGGATTGCTTCCCTTTCTGGCCGTTGCTTTATCCGGACTGACGATATTTTTTTTCCAAGCCTTACCCCTTGGAATGATCCTCGCCAGCGGAGGCGCCATTGGCGCAGTGCTTGCCCTCTTAGGATGGATACGCCTGGGCAGCCCCCTCAGCCTGCTGGAGATGGCCAGGCAACTGGATGGGAATGGGCGCTTCCGCCGGCAATGGATCGGCTATTCGTTCCTGATATTACTTATTGCTCTGGGCTTCGGCATAGGGCCGGGGGTGGGCGCTGTTCTGCTGTACCTTTGCTCGGCGGGCCTGCTGTTCTGCTTCTGGTATGCTTTGGGGGGTAACACCAGAGCGTTCCAAACCTGGCGATATTCCGGCAGCCTGGCCAATTCCGGCAGGTTCCTGGAAGCGGCAGGGCGGGCAATCCTCAAAAGCATGGAACATCTCAACCTGCTTGCCAGCCCGCCCCGGCAAGTGCAGGTAAAAATGATAGAGGAGGAAAACGGCCTGCCCGGCTGTTACCTCTCCGGCGCCAGCCTGCTGGAGGAGCGGCTTTTCCTCCAGGCACTTGAGGAATTCTTCAACCCCGTGGATAATCCCCGCTATCTGCTGGCTATAGAATACGAGCCGGATGAAGGCCAGCGGTTTATCCAATTCTACGCCGTACCATCCGTTTTTGGACAACGGCGTTCCGATGCCGAAATTTTCCTGGAACAATGGGAAAAACAGCCAGCCCAACATCGCCTGCACTATACCCGAACCTTCGAAGGCCGCCGGCTGCTGCTCCGGGCCCGGGCACAATCACTGGGTGGCCCCGCTGCGGAACGACGCTCCACCTGGCGATAACCCCTCTATTGATAAAAGTCATTTTTTGAAGGTGCCTAATGTCATTTGGATTCCCCTTGCTTGTCCCCATTTTTGATAGTGAGAAAAAAATTCAATAACGCCCACGGGTACAAAATCCTCACTCATGAACCCTAATTTTGCAATATCAGGCACCGCATTACTTACAGGCGTGGGGATCATGGTTGTTTTAGTTTTGATCCTCATTTTCGCAGGGCGGTCTTATTTCAGCAAAAAAGCGGGCGCCGGCCTCACTGAAAAATACAGAGAGAAGCACCCGGGCTCGCCGCTGGAAGCCCGTAACAAGTACCCGGAAGTAAACGTATTCCTCTATTCCAAACTGTTCTGGCGCCTCAGCCTCGTCATCGCATTGGCGCTCATGATCGGCGCTTTCAACTGGACAGTTTACGAAAAAGAAGTTTACATTCCGGATGATGCATTGACGCTGGACCACGACGTTGAGATCGAAGTGCCGCGCAGCGCCGAACCTCCTCCTCCTCCTCCTCCCCCGCCCCCGCCTTCTTTCGAGGCCGTTGCAGATGTGGAGTTGATCAATGAGGAAGAAGTTGAATTCGTCGACCAGTCCGTCGACGCCAATACCTACATCGAAGCGCCGGTTTACCACGAGACCAAGAAAGTGACGGCAGCGCCTCCCCCTCCTCCTCCTCCCCCTCCTCCCAAAGAAGATGTCGAGGAGATCTTCAAAGTGGTGGAAGAAATGCCCCGCTTCCCGGGTTGTGAAGACATGACTGCTTCCGTCGAAGAGAAGCGAATGTGCTCCAACAAAAAGATGCTGGAGTTCATCTACGAAAACATCCGCTACCCGGCAGTGGCCCGCGACAACGGCATCGAAGGCACCGTAGTGGTCAGCTTCGTGGTCGACCGCGAAGGCAACATCCAGGATGCACAGGTGGTGCGCGACATCGGCGGCGGCTGCGGCGCTGAAGCACTCCGCGTGGTCAACATGATGAACGGCCTGCCGCAAAGGTGGATTCCTGGCAAGCAAAGGGGGCGCCCCGTTAAGGTGCTCTTCAACCTGCCGGTGAAGTTCAAACTGGAAGTAAACTAAACAAATAAACCCCTGGTGCCGACAGCACTAGGACAACACGCCCGCTTACCCTGCGCTGAACAGGCCAGCTAAACGGGCAGAGGCCAGGCTCCTGAAATGTACAGGAGCCTGGTTCTTTTTTACCTTTTTCGGGGAACACAAGGCCCCTGGCATTTTTCAAAACGCCAGGGGCCTTTCATGATAATTTCCTTGGCTTAGCCCAAATGGGCACGCACCATCCAGGCAAATTTCTCATGGGCTTCCATCAGCCCGATGAGGAAATCCTGGGTGCCGGCGTCTCTGCCTTTTTCTCCCACCAGTTCCTGGTCGTGCCGCAGCGCGCGAATGATGGATTCGTGGTCGTGCAGAATGTTTTCCAGCATCTGGCGGGCATTGCCGTTCAAATGGCCGGATTCCTCGAGCCGGGTGAGCTCCTGAAAGGCTTCCATTGACCCCGGCGCAAAAGCGCCCAGGCTGCGGATGCGCTCCGCAATGTCATCGATGAATGTGGAAACGGCCGTGTACTGTTCGGCAAAGAAGGCATGAAGGGGCTGAAAGTTCATGCCCGCAACGTTCCAGTGGTAGTTGCGCAGTTTGATATATAATACGTGCTCATCGGCGAGAAGATTCTGAAGAATGCCGGTGACAAGGGCGAGGCGATCCCGCTGAATCCCGATATTGACATCCACTTTGTCTGTAGTCAGATAGTCGGTTGCGATACTCATAATTGGTCTTTTTTTTAGTTAAAATTCTTTAATATAACAGGAAAACAGGGGGTGATGTTTAGTGCGCGACGGGCTTTTGGCCCGGGGAAAAAGGCAGCCACGGAGCGCGCCGGTACATCCTCTGCCATCCCTTATTATTCCCCGCCCTTCTTCCATCCTTCAGAGAAACTGTTCCAGAAAAGCCCCGGGGCCCTGCCCCTTTTCCTCCAGCCAGAGGTTGCGGTAGGCGCCGTCAGGGTCGTACATGGAAGCCTGCCTGCCTGTATTGAACACCCTGTCCCTGGGGTCGTTGCCCAGCCCGGCAGCATACATCCAGTTGCCGTAATTGCTGGCCACATCGTAATCGAGCAGCAGGGATTCGAACCAGGCGGCGCCCTTGCGCCAATCCTGTCTGAGCTGATGCACGAAGTAAGACGCCACGTTCTGGCGCCCGCGGTTGCTCATGAAGCCGGTGTACAGCAACTCCCGCATATTGGCGTCAACAAAGCGGTCGCCGGTGCTGCCGCATGCCCATTGGCGGAAAAGTTGGGGGTCATCTTTCCACACCACTTTTTTGCCCTGTATGCCTCCGGGGGAAAAGATGCGCCGCCCGTGTTTCATTGCGACGAATTTGAAATACTCCCGCCAGAGCAGCTCAAATTTCAGCCAGTATGTGGAGTCGTTGGCTCCTATCTCCGCCTCATACTGCTCCACCTCATGGTAGATCGCACGGGCGGAAATACTGCCATTGGCCAGCCAGGGGGAGAGCTTGGAAGAATAATCCGCCCCGATCAGGCCATTGCGGGTTTCCTTGTAACGGGAAAGCGACTGCGTGTTCCAAAAGTAGTGGACAAGCCGCTCATAAGCTGCCTGCGCGCCGCCCCGAAAAGGCAAAGCGGCCCGGCCGTCAGCCGGGGGGCTGGCATATCCCAGAGCCGCCAAAGTTGGCAGGTTCATAGGCGGCAGCACTGGCACAGATACATGCTCAGGCGCTTCCAATGGCTTCGGCGTACTGGCATAGCCCTCCACCCGCTTGCGAAAGGCCGTGAAGACTTCAGGCAACTGGCTGATGGCAAAGGGTAATTCCTCCGGCTCATAGAGGGTTGCCGTATGGAACAAATGAATGGGCAGGGCTTTCTTCAGCGCTTCCTCCACTTTCAACTCTTCGTGGGTATATTCCCTGGAAGCATAAATGGCCGTACATCCAGATTCTTCTGCAATAGCCGGGAGTTCCCGCTCCGGCAGGCCCTTTCGGAACATCAACCCTCCCCCCAGTTCCTGCAGGTGTTTGTGCAAATCTTCCAGGCTCTCCAGCAAAAACTGCATGCGGTGCGGCCCGGTGCGCCGAAAACCCCAGCGATCGCGTTCCAGGTATCGCTCGTCCAGGATGTAAACCGGGACGATCTCGTCAAAAGCGGCTAATGCAGCCCGCAGAGCCCCATTGTCGCTCAGCCGCAAGTCGTTTCGGAACCAGAAAAGCGCTCGTTTCATGAATGCTGTGGGTTAGTATGGACAAGGGTGGAACAGGAAAGAGCCGGAAAGGTTTGGAGCGCTGCCACCCTTCATTCACCTCCCCATTTCAACCCCACAAAATACGTCCTCGGCCGGGCCGGGCCGTAGATGTAGTTGCTGTCGCGGTTGGGGCCTGTGTCGAAGTCGTCCTGGTAGGCGTCGAAGATGTTCTGCACGCCGGCGGAAAGTTGCAGGGGCTGCTGCAGCCTGGCCGGCCGGAAGGTATAACTCAGCTTGAGGTTGGTTTCCCAGAAATGAGGCGTAACTTCCAGGCGGTCGCCATCGACGCCGGGAGCGCCGCCGAAATGGGGCGCCAGCATGGGGCCCGTGTAAACGCCGGTGAGGAAAATGTTGATGTCCTTATCATTCAGGAAACTGAGGGAATAAAAACCGTACTGATCCGGCGTGCGCAGGTAGCGCCGCGAACCGGGGATGTCGGCCGACCAGGCCACGGGTTCGTCATAGGTGCTGCGCTGAACGGTAAAGCCGGCGCTGGCCTCCACCCAGTTATCCAGGTTGGCCCGCCCTTCCAGGGTCAGCCCTGCAACGGTGGAATGCCCGCCGTTTCGCTTGGCCAGTTGCAGGTTGCCATCGGCATCAGTGGCCTGCTCTTCCAGTACAAAGGCGTCGTACAGGCGGGTGTGAAAGCCGGAAAGGGTGAATCCGTAAATGGCGTGTTCGCCCGGCCGGTCAAAATCGAGGGAGGCGCTGTAACTGTCGGAAAATTCGGGCTTCAGGCCCGGGCCGATCCGAATGGTGGCGACACCCCCGCCGGCAAAAGCGATATGCAGGTCGGTGTCGAAAGCCTGAGGCGCCCGAAAGCCCCGGGCATAGGAAGCGCGTAGCTTCATATCCGGCAGGATGGCGTACATGGCGCTGAAACGAGGGGTGAAAACCAGGCCGTCCATCAGGTTATGGGCGTTCAACCGCCCTCCGGCAAGCAGGCTGAGCTTCTCCCCCACCTTCCAATCCGACTGCAGGAAAAAGCCCCACTGCTGCGTGTTCTGATCTACCAGGAAGTTGTACGCAGGAATCTCATCCAGTACGTCATCCAACTGAAACTCGGCGCCAAGGGTGAAAGTGTTGGAGCCCGCCGGAAAAACAGAAAGGGTGTGGTTGTACTGAAGCCCGGCCTGCAGGGTATGGTTGCGGGTATTGCCGTAGCCGTCCTGGCCGAACAGGCCGGTATAGTGGGTGCGCCGGGTGTGCTGGGCGCCGCCATAGGCCATCAGGCTGGAGCGGCCGTTGATCGTCCAATCCAGCCCTATATCACCTGAAAAGATGTGGGTGCTGCGCTGCTCCGACTGCGTGCGCTGGTGCGGGGGATTGTCCAGCAGGTCGCCGCCGTTGCGCTCTTCGGTAATGCTGTTGAGCGAGAGCTCCATGCGCAGCTCGTCGTGGGGCCGCAGAAAGGACTTCAGCCCGAAACTGTGGTTGAGCAGGCGCGGCAGCTCCGAAAAACCGTCGTGGTTGGCGTCGAACTCCTGCCGCTGGCGGCGCGAGGCAAAAAAAGACAGCCCGGCATCCCTGTCTTCGCTGAGCTGGGAAATATTGAAGTTGAGCAGGTTGTCCTGCGCGCTTTCCCCGATAAGGGCATGGTTTGCCGACAGGCTGTAGGTGTCTTTCCGGGGGTCCCGGGTGATGATGTTGATGGTGCCCGCAATGGCGCTGGACCCGTAAAGAACCGACCCGCCGCCGCGCACCACCTCCACCCGGCTGATCATGCTGGCAGGTATCTGCTCCAGCCCGTACAGGCCGTTGAGCGCGCTGAAAATGGGGCGGCTGTTGATCAGTATCTGCGAATAACTGCCGCCCAGCCCATTCATACGCACCTGGGTGTAGTTGCAGGTCTGGCAATCGGTTTCGGTGCGCAGGCCCGGCTGGTAGTTCAGCCCCTCGGCCAGGCAGATAGCCTGCGCAGCATCAAAGGCTTCAGCAGTCATGACGTTTACGGACACCGGCAGATCCTTCCGGTACCGGCTGGTGCGGGTGCCCGTCACCACCACTTCCTCCAGGCCCATGACGTCCTCTCTGAGTTCCAGCCGCCCGAGATTCAGGGAATCACCTCTTTCGGATACCGTAAACGCCACCTTCAGCGGCCGGTAGCCAATGGCGCTCACAACGGCCCGATAAGCGCCCGGCGGCAGGCCGGCAAGCTCGAACCGGCCGTCTTCGCCGGAATAAGCGCCCGAATCTGTTCCTTCCAGAAGGATATTGGCAAAGGGAACGGGCGACTGCCCGTCGTGCACCACCCCGTGCAGGCTGCCCTGCTGGGCCAGAGCCGGAAAAGAGAGTAAACAAAAGAGAAACAGGGTATAGGCTTTCATGATTTCCAATGCTTTTAATATTTTTTTAGATCAAAAATAATATTTTTTTTGATTAGTCTAAATATTGCCCGGAAAATACTTAAAACATTATTTGGCTTGAAACCGTTTCAAAGCCAGGCAGGAATTGCCGGGAATTGGGCAAAACCACCGAAATTGCGCCAAATTTTAAAGTTGATATGCAGGAAATATTCGAGTTTCTGATCAATGCAGAGGATCATCTGCTGGAATTCTCCCACCAGTACGGAATGTGGATTTACGTGCTCTTGTTTCTGATCGTTTACAGCGAAACGGGGCTGGTGGTCATGGCCTTCCTGCCGGGTGACGGCTTGCTGTTCTCGGCGGGGGTTATTGCAGCATCCGGCGCCATTGACATCGAATGGGTGCTGATATTGTTGTTCATTGCGGCGGTGCTGGGCAATACATCCAACTTTTTCATTGGGCGCTATTTTGGCGACCGGCTACTGGTGAGCCGGTGGAAACTGATACGGCAGAAAGACCTCGACCGCACGCACCTCTTTTACGAAAAGCATGGCGGGAAAGCCCTTGTGCTGGGTCGCTTTTTGCCCCTGTTCCGAACCTTTGTCCCCTTTGTGGCCGGGATCGGGCACATGGATTTCCATTCTTTCAACCGCTACAACTTTATCGGGGCCCTGGCCTGGGTGCCGCCCCTGACCCTGGCGGGTTACTTTTTCGGAGAAATACCCTGGGTGCAGCAGAACTTCGGGCTCATCTACCTCGCCCTGGTGGTGGTCACCGCCATTCCGATTGTCTGGGGGGCGATAAAATTAGGGATGAGCCGGCTGCCCGGCTATAAAGAACAGCCCACTTCGGGAGAATAGGGAGGCTCACTTCAGGCCCAGCAGCCCGGGGAGTATTCTGGGGGCTCTGAACCGCTGCCCGAACTTCGACTCATAGTCTTTACACTGCCGAATAAAGGCCTCGGGGCCGAAATCGTGCATAAACTGTATGACCCCGCCTTTAAACGCCGGAAATCCCCAGCCGTGAATACTGCCCAGGTTGGCTGCTGCAACTGAGTGGATAA
The DNA here is from genome assembly GCA_963169455.1 of Bacteroidota bacterium. Taxonomy (GTDB): domain Bacteria; phylum Bacteroidota; class Bacteroidia; order Chitinophagales; family Saprospiraceae; genus JACJYE01. The sequence continues at coordinate 49,949 of CAUJDW010000044.1, read as the reverse complement.
CTTTTTCCTGCATACACCAGACGGCTTCCAGCACCTGGGCGAAAAGGAAGCGGTTTTCCAGTTCCTGCCGGTCGAAATCCTCAACTGAAACCGGGAAATGCTCCGCAAGGCCGGGCCACAGCCTGCTGGCTCCTCCGGCTTCGTAATCGTAAAAACCCGCCCGCTTTTGCTGCCCCGGGCGCTGCAGTTCCTCCAACATGGCCTTCAGTACGCCCACGGCGGGATGCTGCACGTATTTGGCGCCATAGTGCTCGGCGGCCTGGTTCTCGTAGCGCAGCACCATGTTGAGCCCAAGGCTGTCAGCCAGAGCCAGGGCGCCAAACGGCATGCCGGCCTGCCGCCCCAGGTTCTCGATCAGAGCAGGCGGATATCCCTCCTGCAACATGGTAATGCCTTCCAGGATGTAGGTATTCTGGACGCGGGCCGCGAAAAAGCCCCAGTCGTCCTTTACCACAATCGGGGTTTTGCGGATCGCACGGACGAAATCAAAAGCACGGGCTACCGTCTCGTCTGAGGTCCGGGCGCCGCGTACGATCTCCACCAGGGGCACTTCTTCAGCGGGGGGGAAAAAGTGGAGCCCAACGAAGTTCTCCGGCCGCAGAGAGCCCTCGGCCAGTTTGGTTATGGGAATGGAAACGGTGTTGCTCGCAAAGAGCGCATAGTCATCCATAAATTCCTCTGCTTCGCGCATCACTTTCTGCTTGACCATCCGGTTCTCGAAAACGGCCTCGATGACCAGATCGCATTCTTCGAAGTCGCGCGAACTCTCCGTAGTCTGGATGCGGTTCAGCATATCCTCCCGCTCTGTTTCCGTCTTTCTGCCCTCGGCGGCCCATTCTTCCAGGCGTTGGCGCACATATTCCCTGCCGCGGTCCGCAATGGGCTTGGATACGTCCTTCAGAACGACCGACAACCCGTGGTTGAGACAGGCCAGGGCAATACCGGAGCCCATGCGTCCGGCGCCAATGATGCCCACTCTGCGGGGCCGGAATTTGCCGAACCCCTTGGGCCGGTTGCCGCCCTCCTTGATAAAGTTGTAGTCGAACCAGAAGGCCTTGATCATATTCTTGCTGGCCTGGCTGCACAGCAGCCCGGTATAGTAGCGGCTCTCGATGCGTGAAGCCGTGTCGAAATCCACCCTGGAACCTTCCGCCAGGATATTGAGGATGGCCTGCAGAGCCGGAAAGTTATTATGCGTCCGGCTTGCCAGCCGGGTAGCCAGCTGCCGGATGACGGCAGCCACCCCATGCTCGCGCGCCGTCCCGCCGGGGATAGCGCCCCCGGATCGGTCCCAGGGGCGGCGCCCTTCCCTGTTCCGGAGGAGCCAGCTGCGGGCCTTGTCCAGCATTTCCCGCTGCGTGTCCGCCAGTTCATCGACCAACCCGGCCTGCAGGGCCTCCTGAGGGGTGTACCGGCGGCCGGAACTCAGAATGGGCCAGGCCTTCTCGACGCCCATCAGCCACATCAGCCGAACGATGCCCCCGCTGCCCGGAATAAGCCCGTACTGCACTTCAGGGAAGCCCAGCCATGCCCTGGGGCCCGATAAGGCGATCCGGTAGTGGCAGGCCAGGGCCAGCTCAAAACCCGCACCCAGAGCCGCCCCGTTGAGGGCTGCCACTACCGGGATACCCGGCCGCTCCAGGTCGCGCAGGATGCCCTTCAGCTTCTCCGCAAAGCGAAATATTTCCTCCGGCTCCCGGGCCTGATAGAGGTATTCGAGTTCGCCGCCGGCCAGGAAGCTCTTTTTTGCAGAAGTGATAATGACGCCCCGCAGCAGGCCCCTGCTCTTTTCCCGCTTCAGATGCTCAATGACGGGAATGAAAGCTTCGGCGATCTCATGATTGATCAGGTTGATGCTGCGCCCGCTCATGTCGAGCGTGAGCGTCACAATATGGTCGGTATCCTTCTTGTATCGGATCATCGCTGATTCATTGATTATATGCGCTCGATAACCATCGCGGCGCCCATTCCGCCGCTGGCGCCAACCGCGGCCATGCCGGCAGCCACATCGCGCCGCTCCATCTCATCGAGCAGGGCGCCCAGCAAGATCGCGCCGCTGGCGCCTACAGGGTGGCCCAGCGCAATAGCCCCGCCATTGACGTTAAAGGCGCCCTCAGCGGCAGCGAGTTCGCGCTGAAAATGCAGGGCCACAGCCGCAAATGGCTCCTGGCACTCCCACAAACCGATATCTTCCGGTTGCATTCCGGCCAATTGCAACGCCTTTCGGGCGGCAGGCACGGCGCCGGTTTGGATAAGGGCCATGCCACAACTAAGCGTGGCCGCCGCCCGGATGCGGGCGCGGGCTTTCAGTCCCAGGGCCTCCCCTTTTTCCCTGCTGCCCACCAGCACCAGCGCCGCACCGTCGGCTGGGTTGCTGGAGTTGCCGGTTGTATGCCGGTAGTGGATGCGCTCCAGCACCGGGAACTGCTGCAGGGCAATCTCTTCATAGCCCTGCCGCCCCAGAGCTTCATAGGCCGGCGGCAGTTGAGCCAGCCCCTCAGGGGTGGTATCCGGGCGCAACTGCTCGTCCTCGCCCAGGATCAGCAATCCGTTCTGGTCATAAATGGGAATGATAGACCGGCTGAAATATCCGCTGTCACGGGCATGGCTGGCGCGCTGCTGCGACTGGCAGGCGTATTGGTCTAGCGCTTCCCGGCCGAAACCTTCGAGCGTGGCAAGCAGGTCGGCGGCCACACCGGGGGCCATGTAACCGGCCCTGGCCATTACCTCGGGGTCGTACGTCAGCGGGCCGCCATCGCTGCCGCCAGGCGCCCGGCTCATGCTTTCCATCCCCCCGGCCAGCACCAGTTGCGCCCAGCCGGAACGCACCTTCATGGCCGCCAGAATGGCCGCCTCCAGGCCGGATGCGTCGTAGCGGTTGATCTGCACGCCCGCCGTGGCGCCGCCCCAGCCGGCATACAGCAGCGCAGCCCTGGCAATATCGTGCCCCTGGCCATCGACCGGTGCATTGCACCCGATGATGAGGTCTTCCACATCGCCAGGGCCAATAGCGCACCGCCGTGGAATGGCCTCCAGCACCGCCAGCAACAGCCCGATGGGTTTAACCTCGTATAAAGCGCCCTCACTGCCTCCCCTGCCAAGGGGCGTACGAACCGCATCAAAAATATATGCTTCAGCCATAGCCCAAAATTATCATTTTACCCATGGGCGCCCCAATTAATCCGAAAATTTCCTGATTGCGTAGAAATATTATATAAATAGAGGCCGACAGGGTTATTTTTATGGTTGTACAATATAAAAAAGCGAACTATGGCTAAAAGAAGAATGACGCCCTTTGCGCGTTTTTTCATCGTCATGCTCATCATCGTGCCCCTGGCCTATTTCGGCGCTTCCTGGTATAATGGCGACGACCCCCTCAGCCTGAGGGATAAGCTGGGGCTGGATACCGCACCGAGGGAAGAGGTAGTAAATGTTCAGGCCGACAGGCCCGACACTACAATCGAAAGGCTCGAATTGCGCATCGGCCAGCTTGAAAAAGAACTGCAGCAGTGCCGGCAGGAACTCGAAGGTTTAAAAGCACAAACCACCAATCAGAAGTAATGGACATCATCCTGTTAGACGCTATCTTCGGCTCCGTCGGAGAAGCCATCATCAAAATATTGCTCAACGCCCTCGCGCTCATGGCGGGCGCCCACCTGCTGAAAGGGGTGGAGATCGAGGATTTTACGCGCGCCCTCGTCGTGGCCGTAGTGCTCTCCTTCCTGAACGCCACACTGGGCTCCTTCCTCCAATGGATCACCACTCCCCTGCGGTTCCTGACCCTGGGGCTGTTCACCTTTGTGGTGAATGCCGTGCTGCTCCTGCTGGCTGCTTATTTCCTGAAAGGCTTTAAGATCCGGGATTTCCTCTCGGCTTTTATCCTGGCTATTCTGATGGCCGTTTTTACCACCGTCTTATACGGCATTTTCCTGTAGGCCCCGCTCAGCAGCCGGACTGGAAAGTTCATCGGCTTTGGCAAAAACAGCCCAATGGCGAATGGCAAATCCGGGGTGATGGGTATTGTTAATTGAATTGGCCTTGCCACTCGCGTTTTTTGAACCGCAGAGGCGCCCCGGCACAGCTTTGGAAAACCCCTGCGCTTATGCACCCCTGCGGTTCATTAAACAACATGCATCCCGGCTTACAATCGGATCAGGTGGGCCGCCAGGGCGCGCTGCCCATCGGATACCACCAGCTTGTAGGCGCCGCGCTGCAAGTGGCCCACCTTCAGCGGCCATTGCTGCAGGCGCGCCGATTTTTCAATCGCAAAAGCCTGAACCTCCTGCCCGGAAAGTGAAAAAATGGCTACCCGGAGCTCGCCCGTCCAATCGTTCTCCATCTGCAGAAAGGCATTCTCAGAAACCGGGTTGGGGAAAATGCGGGCCTGCGCATAGTCGGCCACCGGCCGTTCCTGAACGCCGATCGTTTTGTCAAACTCATAAGCGCCGATGTCCACTTCATCATAGCGCGGCCGGCCTTCAAGGTCGAATTCCGGAGCGCCTTCCGCTACGCCGGCGTCTATGCAGGGGCTGCCCTCCATGATGTGGAAATCAAATGCTTCCGGTTCGACAAACAGGGGGTCCGCATCCAGAATATCCTGGGCGTTGTCGAAAACGTCAGGCTGCAGGCCCAAAATGCAGAGGTTGCCGCCGTTGGAAACGACTTCGGGGCTGCCGTCTTCCACGACATAATCCAGGCCCAGAGGGTTGGAAAATATGTTGTTCTGCAGGGTGGTTGTGGAGCTGGCCGTGCCGTCCGTCCAGTTGGCTATAGCTGCCGACAGGGCGCCGACATTGTCGGCAAATGTGCAGTTGGTGACCACCACCTGCATATCCTCCACCTCACCACCCGCGCCGGAATTGAGAGACAGGGCGCCGCCGGTGCCGATATCCAGGGCGTTGTTGTTGGCAAACAGGTTGCTTTCCAAAATGGCGTCGGCATTGTTGATGTTGATTGCGCCGCCCTGGGTTTCCGCAATGTTGAAATTGAAAATGCTGTTGCGAACCGTCAGCAGTGAAAGGTTGAGGCTGTCTTCCGTCACGGAAATAGCACCGCCCGTCGTCCCCTGGTTGGCCTCGAAAGTACAGCTCTCAACCGTCAGCGGGATGCCCGAATTGGTGAGGATCGCACCGCCGCTGGAGGTGCTGGCCACATTGCCGAAAAAGGAAGAGTTCAGCACCGTCATTTCCGTCGAGTCGTTCTGCAAGAATATGGCGCCGCCGTATCCGGCCGAGTTTTCCTCAAAAGTGCAGTTGTCCACGGTAGTCCTGGATGTGAACCCGCCCGAGACGGAACCACCGCCGTTGTTGGCGCTGTTTGCCCGGAAAGTGCTGTTCTGGATAAGCCCCGAGCCCAGGCCCACATAGTTGGCGATCGAGGCGGCGAAGTTGGAGGAGTTGTTCTCGAAAAGGCAGTTGTCGATGATGAAGTCCTGCCCGTCGCCTCCTGCATAGATGGCAGGCGCCGAACTGGGGGCCTCGCCGTTCCGGAAGGAGGAATTCATCACGGTAAAGCTGGAATTGAAGAAAAATATGCCCGAGCCGCCGTAATCGGTTGCGGCGCTGCCATCGAAAGTGCAGTTGTCGATGATAACCAGGGCGGGATCGTAGCTGGTGAGTTCGCGCTGGTCAATATACATGCCCGCCGCATTGGCAGCCTGGTTGTCGAGAAAGGTGCAATTGCCGACGTACAGATTCACCGGCTGCCAGGCAAAAAATCCGCCGCCGTAACCGGAGGCATTCACATTGCCCTGGAACAGGCAGTTCAGTATCTGAACATCGGTGCAATAAGCCGGGTATAATACCCCTCGGTTGGTGTTATTGTCAATGAATTCGCAGTTCTCAACAACGATGTCCGAGGTGGCTTCCAGATAAATGCCTGCCGATTGCGAACTGGTGAAATTCTCTTCGAACCGGCAGTTCCCGAAGCGCGAGCCGCTGGCCGTGCTGCGGCGCACAAAGGCCGAAGCGCCGGCGCGCGCATGGTTCTGCGTGAAGGTGCAGTTGCGCACCTCTATGGTGCTGTACGCAAAAATGCCTCCACCCCGGTAATAATATTCCGGCTGGCCGTTGATCTCCGCATTGCTGTGCCCGTTGCGCACCGTAAACCCATCGATGGTGACGCCGCCCGTCACCAGGCTGTCGACATACACGACATGCAAGGCATTGTCTCCACGGTTGGCAGTAAAATCGCCTGCGATATCATCTCCCGCCAGGTCGCCGCTGAGGATGGTGGCATTGGCCGCTATATCGCGCTGCTCCAGGCTGCTTTCCGTACCGGCAAAGCCGCCGTAAATTTCAACGCTCCGCCCGACAAAGAATACGTCCAGTGTCGTGGCGCCGGGCAGGTAGGTTCCGGCGGCAACCCATATCTGCGCCGCCGTTGCATCGGCCAGTGCATCGTGCAGGCTGGTGTAGGCGTTTGCCCAGGATGTACCATCGTTGGCGCCGGCGGCATCCTGCTTTACATAGGCCACCTGGCCGGGGGCCGGCAATGCCGCAATCAGGAACAACAGAGGCAGGTAATGGTAAATAGTCCGCTTCATAAGCTCTTTGAATTAGATTAGACAATAGGGTTTTCTCCCTCTTAAAGTAGCCATTTTCCCAGAATAGTTGCCCCCGCCCTGACAAATTCCCGAATTGGGAAAGCTGAATGACAAATCCGTACGCCAGTAGGCAGTCGTCAGTTTAGACTTTGGACGTTTGGGAAAGTGCCTTGGAACCCCCTGCTTAAAGTGGGAAGGCGGAAACCGGAAGTCGGAAAAACCTGGCGATTCCAGGAATTTCTTGGCTCTTTCCCTCTTCCACCTTCCGCCTTCATAACCCGGAACAGCCTAAGTCCAAACGTCAGTAGGCCAGTAAACATGCCGATCCCGGCCTCCTTCGTCGGTACGGGATTTCGCTACGCTCAACATGTCGACGTGCTGACCTTACGACCTTACGACCCGTCTCTGCGAGCCGGGCAAGCCTTACGACCCGTCTCTGCGAGCCGGGCAAGCCTTACAACCTTACGACCTTACGACCTTAACCCCCACAAACCCATGCACCCCCTGCGCCGGCTCATAGTATCGCCCGCCGAAGGCATTGATGCGCACATTGCTGTTGTATCGCGCATCGAGCAGGTTGTTGACGCCAAGGAAAGGGTGCACCCCCCACTGGCCCCACCGGCGGCTGTAGCTCAGGCGCAGGCCTATATCCAGGTAGGCATCGTCTTTGTCCGTATTGGCGTCATTGGCGTAGAGGGCGCCGGTGTAGCGGCATCGCAGGGAGGCCTTCAGGCCGGAAGCATGCAGGTAGCGGAGGTTGAGAAAGGCGAAATGCTCCGGGATGCCGGGAAGGCGGTTGCCCTGAAAATCGCCGGCGGAAGTCCGGTAATCCTGGTAAGTAAAATCCGACCAGGTATAAGCCAGCGAAGCCGCCAGCCCGGATGCGATCTGATAGTGCAGGCCGGCCTCCAGCCCGCGGCGGGAAGAACGCCCGGCATTGCGGTAAAAAATACGCCCGGGAAAGGCCTCCAGCTCATAAGGGGCAAGTTCATCTTCCAGAGCAATGAAGAAGCCTGCCAATTGGAAGTTTATGCGCCGCCCAAGCCTGCCGCCAAGGCCCAGTTCGTAGTTGAAGGCGCGCTGCGGGGAAAGCTCCGGGTTGAAGCCTCCTCCCGCCGGGTTGGCCGACAATTCGCTCAGGGCAGGCGTTTCAAAGCTGCCCGACAGGTTGCCGAACAGGCGGAAAGCCGGACTAAAGACGTAGAGCACTCCCAGTCCGGGGTTGAAATTGTCGTAAGAACGGCTGCCGGAATCATCGCCATCGGCCAGGAATCGGTCGCGGGCTTCAAGCTCCACCGCGTCGAAGCGCGTGCTTAGCAGCACCTTCAGGCCCGGGGCGGGCTGTAGTTCCTGGACAATGAACAAGCCCAGGCTACGGAATATCTCGTCCTGCAGGAGAGAGCGGGCGCCGGGCTCGCCGGCCAGGTTGTCGAAGCGCTCACGCTCATCCCTTTGCTGTTCCACGTCCATGCCCATGCGGAAGCGATAGGGCATTTGCCCCAGTTTGCCCTGATAGCGGTAACTGGCGCCGCCGCCGAAGAACTGCCTGCCCAACCCGACGATGCCGCCTGCTTCGAAGGGCAAGCGGTTTTCAAAATCCCTCGCCAGATAGAACAGGCGGGCTTCCAGTTGATGGCGTTCCCGCCAGGACTGCTCCCAGAGGAGGCCCGCCCTGCCCTGCCGGACTGACTCGCCGGCTTCGAATGCCAGGTTGGGGCCCCAGGCCTGCCGGCGGTCCTCTTCCAACCCCGCCCGGCTCAGGGCGCCCGCATCGCCGGCAAGGGGGCTGTCAACGAGGTTGAGCAGCAGCCGGAGGCGGCCATTTGGGCTGTAGGAATAATTCAGCTTGCCGTTGAACAAGCTGGCTTGCATTTGGCTGTTTTCCCGATAGCCATTCGTACTGGTGTGGCTGCCGTAGGCCAGGAAGCCGAGCCTGCCTTTTTGCATGCCGCCTTTTAACTGGTAGCGCGGAAACCCGAAACTGCCGGCGCTGAGGCGCGCCTCGGCAAAGGGAGCAGCCGGCGGCTCTTCGGTTGAAAAGCTGATAACGCCACCCGCTGCATTACCGTACAGGCCCGAAGCAGGCCCGCGCACGACTTCCGCCTGGCCGAGCAGGCCGGCATCGATATTGTCAACCTGCCCCTGCCCGTCAGGCGTCGATTCCGGCAGCCCGTCCACAATTACCTTGATGCCGCGAATGCCGAAGGCGGAACGGGCGCCGAAGCCGCGCAGCGAAAGCCGGATGTCCTGTGAAAAATTGTCGCCGCCCATCATAAACAGCCCGGGCACGCCGGCCAACGCTTCGTCGAGCGACAACTGCTGCTGGCCCTCCTGCAGGCGTTCCCTTGTCAGGACGGACAAGGAGAAGGGCTGTTCTCCTTCCCGGCTCTCCAGACGGGATGCCGTAACGGTAACGGAGTCAAGGATGTCAAATAACAAAGTGTCGGCTTGTTGAGCCTGGAGCGCGAAAAACAACGACAGGAAAGGCAGGGGCAGGGAGAGCCGCCACTTCCATTGCCGGCCGGAAGGCCTTCTGCCCGCCGCCGCCAAAGCGCCGCCGGGCAAGCATTTAACATTACGCATTATACATTTTGACTTACTCAGGTAATCGGCTCCGGCTCCGTATGCCCTCCGCCTGCAACGCTTTTATACAGCTCCATCATCTGCCTGGCCAGGGGTTCCCCGCGGAACTGCCGGGCGTGCTCATATCCTTTTTCCACCAGTTCATCCCTGTAAGCCTGGTCCGTGAGTATCCTTTCGATGCCGGCGGCGATCTGTTCCGGTTGCGAAGGGTCGGCCAGGTGGGCGCCCGGGCCGCCGGCCTCGGGCAAAGAAGAGGTATTGGATGTCAGAACCGGCACCTCGCTGAACTGGGCTTCCAGAACAGGCAGCCCAAATCCTTCAAAAAAAGAAGGATAAAGGAAAAGGGAAGCATCCTGATAAATGGCCGGCAAATCCCGAAAAGAGGCCTCGATGAAATGCACCCACTTTTCCATGCGGTTCTGCTGGATAAAACGCTGCACCCTGGCCTTGTAGCCGCCGCCGGCGCCGGCGACTACAAGGGGCAACCGCAGGCTTTCAGGCACCAACTGCAGAGCGCGCACCATGCCCATCAGGTTCTTACGGGCCGTGATGGCCCCTACCGTCAGCAGGTATTCCTCCGGCAATTGGTGCCGCCGCCGCACCGCTTCGATGGTTTTCTGGGCACGCTCCTGCAGAAAACGCTCGCTGCAGGACTGGTAGATCACGGTGATCTTTTCCGGATCGATGCCATAGAAATGCACAATATCCCGCTTGGTGCTTTCGCTGATGGCGACGATATGCCCCGCATGGCGGCAGGCATAGCGGTGCCTGATGTCGAGCATTCTCCGATGGAACAGCCCATAATGCTGCGGGTAGTGCAAAAAAGCCAGGTCGTGGATGGTGACGACCGTCCGGATGCCCGTCTTTTCCATCCCGAAAGGCAGGCTGTTGGCCAGGCCGTGAAACAAGCCGATCCGATGCTTTCGCATATTTCCTTTTATGCCTGCCGCACTCCAGAAAGGCATAGGCCCGTGACGGGGCAACTGCACGCTGTAAAGCGCGCTGGCCAGGAAGAAAGAGGTATCCTCGCGGCGCGTAATGCGGGAGGTATAGAGAAAATAGGCATTGTCGGGGTAGTATTCCGCCAGGTTGGCCAACAAGGTGCGGCTGTAACTGCCCAGCCCGGCGAAGTTGTTGAATAATTGCTTTGCGTCGTAACCGATGCGTAACATGGGAATGCCGGGATTAACACATTAGATAATCAATGCAAAGAAGAGGGGCGGAAGAAACGCCAAAGGCTATAATCCCAGGGAAAAATACGCGGGTAAAAGCTCGCGGCTGCGACGGAGGAATGTCTCTATCCATAATATCTGTTCAAACCATTGGTTCCGACTGTCTAAATTCGGAAAAAATCTCCGCAATTCCATAAAAAACGCGAGCCATCCCGAAATTCGGAATGGCTCCATGTCCTTTTGTGCCTCTGCAGGCAGCTGTTACACGGAAAAACTTTCCCCGCAGGCGCAGGTTCGCGAGGCATTGGGGTTGTTGAAATGGAAGCCCTTGCCGTCCAGCCCGCCGGAAAATTCCAGGGTGGTGTTGAACAGGTAGAGCACGCTGCGCCGGTCGGTGACGATTTTCACGCCGTTATCCAGAAATTCCTGGTCATCCGCTCTGGGTTCGTTGGAAAACTCCATCTGGTAAGTCAACCCGGAACAGCCTCCGCTGGTCACCCATACCCGGACGAAATAATCCTCCCCGTAGCCTTCTTTGCTACGGATCTCGCTTATTTTTTCTTTTGCGCTGTTGGCGACGAAAAGCATTTCTCTGGCTTTTTCTTTTAAAATTTTGAAAAGCTAAGATAGAAACATCATCGGGATAAATCAAGTTCACCCGTCGAGCATACCATCGCGGAACAGTTCCCATACCGGGCTCATGCTCCGCACTTTTTCCACGCCTCCGGCCACAGCTTCGATCACGAGGGCGGTTTCTTCTTCGGTATTGAAGCGCCCCAGGCTGAAGCGGAGTGAGCTGTGCGCCATTTCGGCGCTTCGCCCCATCGCAGTGAGCACATGGGAGGGTTCGATGGAAGCGGATGTACAGGCCGAACCGGAAGAAAGGGCTATACGCTGTTTGAAGGACATCATAACGCTTTCGGCTTCGGCATGGCGGAAGGCGATATTGCTCACGTGCGGAAGGCGGTGTTCCGGGTTGCCGTTGAGATGGGCTTCTTCGACCCTGCTCAGGAGCGCGCGCTCCAGCTCGTCGCGCAGCCGGCGCAGCCGCTGCCCTTCCGCCTCCATTTCCCCGGCGGCTAGTTCCGCCGCCCGGCCGAAGCCGACGATGGCCGGCACATTGAGCGTTCCGGAGCGCATGCCCTGTTCGTGCCCGCCGCCGTCGATCAGAGGGGAGAGCTTCACGCGGGGCTGCCGCCGGCTCACATAGAGCGCGCCTATCCCCTTGGGGCCGTACATCTTATGTGCAGAAAAGGCCATGAGGTGCACTCCTGCCGCCCTTGGGTTGACTGTTATTTTGCCGACGGCCTGCGTGGCGTCGCTCATCAGCAGCACGCCGTGTTTATCGCAAATGGCGCCGATCTCTTCCATGGGCTGAATAACGCCTGTTTCATTGTTCGCCCACATGACGGACACCAGGATGGTGTCGGGCCGGATGGCCGACTCCAGGGCATCCAGGCTGATAAGCCCGTCCTCGCCCACGTCCAGATAGCTTACTTCTCCGCCCAGCTTCTCGATCCGCCGGCAGGTATCCAGCACCGCCTTGTGTTCCGTTTTTACGGTAATGACATGCTGGCCCTTGGGCCGGTACAGTTCAAAAACCCCCTTTATCGCCAGGTTGTCGGACTCGGTAGCGCCGGAGGTGAAAATGATTTCCCTGGCCTCCGCCCCGATCAGCTGAGCTACCCGCTCGCGGGCCTGCTTTACAGCCTCCTCCGCCTCCCATCCGAAAGGATGGCTGCGGCTGGCCGCATTGCCGGCTTTCTCAAAAAAATACGGCAGCATGGCCTCTACGGCGCGGGGGTCGCAGGGCGTAGTGGCATTATTGTCGAAATAAATCAGGGAAGCGGCCATGCTTCGGTTTTGTAGAATTCAACAACTGCTTCGGCAACTTGGTTTTCCTCCTCCATGCAGGCGGCCGTTCAATCCAGCAGCTTCTCCAGCTGATTGCCCCTCGACCCCTTGATCAGGATGTGACGCCCCTGATAATTGCGGGCGTCGAACCAGGCCTTCAGCGCCGCCACATCGGGAAAATGGCGGCAGGCGAAAGCTTCGGCCGCCGCCTGGAATTCCCTGCCGACAAAAACCACTTCCTCGAAGTGCTGGGAAACAGCCAGGCGGGCGATGGCCTCGTGCTCGGCAGGGCTTTCGGCGCCCAATTCCAGCATCTCGCCGATGATGGCGAGCTTGGGGCCTCCCTCCATATTGCGAAAGGCCAGCAGCGCCTCCCGCATACTGGTGGGGTTGGCGTTGTAGGCGTCCAGCAGGTAGGTGTTGCCATTGTGCTGAAGCACCTGAGAACGATTGTTTCCGGGCACATAGGCCTCTATGGCCCCAGCGATCTTTTCATCGGGCACGCCGAAGTACTTGCCAAGTGCGATGGCCGTCATGATGTTGCTGAAATTGTAGGCCCCGGGCAGGCAACTGCGCACTTCCACCAGTTCCCCATCCCGGCCCGGGAAAGCAGCCGTGACGAAAGGCTGGGTAGCCAGCAGTTTGACCTCGATATCCGGCCCGGCAGGCTTCGGGGCGTCGCTTCGGCAGTAAAACACTTTATTCCCGGCCGGGCCAGCCAGTTCTTCCAGAAAGGCGGCATCGCGGTTGACAAAAACCGTTCCGCCGGTTTCCGCAAGAAAGCGGTAAAGCTCGGATTTGCCTTTTTTGACGCCTTCGATGCCGCCGAATCCTTCCAGGTGGGCTTTGCCGATATTGGTGATCAGGCCATGGGTCGGTTCGGCAATGCGCGACAACTGATCGATCTCGCCCTGATGGTTGGCGCCCATCTCAATGACCGCTACCTCCGTATCGGCCGGCATGGCCAGAAGCGTTAGGGGCACGCCGATGTGGTTGTTGAGATTGCCCTGTGTAAAGTGAAGCCGGAAGTGGCTGCCAAGCACCGCGCTGGCCAGTTCCTTGGTCGTCGTTTTGCCGTTGCTTCCTGTAATGCCGATGACGGGGATGGAGAACTGCCGCCGGTGATGGCGCGCCAGCCCCTGAAGGGCCTCCAGAGCATTTTCCACCCGCAGGAAACGGTTGTCGGAATCCAGGCCGGGCGCATCTATTACGGCGAAAGCCGCCCCCGCCTCCAGGGCCTGCGCTGCGAACTGATTGCCGTCGAAGCGATCGCCCCGCAGGGCAAAAAACAGGCTCCCCGGCCGCACCGCCCGGGAATCAGTCACCACATGGGGGTGCTGCAGGTATTTCTCGTATAGGTTCCGGATATCCATAACTCGCTTTGGTAGGTTTTCCATAGAAAAAGCCCCCATCAGGTGGAGGCTTTTTCTGTGCTTTATTGTCGTTTCAGATAAAGGGAGATCAGAATTTCCTCCGCTCTCCCCGCGTCCGTTTGGTGCGGAACTGGTTGCCGCCGACATCTTCATTTCCGCTGGGCGAGCCCGTGCGGGTCATGGCGCAGCGGAAGCCGATAGTGCGCGAGGATTTGTCCTCGTCCAGGAAGCGGCGGGCGCCCGGAGACAGCCAGAAGGCGCGGTCGGCCCAGGAGCCACCCTTGAACACGCGCGATTTGTCGCTGATGAGGGTGTGCTTGCCGAAATCGTAATAAGCCTGCGATTGCTTATCGCCGTCGAGGTAGTTGTAAACCTGGCCCGTTTTGTAGTTGTCGCGCGTAGCCGCTTCTTCATCCGTCACGTAGGCGTAACGCAGGCGGCCGAGGCTGTCCTTTTCTACGGGGCGGCCGTCCTCGTCCAGTTCTTTTTTCTGGAACTGGCCCCCGCGGTAGGGGTTGAGGTCGTGGTTTTGCACGTCACTCAGGGTGGTGCTGGTCAGCGGCCTGTAGAGGTCGAGCACCCACTCATTGACGTTGCCGGCCATATTGTACAGCCCGAAGTCGTTGGGCAGGAAAGAACGCACCGGTGCGGGGATGTGCGCGTCGTCGTTCAGCTTACCGGCCATACCCATGTAGTCGCCGGCGCCCCGCTTGAAGTTGGCCAGGATTTCGCCCTGATATTTATCGCGCTTCTGATACCGGACCGTATTGCCATCCCAGGGATAGAAGCGGCGGTCGGAGATGCGCTCGTCTTTTTCTGAAGTTTGGTTGCCCTGGAGGGCCAGCGCCGCATATTCCCATTCGGCTTCCGTCGGCAGGCGGTATTCCGGAAGCAGGATGCCGTCCTCGAAGCGGACGGGGCGTTCACCGCCGGTGCGCAGGTCTTTGAGGTTTTTGCGGACATCGCCCTGATACTGCCCGACGAGGTAGGAATCGGTGTTGAAGTTGTCCTCATCCTTCTGTTCGGTATTGGGGTTGAGGATCCCCTTCTCGATCAGCAGCATTTCATTCACGCGGTCGGTGCGCCATCTGGCGAACTCGGTTGCCTGTACCCAGCTCACGCCGACTACGGGATAGTCATCGTAGGAGGGGTGGCGGAAGTAAGTTTCCACGAAGGGCTCGTTGTAGGCCAGTTCTTCGCGCCATACCAGGGAATCGGGCAGGGCGTCGCGGTAAACTTCCGGGTAGGATTCGCCGAAGACCCGCTGTATCCAGTAAAGGTATTCACGGTAGTCGATATTGGACACTTCCGTTTCATCCATATAAAAGGAAGAAACCGTGACGCGGCGGGCGACGTTGTTCCAGTCGAAGGTAACGTCCTGCTCGGTCAGGCCCATGGTAAAAGTACCGCCTTCGATCAATACCAGATTGGGGCCGGCGATCTGGCCTTCGTAATCCAGTTTTTCAAAGCCACCCCACTTGGTGTCGTTATACTTCCAGCCCGTAGTGGCTGAGCGCTCCTTGCTGCTGCAGGAACTAAGTATGAGTACTGCTCCTAACAGGATGGAACCAAACTTCAGCAGATTTTTCATTGCAGGAGATTGTTTTTGAGAATCGACCAACAAATATAGACAATAATGCATCTTATGACTTCCTTAGCGCCCGGAGGCGGTTCATTTTCCGGAATTTAACACTTGCGCAGGCAAGTTTCCGGCCCGGAAAACAGGCAAACAGGCTTTGATTTTGGAAAACTGCCGGGCTCCCGCCCGCCGAACCCGCACCCTTCAGGTATTCCGCAAAAAGGCAGAATAAAGCCAAAACACCCAGGCTCGTTCCCGCACGGAAGCGAAGCCGGGGCAGGCCGGGGGCATTCAGTGTTGGATGCGCGCCCTCAAACCCCAAAGGGCAAAGGGCGTTGGAGATTTAATGTGAATTAATTGTGGCGAGCCACAGTTTTCCTTCAAAAATCCTAATTGAACATCTTAAAGCAATCGTTGTAACGGGCAGAACTCCGGCGCCTTCTGGCTTCCTCGCTGTCGTCGAAATTGATGGTCAGCGACAACTCGTGGGATCCTCCGCTACGCTGCAAATTTAATCTACTCAACGTAAAATCGAAACTATAACCCAATCTAAATATTCCATGCCGCAGGCCGGCGAGGGCTATAGCTGCGTCAACGTTGTTGATAGTGTGCCTGTACCAGGCGCCGGCAAAGAATTTGCCGAGGCCAAAATACGCACCGCCGTTGACTTGAGCAAATTCTCCCTGCTTCATTATTAGCAGGTTCGGTGATATGAACGCCTCTTCCCGCCGATTATTGCCCGCCTGTAAAGGGATTTCGACGCCGCCGTGCACCGTGAGCCGCAAGGGGATGCCGATGCCCAGGTTGTTGTTCACCTCCAGCAGGTTCTCGTCGGGGCTGTTGAGGTGCTTCAGGGAAATGCCTCCATAAGCCCGCCGCCCATAGGCCAGAATGCCCGCCCCGATGTCCACCACCGAGCGGTTGAGGTTGTCGGGAGGCAGGTCTTCAGAAGGAATAGGGCCGCCGGGCCCCGTGGGGCCTTCGATGGGGTCGATCTGGTCGGGCAGAATGAGCCGGTCCCAATCCAGGCGGCGCTGGATAAAGCCTGCCTCGATGCCGAAACGAATGCCCGCATCCTCATTAACCCGGACGCGGTAGCCGTACACGGCGGAAAAACGCGTAGTGCTGTATATGCCGTTCCCCTCGTCGTCGCCCAGAACCATAAGCCCCAGGCCGCTGTTCAGGGATTCTATGGATTGCTCATAAGCCACGGAGTACGTCTCGTACCCGCCCTGATAGGAGGACCACTGGCTGCGGTAATTGGCCGTCACCCTGGGCGATGAGGTGGCGCCGGCAAATGCCGGGTTGATCTGCAGGGGCGCCGCAAAGAACTGGCTGTACACCGGATCCTGCCCCCGCAGCAGAGACAAAGCCGCCATTTCCAGCACAAAAAGAAGCAAAAATCTGGCCATGGGCATAAGCGCTTGAAAGGGTAAAATGTAAAATACCAAATGTAAAATGTAAAAGTGGGAACAAGGCCATACTTTTACATTTTGCATTTTACACGCTATATTTTTGATTTTTCGGTTTTGACTTGATGTGTTTGTAAATCCAGCCGACAATTCGGCCATTCTTAACAAGCAATACGGTTGAAGCCTTAACGTTTTGATAACGGTTTTCCAACGGGAAAAGACGAAAATACGCTCTCAACCATATTTTATTTCAAACTCGTGCAAGATATGAAGAAATTCGTTGCTGCAATCGCCTTCCTGCTGAATATCGGATGGGGCCTGGCCCAGCAGCCCACGATTATCCGGCATCAATTCCAATGGGAAAACGCCCCCGAAACCTTTACGCTGGGCAATGAGCAGATCGAGCGATGGGGTTTCAAGGGAGGGGCCAGCAGCTCGGAATACCCGGGGCTTACCTTTTTTGTCCGGCGCTTCCCCGTAGAGCAATACGGCCTGCTGCAGGCCGAAATACTCGAAGCCCGCTACGAGCCCTTCGACATGGAACCCACGGCAGCGGATGCGGCTTACCTGGGCGAAAGCCTTAAATTCGAAACCCGCGTGGAGCGGGAACGCGGATCCTATTTCGGGAAAATAGCTTTCGCGCCCATTGTTCGCCGCGGGGGGCGCTATGAGCGCCTCCGGGAGGTCAGCCTCCGCATCAGGCTCCAGCCTCAGCAGGAAATCAGCTTCCGCGACCCCGACGACACCAACCAGTCCGTACTGAAAGACGGCGACATATACAAAATTGCCGTCAGCCGCAACGGCATGTACAAGCTCAGCTATAACTTTCTGAAGAACGAGCTGGGCATGGATATCGACAACATCGATCCGCGCCAGATCAAATTATACGGCAATGGCGGCGGGTTGCTGCCTTTTTATGGCGGCGCCGAACGCATCGACGACCTCCAGGAGAACGCCATAAGCATCGCCGGCGAAGAGGATGGAAGGTTCGACGCCGGCGATTATATCCTCTTTTATGGTGAGGGCCCCGATAAATGGCTGCACAACGAGAGCGAGGAGGAATTCGTCATGCAGAAAAACATTTACGACACCCATAATTACTACTTCCTCAAAATCAGCCCGGGCAACGGCGCCAGGGTGGCTCAGGCCGCCCCTTTACCTGCCGCAGCCTATACCTCCACCTCTTTCGACGACTATGCCCGGCTGGAGGATGACAAAGTGAACCTCCTGTACGAGTGGGATAAGGCGCAGGGCTCCGGCCAAAGCTGGTATGGCGACCATTTCAAGGTGGCGCGGCAGTACAATTACAATGGCGCTTTTTCTTTTCCCAACCTGCTAACCGATGAGCCCGCGCGCCTGCGGGCCTCCATGGCGCTGCGGGCGCGGGTGAGCTCCCGCTTCATCGTGGATATCGCCGGGCAAACGGCCGAAAGCAGCAGCGCCAGCTCGGTATCTTCGATCGGCAGCAGCGAAGACAATACCCGCTCTTACGCCAGCCGGGCAATACTGCTCGACACGGTGCTTCTAAACAACTCCAGCGTGAGTTTTTCCGTGCGTTATCCCCACCCCCAGGGCCCCGGCGATGAGAGCGAAGGCTGGCTGGATTACCTACAGCTCAACGTGCGGCGGGCCCTGCGGATGGAAGGCGCCCAGATGGCTTTCCGCGACCGGCGCACGCTCGCCTTCCCGGCCGCAACGTTCCGCCTGGAAGGAGCCGCCCAAAACCTCGCCGTGTGGGATATCACCGACCCGCTCAGCCCGGTGCAGGCGCCGGTGGAACGGAACGGGCAGCAGCTGAGCTTTCGTGCCAACACTGAGCTGCTGCGCGAGTTCATCGCTTTTTACCCCTCCGGCGAACTGCTGACGGCCGAAGCAAGGGGCAAAGCCCCTAACCAGAACATCCATGCCATTGACGATATCGACCTGCTGATCATCTACCACCGCGATTTTGAGCAGGAAGCCCTGCGCCTGGCCCGGCACCGCGCCGAGCACGACGGCATGACGGTGGAAATCGTAGAGATCGGGCAGGTTTTCAACGAATTCGCTTCCGGCAAAAGTGACCCCACCGCCATCCGGGATTTCGCCCGGATGCTCTACCAGCGCAACGAGCGATTCCGGCACCTCCTCCTTTTTGGCGACGGAACCTTCGACGCCCGCGACATCTACGGCCTTGGCGGCAATTTCATCCCCACCTACCAGAAGGAATCCTACAACCCCGTGGAGGCTTATCCCAGTGATGATTACTTCACCCTCCTGGATTCGCAGAACCCCAACGACCCCCTCGACGGCAACCTCAGCATCGCCGTCGGCCGCCTGCCGGTGAAAACCCAGGAAGAGGCGGCCGCCGCAGTGGATAAGATCATCCACTACGACAGCAGCAAAGAGGTGCTGGGCGACTGGCGCAACCGCCTCATCTTCGTTGGCGACGACAACGACCGCAGCCCGGGTTTTTCGGATATCGACCACTACGAAGATGCCGACGAAATTGCCGAGGCGCTGAACGACACCATTCGCCAGCTCAACCTCGAAAAAATATACCTGGACGCTTTCCCGCAGGAATCCACGCCCGGCGGCGAGCGCATTCCGCTGGCTACCGAGCAACTCAACAAATCCATCTTCAAGGGAGCGCTGGCCGTTACCTATCTCGGCCACGGAGGCCCCAAAGGCTGGGCTCAGGAGCGCGTGCTCAATATTACCGACATCCTGGGGTGGAGCAATTACGACCAGATGCCCATCTTCATAACGGCCACCTGCTCCTTCACCGGGTATGATGACCCCACCTTCACCACAGCCGGCGAGGAAGCTTTCCTCACCCGGAAGGGCGGCGCCATTGCCCTGATGACCACCGTGCGGGCCGTTTATGCCTCATCCAATGTACGCATGACCGAAAATGCGCTGGACTACATGTTCGTCCGCAGCAACAACAGCGAGGTGCCCACCATCGGTGAAGCTTTCCAACGCGGCAAAAACGATGTCAGCGGCAACTTCAACATCAACAACTCGCGCAAATTCGCCCTGATAGGCGACCCTTCCATGAAAATTGCCCTGCCGAAATACAAGGTGGCCACCACCCATATCGACAGCGAAGCAGTCAGCCCGCTCCAGCCCGATACCCTTCGCGCACTGCAACGAGTAACTATCGAAGGGGAAATACAGGCGCTGGACGGCAGCCTGCTGTCCGGCTTCAACGGCATTCTCTATCCCACTATTTTCGATAAGGCGCAGCAGGTGGCCACCCTGGGGCAGGGCTCCAATAAGGTTTACAACTACCGCATCCAGAAAAACGTATTGTTCCGTGGGCGGGCATCGGTCACCAATGGCCGCTTCCGCTTCACTTTTGTGGTGCCGAGGGACATCAACTACCAGTTTGGCCCGGGCAAGATAAGCTACTATGCTGCCGACGAAACAACCCTGGAAGACGCCGCAGGAAGCTATGAAAACATCATCATCGGCGGCACCGACCCCAATGCCCTGGCAGATGACAGGGGCCCGAAAGTCGAGGTGTATATGAATACCGAAGATTTCGTCTTTGGCGGGATTACCAACGCCAGCCCTACCTTGCTCGCCGTTCTTGAAGATGACAACGGGATCAACGTCGTGGGCAACAGCATCGGGCACGACCTCGAGGGTGTGCTCAACGGCAATACCCAGAACACCTACCTGCTCAACGACTTTTACGAATCGGAACTGGACGACTACACCAGAGGCAGGGTGCGCTATCCCCTGTCGGCTCTGCCGGAAGGGCGGCACAACATCCGGGTAAAAGCCTGGGACGTGGCCAACAACTCGGCCGAAGGGTACACCGAGTTCGTGGTGGCCGAATCCGAGGAAGTCGCCCTCGAGCACGTGCTCAACTATCCCAACCCTTTCACCGACTACACCTGTTTCCAGTTCGACCACAACCTGGCGAACCAGGACCTGGAAGTGATGGTGCAGATATTCACCATCTCGGGCAGGCTTGTCAAGACCATTCAGGCCAATATGTTCAGTGACGGCGCCCTTCGGCGGGATGACTGCATCGAATGGGACGGCCGCGATGATTACGGCGGCCGGCTCGGGCGCGGGGTATATCTGTACAAGGTAAAGGTGCGGGCCGCAAATACCGGCAATGTGGTGCTGAGCGGGGAAAGCGGTTTTGAAAAATTGGTCATTTTAAAATAAGAAACCGGATTTTGCGTATTGATAAAAGCTGAGAAAGGAGGTTCCGGAGAGCCTGTATTCGGCAGGTTGGTGAAACCAAATTTCCGGCTTTTCGTACAATCCTTACGCCACTGCGCCCACCACCCGGCCAACCAGAGAAAGGTTTGAATTCGAATTCAAATAGTATATTTGCAAAACTTTTGGTTAAAAGAAAGGATCTCATGATGAAAATCTTAACTAAAGCTGCCATAACCTTGCTGGTGCTTGCCGGCCTGGCTACCCAAACACAAGCGCAATGTACGCGGCAAGACCCCAGTGACCCGAACAGCCCGCTGATCAACCTGGACGGCTCGCCCTGCGTCAACACGGTCGTATCGGCGGTGCCGTTTCTCCGCATCGTGGGTGATGCCCGTTCCGGCGCAATGGGCGATGCCGGCATCGGGATTTCTCCCGACCCCAACGCCATCCACTTCAATGCTTCGAAGATTGTTTTCGCCGAGGAGGGGCTGGCCGTTTCCGCCACTTATACCCCATGGTTGCGCGCGCTGGGGCTGAATGACGTTTACCTGGCCTACCTCTCGGGCTATTACAAGCTGGATGACCTTCAGGCCATCGGTTTCGGGCTGCGGTATTTCTCGCTGGGCAGCATTCAGTTCACAGACCAGAACGGCGAACCCCTTGCCATCGGCCGGCCCAACGAATTTGAGGTTGCGGCCGCCTATGCCCGCAAGCTGACGGACAACTTCTCGGCCGCCCTGACCGCCAAGTTCATCTTCTCCAACCTGGCCGCCGGGCAGCAGGTGGAAGGCGGCGAAACGATCGAGCCGGGCATTGCCGGCGCTGCCGACGTATCGCTGACCTACCGCACCCCCATCGACCTGGAAAACGCCGAGTCGGAGCTCACCCTCGGCCTGGCGCTGACCAATATAGGTTCCAAGATCACCTATACCAATTCCCTTTTCCGCGACTACCTGCCCGCCAACTTCGGGCTGGGCGCCGCCTGGAAGGTTGACCTCGACGAATACAACCAGATCACCTTCGCCACCGATATCAACAAGCTGATGGTGCCGACGCCCTGCCAGGCGGAAACCTGCATCGACGCCGACAACAACGGCATCTTTGACTACCGCGAGCAATCGTCCATCACAGGCATCTTCAACTCTTTCAGCGACGCTCCCGACGGCTTCAGCGAGGAGCTCAAGGAACTGATGTACTCCTTCGGGGTGGAATACTGGTACGACCAGCAGTTCGCGGTGCGCGCCGGCTACTACAACGAGCACTCCCAGAAAGGCGGCCGCAAGTTCTTTACGGTGGGCCTGGGCCTGAAATACAACATCTTCGGCCTGAATTTCTCGTACCTGGTGCCGACGACCAACCAGCGCAACCCGCTGGACAACACGCTGCGTTTCTCGCTGCTGTTCGACTTCGGCGCCTTCGAAGCGGGCGAATAAGATATATGGGGTAATTCCCCGGTAATAAGCACTAAAAGAAAGAGGCAGTGGAAAATCCACTGCCTCTTGTTTTTTTTCTGCTGCAGGCCTGTAAGCCGGATTCTGTTCCGCGAAAGAAGGCTGAGCCCTCACGCGGCCTCTATCATTTATCCAGGCCCGCCGTCACCGGCGGGCTCGATCTGCCTACCCCCCCCGAATACCTCCCGGAGGAGGAACTGAGCGAGCAACCCAGCACGGCCTTCCGGCGGGCCGAAGGCCCGCAGTCCGGCAGAATCGGGGTGTACATGGCATTTCAACCCACGAGGTTTACCCCTCCTCCGCATTGCTGCGGCGGAGCGTGCGCTCTTACCGCACGTTTTCACCTTTACCCGCCTTCGCTGAAGCTCCGGCGGGCAAAGCCCGCTTTCACCCGCAAAGACGTCGGCAGTCTCGTTTTCTGTGGCACTTTCTGTCCATCTCCGGAGAGACGGCCCACCCGTTAGGTGGCGTGGCGCTCTACGTTGTCCGGACTTTCCTCATCCCCGCCCCTGGGGCGGAGCCGCGATAGAGCAGCCTGCAGCAGAAAGGAAAGATACGGCTTTCCCCCGTTTTGGCAACGGCAAACCTGGCATAAAAGTTCCGGGCAAAAATTCGGCAGCCAAAAGGGAACCCCGAAGCTGAATTTCCGTAAAAGCCCGGATATGAAAAGGCGCCGGTTATTTTGGAGCCTGGCTGCCGGAGGAGCTATTCTGCTGCTGTTGCTGGCGAATGCCTACATCGCATCCCAGCACCCCATGAAATGGCTGGCCGGCAGGGCCGAGGCTTCCTTCCTCAGGGAAGCGCAGCGGGCGGAAGCCTGGCTCGGGCAGGACAGCCTTTGGGCAGGCCTGAGCGGCAAAGGCTTTGCCCATCCAAAAGCAGGACTGCTGTTGCAGGAAAGCACCAAATTCCTGCTGTTCCGGGAAGAGCGCCTCCTTTTCTGGACGGAGGACAGGCTGGGGCCGGCTTTATCGCTGCTGGACAGCCTGCAGCGGGGCGCCACGGCCCTGTACCGCTCTCCGTCCGGGTATTACCTTCTGAAAGGGCGGGTTTCCAAGGATGATCTGCTCGCAATAGCCGCCATGCCGCTGCAAGGCCTCCTTCCCGATGGCCTGCGCATCAGCCAGGCCCCAACCCCATATCCCGTGCACGATGCCTCGGGAACAGTGCGCTTTTACCTTTCCCCCGGCCCGGCGATCCCCGGAGTATTGCAATGGCCGCTTTTTTTGCTGTATGCGCTTGCCGCGGCAGGCCTGCTCTTCTTACTGGAACGGGGGGGGCATTGGTTATCCTCCTGCTTACATCCCTTTGCCGGGCTGGCGCTGGCCCTGGCCGGCTCGGCTGCGATCAGCCGGATGGCGGGGCAGATTTCCTTTTCCGGGGCGGGCTATCTGGAAGGGCTTTTCCGTACCCCGGCGGCATGGGGCAACCTGGCCCAACTGGCTGTGAGCAGCCTGATGGCATTCTACCTGTTGAGTTTTGCCCAGCGCCACCTGAAAGCGCCCCGGGCGCGGGAACAATCCAGGCCGGCGAAAATATCGCTGGCGGGGCTGGCGTATTCCGGCATTGTGGTGTCCTTGCTCGCGCTGAGCCGCGTGGCGGAGAGCTTGGTTCTGGAGTCGGGGCTGCGGTTTGATTTCCGCAATGTTTTCAACCTGGGGCTTCTGAGTTTCACAGGAGTGGCCAGCCTTGCACTGTTCCTCTTCTGTTTGTTGCTGGCGAGCCTTTGGCTTGGCAGGGGAATAAACCGGATGGAGCTCTCCGCCGGCCAGCGCCTGCTTGCCCAGGCTTTTGCCCTGTTGGCCATAGTGCTGGCCCATTGTACGGCCGCTGTCAGTGCGCCGATGGGCCTGCTCCCCTTTCTGCTGATGGCCCTGCTGTTCCTGGTGCTGTTGGACCTGTTCACCGACCGGGGGCAGCCCGGCCTGGCCTGGTTTACTTTGTGGCTGGCGGTGCTGGCAGCCTTTGGCGCCGTCTTTCTCTTTAAATTCAGCCTCGACGACAACCGCCGGCAACGCCTGCAGTTCGCCGGGGAACTGGCGGAAGCACAGGACAGCCTGGCCCTGGGCCAATTGTCAAAACTGGCGGCCGCCCTCTCACGGGACAGCCAGTTTCGGCAGTTCCCCACTGAGGAAACAGCAGATGCCTTCGTCGTGGCGGCATTTCAATTGAAGCTGGCAGATTTCCCCTACCTGCAGAAAAACTACCAGATGGATTTGCTGCTTCCCGCTCATCCTGCCTTCCGGGAAATCGAAGCCCAGATGGATCGGGAGCGGAAGGAAGAAGATACTGCCAGCCACGCTCCCTGGCTTGCCAGAACGCTGCCGCCCAACAAGGGTTTTTTCTGGTACGGCATATACCATAATCCTGGGCCGGGGGTAGCCGGGAACCCCGGGCCGATGCTGGCCGCTTTCCGGCCCAACCCCAGGAAGAGTGAACGGGTTTTCCAGTCACTGATCCCTGAAGGTGTGCAACACAGGTTTGGTTTAGACTACCTCGTTTTCCACAAAAGCCTGGCCGTTCCCCAGCGGGGGCAGTTCGATCGGGCCTGGCTGGCGCAGGAAAACTGGCCGCAAGGCCAAGGCTGGCGGGAACAGCTCAACAGCCAGAGAGCCCTCCTGTACTACCGGCCGGCAGAGGGCTACGACATCCTCGTCAAGGAAGAACTGGGCGGATACATCAAGCCGCTTTCCCTGTTCTCCTACTTCTTCGCCCTGCTGACGGTGCTGGCCCTGCTGGTGCTCGGCGCAAACCGGCGGCTGCGCTTCCTGCCGGACACGCCGGGGGTGCTTTTCTGGGGCAGCCATTCCCTAAGGCGGCGCATCCAGCTTTCCATTATCGGGCTTTCACTCGGAGCTTTTCTGCTCATAGGGCTCATCACGGTGGGTTATTTTCAAAACCTTTTCGCCAGCCTGCATCAGGAGCAACTTTCCGAAACCGTGTCCGCCCTGGCCCGCAACCTGCAAATGCAGGGCATACGGGGCGACACCACCGTCCGGCTGGCCCAACTGGCCGAAGTACAGGATGCTGACATCCTGCTGTATGGTTTGGACGGCCAACTGAAGGGCGGTTCGGCGCCTTTCCTGTTTGAGGAAAAACTCCGGGCAACGCGCATCAGCCCGGCCATCCTGGCGGCATTCCGGCAAAACAACTTCAAACCTGCCGTGGCCTACGAGCAGTTGGGCGGGCTTTCTTTTTTATCCGCTTATCTGGCCGTACCCGGCAGCAGCGGCCAGCCTGCCTATTTTCTCCAAATCCCCTATTTTTCCGGCGGCAGCGGCCAGCAGCAGGTACTCGGGTTTATCGGCGCCCTGCTGAACCTCTATGTGTTTTTGTTGCTCATCGCAGGAGCGACCGCCATAGCCGTGGCCAATTCCATCACCAGGCCCCTTGCCGTCATTGGAGAAAAGCTGCGCAGTTTTAAACTCGGAAAAAACGAAGCCCTGGAATGGGAGCGCCAGGACGAGATCGGCAAACTCATTGCAGCATATAACCAGATGGCCATCACCCTGGAAGAGCGCACCGAAGCCCTGCGGCAGTCGGAACGGGAAGGCGCCTGGCGGGAAATGGCCAAACAGGTTGCCCACGAGATCAAAAACCCGCTGACGCCCATGAAGCTCCACATCCAGTACCTCGAGCAAACCCAGCGCACCGACCCCGAACGCGCCCGCGGCATGATCGAGCGGGTATCCAGAATGCTGGTGGAGCAGATCGACGGGCTGGCGCGCATCGCTTCCGAGTTTTCCGATTTTGCCAGAATGTCAAAGGCGAACAATGAACAGTTGCTGTTGACCGAAGTCGTTGCCTCCGTTTATCAGCTCTTCACAGAGCACCATGACCAGGCGGAGGATATCCGGCTTCACCTTCCCGAACAGCCTATTTACGTTTTTGCCGACCGGGGCCATCTGGTGCGGGTGCTGACCAATCTCATCAAAAACGCCCAGCAGGCCATCCCGGAGGGGAGGCGCGGGCAAATAGATATCCGGCTTTACCAGGAAAACGGCGCCGCCATGATCAGCGTGTCGGACAACGGCAGCGGCATTCCGGAGGAAGTGCAGCCCAGGGTATTCCAGCCCAATTTTACGACCAAGTCATCGGGCATGGGCCTCGGGCTGGCCATGTGCAAAGGCATGGTCGAGGCCGCTGGAGGGACGATCTACTTTGAAACGAAAGCGGGTGAGGGGACGGATTTTTTTGTGGAGTTGCCGGTTGTTTAGGGGGCCTGTACAGGGGTTCTTTTTTCAACAACGGGAATAACTGCTTTCCCGGTTGCGTGTTCCCTTTTGTGAAACTGTAATTAATCCTCTTCCCCCAAAACCATTCACCGCACCAACAATACTTCCCCCTTCCGGCCTTCCACCACCCCATCCCTAAAAGCGATTTCCGCGTAATACACGTAAATATCCGGGTTCAGCGGCTCCCCGTTGAACCGCCCGTCCCAACCCCGGCCGGCCTCATTGGGCAGGATGTCTCTGGCCTCGAACAGGAGGTTACCCCAGCGGCTGAAGATGCGCAGCAGGAGGATGCGCTCCACGTCGCCGCCATCCTGCACATAGAAGCGGTCGTTGCGGCCGTCATCGTTGGGGGAAAAGGCGTTGGGGAAGAAGGCTTCGCGGCAGCTTTCGATATCCACCCTTACGACATCAGTAGCGGTTCCGCACTCGTTGGAAACCGCCAGTTCATACAGGCCCGGGCGGGCCGCGCGCAGCGAATCGGCTGTGGAGCCGTCCTGCCAGCGGAATTCTCCAAAGGTGAAATCCGATCGCAGCAGGATGGATTGCCCTTCGCAGAGGGCCGTGTCGGGGCCCAGGTTCAGGCGGGGAATGGGAATGGTGCTGATGTATATCTGGTCGTCGGCGATGCAGAAGGTGTCGGTTTTGGTGACCGTTACCGAATAGAAGCCTGCTTCAACGGTGAGGGTTGGCGTCTGGGCGCCGTTACTCCAGCGATAGGCGGCGCTGCTGCTGGTTGCGTCCAGCAAAAGCGTTTGCCCCTGGCAGATGGCGGTGTCCGGGGGGCCCAGGTTGAAAAAGACCGAATCGCCGGCCACTTCCACCCGGACGCTGTCGTAGAATGGAATGCCGCAGGCATCGCGCACGGTGACGACGTATTCCGTTGTTTGTGTTGGTGAAGCGACGGGGTTGGGGATGCCGGGGTTGCTCAGGCCCTCGGGGGGAGCCCAGTTGTAGAGGACGCCGCCCCGGGCCTGGAGGTGCACCTGCCCGCCCGGACAGAGCACCACATCCGGCAGTTTGTCCTGAAAAGTGGTGTAACTGAAGCAAACCTGGTGCAGGTTGTTGGCGCCGCCGGTAGCGGAGGTGAACCCCCAGAAAACGAGGGGGTCGCCGCCGAAGATGTCGTTGACGATGTCGCCGGTATAAGCCAGGCGCAGGGCACAGTCGAAATAGACCGATAGCAGTTTGGCTGCCGCGTCCCAGCTGACCCGAAGGCTGTGAAATCGGCAATCCTCCACATTGGCGGTGTTCGGGCTGGCCTGTACCGGCCCTGCCAGGTTGCCGGCGCCGGTATGAAAGATATTGCCGTCCCGCATAACGGCAATATGGTCGTAGGCGGGGTCGAGCAAATCGGTATTCTGCCAGGTGTCGAACTCGATGCCCAGCGAGGGGGTTACGCCGGCGAAGCCGATGCCGCCCCCGGCGCCGCCCAGCGAAGTGCTCAGGGGTTGAAAGCCGAAGACGATGCCGTCGGCGCCCAGCGCGTCTTCGCAACCCAGAAAGATGTCCATCACCACTTCGAATGACTGGTTGAGGTTAATTTTGGTGGGATTCCAGATGGAGCCGGCCCTGCCGTTGACTGCTTCGGTAAGGCGGTAACAGGAGTCGTTCACCGCCACCGCGTCGCCGTTCAGGATAAACTGGGCAGGCAGGGCGGCGGCGAAAAGGAGCGCAATCAGGAGAAGAAAAATTTTAGGCACGTCGGTCTGCATTGATGTTGCCGTAAATTACCTGTTTTGCAGTTGCCGGAAAAAAGGAGGGGCAAATATTCTATTTTTGTGAGGCACAAAAAGAAAAAACGGATATGAACAGGAGCATCGATACCATCATTTTCGACCTCGGCGGCGTGCTCATCGACTGGAACCCGGAGTACGTGTTCCGGAAGATATTCGACGATGAAGAAGAGATGCACTACTTTTTCCGGGAGATCTGCACGCCGGAATGGAACGCGCAGCAAGACGCCGGCCGCCCCCTGGCCGAGGCGACCGAATGGCTCCTTGAACGGCATCCCGAATATGAAGCGGAAATTCGGGCCTATTACGGCCGCTGGGAGGAAATGCTTGGCGGGGCCCTTGAAGATACGGTGCACATTCTGGAACGGCTGCACAGCCAGGGCAGCCACCGCCTCTACGCGCTGACCAACTGGAGCCACGAAACCTTCCCCGTTGCGCTGGAACGCTTCCCATTCCTGCACCTCTTCGAAGGCATTGTCGTTTCGGGCGCAGAAAAACTGGCCAAGCCGGACCCGCGCATCTATCGCACCCTGCTGAACCGGTATAAGGTGCAACCCCAAAGCGCCACTTTCATCGACGACAACGCCCATAACGTGGCTACTGCCCGGGAAATCGGGCTGCACGCCATACACTTCCGATCGCCGGAAATGCTGGAAGAGGAACTCCGGGAACTGGGAGTGCTTAAGGGCCCGGAGAAGAATAACTTCCCCATTTGATACGGCTCTTTTTTTGCTGATACTGCTTTTTTGAAATTCAACCACCCCATGACTTGTCCGGGCCACAGGTTCGCCTCCAGCCAGTGCGCACCTCGCTGGGCGGCGCCGGGGGCCCTCCTTGCTCCCCTGGCCCGGAATGCCGATCCGGAGAAAAACAGGGCGGGTAATTAAATGTATTGAATACCAGGAAGTTCCCGCAACATTGCCTTTTTTCATCCGTATAAAAAACCTAAAGAGGCAGCCATACCGGGCGGGCGCCGGCCCATTTTCCACAAGCGGCTCCGCGTACAGGAACAAAAAAAGGTTTTTGTTGCTATCTTTAGCGCGGCGAACACTATGTAAAAAAAGGGAGAAAAAACCTTCGGCCGCTTACGGGCAGCCAGGAGGCGCTCCCCGCAAAACATACCGGACGTGAGAAAACTATCTACGGGAAAGCGTGCCTCTACCCCCCGCAGGCTATTCATCCTCAATGCAAGAAAGATGAAACATCCAATTTTCTGGGTGGCGGCGCTTTTCCTGGCCAATTTTGCCTTCCCTGCCTGCGCAAACGGCCAACACTTCCTGGAGGAAGGGCTATTTCAGGGTATGCAATGGCGGAATGTCGGGCCCTTCCGCGGCGGCCGCTGCGTGGCCGTTGCCGGGCATCCCTCCGACCCCTTCACCTACTACATGGGCACTACCGGCGGCGGCATCTGGAAAACCGAGGATGCCGGCCTGAACTGGTTCAACATCTCGGACGGCTATTTCCAGACGGGTTCCGTCGGTGCTATTGCCATCGCCCCTTCCGACCCCAATGTCCTTTATGCCGGCATGGGCGAACATCCCGTCCGGGGCGTAATGAGCTCTCATGGCGACGGCGTCTATAAATCGCTGGATGGCGGCAAGGCCTGGCAGTACCTGGGCCTGGCCGACACGCGCCACATCGCTGCCATACAGGTACACCCCTGGAACCCCGACATCGTCTATGTCGCAGCCCAGGGCGCGGCATTCGGCCCCAGCGAGAGCAGGGGCGTTTACCGCAGCCTCGACGGGGGGCAAAGCTGGCAGAAATGCCTGTACATCGGCCCGAACACCGGAGCCAGCAGCCTGAGCATCGACCCTCACAACCCGCGCATTCTGTATGCGGGCATGTGGGACCATCAGCGGCTTCCCTGGGCTATCCGAAGCGGGGGGCCTGGCTCCGGGCTGTATAAATCCACCGATGGGGGGCTGAACTGGGAAAAGCTCGTCAACGGGCTGCCAGCGGCCATGGGCAAAGTGGATATTTGCGTTTCTCCCGCCAACCCGAACCGCGTGTATGCCAATATCGAGGCGGAAACGGGCGGCGTTTTCCGCTCCGACGACGGCGGAAAAAACTGGATACAAACCAACAACCAGCGCATAACGGTTGCGCGGGCCTGGTATTACATCGAAATCGTGGCCGACCCGCTGGACGAAGAAACCGTGTATGTACTCAATGCCCCTTTGCTGAAATCGACGGACGGGGGCAAAACATTCACCAACATCCCCAACCCGCACTCCGACCAGCATGCCCTGTGGATAAACCCCCGGCAGCCCGAAACCATGATCCTGGGCAATGACGGCGGCGCCACCATAACATTCAATGGCGGCAAAAGCTGGTCGACGCAGGGCAACCAGCCCACGGCCCAGTTTTACCGGCTCATCACCGACAACCGTTTCCCCTTTTATATTTATGGCGGGCAGCAGGACAATACCACCGTCGCCATTCCCAGCCGCACGCACAAGGCCGGCATCGGCGCCCAGGACTGGCGCCCCGTCGCCGGCGGCGAAAGCGCCTTCATCGCCCTGAACCCCGACGACCCCACCCTGGTGTACGGGGGCGAATACCAGGGTGAATTAAGTGTGTACGACCACCGCACAGACATGATAAAAGACATAATGGCCTACCCCAGCCTGAGCCTGGGCAAAGCACCCCGGGACCTGAAATACCGCTTCAACTGGAATGCGCCGCTCGTTGCGCAGCCACAAAACCCCGGGGTGTTATACCACGCCGCCAATGTCGTGCTGAGGTCGGATGACGGAGGTTTCAACTGGCGGCCCGTCAGCCCCGACCTCACCCGCAATGAGCCGGAGAAGCAGGGCCCGGGAGGAGGCCCGTACACCAATGAAGGCGCCGGCGGAGAGCATTACAACACCATCAGCTACCTGGCCTGCTCGCCGCATCAGGCAGGCGTGATATGGGCCGGCTCCGACGATGGGCTGGTACACCTGACCCGCGATGATGGGAAACACTGGGAAAACGTCACGCCCCCGGATTTGGGAGAAAGCTTCATCAACTGCATCGAGGTATCGCCCCACGACCCTGCATCGGCCTATTTGGTAGCATACCGCTATAAGTTCAATGACCTGAGCCCTCTGGCTTTCTACACAAAAAATTATGGAAAGGACTGGCAGCGAATTACGGAAGGGATCGGCGCAGAGGCATTCCTGCGCGTCATCCGGGAGGACCCTGTCCGGCCGGGTTTGCTGTATGCAGGGGCGGAAACGGGTTTTTATATTTCCTTCAACTACGGGCAGCACTGGGATCCTATGCAACTCAACCTGCCTGTCTGCCCGATCACCGACCTCGCCGTCCATGATAACAGCCTGGTAGCAGCTACCTCGGGGCGTTCTTTCTGGATACTGGATGGCCTGGAGCCGCTGCAGCAGAGCGGGGGCAGGCTGGGAGGCGCGCCGCTTTTGTTCGAACCCCGGCCCGCCGTCCGCTTTTCTTCCGCCACCCCCGAATCAGGCGAGCCGGTTCAGGGCCTGGGGCAAAACCCACCGGATGGCATCGGCATTTACTACTATCTCCCGGAAGCGCTGGACAGTGCGTTGCTGGAACTTCAGATATTCGACAGCTTCGGCGGTTTGCTCCGCTCCTACAGCAATCAGCCCGGGGATGGTTTTGAAAAATATGAAGGGGGCCCGGGGGAGCCTCTCCTACTCCCCTCCCGGAAGGGGCTGAACCGCTTCCACTGGGATTTCCGGCGGGAAGGGCTGCCCGGCATTCCCGGCGTTTTTATCATGGGCAACTATGAAGGCGGGTTGGCGGCGCCGGGCGAATACCTGATCAAACTGAAACATCCGAAGGGGATGCTTACCCAGGGATTCACCCTGCTTCCGGACCCGCGGCTCCAGGCTTCGCCCGAAGATTACCAGGCCCAGCAGGAAGCCCTGTACAGCATCGAATCCACCGTGCGTGACATTCAGCAGACAGCCCGGAGGATGCGCGATGTGCGCCAGCAGGTGAAGAACCTCCAAGCTACCCTGAAGAAGATGGAATGCACTCAGGAACTGCTGAAGGCCGGCGAGTCCATCGTGGGGCGCATCGACAATTGGGAGGAAAGGCTCATTCAGCCGAAGCAGCAAACTCATCAGGATGTGATCAACTTCCCCAACAGGTTATACGCCGAAATGCTCGACCTCAAACAACGCATCGACAACTACGACCCGCGCCTGACGAAAGGCGCTTCCGAACGCCTGGAAGTACTGATGGGCCAGTGGTCTCAGTTCAAGGCGCAGATGCAGCAGATCGTCGATGAAGACATTGCCGCATTCAACCGGCTCTACAAGGAGCAGCAGGTGCCGGCCATTATCATTCCACTGGCGGGAGAGTGATTGGAGGAGGGTATTGTTCCAGTGTTTCACTGCCGGTTTGCCTTTACTTTGCCGGCAGTGAAACCGTGAAACTATGAATATTAAGCCGTTTTAATGCCGCAGCCTACGGCTTTGGTCGTAGCGGGGCTTGGGTTCCCGCCATTTTCCATGGCCTCTATGGCCTTTTCCAGAAATTTCTCCTGAACGCCCTCTTCGTCGCGGGGGCTGTCGTCAATAGCGCCGTGGTAGCGGAGGGTGAGGCCGTTGTCCAGCAGGAAGACTTCCGGGGTGCGGGTAGCGCCGTACTGCGGGAAAACTTTCTGGCCCTCGTCGAAGAGGTAGAGGAAGGGATAGCCCTTTTCCTTCGCCCGCTTCTGCATGGCCGCGAAGCTGTCGCCGGGCTGAACGGCCGGGTCGTTGGGCTGCACGGCCACCACGGGATATCCCTGGGGCGCGTACTTGTTGTGCAGGCCGATGATGCGCTGCTCATTGGCTACGGCGTAGGGGCAGGTATTGCAG
Organism: Bacteroidota bacterium; assembly: GCA_963169455.1. GTDB lineage: Bacteria > Bacteroidota > Bacteroidia > Chitinophagales > Saprospiraceae > JACJYE01. The sequence goes on along the minus strand of CAUJDW010000044.1, from coordinate 17,020 downwards.
GTAAAGATGACGATATAACCCTTCGGCTTGTTGCCGTTGGCATCCGTAATGGAGGACAGGGCATACATTTCCCCATCCACGTTCTTCAACTCGAAATCGGGCGCCTTGTCGCCAATGCCGATGCCATAAGCGGCCTGGGCTGCCGGCTGAGCGGAGGTTTCCGCGCCGGCCTGAGATGCCGGGGCGCCGTCGTTGCAGGCCATAAGCGAGACAGACAGCGCGAGAAAGAGGATTAGCATGTAATACTTCATGATTCTGGTGATTTTATGGAACAAAATTGATCAGATTGCCTTATTGTAAGCCTTCCACAAGGGCCTGCACTTCTTCCGCCGAGTGAATGGATTTGCCGATGAAGGCCGATTTGCCGCCTTTGTAGGCCAGGGTAGCGGGGATTGTCCCGCTCCACTGCGGAGAAACCTTGTCGATCCAGTCGTTGTAACGCCCGTCAGCCAGCGCCACGACCGTAGGTTTCAGGCGGCGTTCCCGCACGAAAGGCGCCAGTTTGGTTTCGAACTGGCGCGGAAAATCCAGGCTAACGAGGATGACCCTGGCCTTTTGGCCCTGGTAGGCGTCGACGAGTTCATCGAAGTACGGCAGTTCGGCTACGCATGGCGCGCACCAGGTCGCCCAGAAGTTGATGATGTAGGTGGTGTCATTCTGTAACCTGAAAAGAGGCTCAATTTTGTCAAAGGTTGCATATACGGGGATGCCCTGGAGGACGGTGTCGGGCTCAGGCCAGGCCGTAACGGCCGGCGCGGGGCTCTGGTTCTGCCCGTTGGCCTCCGGCTGTGCATTACAACTGAAGAACAAAACGGCAAGCCCGTAAAGCAGGGGCGTGGCGGGGAGGAAGCATTTCATAAAGAGGTATTTTACTTCAGCTTTTCTTTGAAGAAATCTACTGTTCGTTGCCAGGCCAGCCCGGCAGCGGCCTGGTTGAAGCGGGGCGTGGTGTCATTGTGAAAGCCGTGGTGCACATCGGGGTACATGTATGCCGTATATTCCTTATTGTGCTCTTTTAAAGCCGCCTCATAGGCGGGCCAGCCTTCGTTCACCCTTTCATCGAGCGCCGCATAGTGCAGCAGCAGCGGGGCTTTGATGTTCGGAACGTCTTCCACGGCCGGCTGCCCGCCGTAAAAGGGGACTGCTGCTGAAAGATCCGGGATGCGCACCGCCATCATATTCGATATCCAACCTCCAAAACAGAACCCCACGACGCCGACATGCCCGTCGCATTCCGGATGCCCCTTCAAATGGGCGAAAGCGGCAATGAAATCTTCCAGCATTTCATCCCGATCGCGCTTGCGCTGCAACTCCCGGCCTTCGTCATCATTGCCGGGATACCCCCCCAGAGGCGTGAGCGCGTCGGGCGCCAGAGAAATAAAGCCGGCCAGGGCGGCTCTGCGCGCCACGTCTTCGATATGCGGGTTCAGGCCCCGGTTTTCATGCACGACAACGATGCCCGGCAGCGGGGTGGCGCTATCGGCCGGCCTGGAAAGCAGCCCGCGGATCTTACCCCCGCCTTTCGGCGATTCATAAAAGATGTACTCCGACTTCAACCGGGGGTCGCCTGCCCGAACCTGGATTTTGCCGGTATAATCCGGCATCAGAAATTTGAGCAGGGCGGGGAGGGTTATGCCGCCAATGGCGTATTTGGATAACCTGTCGAGGAACAACCTTCTGTCAATCCTGTTGTGGACATAGTCGTCATAGAGGCCGAAGACTTCCGGGCTGATCTCTTCCTTTTTTACTTTTTTCATCATGAAAATTTTTTAAAACAAATATAAGCCGGAATATTGAGGAGAATTTGAAGCGATCCGGGACGCGGGCCTGTGGCTTTCCCGCAGCCATGTGCATACGCTGCATGAGAAGTTGGTGAATAAAACAAAAAGGCGCCGGAAATGTTGCCCGGCGCCTGCTGATACGAACCTATTGATCTGTAATGAAGGAAAATCCTACTGCCTGAGCCCCGTGTTGGTGGGGGCGGGCCCCTCCGGAGTGATCAGCATAGGCATGTCACCGTCCGAAATGATGACTTTGGTGTTGGGAGATTTGGCCAGTTCGAGGAAAGCCTCGATAGACTTGAACTGCAGGATGCGGGGGTCGAGGCCCTGGGAGATAATATTCTGGGCGTCGCGAACCCCCTCTGCTTCGATGCGTTTGCGCTCCGCCTCACGGCGGGCCTCATCCAGGACGAACTCCATGCGCAGGGCGCTTTGTTCGGCCTCCAGTTTTTCTTCGATGGCCCGGGCCAGGTTGGCGGGCAACTGTATGCTCTTGATGAGCACCGCTTCCACATTGATGCCCCGCTCGTTGAGGATAGCAGCCATCTGATTGCGGATCGCCGTTTCGATGGTGGCGCGTTCGCCGGTGTGCATGTCCTTGGCGAAGAAGCGGGCGGAAACATCGGCAACGGCCGAGCGGAAGACCGGCAGTATTACGTTTTCTTCGTAATCCGGGCCGATGGAGCGCAGGATGGCAGGGGCTTTGCTGGACTGAATGTTGTACAGGATGGAAATTTCAGCCCGGATGTTCAGGCCTTCTTTGGAAGGCAGGTTCAGGCCAACTTCCATATTCGCGGTCTGAACAGGTACTTTGACGATGGTAGAGGTAAAGGGGTTGAACACCCGCAGGCCTTCCGTGTAAGGGCGGTCGGAATACTTGCCCAATGTGCGCTTCACGCCCACTTCGCCCTGCTGGACGACGGCACAACTGCTGAGTAACATGCTGCCCAGCAGGAGCCAGGCTCCGGAAAACAATAACTTCTTCATAGCACATTAATTTAAATTATAAATCATTTTGGTTATGAGGCTGTCAATCCAGGATTACCCCGGACTGGCGGATAGCCCCTGATTAAGGCTGAGTGTCAATAGGAACACAGGTACTGCATTTGCTCCAGGCCCCTGCTGTAGCCCATGCGGGCGCTCTGTTCGAAATCGTCGCAGGCGTCGGGGCGGTTGTAGCTGAGAATTCGGGCGATGCCGCGGTTGTAATAAGCTTCGGCAAAATCGGGCTGCAACCTGATGGCGGTGGTGTAATCCATTTCTGCTGCCAGGTAGTTGCCCAGGAGCAGGAAGGTATTGCCGCGCAGTTTATACAAGCCGGGATCCGGCGCTGCTTCCTCGGCCATAGCTGTTTCGAAATCTGCCAGTGCGCCCAGGATGTCGCCCTCCAGTTTGCGGTTGATGCCTCGCCTGAGCCATTCATTTTCCCTTTCCTCTGCCTCCTGCCCGATCAAATCATAGGGTTCGAAGGCCAGGACTTTCAGTTTGCGCAGGCTGTTGCCAAAGCCATACAGGTCGCCTACGGTTGGATTGATGCGGGTGGCGAAGCGATAGTCCTCCTGCGCTTCCGTCATACGGCCCAGGCGGTATTTGGCGATGGCGCGTTTGATGTAGGCTTCGGCGAAGTAAGGGTTCTGGGCGATGGCGTTGTCGTAGGCCAGAATGGCGTTCTCCGTGCGGCCCTGCGCCATGAGGTTGTCCCCAAGTATGAGGTGCCGCATGATGCCGTCGCCGGCAAGAATGGGATTGTCGCTTACCCTGGATTGAAACATACCGAGCTGAGGCTGCTGTGCAACTGCCGGTTGTGCGACAGCCAGCACAGCAGCCATGATAATAGAGGCCGGTATGAAAAAGCGCATTATTGATTTTGTATTCATAGCATTGCGGTTTGTCGGATCGGTAAAACCTCTTTCCAAGAAGATAGTTTTACTATCAAAAACATTTTCGGCGGACATTGGTTCACAAAACCGCCTGTTTCATAGTAAAATAAACCAATTACAGGGAAAAAAGCCTCCGAATGGCAAAAGGAGAAAAAAACAGCAAGGAGATATAAAGAAAGTATTACTATCTAAAAACATTTTTTGCAAAGCAGTCAAACCTCATCCAGCGGCCGCCGCCGGGCCAGGCCGATTTTCCGGAAGTGGGTTGGCGTCAGCCCGGTCACTTTTCGGAACTGGTTGGAGAGGTGGGCCGTGCTGCTGTAGCCCAGTTCCCAGGCAATTTCGGAGAGGGTGTGTTGTTCGTAGGCGAGCAACTCCTTGGCTTTTTCGATGCGCTGCAGGATGAAGTAATTTTCGATGGTGCGGCCTTCGACGGAAGAGAACAGGCTGCTGAGGTAGGTGTAATCGAGGTGGAGGTTGTCGGTAAGGTAAGCGGATAACTTCAGGGCTTGCTGTGCTTCCGGCGCCTCGTTGCGCGCCTTCAGCAGGATGAGCTGTTTGGCTTTCTCGATGAGCCCCGAGCGGCGGTTGTCGATCAGTTCCAGCCCGATCTGCTGAAGTTTCGCGGAGAGGGCTTGTTCCTGCGGAGGGGAAATTTCCCGGCAGAGCTGTGCTTCTCCCACGGATACATTGTGGTAAGCAATACCCAGTTCTTTCAAAATGCCCTCCACGGCCAGCACGCAGCGCTGGCAGACCATGTTGCGGATATGGATGGTTTGTCCGTTCATTGGTATAGCGCCTGATCGGAGAATTCCAGGCCTTTGGGGCGGATCTTTTCGCCGGAGCAGCCCGGGGCTACAGCCAGGATAGAGCGGAGTAGCAGGAGGGCAGATGGCTTGTAAGGCATGGGCATGGTTGTTTTTTGCCCAAGTTAAGCTTTATTCCATTTCATGTAAACAGCCATGGACCGGCATTGGCTCAGAGAAAGTATCTTGTTGTTCCACCACCCGGAAATGCGCCATCATGCCGGCGGCGGCGTGTTCGAGTATGTGGCAATGGTACATCCACAGGCCGGGCCGGTTATCGGGCAGCCAGGCTATGCGGACGGAGCCGCCTTTAGGCACGTTTACTGTATCCTTCCATGCCCGGTATGCCGGTGGCTGGCCATTGATGCTCAGCACCTGGAAAAAGAAGCCGTGCAGGTGGAAGGGGTGGTCCATCATACTGGGGTTTTGGATATCCCAGATCTGCAATTCGCCCACAGGCACATCCTGGCCGTGAAAGTGCATGTGCCCGTTGATCGTAAAGTCGACGCCATCTTTCCAACTGCGCCGGCCATGCAGAATAACGGTTTGGTTGGGTTCAGCCTCACCCGCCACCAAAGGCTCGATCTGCCGTAGCGGAAATGAGAGGGTGGCGACAGAGGGTTTTCCCTCCCCCACTTCTATCCGGGCTATTGTCTCCTGTTTGCCTTTGCCGGCGCCCCGTTCATAGGGCAGCGCCTCCAGCATAAAGGACTCCCCTTCTGCAAAGGGGCCTACGGCCAGTTCGATCCGCTCGCCGGGAGTGAGCAGGGCTTCGGTGGCAGGCACGGGTTGTTCCAGCAGGCCGCCGTCGGCGCCGATGATCAGGAAGGGGCGCCCGCCCAAAGACAAGCGGAAGTATTTGGCATTGGCGGCATTGACGAAGCGCCAGCGCTCTACCTGCCCGGCGGCCATCTGAACCGTGGGAGACAATCGGCCATTCACGAGAATGGCGCCGCCCTCCCGCCCGTTGTGCCGCTCCAGCCAGCGGGGCAGAAACCAGGAGGGTTCTGTAAATTCGCCATGCCGGTTCAACTTCATGTCGTCCAAAACCCAGAGGCGATCGGCATCAAAGGTGGGTTCCTGATCGCCTTCAACGACAATGGCTCCGTATAAGCCCCGTTCAATCTGAACGGTTTCATTGGTATGGGGGTGGTACCAGAAGGTTCCGGGATCCGTCAGTTCTATCCGGTATTCAAAGGTTTCACCCGGCTGTACGGGCGCCTGCACCTCTTCTGTGCCGTCCATCTTGGCGGGTACCCGCAGGCCGTGCCAGTGGATGGTTGTTGCTTCCTTAAGCTGGTTTTTCAGGCGAACGACGAGGGTGTCGCCGACGTGGGCGCGAATGGTGGGGCCCGGTATTTGCCCATTGTACCCCATGGCGGACACTTGTTTGCCGGGGGCTATTTCCCAGGAAAATGCTCCGGCTTCAAGATCGATGGTGATGGTTTCAGGCTGGTGGTTCATATTGATGAGATGTTTTAGGTGTCCTTTGTGTGTGTGGGGAGGCCGCTTCGGGAAGCGGCCTCCCCGGTTTTGTTTTAACAAGTGCAATTGTTGCCGCAATTGCAATCGGTGCACTGGCAGGCCGGGTCGCCGCAACCGGCGCTGGCATTCGCTTGAATTTGCTGAATCGTTTTCATGATAAGAATTGGTTTTGATGATGGCACAAAGGTATGCCGCCCCTGCCCGCGATGCGTTACAGGATTTTTGGGAAAGCTTGTATGATTTTGGGAAAGCTTGTCAATACGTCAGTTTTCAGTACATCAGTGCCCAACTACTTAGTTCACCTGATACTCCACCCCCAGCCGTTCCAGTTCCACGATAAAGCCGTTGGTGGCGTTGACGCGGCGGTCTTTGGCTGCCATGGGCAGGCGCAGGCGCTTGGATCTGTCGACCAGTTCCATACGGAGGCGGTGGGGGCCTTCGTGCTGTTTGCACAGCGCGTCGATGCGGTTGATGAAATCCATGGTGATGGCTTCGACGGGCAGCTTGATGGTGATGGCATCGGTCATGTTTTCGGCGATGCTTTCCAGGAGTTTGACTTCTTTGATCTTCAGTTCCATGCCCTCGTTGCGCCAGCTCCGCTGCCAGCCGGCCTGGATGAAGAGCGCTTTGCCGTCTTCGAAGAGGTGCTTGAACTTCTGGTAGTCTTCCCCGAACAGCTTGAATTCGTAAGAGCCGTTGTAGTCACTCAGTTCGAAGATGCCCCAGCCGTTGCCGTTTTTGCTGACCAGGTGGCGGGCAGAGGTTACCATGCCGGCCAGGTTGAGGGCAGGGCGGTTGTGGTTGTCGTCCACCTCGCTGAGGGTGCAGGTGATGAAGTTGTCCATCTCCAGCCGGTAGTCGTCGAGGGGATGGCCGGAGACGAAGATGCCGGTCACTTGTTTTTCGTTGTTCAGCTTTTCGAGCAGGGGCCAGGGGTTGCAGTCCGGCAGTGATGGCTCGGGGATCATCACCTCATCGGTCTCGCCGAAGAGGGAATTGACGGCCTGGGCTTTTTGCGACTGGTAGGCGTTGCCGTAGCGCAGGGCGTGTTCCAGCAGGGAGTCGTACTTATCGGAAGGCGCGAAGTACTGCGCGCGGTGGGCGCCTTCGAAGCAGTCGAAAGCGCCGCCCAGGGCCAGGCTTTCCAGCACTTTCTTGTTGACGGAGCGCAGGCTGAGGCGCCGCATCATATCGAAGAGGCTCTCGTAAGGCCCTTCGGCCTTGCGGCCTTCCAGAATTTCCTCCACCGGCCCCTCCCCTACCCCTTTCAGGGCGGACAGCCCGAAGCGGATGTTGCCGCTTTTGTCGACCGAAAAGTCGGAAGCCGATTCGTTGACGCTGGGGCCGAGCACGTTCAGGCCCATGCGCTTGCACTCCTGCAGGAAGAAAGTGATCTTGGAAATGTCGTTCTTGTTGTGCGTCAGCACGCTGGACATGAACTCGGCCGGGTAGTGGGCCTTGAGGTAGGCCGTCTGAAAGGCCACAAAGGCGTAGCAGGTGGAGTGCGATTTGTTGAAGGCGTAGGAGGCGAAAGCTTCCCAGTCTTTCCAGACCTTGTCGAGGGTAGGCTTGGGATGGCCGCGCTCCGAGCCCCCTTCGATAAACTTGGGGTACATAGCGTCGAGGTCGGCCTTGAGCTTTTTGCCCATGGCCTTGCGCAGCTTGTCCGCCTGCCCTTTAGTGAAGCCGGCCAGTTTCTGGGACAGGAGCATCACCTGCTCCTGGTAGACACAATTGTGTACGATGATATTGTTGCCTACAAAGTTATGGATGCCTTCTACAGTAATATCATACACCAGTTCTTCCCCTGCCGGGCGGATCTCGGTGATTTCTTCCCAGCGGACGTCATTTTCAGCTATCTCGCTCAACAGTTCAGGCTGATGCGGGGAGAAAGCCTCAGCGAATACTGCAGCATGCTCCGTTTGGAGTTTTTTCTGTTTGGAGAAATTTTGCCTGGCTCCTTCTTCGCCAACAGCAATCAATTCCCTGGGGGTAGCAATATAATCGCCCACCTCCAATGCCCCGATCGCCTGCCAGCCGTTCTCAGTCAGCACTTCATGGTCGGGTGTCAGTTTGATTGAGGCGCCGTTTCGCAGCTTTATCTCCAGCACTTTCCGACGGCCGTTGCACACCCAATGCGTCATGCGGGCCTGCCTGGTTTTCAGGTTTTCATCTACACCCTGGACCAGGAAATTGCCCACCCGGTGCTCCAATTCATCGATCCGGACGAATGAACCAGCCTGGGCGTCAAAGACCAGGGTATCACCGGAAACACATACGCCATAAGTCTCGTGGAGATATTCCTCCATATCCGCCAAATCATACGTCACCGGTTTACGCCCGTGTTTGCGGTCGATGAATTCGGGGATGTATTCCAGCGGGCCGGGGCGATACAGGGCGTTCATGGCGATGAGGTCCTCGAAGGTAGTGGGCACGAGTTCCTTCATGTACTTCTGCATGCCGGTGCTTTCATACTGGAAGATCGCGACCGTTTCACCGCGTTGGAAGAGCTCGTAGGTTTTGGGGTCGTCGAGCGGCACTTCGTCCATATCGAGTTTGACGCCGTGGTTTTCCTCGACCATGCGCACCGCGTCCTTGATGATGGTCAGGGTTTTGAGGCCGAGGAAGTCCATCTTCAGCAGGCCGGCGCTTTCGGCCACGCTGTTGTCGAACTGGGTGACCAGCATGTCCGACTCTTTATCCACCTTGACGGGCACATACTTGGTGACCTCGTCGGGGGTAATCACTACGCCGCAGGCGTGAATGCCGGTATTGCGCACCGAGCCTTCCAGTTTCTGGGCGGTGCGGATCATTTCACCGATCTGGCCGGGCGCTTCGGCCAGCTGGCGGAACTGGTAGGCTTTTTCCAGTTCCTCCGAATTCAGCACTTCCTTGAGCTTGGGCGCCACATCGCCCGGCGCCAGCACTTTGGCCAGGGAGGCTTTTAGATGAGCGGGGAAGGTTTTGGATACCCGGTCCACCTCGTTGAGCGGCACGTTCAGTACCCGGCCCACGTCGCGCAGCGACATTTTGGCGGCCATGGTGCCGTAGGTGACGATCTGGGCCACCTGGTTGCGGCCGTATTTTTCGATCACGTAGTCGAGCACCTTCTGCCGGCCCTCGTCGTCGAAGTCGATATCGATATCGGGCATGGAGACGCGCTCGGGGTTGAGGAAGCGCTCGAACAGCAGGTCGTACTTGATGGGGTCGACGTTGGTGATGCCGATGCAGTAGGCAACGGCGGAGCCCGCGGCGGAGCCCCGGCCCGGGCCAACGGAAACGCCCATTTTGCGGGCGGTGTTGGTGAAGTCCTGGACGATGAGGAAGTAGCCGGGGTAGCCGGAATTTTCGATGACCTTCAGTTCGAAGTCGAGGCGTTCCTTTATCTCCGGGGTGATCGTGCTGTAGCGGCGTTTGGCGCCCTCGTAGGTGAGGTGGCGCAGGTAGTCGTCCTGCGATTTGAAGCCCTGGGGAATGGGGAAGGCCGGCAGCAGGATATCCCGTTTCAGTTTCAGGCGGTCCACCTTGTCGAATATCTCCATGGTGGCGTCCACGGCGGCGGGCACATCGTGGAACAGTTTGTTCATCTCCTGCTGGGTCTTGAAGTAGAAATCGGAGCTGGGGAACTTAAAGCGGTCGAGGTCTTCCAGCAGGCTGTTGGTGTTGACGCAGAGCAGGATGTCGTGGGGCAGGTAGTCCTCTTCTTCCAGGTAGTGGGAGTCGTTGGTGCAGATGACCTTGAGGTTGTACTTTTTGGCGAACAGCAGCAGTTGCTGGTTGACGTCTTCCTGGCTGACGCCCAGCCCATCGATGTTTTCCATGCCGCGGTGGCGCTGCAGTTCGATGTAGAAGTCTTCGCCGAACAAGTCGATCCACCAGCGCAGTTTTTCCTCGGCTTCTTCCAGCTTGCCCTGCAGGATGGCCTGGGGGATTTCGGCGCCGATGCAGCAGCTCGTGGCGATCAGGCCTTCGTGGTGCTGGAGGAGCAATTCCTTATCGATGCGGGGGAACTTGCTGTAGAGGCCTTCGATAAAGCCCAGGGAGCAGAGTTTGGACAGGTTTTCGTAGCCTTTCTGGTTTTTGGCCAGCAGGAGTTGGTGGTAGCGGTTGTCCTGTTCCCCCTTGGCGCGGGAGAAGGACTTTTTGTGGCGGTCGTCTACCAGGTAGAACTCACAGCCGACGATGGGTTTGAGGTTGCGCTTTTCCGCTTCGGAAACGAATTTGAAAGCGCCGAACATATTGCCGTGGTCGGTCAGGGCAACGCCTTTCTGCCCGTCGTTAGCAGCTTTATCCATCATCGCGCCGATATCCGCAGCTCCGTCGAGCAGGGAAAACTGGGTATGGCAGTGCAGGTGTACGAATTCCGGCATGGGTGGGGATTTCGGGAATGATCAACCAACAATTCTCAATCAATAACAACACCGAAATTACCCAATTCGATGAAGAGGCGGGCACAAAATAGTGTGAAGTTTTCCACAAATTGTTGCCACTGCTGTTTCCTCAGCCCGGCCCCTGGATTGCCCTGAGGCTCTCGCGGGTTGCAGCTTCCCAGGCCGTTTCCAGTTCGTCGTAGCTGGCCCAGTGTTCCTGGTCGAACACCCAGATGGTATCTTTGAGGCAATCCAGGAAGGTGGCGTAATCTTCGGGTTGAGCGCCGACGGCCTTGTGCTGGCCTGCCAGCGCCTGCAGGCGCCGGTTCATTTCGGTGGACACGCTGGGGTATTGCAACATGCGTTCCACAGCAAGGTCGAGCATGTTGTGCTGGTGGCGCCAGATTTCCTTTTCAGGCGCATTTTGTTCGGCCATGCGCCGGGCCCAGGCGCGGTCGAAAACCTCCTGGGCGTGGGGGGCTTTTTCCAGGAACACCTGATAGAAGACCTCGTAAAACCCCTCCCGGCGGCGGCAGCGGTTGTAGCTGTTGCGCAGCTTCTTCATCTGGCTGAAAGCAGGGTGCGCCTCGGCGAGGCCCGACGTGTCCGGAATCTTTTTGATCTCTTCGAGCACCTCTTCCATGTCGGCGAAGCGGTTTTCGGGGTTCTGGCTCAACATTTTCCGGATAGCCTGCACGAAATCCGGCGGGCAGAGGGTCTCCTTCAGTTCCTCCTCGACCAATATCGGGTTTTCCATGACGGCCAGGCGCTTGCCGAGGATGGACAAAATGGAGTCACCATCGAACAGGGGCCTGCCTTTGAACAGTTCGAAGGCCACCAGCCCGAAGGCGAACTGGTCGGACAACTGGCTGCCGTGGTCGGTATGCACCTGTTCGGGGCTCCAGTACTGGGCGAAGAGCTGGATGCGTTCGAAGGTACGTTTGAAATAGGAGGCGCGCACAACCTGGAATGGCGACAGCCTCGGCCCTTTCCGCTTGTCGATCAGGATGTTTGAAGGCCAGAGGTTGTTGTGCACCAGCCCGTCCTGGTGGCCCTGCACCAGCACCCGCGCCATGGTGAGCAGCATGTCGCGAATTTCGTAGAGCTGGTAGGGCCAGCCGTTCTCCAGCCTTTCAGACAGGCGCATGCCGTCCACGTATTCGGTGACGATGTAACGCGGCGGAACGTCGACCCCCTCGTCGATGACGCTGATGATGCCATCCAGGCCCGACAGTTGTTTGGCTTTGGAGAGGTCTTCCCGGATGCTTTCCAGGTTTTCGTCGTCGATGATGGAGATGGGTTTGAGCACCTTGATGGCCACCGGCTGCGGCGTGTTGGTCACCGTATCCACCCGGTCGGCTTTGTAGATAATAGCGGTATCGCCGGAGGAAATTTTTTCCAGCCTGGCGTAGCGGCCGGCCAGGCGCTGTTCCAGCATGCGCTGAAACTCCTCCTCGTTTTTGGCCAGGGTGATCTGGAGGATTTCCTTTTCATCCTTCGCCACCATGCCTTCGCCGGTTTCGCGGATGTGGTTCAGCAGCTGAAGCAGCGATTTTTTGACCTGAACCAGCCGCGCTTTCTGCTCTTCGGTGGTAATGGCCTTGGTAAGGGCCTCCTGCCGGATCTCGTTGTAGGTGCTGAGCAGCAGGGAAACGGTAATGCGGTATTCCGTGTATTTGACCAGCGGTTTCAGTTCTTCGAAAACCTGTTCGAGCTGATTCTTTTCGATCAGCATTTCCATAAGGTTGGTGTGTTCCTGCAGTGCTTTCATATTGTTGTACGGAGCCAGATACAAAACGGGAAACATAGAGCAATCGGTTTAGGATGTAATATTTCCGGGCATCTCCCGCTGCGCCGGTTACGGCAGCCGTTCTTCGTTTCCCGTAGAACGATTCAAAATAGGCAATGGCTCGGGATTTTTGATATTTAACAAAAGATTATTTGTCATTTAACTACTGAACCGCCATGCCATTTCAATCTGGCCCAGGTAAAGTTCCAGTCCGGCATTCAGGAGAAAGGCCCTGCTCGCTTCATCCTCGTGGCCGACATTGAGCACGGTGAGCAGGGGGTTGCCCAGGCGGCCGAGGTGAAAAAACAACAGGCGCCCCAGCCCCTGCCTGCGCCAGGCGGGATGTACGCCGAACTGGATGACGCGGCCTGTACGGCCCTGGATCACACCATAGGCGAGCAGTTGGCCATCTGCCAGCCTGAGGCTGAGGAAGTCCAGGAAAGCCTGCCCCCGGCGGACGGCGGCGGTTTTGTTTTGCCAACTGGGCTGAAAATTCCAGAATCCGGGAAGTTCTTCCCAGGGTAGCTTATTGTTGTGGTGAACACTTAGGCCAGGCGGGGTGTCAGGGCGTGGGTAGTTGATGGCTCCTTTGAAGCAATCGAGGCGGCGCAGGGGTTGGAAGCCGGTGTTTTCGTAAGCCCGAATGGCCCTTTTGTTGGTGTCGATCACTTCCAGCAGCACCATTTCCACACCTGCCCCGGCAAGCAGGGGCGCCAGTTGGCCGTACATGCGCTTCACCAGGCCCTGGCCGCGGTACTCGGGCCAGATGCCCGTGCCGCCATTATAAGCTGCCGGGCAGCCGCTCCATTCACCCAGCCCGTGCAGCATCAGGCCAACCAGCTCCGGCCCGTCAAAAAGGCCGATGGAATGGGCCAGGCTGAGGTTCTCCATGGCCATCTTCTGCTTCAGCCCGGCAGGGGTAAGGCGCACCGGTACGACATAATCGGCGAAGGCCCGGTTGAAGGCGGGTATGAGCTGTTCGGGCTGCAGATTGTCCAGTGTGGAAAAAGAAAGCATAGGCCTTTTGGTTTAAGGCCCCTCCGTGGCCAGGATGTCGTGCAGGTACATGCCTTTGCGGTAAAAATCCACGATCTGGGAAGGCAGCAGCAAGCGGTTTTTCTGATACAGGATCAGGAAGTAATTGAGCCCTTCCAGAGACCAGTTTTTTTCGACGGTAAAAAACTGCAGCGCCGCATCGGGAAAACTGGCGCGGATGTATTCTTCATCGTCCCCGCGCAGGAGGTACTGGCTCGAGAATTTCGGATACGCCTCGAAGTCGATATCCTGCATACCCAGCAGTTGGCCGATCTTGTGGAAAAAGTTTTCCGGCCTGAGCAGGAACTGCGGCAGGCCCAGCTTTTTGGAGTGCACGAAAAACACGGTTTGCTTAAACACCCGCCAGCTGTTATTGGTGCTGATGATGTAGCGGTAGTCAAAGATATGTATCTCCGTCTCCAGCATGCCTACCTGGCGGTAAAGCAGGTTGGTGATCTTCCGGCTGTGCCCCCGGCGGAACAGCTGAAAATCCTTCAGTAAGGCGAGCAGCCCCCAGTCATCCTCCGGGCTGAACTTCATCTCCAGCTGCAGCGCAATATTCTTTAGTTGAGTGGGTCTGTCGTATGACATGGCTTGAGGCCCCGCGTTTCTTGAAAAACATACCTGCTTTCGCAAAGCGGAAGGAAATATAGGGAATTTCCCGCAGGAAAGCGGAAAAAACAGCGGGGCGTCCGCCATTCCTGGTCAGGCGGCGTGCCTTTGCAGGAAAATGCTGGCGTCGTGGATCGTTTCGATAGAATTGGCTTCCTCGTTGGACAGGTATATGTTGAACCGGTTTTCCAGCTCGGCGATCAGCAGAAGGATATCGACGGCATCGAGATGCAGGTCGTCTTCCAGGTGGGTATAGGGATGTATGCTCGTCGGGGGAAGGTTGAGCCGCCAGCTGATATGGTCAATGATCTGTTTTTCCATGGCCGCAAGTGTTGGATGAGATATGACTTGTTGTATCATGATTCGATTGTTCTCTTCAATTCGATGTAAAAAACGTACAGCTCCCCCCATAGGTTGCCTGACGAATTTTTATTTAGTCGAAAAAAAGAACGGGTTCATCGGTATAAGGCGACAGCGCCATTTCCCTGCTTCGGGAAGTGGCGCTGTCGTTGGGCGGTGGGCTCCTACCGCGCTTGGGGGGTACCCGTGATAGGGGGCGCCCACCTGCGATGAGGACGGCTCAGGCCGGGGGGCACCCACCTGCGATGAGGGCGGCTCAGGGCGGGGGGCACCCACCTGCGATGAGGGCGGCTCAGGGCGGGGGGTACCCACCCACGATGAGGGCGGCTCAGGGCGGGGGGTACCCACCTGCGATGAGGACGGCTCAGGCCGGGGGGTACCCACCTATCTACCCACGATTGAAATCGTGGGTTAGGAGGGGGCCTTGACGAAGCGGAGCAGCTGTGGGGCGCATCCTTCTTCGATGATTTCCAGGAAGTACAGGCCCGGGCGCAGCTGGCTGACGTTCCATTCGAGGCGCTCGGCGGCATCATCGAGGCGGCGCTCTTCGAGCAGCTGGCCCAGCTCGTTGAGCAGGCGCAGCACCGTCGGACATCTATCCCCGGACTTCAGTCCGGGGTTGAGGGTAACCCCCATCTCCACCGTCACTATATCCCGCGCCGGGTTGGGGAACAAGCTGATGGTGCGGCCGATGCCTGCCTGTGCCGCTTCCGTATCCGGCAATTGCAGGATGCCCGGCCCGGAGCCGAGGAGCTGCAGGTTACTGAAGACTGCCGAAGCTGTCGAGCCCGGGATGTTGGTGAAGGCCGCCATACCTACTTTGATGCAGGAATTCATGGGCACAGGCCGGGCTGTCACAATGGAGAAATTAACCCCATTGTAGGAGTAGTAAGCGTAGAACCAACTACCCTGCCTGACCAGGCGGAGCCAGTAAGGCAGGGGCTTCTGGAAGAAGTTAGCCGCTTTGCCCGCGTTGGTGGCCACGCGGCTTTCCCAGCGGACGAGGTTTGACCGGTTGGAATACAGGCCTACCTGTTTACTGCCTGCAGCGGAGCTCTCGCGGGCCATCAGCCCGGCGTAGCCGTTGGGCGTGATGCTTTCCACTTTGACCGTGAACTGGAAATCGCCGCATATTTCCCGCTGTATGAAGGCTATATTGTCGGTTGTTATGCTGTTGTTGGCAGCGCCTGCCCCTATGGTAAACATTGGCGGCAGGGTACAGGCGGCAAACGAGTAGGTATTGCCCGGGCCGGGGTTGCCGATATTCTGGCTGGCCCATGGAGGCGGCATGCCAGGGCCGGCTTCTACGAATACCGTGGCGTTACAACTGGAACTGTTGCCGTTGATGTCGGTGACGGTGAATTTCACCGCGTTGGGCCCGACATCCGAACAGTCAAAGGTATTGGGGAGGAGGGTTCTGCTGGCGATTCCGCAATTGTCGGTAAAGCCCGGGTCGATATCAAGGGGGGAAACGGTGGCCTGCCCGGTTAAACCGAGCTGAACGGTGACATCCTGGCAAAGGCCGGCCACCATGGGAACGAACACCTGCCGCGGGATGCCGGCCGCTGCCGACTCCCACTCCAGCCTGACCACTGCATTGCCGCCGTATTCATTGTATTCCAGCGTGACCGGTACGGGCGAACCGGCGGTGAGGAAAATCGTAGCTGAGAAATTGCCCACCTGCGGGTTCCACTCGTCGATGATCAGCTGGTTGTTGACGTATAGGCGCAGCCCATCATCGGTAGCGGCGTGGAAGGTATAATTGCCCGTAACGGGAACAAAAGTTGAGCCCTGATAACGGATGGAGAACAGGTCGAGGCCCAGCAAAGCGGGATAGGGCGAACCCGGGCCCCAGTTGAAATTGATGAATGGCACATTGTCGGAAGCCGCAAAAACATCAAATTCCACACCATCGTAATAGCTGGCTGCAAATCCGCTCATACTCGAGCCCTGCGGCGGGATGACGTCCTGTACTGTCACCGTAGCCTGGCAGGAGGCGCTGTTGCCGTTCTCATCGGTAGCGGTGAGCGTTACCGGGTTGGCGCCCACATCACCGCAGTCGAATGTGCCGGGCGTTGCCGTGAAAGAGGCGATGGCGCAATTGTCGTAAGAACCGTTGTTGAGCTGTTCTCCAACGATGGTAACAGTGCCTGCCGAATTCAACTGCACCGTGATGTTCCGGCAGTAAACCGTGGGGGGTATGTCATCTCCTGGGCAGGGGGCCCTTTCGCTGAAGGCCGGCCGGCCCGGGCCTTCGCCGCTCTTGCTGAGGCCCGAAGCTCCGTTTTCCGTTTGCCCAAAGGCCAGGTGCGGGGCGAGCATTCCCACACAAGCCAGGAGCAGCCCTGAGAAGAGCACTCTTTTGAAGGCCTGGTCGATTTTTTCCATGATCATTTTTTTGGTTAAGATTCCCTTGTTAACGAATGCTGGATTCAGGAAACCGGAAAGCCTTCCTCCCTAATCCTAATCAGGGGTAGGGCGCTGCGATGCCTCTCCGCAAAAGCCGGCGGCACTTATACCGGTTTCCGTTCAATCAATTGGGTGGGGTAAAAGCCGTAAAGCGAAGGGGGGATTGTTTGGGAAAAAATTAGCCAGAAGGGATTGGCACTGCAGGGAATCTTATTTATTAAATACGTAAAAAACGGCCGGGATGTTCCGGCGGTTGACGCATTTTTAATATTTATTTACTCCTGATACGGGATCGATGCACCGCCTTTCCCCGGGGAAGCCCTGGCAAAAAAACGCAGCGCCACTTCCGCTTTTTCCGGAAGTGGCGCTGCGTGTACCCAGGATGGGGGTACCTACCTACGATGAGGGCGGCTCAGGGCGGGGGTACCCACCTACGATGAGGGCGGCTCAGGGTGGGGGTACTCACCTACGATGAGGGCGGCTCAGGGTAGGG
>CAUJDW010000043.1 GCA_963169455.1 Bacteroidota bacterium | reverse complement strand
CGGGTCAATCGGGTCAATCGGGTGTGTCGGGGTTGCATCAGGCTCACCTCGTCACCCAGTTTCCCTGACGGTTGGTCGGGTTGGTCGGGTTTTTCGGGTCAATCGGGTCAATCGGGTGTGTCGGGGTTGCATCAGGCTCACCTCGTCACCCAGTTTCCCTGACGGTTGGTCGGGTTGGTCGGGTTTTTCGGGTCAATCGGGTCAATCGGGTCAATCGGGTGTGTCGGGGTTGCATCAGGAAGGTCGGAAGGTCGGAAGGTTGGAAGGTTTTCTTAAATCCTCATATCATGACGAATTCGTATAATCTTCCACTTCGGTGTTGTTCCTGTATGGAACCTTACGATTCTTTTATCGAAATCAAGGAGTTTGAGGGGTCATACGTGCAGGGGACGACTACAAGGTTTTCTGTTCCGGTTTGCCGGAAATGTGCTTACAAAATAAGGTTGATTAACTTTCTCAAATATGCCATTCTCGCAGGAGTAGCCCTGATAGGGATGTTTATTGGGTCAATCATGGATAATCCATACGCGGGGCTGGCTATAGGTGGCGTTTTGGGTTATTTCATCGGAAGCCTTTATAAGGAGATGACTTTCCCTGTCAAATTGACGTCTCTGGATATTAAGTTCAAAAATGAAGATTACCAACGGCTTTTTGAGGAGGCAAATATGGATAAGGTGAAATAAATTAGCTATTGATTAGTTCATTCGAGAAACACCATGCCAGGCAGGTTTTGCAGGCCCAGGCGAGGGGAGGGGGAGGCTTTTCAAGCAGCTTTTCCTAAATTTGCCCGAACCTGTAGAACGGATCAGCATGCATTATTTTCTGGTCGCGGGCCTGAGCCAGGGCCTTTTATTGTCCATCCTGTTGATATACAAGTCGGCCAGCAAGCGGAACAACGCCTGGCTGATCGGCATGTTTGTCCTGCTCATCACGGCGGTCATTTCCGGGCCGATGCTCAATGAGTGGCTGGGCGAACCCCTTGGCTCCTTGCTCGTCGACCCTCTCATACTGCTCATCGGGCCGTCGTTTTACCTGTATATCCGGAGCTTCACCCATCATTTGAAGGGCGGAGATTACCTCCTCCACACCCTGGTTTTTTTGCTTTATCTGCCGGTTTTGGCCGTGTTTTACACACAGCAGGTAAGCGGAGCCACTTCCCCGGCCAGCCTTCAGGCTGTGTACAGTTCGGGCTTTTCCGTCGCCATCGGTTTGTTCAAATTTCTGCACCTCTTTTTTTACGTGCACCTGTCTTTCATGGCGCTGCGGCGCCACCGGGCAAAAGTCGAACGGGCCTTTGCCGACCTGATGGGCAAAGATTTGGCCTGGCTGAATTATATGCTGGGGGCATTTATATTCCTCGTGGCCATTTCCCTGCTGCTCTATGTAGCCGCCCTGCGACACCCGGATTATCAGCACCAGCTGACCCTGCTGAACCTGGGGATGCTTTCGGTTTTCATCCTCACTATCTCCTTTTACGCCTTTCACCAGCATACCTTGTTCGACTACGCCGGCAGCCGCGCCGCTGCCGAAAGCCTCGAAGCCGTGGTGGAGGATGGGCCGAAATACGAGAAAAGCGGTATGAGGCCGGAGGAGGCCGCCGAAATCAGCGCCAAAATAGAGGCTTTTATAGCCGCTAAAGGATATCTCAACCCAAACCTTACCCTCGGGTCCATGGCGGAAGATATCGGGGTGTTCCCGCACAAGATTTCCGAAGTGCTGAGCAAGTACCGGGACACCAGCTTTTATGACCTGATCAACCGCCACCGGGTGGAGGATATCAAACAGGCGATTCACGACCCGGCGCGGTCTCACCTGACCATTTTGTCCATCGCCTTCGACTTCGGCTACAATTCCAAATCGACTTTCAATGCGGCTTTCAAGAAATTTACCGGTATGACGCCCTCGGCATTCAAGAGTGCAAAGCCCTGAATAGCAACGCCCTAAGAATCCCGCACGTCCTTGTTTTTCGGGAAGGAGTACGAACTATTCGGGGCGGTCGCACTGCTGGCGGAAAGGGCTCACTTTTGCGTCATCGTTTAACCAAAATCAAAATCGAGATGACAAAAGTGAAAATCAAAAAGAATGTATGGGCAATCCTCGGGTTAGCCGTCCTGCTGGTGGCCGCCACCGCTTTAACCGCCATTACCAAGGCGCCTTTCCCCCGGCCGTCAGGGCCCTATGCTGTAGGAACTTTTCAAATGGAGCTTCAGGACGACAGCCGGGTAAGCGCAACTACCGGACAGGGGCGCAGGCTGCTGGTGCAGTTTTATTATCCCACTCAGGAAAAACCGGATGATGCTAGCCCGTACACGCCGGCCCCCCGCCAACTGGAGCAGGGCCTGAAGGCCTTGTACGGCGCGCCCGCCCCTCTGATCCGGAAGATCACCGGCGCTACTGTTCCCGTGCAGTGGAACGCCGAACCGGCCGGCGCCGATGAGCGCTTCCCGCTGCTGATCTTTTCCCATGGCTTCAACGGCTCCCGTTTCCAGAACAGCTTCCTGTTGCCGGAGCTGGTTTCCCAGGGGTATGTTATTGCCAGTATCGAGCATACCGGCGCCGCTTCGGGCACGGTATTTCAGGACGGCAGCCAGGGCCACACCACGCCTTTTGACAGCATCATGGCCAACG
Organism: Bacteroidota bacterium; assembly: GCA_963169455.1. GTDB lineage: Bacteria > Bacteroidota > Bacteroidia > Chitinophagales > Saprospiraceae > JACJYE01. Next base: position 2,231 of record CAUJDW010000043.1, on the reverse strand, counting down.
GGCCATTCAGCAATGAGAAGATAGTGGAATGGAGCGCCGACCAGCGCTTTGTGCTGGATCAGATTGAGCTCATGCGCCAGGCCGGAACCCTGGCTTTCGGACAGCTTCTGGACCTGGAAAAGGTAGGGCTTTTCGGGCACTCCTTCGGCGGCGCCGCCTCGGCGGCCACCCTTACGGCCGACAAGCGCTTCAGGGCAGGCATCAATATGGATGGCTTTTACTTCGGCGAGGCCTACCGCACCGGCTTTGGCCAGCCTTTCATGGAGTTGAGGGCGGATAACAAAAGTGCGGAGGAAATGAGCGATAAGGAACTGAAGGAATGGAAATTCACCCGCGAGCAGTACCAGGATTTCCTATTCGATGAGTGGGCGAGAAGGATCGAAAGTTACGCCAGAAACGGATACGAGTCCTATACCCTGCGCTACGCCAACCACATGAGCTTCTCCGATTTCTCACTGATGATACCCTTGGCTTTCCTCACGGCGCCGCACCGGGAGGAACACCATCAACTGACTGTGCGGCTGGTGTTGGATTTTTTCAACCGAAAGCTTAAGAATGCCTCAACTGCGGAACTGCCGGAGGAGTTGAGAGATTATATCAAAAAACAAGGATGAACCAGGCCGTATTCCCGAAGCACGACAAAATTGCATCAAGCTAACCAATCTGAAAAAATGAAAAAACCTCTGAAATACACCGCAGCCATCCCAGCTGTACTCCTGGCCGCCACCTTTTACTTCGCCAATGAATCGGCGCCGGTAGCCACGGGTTATCCCGCCAAATACCTCTGTTCCCACACCTTCAACTCCGGGCAGGACGCTGACGAAGCGATGGAATATTTCGTCCGGCCGGTCAACCCCATCTTCAGTCTGGTGCGGCATGAAGTGGATTATGAAAAGAAGGTGGTAACCGTCAGGCTGTTCGGCTGGTTTTTGCCCAGCACTGCCGTCTACCGCGAAGGCTGCGGCTGCACCCTGCTGGTGGACAAGGATCGCGAAGCATTAATGGTGCAGGCGCAGGGGCTGCCTTTCGAACGCCCGGTGCTGAAGGACACCCTCTGGCCCGTCGGCAACCAGGTGGACTTACAGGGCATCCCGGACAATGTGGATATCGACAAGCTGAACGAGCGCCTCCGCCGGGAATTCCAGGAAACGGCCGACAATCCGAAGGAGCGGCTCAACACCCTGGCCATTGTGGTGGCTTATCAGGACAGGATCATCGCCGAGCACTACCGGCCGGGCATTACCGATACCACCCCGCTTTTGTCGTGGTCGGCTTCCAAGAGCATCACCAGCGCGTTGGTGGGCCGGCTGGTGCAAACGCAGGGGCTGGACATCCATCAGCCCCCCGGCTTCCCGGCCTGGGCGGGGGATGACAGAAGCGCCATTACCGTTGACCAGTTGCTTAGAATGGAAAGCGGCCTGGCCTTCGACGAGCGCTACGCCCCCCTGTCGGATGCCGTGGAGATGCTGTATAATTCCCCGGACATGGGCGGCTACGCCCTGTCCCAACCCCTGGCCGCGGAGCCGGGTACGCAATGGAGCTACTCCAGCGGCACGACCAACATACTGGCCAAGATCCTGCTGGAGAAAACCGGCGGCAGCCTGCGGAGCCTGGAGCAATTTGCTCACAACGAATTTTTCCAAAAACTGGGCATGAGGACGGCCATCTTCGAGCACGGCGAGAGCGGGGCTTTCGTCGGCTCCAGCTATTTCTACGCCAGCCCCAAGGACTGGCTGCGCTTCGCTCTGCTGTACAAGAACAAAGGCGTGTGGAACGGCGAGCAAGTGCTGCCGGAAGGCTGGGTGGATTACTCCCTGAGGCCCACCCCGCACGCTCCGGGCGGCCGCTACGGCGCTCAGATCTGGCTTAATGCCGGTGGGGCGGGCCCGGAGGAACGCCTGCTGCCCCGCCTGCCCGAAGATGCCTTCGCCTTCCAGGGTTATCAGGATCAGTGGATTGTGGTGATCCCCTCCAGGAACCTGATGGTGGCCCGCTTTGGGGTGACGAATGCACCGGTTTGGAGCGTGGAGGAGCTGATTTTGGATATTCTGGAGGCGCTTTAAGGGGACGGGGTGACGAGAGATTGGGTGTAATGTCGTCAACTTAATTCTACTTTGGCACTTTAAGATTGATACCTATCCAAATCTTTCTGCCGCAGAAAATGTCGCTTTTGAATCAAGTCCCAGGCCTCTTGTTCGGATGTTGCTTTTCGCATCAAGTTCATGGCCAAG
>CAUJDW010000042.1 GCA_963169455.1 Bacteroidota bacterium | reverse complement strand
CTGCCTTTTTTGTAAGAGCGGGGGTTATTGGGATTGCGGGTAACCCCCTGGCCAAATATTTTCCGGGAATAGCGGCGCTCGACCGGATGGGCCGTTCCCCATCCATTGCGGACCGGCCCTTCCTGTGGCTTGATGTGTTGTTCCCGGGGCTTGCGCCGGCCCTCAGAGGTGCAGGCGCTCCTTTCTGGCGAGGAGCACTTCTTCCGATTCCACGTGTTCCGGGTCGGGCACGCAGCAATCGACGGGACAGACGGCGGCGCACTGAGGTTCTTCATGAAACCCCGTGCATTCGGTGCATTTGTCCGGCACGATGTAATAGAAATCCTCGGAGATGGGCGCCTGTTCCGCATCGGCGTCAACAGTTCTGCCATCGGAGAGGCCGTAATTGCCTTTCACTTCGGTGCCATCCGAAATAGCCCAGGCGACTCCACCTTCGTAGATGGCGTTGTTGGGGCATTCCGGTTCGCAGGCGCCGCAGTTGATGCATTCGTCGGTTATCATTATAGCCATAATCCTGTCTTTTATCAATTAAACTAATGCCTGAAGCCTTTGGTTGGAAACCGCGGGCAAAAATACGGGCCGGCGCAATATAATCAAAAGAGGGCGATCAGGAAATGGATTCGGCTTTTTGCGTGCGCAGTTTTCCCCAGACCCTAAAAAGGAAATAGGAGCCGCCTGCAGCCAGTGCGGTGCCGAACAGGGCCATGCCTGTGCGGCCGTATATCCAGTATCCGGTTGCAAACAGCGTGCTGTAAACGGTGATGCATCCGATGAACATACAAGCGAATTCGAGGGGAAGTTGCCCGGGCTCTTTATGGATGTCGATCCCTTTCTCATGGGCTTCTGCAATTACCTTATCCCAGCCCGGCCCGCCCGGCTTGATGCGGCGGTAGAATTCGATCAGGCGGGAATGGTCGGTTTCCGGGGTGAAGAAGACCGAGATAACCCAGGTTAGGGTAGTCAGTATGGCGCCGATGACGATTTTCTGCCAGTCTTCGAGGGGCAGGAAACCGGTTTTGTCATGAAAAAAGGTAAAATAAGCGGCAATGATGAGCGAAGCCACCATGGCGATAATTTCGGTGTAGGCATTGATGCGCCACCAGAACCAGCGCAGGATGTACATCATGCCGGTACCGGCGCCCAGCAGCAGCAGCAGGTTGAAGGCCTGGGTGGCGTTGGTGAGCATCAGCCCCAGGCCGATGCCCAGCACCATGGACAAGGCAGTGAAGAGCCGCCCGGCCAGGACGAGCTGTTTTTCGGTGGCATCCGGCTTGATGAAGCGCTGATAAAAATCGTTGACCAGGTAAGATGCTCCGAGGTTGACCTGGGTTGACATGGTTGACATGAAAGCGGCGATCAGGGAGGCGGCCACCAGCCCGAGCAGGCCGGAAGGCAGGCGGGTCAACATGGCCGGGTAGGCGATGTCGTGCCCCAGCTTGCTTTCCGATAGGCTGGGGAAAGCGGAATGAATGTCCTTGATTTCGGGGAAGACGACCAGGGAGGCCAGCGCGACCAGGATCCAGGGCCAGGGGCGCAGGGCATAATGAGCGACATTGAACAGCAGGGTGGCTCCTATGGCGTGTTTTTCATCTTTGGCCGAGAACATCCGCTGGGCGATATAGCCGCCGCCGCCGGGTTCGGCTCCGGGGTAGTAGGAGGCCCACCACTGTACTGCAAGGGGCACAAGCAGCAGCGGCACCCACATGTCCGGATTGCTCAGGTCGGGCAACATGTGGAGTTTTTCCTGCACCACCGGCTGGGCCAGGAGATTGCTCAGGCCGCCCACTTCTTCCAGCCCCAACAGGTATATGGCCGCCCAGATGGAGCCGGCCATGGCGAATACGAACTGAATGAAGTCGGTGACGATAACGGCCCGCAGGCCTCCGAACGCACTATATAATAAGGTGATGGAACCCGCGATCAGCAGCGTTTGCCAGCCCGGCCAGCCCAGCATGATGGAGCCGAACTTGATGGCAGCCAGCGAGACGGCGCCCATCACCAGGACGTTGAATATCAGCCCGAGGTACAGGGCGCGGAAGCCGCGCAGGAAAGCCGCCGCCCAGCCGCTGTAGCGCAGTTCGTAGAACTCGATGTCCGTCAGAATATGCGCCCGGCGCCAGAGTTTGGCGTAAATAAAAACCGTCATCATGCCGGTGAGCAGGAAGGCCCACCAGTTCCAGTTTTTGGCGACCCCGCCCTCCCGGACGAAGCCCGTGACGAGGTTGGGCGTGTCGGCGGAAAAGGTGGTGGCGACCATGGATACACCCAGCAGCCACCAGGGCATATTGCGCCCTGAAAGGAAAAACTCCTGAACGTTCTTTCCGGCCGAGCGGGAAGCCCAGAGCCCGAAGGCCAGCGTCACTGCAAAGTAAATGCCAACAATTGACCAGTCTAGTCCTGATAGATTCATTTCGTTTTGTTTTTTCGTTCGTTTCACCAAAAAAGCTTCGGCAAAATAAGCAATCCCTGAAATGGAATGGCATTGGATGAGCCGGTTTTTGTTTTCTCCCGATTAGGCTTATCTTTGTTAGCCGCCGTCCAGGTGGGGGGAGCGCCGCTTTTTTCGCGCCTGGCAGCCTTCCGCTTAACGCAAAAACCATCCAAATTGGCAAAGGATACGAAGGACACGAGCGATAAGGTAACACCTCTGATGAGGCAGTACTTCAAGGTAAAAGCCAAATACCCGGATGCCATACTGCTGTTTCGGGTGGGCGATTTTTATGAGACTTTCGGCGAAGACGCGATCAAGGCTTCCCAGGCCCTGGGCATAATCCTGACCCGGCGCAACAACGGCGGCAGTGACATCGAGCTGGCCGGTTTTCCCTACCATTCCCTGGACATGTACCTGCCCAGGCTGGTCAGAGGGGGATACCGGGTGGCTATCTGCGAACAACTGGAAAAGCCCAGCCCCCAGAAAAAAATCGTCAAACGGGGGGTTACCGAGGTGGTCACTCCCGGCATCGCGGCCGATGACAAGCTGCTCGACCACAAATCCAACAATTATCTGGCATCCCTTTTCTGGGGAAAGAAAGACCAGGCCGGGCTGGCCTTCCTGGATATTTCCACCGGCGAGTTCCTGGTAACCGAAGGGCCGCTGGACTATGCCGAGAAACTTATTCAGAGCTTCAAGCCATCAGAGGTCATTTTCTCCAAAGACCGGCGCAGGGATTTCGAGAAGATTTTCGGCGATAAATTTTACACCTTTCTGCTCGACGAGTGGGTGTACACCTATGATTATGCGCGGGAGAAACTGCTGGAACAGTTTGAAGTACAGAGCCTGAAAGGCTTCGGGGTGGAAGAACTGGAGCTCGCCCAGGTCGCTGCGGGCGCGGTATTGCACTACCTGTCCGCTACAGAGAACAAGAACCTCAAACACCTCGGCGCCATCAGCCGCATACAGCCGGACCGGTATGTCTGGCTCGACCGCTTCACCATCCGCAACCTGGAGTTGTTGTACAGCAATAATGATAATGGGGTTCCACTCATCAAAATTCTCGACCACACGGTCTCGCCCATGGGCGCCCGCCTGCTCAAAAAATGGGTGGTGCTCCCGCTCAAATCCCTGGCTGCGGTCAACGCCCGGCTCGAGGTGGTGTCGTACTTTCTGGATAACAGCGGGTTGAGGGGTGAACTGGAGCGCTATTTCCAGCAGGTGGGAGACCTGGAGCGCCTCATTTCCAAGGCTTCTCTGGGAAAGATCAACCCCCGGGAAACCGTGCAGCTGAAGAAAGCCCTGGGTATTATAGAACCCCTCAAGGAACTGCTGCTGGCTGCCGGCAATGCCGAGCTGCAAAAAGTAGGCGAGGGGCTCAACCCCTGCAAACTGCTCAGGGAGCGCATTGCCAGGCAGATCGTGGACGACCCGCCGGCCAACCTTGCCAAGGGGGGCGTCATTGCCGATGGCTTCCACGAGGAACTGGACGAATTGCGCAGCATCGTGCACAACAGCAAGGAATTGCTGCTGGAGATCCAGCAGGCCGAAGTGGAGCGCACCGGCATTTCCAGCCTGAAGATCGGGTTCAACAACGTTTTCGGCTATTACCTGGAGGTTACCAACAAATACAAAAAGATGGTGCCGCCGGAATGGGCACGCAAGCAGACCCTGACCAATGCGGAACGCTACATCACCGACGACCTCAAGAAACTGGAGGCCAAAATCCTGGGCGCCGAGGAAAAGATACTTTTGCTGGAAGAGCAGCTTTTCGAACAACTGGTGCTGGACCTGGCCGACTACATCCAGCCTGTCCAGCACAACGCCAGCCTGATCGCCAGGGTGGACTGCCTGCTGGCCTTTGCCAAAGCGGCTCAGAAGAACAACTATTGCCGCCCGGAAATGGACGAATCGCTCGTGTTGGATATTAAGGGCGGCCGCCATCCCGTCATCGAACAGCAACTGCCGCTGGATGAGGAATTTATTCCCAACGACGTTTACCTCGACCATGAGGATCAGCAGATACTCATGATTACCGGGCCCAATATGTCGGGCAAATCGGCACTCCTGCGCCAGACGGCCCTCATCTGCCTCATGGCTCAGATGGGTTCCTTCGTTTCGGCTCAGAGCGCCCGCCTTGGGCTGTTGGACAAGGTGTTCACCCGGGTGGGGGCTTCCGACAATATTTCGCTGGGCGAATCCACCTTCATGGTGGAGATGAATGAAACGGCCAGCATCATGAACAATATTTCCGAGCGGAGCCTCATTTTGCTGGATGAAATCGGCAGAGGAACGGCCACCTACGACGGCATTTCCATCGCCTGGTCTATCGCCGAGTTCCTGCATAACAGCCCGGCGCGGCCCAAGACCCTTTTCGCCACCCACTACCACGAACTCAATGAACTGGCCCCGAAGTTTCCCCGGATCAGGAATTACCACGTATCGACCAGAGAGGCCGGCCACAAGGTTATCTTCCTGCGCAAGCTGGCGCCGGGGGGGAGCGAGCACAGCTTCGGCATCCACGTGGCCAAGATGGCGGGCATGCCGCGCAGCATCGTGGAGCGCGCCGGGCACATCCTCACCGAGTTGGAGCAGAAGTCGATCGGCAATGAGGGCAACGGCGCAGGAGAAAGCCCCAGAACCGCCAAAGCGGATACGGCGGCCATTTCCACGGCGGCCCTGCAGCTGAGCATCTTTGAAACGGTGGACCCTGTTGCCGGCAAACTGAAGGAAGCCCTGCTCGGACTGAACATCAACAATATGACGCCGATCGAATGTATGATGAAGCTCAATGATTTGAAAAAGATGCTGGAGCAGCAGGATTGAAATGGAAAGCCGGCGGCAAAAGCAACTGCTTTGGGCTCCCTGACGGCATTATCTGGAAAGGGAGCCTGCGGCCAGCGGTAGAGGCAAAGCCTTTTTGTGCTTTGATTATCATTTCGCGGGCCGCAGGCCCGCGTTCCACCTAAATAGTTGCCATGAAAATTGCCTTACTGGGATACGGAAAAATGGGGCGGGCCATCGATGGCCTGGCGGAGGGCGCCGGAGCGGAGGTGGTTTTGAGGGTGGATTCCACTGGTGCGGCGGCCCTCACTGCCGGGGCGCTGCAGCTTGCCGATGTGGCTATTGAATTCAGCCGCCCGGAGCATGCTTTCGGCAATATCCGCCTTTGCCTGGAGGCTGGCGTGCCCGTCGTTTGCGGAACAACCGGCTGGCTGCACCGGCTGGAAGAGGCGCAGATGCTGTGCAACCGCCTGGGCGGCGCCCTGTTTTACGCTTCCAATTTCAGCATTGGCGTGAACATTTTTTTTGCCCTCAACCGATACCTGGCGCAATTGATAGCGCAACGGCCCCAATATGGCGTTGAAATCGAGGAAATACACCATACCCAAAAACTCGACGCCCCCAGCGGCACGGCCATAACGTTGGCCGAGGCCCTGCTGGAACAATTGCCGGGCAAGGAAAGGTGGGTGGGGAAGGCGCCCGCCGGGCAGGGGGAATTGCTCATCCGTTCGCGGCGGGAGGGCAATATTCCGGGCACGCATCAGGTTTCCTATAGCTCCGCCATCGATTCCATTACCATCCGCCATGAAGCCCATAGCAGGGAGGGCTTTGCCCGGGGCGCCCTGGAAGCAGCCCGCTGGCTGGTCGGGCGGCAGGGCGTATTTGGAATGAAAGATATGCTGGGGTTCTGAGCCGGTGTTCTTCATTGCTGGCATTCAAAATCTGGAAAAAACATGGTCTTGTCCAAAGGCGTAAAACTGGGTTTCCGCATTCTGTTCATTTGCCTGGCGCTGGTGCTGGCGTACCTGGGGCTGGTTTTGGCTCATGGCACTGCAGGCGACTGGAAGCCGGAGGCTGAAACCCGGCTCGAAGCATTCCAGGAGTCGCCTGAGCCGGAGATAAGGGACAGCATTTTGTCCTTTGCCATCTGGAACCTCGGTTATGGCGGGCTGGGGGAGGAGTCCGATTTTTTTTACGACCACGGAAGCCTGTTTTTCTCAGGCGGCCGCATGGTTCGCAGCCCGCGGGAACTGGTGGAGAAAAACATTGCCGGCGATACCTTATTCGTCCGTTCAACGCGCTCGGATTTTTTCCTGTTCCAGGAAGTCGATTTCCGGGCCAAGCGCAGTTACTGCATCAACCAGTTTGAAGAACTGAAACAGGCCCTGCCTGGTTACAGCGCATTTTTCGCTCCCAATTACAAGGTTTCGAGGGTGCCCATCCCGCTCCTGGAACCCTGGAATGCCTATGGCGAGGTATTGAGCGGGCTGGCCACCTATTCCCGTTTCCAGCCCCTGGAGTCGGCCCGGCTGCAGATGCCGGGTTATTTCAATTGGCCTACCCGCATTTTCGAACTCGACCGTTGCGTGGCTCTGCACCGCTTTGCGGTAGCCAATGGGCGGCAGCTGGTGGTGGCCAATATCCACCTCTCGGCCTATGATGCCGATGGGGCCCTGAAAAAGCAGCAAATGGCCTTCCTGAGGGAGCTGATCCTGGCGGAATATGAAAAAGGCCACTATGTCGTCGTGGGAGGCGACTGGAACCTTTGCCCGCCATTCTTTAGGTTCGATGGTTTCATGCCCGGAAATACGCAGGGGTACAGCCAGATCAATATCGAGCCGGACTGGGCCCCCGAGGGCTGGCACTGGGCCTACGACCCGCGATTGCCAACCAACCGAAAAGTCCGCACGCCATATAAAGCCGGAACTTCATTTGTCACGATCATCGACTTTTTCCTCACCTCTCCCAATATAAAGCTCCGAACCATAAGGGGAATAGACCAGCAGTTCCGCTTCTCCGACCACCAACCGGTGTGGATGGAGGTGGAATTGCTGTGACAAAAGCCCTGACTTTTCTCAGGTTTTTTCGCCGTTCAAGGTGATGAATATTAGCCTGCAGGTTGAGAAATATCATCCCGGCGGGGCAGTGTTGTACCTACCTTTACCCTCGATCAGTGCTGAGTATCAGCCGTAAGGATTACTGCCAGAAAAATCTTCTCACCATGAATGACGTAAAATATGTTTACACCTTTGGCGACAAAAAAGCCGAAGGAAATGCAAAGATGAAAGAACTGCTGGGCGGCAAAGGCGCCAACCTGGCGGAGATGAACCTCATTGGCGTGCCGGTGCCTCCAGGATTTACGATAACCACCGAAGCCTGCGCCCACTATTACAAGAAGGGCAAACAGGAAGTGCTCCAGCTTCTGGACAGCCAGGTCAGGGCAGGCGTCCGCTCTGTGGAGCGGGATACCGGCAAAGAATTCGGAAACCCCGACAACCCGCTGTTGCTCTCCGTCCGCTCCGGCGCCAGAGCTTCCATGCCGGGCATGATGGATACGGTGCTCAACCTGGGCATGAATGATGTCGTCGTGAAAGGCTTTGCCAGGAAAACCGGCAACGAGCGCGCTGCCTGGGACTCCTACCGCCGCTTCATCCAGATGTACGGTGATGTCGTCATGGGCCTGAAACCCGAGAACAAAGAAGACGATGACCCCTTTGAAGTAATCATTGATGAGCTCAAGGAAGAGCGAGGGGTGAAAGTGGACACCGACCTCACCACGGGGGATCTCATAGAACTGTGCAGCCGCTTTGGCCGCCTGATCGAAAAGCGCACCGGGCGCGCCTTCCCGCAGGATCCCTGGGAACAACTGTGGGGCTCCGTCACGGCGGTATTTGACAGTTGGATGAACGCCCGGGCCATTCACTATCGCGCGCTGCATGGCATTCCCGCCGACTGGGGCACCGCTGTCAACGTGCAGGCCATGGTGTTCGGCAACATGGGCGACAATTCCGCCACCGGCGTTGCCTTTACCCGCGACCCCGCCACCGGCGAGAACGTCTTTACAGGCGAATACCTCATCAATGCCCAGGGCGAAGACGTGGTGGCCGGTACCCGCACACCGCAGCAGGTAACTAAGGAAGGCTCTCAGCGCTGGGCCAAACTGGCAGGCGTACCGGAAGAAGAACGCAGAACGTCGTATCCTTCGCTGGAAGAAGCTATGCCTGGCCTGTACTACGAACTGGACGAAATCCAGCAAAAACTGGAAGACCACTACCGGGATATGCAGGACCTGGAGTTCACCATCGAGCAGGGCAAGTTGTGGCTGCTTCAAACCCGCAACGGCAAGCGCACAGGCCAGGCCATGGTGCGCATCGCCATGGAAATGATTGATGAGCGCATGCTCAATGAGAAAGAAGCCCTTCTTCGGGTAGAACCCGGCAAACTTGATGAACTGCTGCACCCTGTATTCGACCCTGAAGCAGAAGCCAAAGCCAGAGAAATTACCAAAGGTTTGCCGGCATCCCCCGGCGCTGCCACCGGGCAGATCGTATTCTTCGCTGACGAAACCGTCGAGTGGGCTCAGAAAGGCAAAGCCGTCATTCTGGTCCGCAAGGAAACATCGCCTGAAGACATTCAGGGCATCAACTACGCCAAAGGCATTCTGACCAGCCGGGGCGGCATGACCTCACACGCCGCCGTGGTTGCGCGCGGCATGGGCAAGTGCTGCGTTTCCGGCGCCGGCGCCCTGCATATCGACTATAATGCCAAGACCCTTTCCGTCAATGGATCGGTTTTTAAGGAAGGCGACTGGATCTCCCTCAACGGCACGACCGGGCAGGTATTTGAAGGCAAGCTGCCGACCCGCCAGGTATCTCTCAGCGGTTATTTCGGAAGGCTCATGGGGTTGGCCGACCAGTATGCCCGCCTGAAGGTCAGGGCCAATGCCGACACCCCCGAAGATGCCTTTACCGCCCGCAATTTCGGCGCCACGGGCATCGGGCTGTGCCGCACCGAGCACATGTTCTTCCAGGGCGACCGCATCGTCGCCGTTCGGGAGATGATCCTGGCCGAAGACGAAGCCGGGCGCAAGGATGCCCTTGCCAAGCTCCTGCCTTATCAGCGCGAGGACTTTGAAGGCCTGCTCGAAGCCATGGAAGGCCTGCCTGTCACCATCCGCCTGCTCGACCCGCCGCTGCATGAATTCCTGCCCAACACGGAAGAAGCCATTCAGTTCATGGCGGATGACATGGGCATACCGGTAGAGCGCATCAAGGAACATATCGAGGAACTGCAGGAAATAAACCCGATGCTGGGCCACCGCGGCTGCCGCCTGGCCAATACCTATCCCGAGATCTCGGCCATGCAGGTGCGCGCCGTCCTTGAAGCTGCACTGAACCTCAAAGCCAGAGGCGTAAAGGTGGACCCGGAAATCATGATTCCCCTGACCACGGTCGGCAACGAACTGAAGATGCAGCGGGACTACATCCGCGAAGTTGCTCAGGAAGTCTTCAAGGAAAGAGGGGATTCCATTCCGCTGAAGATCGGCTCCATGATTGAAGTGCCGCGGGCTGCGCTCGTGGCGGACAACCTGGCCAAGTGCGCCGATTTCTTCTCCTTCGGCACCAACGACCTGACACAAATGGCGATGGGCTTCTCGCGCGACGACGTCGGCAAATTCCTGCCCATTTACCTTGAAAAGGGCATTCTGCACGCCGACCCCTTCCGGACCATTGACCAGGACGGCGTCGGGCAACTGGTTCAGACGGCTGTCAAACGCGGCCGCGAGACCAAGCCCGAACTGATGATGGGCGTTTGCGGCGAACACGGAGGCGACCCGGCTTCCATCGAGTTCTTCCACCGCAGCGGGCTCAACTACGTGAGCTGTTCGCCATACCGGGTGCCGATCGCCCGCCTGGTAGCTGCGCAGGCTATGGTGAAGGAAGGGGCGAACATCAGAGAAAAGGTGCTGGCCGGCGTCGATAGCTGCTGAGCACAGGCCTTGACATGAAATCGGCCAGTATGTAACGTACAGGCCCCCCGGGGTTAAGCCCAGGCTGCTGCTGCTGTTTGCAGGGAAAGCGGCCTGGGCTTTCTCCTTTGGGAACTTTGGCAGGAAACCGGGGCTGTGGCCCCATGGCGCGGATTTGGAATACCGCGGGCCAGGGCCCGTCTTACAGCCTTTTAAAAAAGAAGTATATGCAAGTCAGTGATTTCATGGTGAGCCCGGTTGTGGCCACTACTGTTGAAAGTGACGCCGCTTATGCCCGTGAACTGATGGAGCGCAAGGGGGTCAGTTGTATCCCCGTAGTCGGCCTTGACGGGGAGGTGAGGGGCATCGTCACCACAGACGACATCATGGGGCTGCCTGATGAAAGCATCGGCCTGGGGGAAGTGATGGCCAGGCCCGTCTTTTCCGTCAGCCCGGCAACCAGCCTGCAGGATGCCGCCAGGGAAATGCTGCTCCGGAATGTGCATCATCTGGTGGTGCTGGATAAAGGCCGGCTGGTTGGCATGCTCAGCTCGCTGGATTTTGTGAGGGTGCTGGCGGAAGGTTAGGCAGCATGCCGGTGCGCCTGTAAGTCATTGCGTCAATGCGCCGTTTGGCGGGCATTTAGAAAGCTCCAGGCCCCTGTTAGGGCCAAATGCGCTCTCCCTGGAAACCTGAAAACCCCGGCCCGGGCTGCATCACTCCAGTTCGGCGATTTTTTCCTTGAGCCAGTTGACGCTGGCGATATTTCGGGTAGCCTGGATTTCTTCTTTGAGCTTATCGATGGCCTTTTTATCCCCGGGCATAGTGCGGGTGAGTTTTTTGGTGAATTTGATCAGGTTCGCGTAGTTTTTTCTGCGATTGACGGGAATATCCTTATGGCGGTTCAGGAAGGCCCGGAAGCTGTCGAAGAGGGAATGTAAAGGCTCGATTTCCTCTGTTTCGTAATAAGTGGCCAGGAGCATGGCTTTGGACCCCAGGTTGTATGCCACATCCTCATATTCGACATTTCGGAGCTGTTCGAGCACTTTGTCATATTGCCTCTGGAAGAAGTAAACCTGAGCCAGGTTGTAAGTTACGGCATTGCTTCTGAAGGATTCAGGCAGCATTTCGGCATAGGTGTTAATGAAGTTTTCCGCCCAGGAATACTTTCCGAGGCGAAGGGCGATATTCACAATATTTTTGAAATACCATGGAGAGAGCTCTCCTTCCGTAAAAAGGATTTTTTTATCAATGAGGTCCTGATAAAGAAGGAACAGCTCATTGGTAAAGCTGTGGTTTCCCTGGTTGATTTTCCTGATGCAGTAATTTTGTGCGGCCATGTACAACACATCTTTGGCCTCATTGGGAGGAAACTTCAGGGAATATTTATCCAGCAGGTATTTCAGGCGGTAGTAGTGTTCTTCTTTTTCTGCTTCTGTAAGCGTCAGGTATATCTGGTAGTACAATGCGACCGGAGGGTGTTTTTCAAAGTCGATGTTATTGACATGCTGAATGATTTCCTTTACGAAGAGGAGTTCATAATTATGAGACACGAAAGTTTGCTGGGTGATGGCAGCACATAAAATCCGAAGCTTTTCTGCGAGGTAAAAAATATCCAGGTTATTTGCGATGTCTTCGATGTTGGTCCTGTCCGAGCGTTTGGTTTCGAATTCCGTCAGGTTGTAGTAGTTCTGTTCGATGCTGTACTGGTGGTAGTAATAGGCCGCCGAGCGGTAAGGTTGTTTCTCTGAAAGCCGGCGGGCAGTGCGCATAGCTGAGCTGTACAGTTCGGGCACCTTTTTCTTGCCCACTGCCTCCATCAGGTAGGCGGCCTGCTGAAGCGGCCTGGTTTCAAAGGTCTGCTGGGCCAGGAAGCCCTCCACCAGTTTAAGCAGGTCGGAGCAGTATTTCCGAAAGCGGACATCGTCGTACGGTTTCTCTCGTTGTATGGCATCCCATATCCGGCCCTTTTCAAGAAGGTCCGGGTTCTTGTTGTTGATGGCGTCGAGAAAGATTTCATATAGGGCCATCAGTTCTTCGCTCCGGTTGAAGTAGGGAGACTGAATATACTTCCGGCAGCGGTTCTGTTCGTATTTGTCGAAATGTTCCAGGATGGAGTACAATTTGCTATTGTACATATTAGAATATTGTTTTATTTTTGTCCGTCGAATGCCTCCGGATACCCAAAATCAGGTAATTTTTTCGGAGCCGTTTCCCCCCCCCTCGGCTAAAGGCCTGAGAATAAGTTATTTTCCCCCGGGGCTCCGCCGGAAAAATAAGCTGTATTTTGAAACAGCTCAAAAAAATTATCGTAATTACCGGAGAAATGTTGTATTTTGCCCTGAAATAAGCAATGATTAGCCTCTTTGAATTAGCAATGATTTTAAAATCCACGAACCATGAATGTATCTCTACGAAGGCAAATTTTCTTCACCCTGCTGCTGGCGCTGGGAATTCCCCTGGGGGGATTTGCCCAGAACATTGACGTTAGCCTGTTTCAGGGGCAGGTTTACAGGGACACGTTCATATCCCAGCCGAACAACCCCAACCTCCTGATCAGCCCTCAGCACGGTACGGTCAGCTATCCGGAAAACCCCGAGCACCACTTCAATTTCACCTATACTCCGGCTCCCGATTTTATCGGGCAGGACGTTGTCCGCTTCCGGGTCTGGAAGACTACAGGCAGCGCCATTACTTTTGTTTACCGCGAATACCATTTCACGGTTGCGCCCTCCAACGTCGTGGCCGTTCACGACAACGCAACGACTACCACAGGTTCTCCCGTTACGATAAATGTTCTGCAGAACGACTCCACGACCAACGGCGTGCTCATCCTGAAAAGCATCCCGCTGGTAAACAACGGGTCGGCAACGATGAACCCGGCAGATTCCACGGTCACCTTTACGCCTGCACCCGGTTTTGAAGGCATCGCATACCTGAATTATGCCGTTTGTGACGACCTGGGCGCCTGTGACAACGGCACGGTTAGCGTGATCGTGCTCGGGCAAAGCGCCTCGGTGGCGGATACAATGCGGATATTCACCAAAAAGAACAAACCTCAGAATGTCTTCGTGCCCGCCGAATACGTATTGACGGGCTCTCCTGCCAATGGGGTGTATGACGACTCGGGTTATGTTCCGGTATATACGCCCAACCCCAACTACGTGGGTAATGACTATATCAATTTCGAATACAATGGCGTGGACAAGGTCGTGGAAGTCCGGGTGCTGAACCTGGGAGACAATGGCTTTGCCTTTGACGACCAGTTCTATATGACGCCCTTTGACGGTGAGCGGGAATTCAACGTGCTGGCCAACGACTATTACGGCGTCAACTCCAGTTGTTTTTATGTGACGAGCGCCGCCCAGTACGGGACAGTGGGATATATAGCCGGCCAGGATGTCAAGGGAGTGGTCCGTTATACGCCGCCTGCAGGCTTTACAGGCGTTGACTGGTTTACCTACTCTACCTGTCCGCCGAATACGCCGGGCAATGTCGAAACGGCCACCGTGTACGTTTTCGTGAGCAGCTACGAACCGTCGGCAGCTTCATTCTACATGAGCACTCCCAAGAAGACGCCGCTCGTCGTGGGCTACAGCGTGCCCATCAGCCAGTTTTCCTTTACTATCGAGGCTCAGGCTGAACTTGGCACGGTTACTTTCCTGGAGGGCAATGTCGATACGGTCATCAACGGGCAGCAGGTCACGGGATACAACCTCATACTGTACGTGCCAAACGATAATGTCGACAGCGGAACGGATGATTTCGAGCTGGAGTACTGCGTGCTGTCCAACGGGGCCTGCAGCTATCAGAAAACCGTCAAGATATACGTCGATATCCTCGACCTGGGTGACGGCTCCGGCCCGATGTGTTTCGACGACTGCGTCTGGCCCGGCGACACGAACTTCGACGGTGCGGTGAACATCGAAGACCTGCTTCCGCTCGGGCTCAATATGGGTGAGGTGGGGATACCGCGCTCGGAAGTCAACCTCAATGTCTGGTACGGCCAATATGGAGACAACTGGAACGACCCCTTTCAGCAATCTTCTATCGACCTGAAACACCTGGACACGGATGGGGACAGCCTGATCACGGGCCTGGATACCCTGGCAATCAGCCAGTTCTACGGGAATACCCACTCCATGACTTCGGTGAAGATACCCTTCTTCCAGTATCCCATAGTCATGCAGGGCGATATCTTCGCCAGCCCGGGTGACCTGGTGGAACTGACGATGTTGATGGGTTCCCAAGCTTCCCCCGCCAGGAACATTTACGGCTTTACCTTCCCATTCCAGTACGACCCGGCTTTCATTCTTCCGGGCAGCGTGTCCGTCAACTTCAGCAGCGGCAGTTGGTTAGCTTATAATTCGCCGATGCTGCAAATGTCTAAGAACAACCAGAACGGCTTGGTGGATGTGGGCTTCACGCGCACCAACGGCATTTCGGCAAGCGGGCATGGAGAAGTCGGAGCAGTTAGTTTCATCATATCGGATGACCTCGACGGCTTCCGCCCCGGGGCCGAGGGCCTGCTGTTGACAGTCGGTGGCGGCATGGGAACAGTGATGAACGGCAGCGGCCTGGCCTATGGAGTGGAAATCCCTGAATATACCATCCGGGTCATTCCGCGGGAAGGCGTGGCCGACCCCGTTGCAGAGCCTGATCTGCTCAAGGTTTATCCGAACCCCACCAACCTCGGCTTCATCAACCTGCACCTCAATGGCGGGCAGGAGTTTGAGCGCGCGGTAATTTACGGGCTGGATGGGCGCCGGCATTACGATACCGGCAAGGTGCTTGCCCGCCGGATGCAATTGCCGGTAAGCCAACTGAAAAACGGCATGTACTTCCTCAGCGTTTTCACGCCTTCGGGGGTGATCAACAAGAAATTTGAGGTAATCCGGTAAAAAAACGTGAGCCGCCGGCATCAGGCGGGCGGCCCACATTTACAGAATTTAAATAAACGTAAAAAAATTTCTTATATTACTGAATATTCAGTAATATTGTTAATTGAAAAATCGTTACTTTATCAACACTGACATTCATTGCTTTTTAATATTCGTGGAATTATAATCATTGCTAGTGAGTCGCACATACGTTGTGCGGCTTTTTTTTTGTCCTTTTTTGTGTTTTATTTTTCACTGATTCGGTCATTTTTTTAAAAAAAATATTTGTAAGTAATTCTTTAGAAAAAGAATGTGTCTTTTTTACTTTTAAAAAGCTTTCGTGTTTTTTTTCACAAAGCTTTAATTTTGTATTTGTATACCCCTGGTTATTGTTGAATATTTGTACTGTGGAAGAAAGGTAAGTGCAGCACGATTCCGGCAGGCGAAAGGCGCCCGCCCACAAAACAAGGATATGTTCATGGGATTATAATTTGTTAGTAGTGAGTCGTCCGTTTCAGACGGACGGCTTGCTATTTTTTCCTGATCCCGGCATCACCCATAAGGGAGCCGCCTTAGGTTTTGAACAGGAGGCAGGTGTTAAGGTGGATTGCCCCCGGTTTGACTTTTTTATTTTGGATATGTTCATGGGATTATAATTATTGTACAAGGCCGTCGCTATCAGGTGCGGCCTTTTTTTATGCCCGCCGTCAAGGATATACTTTACCCTGTTTGCGCCCATTGCTGGGGCGGAGGTGGGCGCCCACGATTATAGTGCCTACGGGGGTGTACCCACGATTGAAATCGTGGGTTAGGGGGAGGGGAGGCGCTACCGTATGTGCATAGGGGTGTGTACCCACGGCCGTAGCGCATAGGGGTGTGTACCCACGATTATAGTGCATAGGGGTGTGTACCCACGATTGAAATCGTGGGTTAGTAGGGGTATTTGTTTTTCCACCAGTGCTGGAGGTTTTGTCTGATTTTTTCTTCTGCCGGGTTTTTCTGAGGTTTGAACAAGGTTGCGCCGCTTATTTCTTCGGGCAGGAATTCCTGGAAGGCGAAGTTGCCCGGGAAATCGTGTGCGTATTTGTAGCCGGCGCCGTAGTTCAGTTCCTTCATCAATTGGGTAGGTGCATTTCGCAGGTGGAGTGGAACGGGCAGGTTGCCGGATTTTCGGACGAGCGACTGGGCTTCGCTGATAGCCAGGTAGGCCGAATTGCTCTTTGGAGAGGTGGCCAGGTAAATGACGGCCTGCGACAGGATTATTCTGGCTTCGGGCAGCCCGACGGCCTGCACGGCCTGGAATGTGGTAGTCGCCATAAGCAGGGCATTGGGGTTTGCCAGCCCGATGTCTTCTGCGGCGGCAATGACCATCCGGCGGGCGATGAACTTGACATCTTCGCCGCCTTCGATCATCCGGGCCAGCCAGTATACTGCTGCATTGGGGTCACTGCCCCGGATCGATTTGATGAAGGCGGAGGCAATGTCGTAGTGTTGTTCTCCCGCTTTGTCATAGCGGGCGATATTTTGCTGCACCCGCCGGGTAACTATTTCATTCGTAATGAGCAGTTCTTCATCTTCCGCCCCGTAGTTGGATACCAGCTCCAGTATGTTGTACAGTTTTCTGGCGTCTCCGCCCGAATACTGAAGCATGGCTTCGTATTCTTCAATCTGTATTTTGCGTCCTTTCAGGAATTCGTCCTTTTGAAGAGCCTGCTGTACCAGGAAAAGCAGTTCGTCTTTGCTCAGGGGTTCCAGTACATACACCTGGCAGCGGGAGAGCAGGGCGGGAATTACTTCAAAAGAAGGGTTTTCGGTAGTAGCGCCAATGAGGGTTATCGTCCCTTCTTCCACCGCTCCAAGCAGGGAGTCCTGCTGTGATTTGCTGAAGCGGTGTATTTCGTCGATAAACAGGATGGGGTTGGGGCTGTTGAAGAAGCGCTGGCTTTTTGCCTTGTCAATGGCTTCCCGGACGTCCTTTACCCCCGAGGTAACTGCCGATAAGGTTTGGAAAGGGCGTTTCAGCTCATTGGCGATGATCCTGGCCAGGGTGGTTTTTCCGACGCCCGGCGGGCCCCAGAGAATGAAGGAGGGAAGTTTTCCCGAAGTAATGGCCTGCCGCAGTATCGCCCCCTCTCCAACAAGGTGCTTCTGCCCTACGAATTCCTCCAGCCGGTGCGGCCGCATCCTTTCAGCTAATGGCCTCATAAGTGATCTTTTTTCTAAATTTACGAGACATTCCGGAAACATTTCAAAGGCGCCTGCGTAAAGAGGATAAACAACTTTTTTCCGGCCCGGGTTTCCCGGCATTTACCCCATCCTGCCGGGCTGGAGCGCCATCTCCCCCCCCTTATTTTTTTCTTATCATGGCTGCGCCCGCACTTCAGTTGCAGGCCGTGGGTTTTCTATTCTGAAGCAGGGTAAGCATCCCACGACGTTCCGATCCCTTAAAGCGCCCCCCATGTGCTAATGGTTTCCAGTTTGAATGAGAAAACTAAACGCGATGTTGACAGAACACAAGCCCGAATTGTGGGCTCCGGACAGGCCCATCTTTCGTTCCCTGCATGAGTTCCTGAACAGGCAGGCTTCTCCGGCGCAGGTTTTCAGGATTGATGCCGGGCGCATGTCGGTTATCGAGGGAGATCGCGGATTGCGGCTGGCTTTTCAGCCATTTTCATTCTCCGCCATGGAAGGCCGCCTGGTGGATGGCCCGGTCGATATCCATCTCAGGGAAGTTTTTACCAGAGCTGAAATAATCCTTGCAGGTAAAGCCACCACTTCCGAAGACTGCATCATGGAATCCCTGGGGCAATTCTGGATACAGGCCACACAGGGTGCATCGCGCCTGGAGTTACTTCGGCCGCTCAGGTGCAGCCTGCCGCTTGAAAAGAGCCTGGCAAACCCATTGGCCGTGAAGCTTTTCAAGGGAAGCGACAAACCTACGGTCAGGGCCTGTCATGCCGATAAATATTTTGACTGGGAACTGGAGCCCAATGTGTCCGTTGCCATCGATAAAGCAGGGGGTGCGCGAAGGTATGGCCATTTCGAGCTCAGGCAGCTGGGCTGGGGCTCCTGCGCTTATTTTCTCAATCCGCGCGGCGGCAGGTATATGCTCACACTCAGGCCGGAGGCGATGGAGTATAATCCACGGCATCAGGCCGCATATCTCGTTTTCGACGGCATAGATGCCGTGGCCCGCATGTACCCCGGCGCCCATGGGTTCACTGCGCTGAATATTCCAGGCAAATTGTCGGCTACTGCAGTCCTCATCGGCATGGATCAGGGGCAGTTATATTACGGGCAAAACTTCATCGGGCGGATTTCGGACAGGCTGTCCCATGTCCGGATGAGGCCGGTGGCGCGCCCGGAGCTGGTTGAAATCCTGAGCCGTTTTTAGGTGCGCAGGTAGGAAGCCCCGTTGATGTCAAGTATGCAGCCTGTGGTAAAGGCGGCCTGTTCGGAAGCCAGGAACAGGATCGCAAAGGCCACTTCCTCCGCTTTGGCGACCCTGTTCAGGGGGCTTTGCCGCCTGATGGCCTCGCCGGCCTCGCCATCCAGATACCCCTTCGCCATATCGGTATCCACGAAGCCTGGGGCGACGGCGCCGACGAAGATGTTGTAAGGCGCCAGCGCCTGGGCCAGGGACTGGCTCAGTGCATTCAGCCCGGCTTTGGACGCGCCGTAGGCCGGCTGCGCCGGCTCGCCGCGGAAGGCGCCCCGGGAAGATACGTTGACGATGTGCCCGCCCCCCTGCCTCATCATGTGCCGGGCGGCGCAAAAGCAGACGTTGGCTGCGCCGGACAGGTTGGTGGCCAGGGTGCGGTTCCAGCTGTCCTGCCAGGCCTGGTAGGAAGAAGTATCGATGGGGTGCGGTTCAAAAATGCCGGCATTGTTCACCACGATATCGAGCCTGCCAAATTCATCGACAACGGCATCGGCCATCTGGCGTACGGCTTCGGGCTGGCTAATATCCGCCCGGATGGCCAGGTGCCCGTCTCCTTCCAACTCTTCCACTGCATCCCGCGCCGCCTGATGATTGTTCCTGAAGTTGATGGCTACACGGGCGCCCCGGCTGGCGAAGGCAGCGGCTGTAGCCCGCCCGATTCCGCGGGCTCCGCCGGTTATGAGGACTGTCTTATTTGTGAAATCCATGGCTTGTATTCCCCAACTGGTTCAAAACAGGGCAAAAGTTAACGAGCTTCCGCCAGCTTCAGAAGCTTTCTTGTGGAAAAGAAAAGAGCTGCGCAAATAAAAAGAATCTGCGATATCAGTAATTTGGGGGGTGAAAGGCAGCAAGGAGATGCTTGCTCTTTTGCCATTAACCAAACATTTAGCAAATGGGAAACCTTAATACTATTGATTATGTGGTTCTCGTTGCCTATGCCCTGCTGATCCTCTCGGTGGGCTTATGGGTGTCCCGGACGAAGAAGGGAGAGCAAAAAACAGCGGAGGATTACTTCCTGGCCGGAAAGACCCTGCCCTGGTGGGCCATCGGCGCTTCACTGATAGCTGCAAACATCTCCGCCGAGCAGTTCATCGGCATGTCTGGATCCGGTTTTGCCATAGGCCTTGCCATCGCTTCCTACGAATGGATGGCGGCCATTACGCTGGTGGTAGTCGGCAAATTCTTCCTCCCCGTTTTTATCGAAAAGAAACTGTACACCATTCCGGAGTTTATCGAGCAAAGATTCAGCACCAACCTCAAAACCATCCTCGCAATCTTCTGGATTGCGCTCTACATCTTTGTCAACCTCACTTCCGTGCTCTACCTGGGGGCCAAAGCGCTGGACACCGTCATCGGGGGCGGCACGGGGTCGATTCTCATATACAGCATTATCGGGCTGGCGCTTTTCGCCGCTTCCTATTCCCTTTGGGGCGGGCTGGCTGCGGTGGCCTGGACCGACGTCATCCAGGTGGCCCTATTGCTCTTCGGCGGGCTTGTCGCCATGTATCTGGGCCTGAGCCATGTGGCGCCCGACGGCAGCGTCATTTCCGGCTTCCGTTACCTGTATGAGGTCGTTCCGGAAAAGTTCTCCATGATCGTCACAAAGGGTGAGATCATCACCCCCGACGGGCGCGACGCCTGGTGGGACCTGCCCGGGCTGGCCGTGCTCATCGGTGGCATGTGGGTCGCCAACCTGTACTACTGGGGTTTCAACCAGTATATCATACAGCGTACGCTGGCGGCGAAGAGCCTGAGGGAGTCGCAGCGGGGGATCGTATTTGCTGCATTTCTCAAACTGATCCTGCCCCTGGTCGTTGTCATACCCGGCATCATTGCCTACGTGATGAACGCCGACCCGGAAGGCAATCTCGTCAGGGAAACGCTCGACCCGGCATTCATCAATGCGGAGGGCAATATCTCCAACGACAATGCCTTCCCCTGGCTGATCAGCCAATACGTGCCTGCCGGCATCAAGGGCCTGGTGCTCGCTGCGCTGGCTGCCGCCATCGTTTCCTCCCTGGCTTCCATGGTCAATTCGACGGCGACCATCTTTACTATGGATATCTACAAACCGTACATCAAGCCCGGCGCCTCCGAAACCAATATGGTAACCGTTGGCCGCATCGTGGTGGGCGCCTCCCTGCTGATCGCCATTTTCATCGCGCCTCAGCTCGGCAGCCTGGGGCAGGTCTTCCAGTATATTCAGGAGTACACCGGGTTGGTCAGCCCGGGCATCCTCGGGGTGTTCCTCATGGGGTTGTTCTGGAAAAAGGCGACCAACAATGCCGCCATCTGGGGGGTCGTGCTCTCGATCCCCATCGCCATGTATCTGAAAATCGGCCCGAATGGCTGGGCGGAAGGCTCTGCTGTGGAGGGCCTTTTCATTACGCTGCCTTTCATGCACCAGATGTTCATCACCTGCCTGATGACGATCGGCATCATCATGCTTGTCAGCTATCTGGAAAACAAAGGGCAGGAGGACGCCAAAGGGCTTCGCCTGTCGAAGGATATGTTCCGCACGGAGCCGGTGTTCAACATCAGCGCGACAGTTGTCATGCTTATTCTGGCGTTTCTCTACGTGGTGTTCTGGTAGGGATTTTTCATGGTTTCCTTGCCCTTTGATTTCACTGATGGCAAGCAGCCTGAGCGCTATCCTGGAGCAATGAAGCGCCGGAAGGGTGGAATGGCGGAGTGATGGAACAGTGCAATGGCCGGACACCTGATTTGCACTACTTACAGTTCATCTGCCCCGGCTTTGTAAGCTGCGGCCTGTAGCAGTATTTTTTCCTTTTCCCCGGCATCCATCCTGTCCCATACCCGGTACATCATGCCGATGCGGGGGTTGTCGGCCAGCTTGTCCGCATGGCGGTTATAAAAGTCCCAGTACAGGCTGTTGAAGGGGCAGGCTTTGTCTCCGTATTTGTCCCGGTGGTTATAGTGGCAGTTGCCGCAATAGTCGCTCATTTTCGCTATGTAGTTGGCGCTGGAGGCGTAGGGTTTGGTGCCGACAATCCCGCCGTCTGCAAACTGGCTCATGCCGCGGGTGTTGGTGATTTCCACCCATTCAATGGCATCCATATAAATGCCGAGGTACCACTGGTCGAGTTCATCGGGATGAACACCCAGTAAAAGCGCGAAGTTGCCGGTGAGCATCAGCCGCTGGATGTGGTGGGCGTAGGCGTGGTTGAGCGACTGCTCAATGGCGTATTTCAGGCAGGCCATTTTGGTGCTGCCCGTCCAGTACCATCCCGGCAGGCTGGCTTTGTGCCCGAAAAAGTTCATTTTGGCGTATTCCGGCATTTCGGCCCAGTATATTCCACGCATGTACTCCCGCCAGCCAATAATTTGCCGAACAAAACCTTCAATCTGGGCTATATCGATCTCATCCTGGTGTTTTTGCCAGTAGGCGATGGCGGTTTTGACTACTTCCAAAGGATGCAGGAGTTTCACATTCAAGGCAAAGGAAAGCCTGGAATGGAAAAGCAGGAAGCTCCGTTCCGTCATGGCGTCCTGATAGGCGCCGAACCACTTTAACTGGTTTCTTACAAAATGATCGAGCAACTGGAGGTTTTCCTCCCGGGTGACGGGCCAGTTGAAGTCGTTTGGGCCCAACCGGCCGATGGTTTCTACCTGCATTGTATTTAGCAACCGGGCTAATTCGCTGACATCCCGCTGAAAGGAGAGGGGAGAGGGGATATTTTGGTTTTTGGGTATCTTTTTGCGGTTCTCCTGGTCGAAGTTCCACCGGCCGGCCAGTGGCGTTGCTCCATCCGGCTCCATCATTATCTGGTGCTGTTTCCGGGTGTGCCGGTAGAAGTTTTCCTGCAGATACGTTTTTTTGCCTTCAAAGAACCGGGCCACCCCTTCTCTTGGAGTTAGAAAGTGCTCTGTGTCATAGGCCTGGCAGGGTATTCCCAGGCTTTCACACAAGGCTTCCAGTTCCTTGTCCAGGCGGTATTCATCCGGCAACTGGTATTCGAAACGCTGAATATTGAATTTTGAGATCAGATAGCGGATATTGCCGGAAATGGATTGGCGGTTATCTGTGTTGTCGAGGGTAATGTAGTGAATGGAATGCCCCGATTGCCTTCGGTTTTCGGCAAAAGCCCGCATGGCCAGAAAGAATCCGATGATTTTCTGGATGTGGTGCCGGACGTAATTGGCCTCGGAAAGGGTTTCCATCATTATATACAGCGTGCCCGGATCCTTTTTCCGGAACCAGGAGTGCTGATGGTTGAGCTGGTCGCCCAGGATCAGGCGCAGCGTGTGGTATTGAGCCATAATGAGAGCAGTTTGAATCCAAACAGGGCCGTTGGAGCTTTGTTCATCCATAAATCGGGGGAATTGATCAAGAAAGCTCCAGCCCCAGGCACTTTGGTTTTATATTTGAAGCCATCAGAAGAAAACGGGAATAAATGAGCATACTTTCAATTCAGGGGCTGACGAAACGCTATGGCAGGATTACCGCCGTGGATGGCCTGAGCCTCGAAGTGGAGCAGGGCATGTCGTTCGGCATACTGGGCCCGAACGGCAGCGGGAAAACGACTGCCCTGGGGGCCGTTCTGGGCATCGTCCATCCCGATGCCGGCCAGTATCAGTGGTTTGGCGGGCGTTATGGCCAGGATCACCGGCGGCATATCGGGGCCTTGCTGGAAACGCCCAATTTTTACCCCTACCTCAATGCCGTGGAAAACCTGGAGATCGTTGCCCACATCAGGCGCGCCCAGAGCCCGAAGATCGGTGAGTTGCTGGAGATGGTGAACCTGCACCACCGCCGGAAATCACCTTTCCGCACCTATTCGCTGGGTATGAAGCAACGCCTGGCCATTGCGGCGGCCATGGTCGGCGGCCCGGAAGTGCTCATTTTTG
This sequence comes from Bacteroidota bacterium, assembly GCA_963169455.1. Classification (GTDB taxonomy): domain Bacteria; phylum Bacteroidota; class Bacteroidia; order Chitinophagales; family Saprospiraceae; genus JACJYE01. The sequence continues at coordinate 60,253 of CAUJDW010000042.1, read as the reverse complement.
ACGAACCCACCAACGGCCTTGACCCCCAGGGCATCGCTGAGGTTCGCCAAACGCTGAAGGATATTGCCGGTATGGGCAAAACCATTATCATGGCCAGCCATATTCTCGACGAGGTCGAGAAAGCCTGCTCGCACGTAGCCATCATCAAAAACGGGAAATTGCTCGCCACCGGCACGGTAGGAGCCATCATCAGTGACGACGTGGTTGTGGAAACCGGGGCCGAAAACCTGGCCGCGCTTCGCGAAGCATTTTCTGCTTTCCCGCCTGTGCGCCGGGCCGAGGAGCAGAACGGGCGCCTGTTGTTGTATTTGTCTGAAGAGGTGCCACCCTCCACCATCAACCGGCTGGCTTTCGAAAAAGGCGTTGTGCTATCCCACCTCAGAGTCGTCAAAAAAAGCCTGGAGTCCGAATTCCTGGCCATCACCTCCCGCGAAATTTAGTGCTTACCCTTAAACCTGAAGCTGATATGCTTTACCTGCTGAAGCTGGAATGGAAAAAGCTGAACAAACTAGCCGCCTTCCGCATTTTCATAGCATTTTATCTGGCCTTACTGCCCACCATCCTGCTGCTGGGAAAGCGCATTCCCGAACTGCCGCCGCCCCTGATGACCAATGAGGTGCTGTTTATCTTCCCCACCGTCTGGGAATGGCTGGCCTACGTTGGAAGCTGGCTTTGTTTCTTTTTCTTCGGGTTTCTGTCCATCATATCCATTACCACGGAGTACAGCTACCGCACCATGCGGCAGAACATCATTACCGGCCTGAGCCGGAAGCAGTATTTTCTCGGCAAGCTGTACGTCATTCTCGGCGTCAGTGTGCTGGCCACGGCCTATTACGCCCTCTGCGCCCTGCTGATAGGCTATTTCAACACCCCGGCCATATACTGGCACAAGGTGGTGCAGAACGCGTCCTGTATTCCCCGCTATTTACTGATGTGCTTCGGGTATATGAGCTTCGGCGCCCTGCTGGGATTCTGGGTAAAGCGGACGGGCATTGCCCTTTTCCTCTATCTCTCGTATGTGATGTTTCTGGAAGCCATTCTGAGGTGGGGCGTGCACCTGCAGTTGTGGAAGCACCACAGCATGCACTTCTATCCCATGAATGCCATTGAGGACCTTACCCCCCTGCCCTTTACGCAGATGGCTGACGAATTCATTTCCAACTACGGTTTCAGCCTCTTTCTGAGCCCTGCCGAAGCGGTAATCGCTACGCTCGTTTATTCCGTACTCTTTCTTTTGCTGGCTTTTCGCCTGGTAAAAAGAGCAGATTTGTAACTTCTGAGAATATTTTCCGTATAAAGCATAAAAAATTTAAGACTACTTTAACATTTTCCCTCAAATTTGTATTTTTGTGTCAGGCTGCGGAGCGAAATAGTATAACAGGAGCCTGCGGCCCATAAGTCGAATGTTTTTTGGTTAAATAGTTAAAGATAAATGGTAGTATTTTTTGAAGGGTGATAAATCCTTCATAATAACAGTCGGGTGATTTCTTACAAGAGCGAAGCATTTTTCTTCGCTCTTTTTTTTTGCAGTTTTACTGCCAGCCCGGTCCCGGTGTGGGGAAATCCCGCTTTCGCGGGCAGTGTAGGGCCTGCTGTCCCGTTTTTTGTTATTTTTGGCGCAGCAAAATCAAAAGCAGAACAGTGATCCAGGCGCGAAACATCCATAAATCGTTCGGTAAGCTTCACGTGCTCAAGGGAGTAGACCTGGAAGTGCGGAAGGGGGAAGTGGTCTCCATCGTAGGGAAGTCAGGGGCCGGCAAAAGCACCCTGCTACACATTCTGGGCACCCTCGACCGGGCCGATGAAGGCCAGCTGCTGATCAACGGGGAAGATGTCTCGAAGATGGGGCCGAAGCGGATGGCGGCCTTCCGGAACAGCAACATTGGTTTTGTGTTTCAGTTTCACCACCTGCTGCCGGAATTTACGGCATTGGAAAACACCTTTATTCCCGCCCTCATTGCCAGGCAGCCTGAAAGCAAAGCCCGGGAAAGGGCCCGCGAACTGCTCGACTACCTGGGCCTGTCGGGCCGCCTGTCGCATAAGCCTGCCCAGTTGTCGGGCGGGGAACAGCAGCGTGTGGCGGTCGCCCGCTCCCTGATGAACCAGCCCGCCATCGTTTTTGCCGACGAACCTTCGGGCAACCTCGATTCGGCTTCCTCACAGGAACTCCATCAGTTGTTGTTCAACCTCCGGCGCGATTTTCAGCAGACGTTTATCATCGTGACGCACAACAAGGAACTGGCGGCCATGAGCGACCGCTGCCTGGAAATGCAGGATGGCCGCCTGGCCTGACAGGCTCCGCATACTCGCCTGTCTCCTTTGAATTTCCCGCCCGATGCCCGTGGGGGAAAGGAAATCCGGAGAACAAACAGCGCCTCGCAGGCATTCTCAGATTAGAGGCCTGCCGCAGGCGGGTTGAGGCGGCTGAGTTGGCCGAAATCAAAAAGTGAAATAATTATCGTCCTGATATGAGAGCATTGCTCGTCGTATGCCTTCAGAATGATTTTTGCCCAGGAGGCGCTGTGGAAGTGGCAGGCGGAGATGAAGTGGCGCCCATTGCCAACAGCTTGATGCAGCAGTTCGGGCTGGTGCTGGCTACCCAGGACTGGCACCCTGCCAACCATGCCGTTTTTGCCGCCAACCACCTCTGGCGCCGCCCGGGCGATACCATCCGCCTCAAGGGGCGGGAACTGGTATTGCAACACATGCACTGCGTGCAGGGGAGCTTCGGAGCGGAATTTGCCCGCGGGCTGGATACATCGGGTTTTGAAAGGGTGTTTGTCCAGGGGGCCGACCCCGACATCGACAGCTACAGTGCTTTTTTTGACGAAGCGCACCTGAAATCGACGGGCCTGGGGGAATACCTCCGGGAGCGGGGCGCCAGCGAGTTGTACCTGATGGGCCTGGCGCTGGACCAGTGTGTTAAATATAGCGCGCTCGATGCGCTTGCACTGGGTTTCAAAACCTACGTCATCCGCGACGCTTGCCGCGCCTTCAACCTGCGGGAAGGAGATTCTGAGCGGGCAGTAATGGAAATGACCGAAAAAGGTGCTATCATTGTAGAAGCCTCCGATATTTAGGGCTGAGTTATTGTCCGCATGTAAAAATCCTGGCTATGATACACGAAAGCACACTTACCTCCCAGCATCTGATGCAGTTGGAAGACCATTACGGAGCGCACAACTACCACCCTCTGCCGGTGGTATTGTCGCGCGGCGAAGGCGTATTTGTCTGGGATGTGGAGGGGAAAAAATACTATGACTTCCTGTCTGCCTATTCAGCAGTCAACCAGGGCCATTGCCATCCGCGCATCATCAAGGCGCTGACGGAGCAGGCCCGGCGCCTGACCCTGACCTCCAGGGCCTTTTACAACGACATGCTCGGGCCTTTCGAGCAATATATCACGCGCTATTTCGGCTACGACAGGGTATTGCCGATGAACACCGGGGTGGAAGCCTGCGAGACGGCCGTCAAGCTATGCCGCAAATGGGCTTACGAAGTCAAAGGCGTGCCGGCCAACCAGGCCAGGGTCATCTTTGTGGCGGGCAATTTCTGGGGCCGTTCCCTGGCGGCCATTTCGTCTTCCACCGACAGCAATTCCACGCGCAACTTCGGCCCATATATGCCGGGCTACACCATTATACCCTACAATGACCTGCCTGCTTTGGAGGCTGCGCTCCAGGACCCCCATGTTGCGGGGTTTATGGTGGAGCCAATTCAGGGGGAGGCAGGCGTCTTTGTACCCGATGATGGTTATCTGCGCCAGGCCTACGAGCTTTGCCGGCGGAACAATGTGCTGTTCATCGCTGATGAAGTGCAGACCGGCATCGCGCGTACGGGCAGGTTGCTGGCATGCCAGCACGAGGGTTTCCTGCCGGATATCCTGGTGCTTGGCAAAGCCATTTCCGGCGGTGTGTTTCCGGTTTCCGCCGTTCTTGCCCGCGACGAGATCATGCTCACGCTGAAGCCCGGCCAGCATGGCTCTACATTCGGCGGCAACCCGCTGGCCTGCGCCGTAGCCATGGAGGCCCTGCAGGTCGTGAAGGACGAAAAACTCGCTGAAAACGCCGATTATCTGGGCAAAATCTTCCGCAGCCGGATACAGGAAAAGCTGGTTGAAAAATCAGGCCTGGTGGAGCAGGTCAGAGGCAAGGGCTTGCTCAATGCCATCGTCATCGACGACGAACCGGAAGGGGAAACCGCCTGGAACATCTGCCTGAAACTGGCTGAAAACGGGCTTCTGGCCAAACCTACCCACGGCAATATTATCCGTTTCGCCCCGCCTCTGGTCATGTCTGAAGAACAGTTGAATGAATGCTGCGATATCATCGAGGCGGCAATACTAGGCTTTGAAGGCTGAAGCCCGGAGCAGGTGAGAAGGAGGCAGGCAGGCTCGCAGCGCCGGTGATGCCCCGCATGCCGCTCCAAATCGCGAAAAGTTAAAATTTTTTATAAATTCGCTCCGCCGGGAATAAGCTTTTCCGGCTGCCCGGCGTTCAAAACGGGTACTTTCCCGGCCCAGGCCCCCTCCGGGCAGAGGAGGGTGGGAAACAAATCAAAAAAAAAGTCCAATGCTAAAGAGAATTGCCCTGATCCTGGTGGCAAGCCTTCCATTCCTACCGCTTATTGCGCAACAAACCACCGTCTACACCGAAGCCAACGAAACCTATAAAAGCGGCCTATCCCTTTTCGGCCAGGGCGTTTACGGCAAAGCCCAGCAGGAGTTTCAGCGGTCTCTGGAACTGCTGCAGCCTGCCAATGAACCGGAGGCCGTTCTGCTGCGCACCAAATCGGAACTCAATTATGCCCGTTGCGCCGTGCGCCTCGGAGCCCCGGACGGGGAAAAGCTCATCCTGGACTTCGTGCGCAAGTACGCCCCAAGCCCCTTGTCCAACCAGGCGCTGATCGAGGTGGCCAATTATTATTACGACGCCAGGGAATACGACAAAGCCATCGATTATTTTTCCAAGGTGCCCACTTCCGGGATGAACCGGGAGCAGAAAGTGGAGGTGAAGTTCAAACTGGGGTATGCCCAGTTTGTCAAAAAGGACTTTGCCAGGGCGAAAAACAACTTCCGTGAGGTCAAAGACGTGGAAGGGGAGTACAAGGACCCCGCCAATTATTACCTCGGGCTGTGTTATTTCTTCGAGGGCAGCTATGACAACGCCATCGCCCAGTTCAAATCCGTGGAACGCAACAAGCGGTACAGGCGCCATATTCCCTACTACCTGTCTCAGATTTACTTCGCCGAGCGGCGCTTCGATGAGCTGATCGCCTACGCCGAACCCCGGCTCAAAGAACCCGACATCAGCGATGAAAAGGAGATCCGCCAGTTGCTGGGGCAGGCCTACTTTGAGAAAAAACAATACGCCAGGGCGCTGCCGCACCTGCAATACTACGCCGAGCGTTCCGGAAAGCTCCGGGAGGAAGAACTCTATCAGATCGGCTACACCTATTATCAGACGGGGGATTACCCCAGGGCTGTACAATACCTCCAGGAATTATCAACCGTTGATTCGGAGATCGGACAGAACGCCATGTTCATCCTGGGCGATTCCTATTTGAAGCAGAACCAAAAAGCTTCGGCCCGTACGGCTTTCGGCAACGCCAAGCGCCTGGCCTACGACCCCGTCCTTCAGGAAGACGCGCTCTGGAATTACGCCAAACTCTCGTACGAGCTCAAAGACCCCCGCGAAGCCATCAATGCGCTGCAGGAGCTGCGCCCCCAGTCCCGTTATTACGTGGAGGCGCAAACCCTGATGAGTGAGATTTTCCTCAGCTACCGCGATTACCAGCAGGCGCTGGCCATTCTGGACAAGATACCGAACAAGACGCCCAAGCTGCAGGAAACCTATCAGCGGGTTGCCTACCTGCGGGGGCTCCAGTTACTTCAGAATAATGAGCAGGCCGCCGCCAGGCAGCACTTTGAAAAGTCGCTGGAATATTCTATTAGTGCGCCCACCCGGGCGCTGGCCATTTACTGGCTGGGAGATATCGCCCACAGGGAGAGCGCTTACGAGGCCAGCATCCGCCTCATGGGCCAGTACCTGACGCTGGCCAAAACGATGAGCAACCTGCCTGATGAGGCGTCCATTTTTACGGCCAATTACACCCAGGGCTACAATTATCTCAAGCAGGATAACCATGCGGCCGCATTGGGCTTTTTCCAGGACGCCGTATCGGGCATCGAGCGCAACCTTTCCTTCATCCGAAGCACCAAAGTCAAACAGCAGGTGCTGGGCGACGCCATTCTCCGCGCCGGAGATTGCCTGTTCAAGCGCAAGCAGTACCTCAATGCCGTTGAATATTATAACAAGGCCATCGACAGGCAATACGCCGGCTTTGACTATGCCCTCTACCAGAAGGCCATCATCGAGGGGCTGCTGGGGCGCACCTCCAATAAGATACTCGCCCTGGAGCGCCTGTCCAGAGAGTTCCCCAACTCGGCTTATGCCGACGATGCCCTTCTGGCCATGGGCGCCACCTATCAGGAGATCGGCCAGCTCAGCAAGGCCACCGACCCCCTCAAGGAGCTGCTGCGCCGTTATCAGGGCAAGTCGGAGCTGGTGCCCAAGGCCCTCATCCGCCTGGGCCTGATCAGTTATGCCCAGGGCAATATCGACGGGGCGATCACTTATTACAAGCAGGTGTTTTCCAGTAACCCGGAGCCCAACGAGGCCAATGTGGCCCTGGCGGCCCTGGAAGAGATATACGTCGATGACCTGGGCCGGGCCGACGACTATTTTGCCTTCCTGGAAACCGTTCGCGGCAACGTGGAGAGCGAAGTGCGGGATTCGATCAATTTCCGCGCTGCGGAAGCGCAGTTCGAGAACGCCAATTACGAGCGCGCCGTGACGGCCTACACCGATTATCTGCGCAAATTCCCCCGGGGCAGCTACACCCTGCAGGCCCTCTACAACAGGGGCGAATCCTACAGCGTGCTGAAGCAATACTCCAACGCCCTCGATGACTATTCAGCCGTGGTGGAACGCGGCCCCAGCCCCTATTATGTCAAGGCGCTGGAAAAGGCGGCGATCATCGCCTACAACCACGAACAGGACTTTACCCGCTCATACGACCTGTACGTCAAACTGGAAGAAGTGGCCACCAGCCCCGATATGCGGTTTGAAGCCCAGCTGGGCGCCCTGCGAAGCGCCTACCGCACCGGGCGCACCCAGGCCGTGGTGGAGCAGGCGCGCAAAGTGGCCAACAACCCCAGCGCCTCCGGTTTGCAGGTAGCCACGGCCAATTTCTACCTGGGGAAGATCGCCTACGACCAGCGCGACTACGATAATGCCCTGACGGCATTTAACGAGGTGATCCGCCTGAGCGACAATGAACAAACCGCGGAAGCCCGTTATCTGAAAGCCCATATCTACTACCTGCGGCGAAACCTGGAAGAAGCTCAGCGGCTCTGCCTGGAATCCAATAAAGAAAGCTCCGCTTATCCCTACTGGGTAGCCAAAAGCGTGATCCTGCTGTCGGATGTCCTGGCGGAAAGGGGCGACCTGTACAATGCGCGCGCCGCTTTGGAGGCCCTGCTCGAAAACTATAATGAGGACCAGGCCCTCGTTGCCGAAGCACAGCAAAAGCTGGCCACCATCAACAACCAGCTCAACCGTTCGAGCCGCCTGAATACGGACAGGGACTCCGGCAACCTGGAGATGCAGGACGGCAACTGACCCGCCCTGAAAACACCCCCGCGATGCATTCCATTTTAACCGAAGACAAAAACAAAAGACAAATAATGAAAGCCCTGAGAAATATTGTTCTACTGCTGTTGCTCGCCCTGCCCGCATTTCTTGGAGCCCAGCAGCCGGACCTTCCCGCCGAACAGGTGGATATCATCAAGAGCTTTGACGCCCGCCTGGCCGATGCAGAGCGCTACCGCCTGGACCCGGAACTGCCCCCGCTCGATACGGGTGTGCGCAGGCAGGAGTACCTGCTTAGCTCCCGCTCCCTGGAAGTGGCCTACCTGCCGCCAAAGATCAGGCCTCTGGCCATGCCATCCAACAAGGAGTCGGGAGAGCGCTATGACGGTTATGCCCGCCTCGGCGGCGGATTTCCCGCCGCCTTCCTGGGGGAAGGTTTTTACAATATCACCAATATCGAAAACTTCAACCTCGGCTTGTCGGCCAAACACCACTCCGCCAATAACAACAAGCAGGTGGAAAACCAACGCTTTTCCAATACGGCCTTCGGCGCCGACGGCACTTATCACTTCGACCAGGGATTTTCCGTCAATGGCGGGCTGGGCTACTCCTCCGACGTGGTGCACTACTACGGCTACAACAGCCTCAATGAAGACCTCGATGAAGACTTTTCTTTCGAACCGGAGCAGGTCAGGCAGAAGTTTGACATTTTCGACTTCGACGCCAGCATCTTCAACGGCGCCCGGACGGAAGCGGATTTCAACTACCACGCCGGCCTGAAGTTCTATCTTATGAACGACGACTATGCCGCCCGCGAAAGAGGCTTCGGGCTCCTGTTTTCCGGTACGAAGTGGTTCGATGGCAGCCATCCGCTGGCCATTGAGCTGGAAACGGATTTTACGTCTTACAAGGACACTGCGAACCAGAGCCTGAACAACTTTTTCCTGAGGCCCTCCTATACCTATCACGCTGAAAGCTTCAGCGCCAAGCTTGGTGCCAACATCGCCTCCCATGACGATAACTTCTTCTTCTTTCCCGATGTGGAATTGTCGGCGCTCATTCTGGGCGAGGTGCTCGGCGCTTATGTGGGGGCTTCAGGCACGCTGCAGAAGAACACCTTTCGCAGCCTGAGCGATTACAACCCGTTCATCTCCTCCCGCATCCAGGTGCGCAACAGTAGCTATTATTATTTTTACGGCGGTGTCCGCGGCAACGTTCAGGGCATCGATTACGACGCCCAGATCGGCTACAAGACGGTGGACGACCTGGCCCTGTTCCTGTTGCCGGATGTGTACGACACCATTCCCCGCTTTGACGTCCTATATGACACGGCGAGCATTTTCACCATAAAAGCTTCCCTGTCGGCCCCCCTCTTTGACGGATTCACCCTGACGGGCACAGTGAGCCAGAACTTCTTCTCTCTTGAGCGGGAGGAAAAGCCCTGGCACCTGCCTTCGCTTACCGTTAATGTAGGGGCCCGTTATGTCACGCTGGAGGACAAGCTGACGGTGCGCGGCGATTTCTTCCTCGAAAACGGGGTGCCCTTCCTCAATGATGACGGCGATGCGGAGAACCTGAACGGGCTTTTCGACATCAGCCTGGGAGCCGATTATTACTTTACCAAAAACATCGGAGGGTTTGTTCAGGTCAACAACCTGGCGAACAACAAGCGGCAGCGCTGGTTCCGGTATCCGACCTTCGGGCTGAATGCCATGATCGGCATCGTGGCGAGGTTCTAAGCGGTTGGGCAGCTTCTGCATTGTGGAAAGGCCTCCGGAGTGTCGTCCCCGGAGGCCTTTCCATAATATCTCAGCTTCTTTCCAGCAGTTTCTGTTTTTGCCGGGTGAATTCTTCCTCGGTCAGGATGCCCAGTTCCATGAGTTTTCCAAGTTCGGCTATCTGATCCAGAATGTTGGCCGCTGCGGGCTTGGCCGGTTTGGCCGTTTCTTCCAGGATGTTGGGCCCGGGGGGCGGCAACTGCGCCGCCGGGCGCCGGTAGCCATTGTTCGCGAAAGGCTGGAAAGTGGGGAGCCCGCGCAGAAATGCCAGTGCATCGTGCTGATGAATTTTATCCGGTTTGTTGAAACCGCACTCCACAGCTTGTTCAAGGTGATAAAACGCGTTTTCCGCATCTTTCAACATGGAGTAGGTGCAGGCCAGGTTGAAGTGCAGGGTGGGGTCGCCGGGTGAGCGCTCGAGCGCCAGTTCGAAATCTTCGGCGGCATCTTCAAAGCGGTATTCCCTGAAATTTTTGATCCCGCTGCGCTTGTAATCCTTGTAAGCCGGCGGGGCGGGTGCGCCGTAAAGCGGTTCGCGGTATCCTTCCCATTCGCCACGGTATTGCTGCCTTCGCCCTGCCTTGTTGTATTTTTCGTCAAAATCTGCTTTGGGCATGGCGAAAAAGAGGACCGCGTCAATCAGCCCGATCAGCATGGGCAGCAGGACAAAAGGCGCATCTCCGTCTGAGGCGGCGGTCAGGCCGATGCTGAACATAGCCAGCAGGAAGTAGGCGATACCCAGGCCCCGCTGCCCCAGGTAAAAGCGGTGTGCGCCAAACATGCCGAGGAGCAGGGCGATGATCCCTGCAACAAATTTGTTTTTCATAAAGCAGTCGCTTTTCTTCCGGCGCTCAATCTAGGAACAGGGCCCTGTTTGTGAAACTTCTTTAGCCGAAGGCGCCGGTTTTACGGATGAACGCATGCCCGGGGCCTCTGTTCAGGCCTGCCTGAGCGCCTGGCTCAGGGCATCGAGCCTTTCGGTAACCGCCTGATGCCGGGCCTCGAGTTTGTCAATCTGCTCTTCTTCCCTTTCCAGCAGCAGGTCGAATTTTTCGAAGTTGCCTTCGATCCTGAGCTTGAGGTTGCGAATATAAGCCTTCAGGTTGGAGCTCACATCGGTTTCCAGTTGCCGGCGGCCCTTATCTATCTCGGTTTTATAGCCATCCAGGATTTTTTTGCGCTTAACCCGGGAAGATATGCCGGCAAACAGCAGCCCGATGGTTGTGAGGATGCCGCCGGTGATATCGAACACCATGCCCTGGGCTACGGCCGCCAGCACGATGCCGATCACGGCAAGGCCGCTGCCGGTGGCGACGGTCGGGGAAACGGGGCTTTTATCCGGGAAAAGGCTCTGGTCGGTGAAATTCTCCGCGCGGTTGACAAAGCTGGCGAACTGTTCCTGGAGCTCTCTCAGGACGTTGTTGCGCTTTTCGGCAATATCGCTGAACAGGTCGTGGTCGTCACGCAGAATGGTCTTGCTGCTGCGGATCTTCAGGTCGATCATCTTGGCCATCTGCTGGATGCTGTCGGCCAGGTTGACGACGCCGGCGTTGAGCTTGGCCCGCAGCTCGTTGTTGAGGTCCGACTCGAGGCTCGCCGCCAGGTTTTCCAGCCATTCTTTGGGTGAGGATTTTTTGCTGAAGACGGATGCGAAGGAACGCCTGAGCAGGGCAAAAAAGGAAAGCCCGTGGGTTAGTTCCTCTTCCTTGCTCCGGGTGATGCGGTCATAGCCGGCGATCAGGTTTTCCACCAGCATATCGACTTCCTTGTTGCTTTTCCCTTCCTGGGCCTCCAGCGTTTGGTGGATATCGGCGCGAAATTCGATATCGGCATGGTACTGGGCTTTTCTGATCTCCAGCCCCTGGGTAATTCGCCCGTTGATATTCCGGCAGGCCTCCGTGTGGTTCTGCAGTTTCAATACCGGCGCTTTCCCACCCGTGATGTGTTCCCGGATATAGGAACGCACGGGTTCAAAGCCGCTTTCCTCCCGTTTCCCTTCCTGTTCCTCTTTGGCGGAGACGGCGAAAATGACCGGGGCATCCATGCCCTTCTTTACTGCGTAATCGGCCACTCCCTGCCGGGTTATGGCCAGGTCCTCGGGGGGCATCAGGTCTTTCTGCTGAAGGACGAATATGATCTTTTTGCCCCAGTCGGCGTGGATGTAATCAAAAAACTGCCAGGCTGAATGGCGGTAGGGGTTTTTCGCTTCGAAGACGAAAACGATCAGGTCGGAAGCGGGAATGAAGCTTTCCGTGATTTCCTGGTGGTGTTCGATTATGGTATTGGTGCCCGGGGTATCGACGATGGCGATTTCCTTCAGGATATCGGCCGGCAGCAGGATTTTTTTAAGGAAGGGGTTGATGGAGACCACTTCCTCCTCTTCCCCGTAGATGATCTGCTGGATGGTGTCCGTCATGGGCTGCGGGGCCACTTTGGTGATTTCCCGCCCCGTATCCAGCAGGGCATTAATAAAACTGCTTTTGCCGGATTTCACCTCCCCTACGATTACAAACATGAAGGGTTCGTGGAGCCGGTTGCGCAGGCTGCTTACCGTTTGCGCCAGTTCCTCATTGCCGGCCCTGATGGCCAGTTCGTGGAGGTCTTTGACGATCTCTTCGGCCTGGGCGCGCAGGGCAAGGAGGGTTTGGTTGATCAGGTTGGACACAGGTGCCGGATTATGGTTCGATAAAGCTTTGTTCGAGCAAAACGGCCGATTGGGGGCCGGTGCAAAATAGCAAATCCAATATACTCAAATTGGGCAAGAAACCATGTTTTTCTTCGAAAACCTGAGGGTAGGGAAGGGGCAGGAAAAGTGGGTCGGGCTTTTCCCGCTGCGGTTTGGGGTGGATGGTGTCCCGAAGCCAGGCCCAGCCTTCCGGGGGCTTGCCGTGATAGGATTCCGTGAGCAGCAGGTTTCCCTCCACAGGTATCAGCTCCGCCAGAGCTTGCAGCAGGGCCCATGAGAGGTCGAACAGGAAATCGTAGCGGGTTTCGAAGAAAGGGCGCAGGTATTCCGCATAGTATTCAAAAAATGGCGCGCTGCCGTAGGCCGACCGGATACTCTGCCAGTGCTGCTGCTGCCAGTGCTCGCGGTAGGCTATGCGCACATCGCGTATCGGCTGCCGCTCATTTTTACCCTGTACGAGCGGCACGGACAGGCGCAGCGGCCCGTTGGCCCCGGCGATGTAACAGCGGTTCCGGAAGCTGCCCTTCTGGTAATGTTCGTGCTGTTCGATGTAAACGAGGGGGTAATGCGCCAGTTTGGAAAAGTAACGGACGTTCGGCAGGTAGTGCAGTTCCATCAGTGCGGTTTCCTGTCCGGGCATGGAATTTTGTTCTGTTGGTTTTCGTTGTGCGCGAAAAACGAGCTTGCCGGGGCATTTGGCCCGGTTTGCCTGCAAATATAAGAGAATTGGCGATGGGGGATAGTGCTGTCGGCACTAGTATCCGAAGGTTCTCTATCTTTGCCGGTACAAACCCGAACTGGAATGCGTATTCAGAACCGCCTGTTTTATGCCATTGCCGCCATGCTGTTTCTGGCCAATACACTGGTGATGAACGATCTAACCTCCCTCTGGGACGGTGCAGAGGCCTGGATAGCCTGGCTGGCTGTGCAACAGGAAACGGGCAGAGCCCTGCACGAGGCCGTGTTGCCTGCCCTGTACGGCCAGGGCCTTTTCTGGTTTCGCCTGCCAGGCGCCGTATTGCTTGTGCTGGCCATGCTCTTATATGCCTGGATCAGCGGCCGGTTGTGGGGCCAGGAAGCGACGGCGTTTACGCTTCTGGTGCTGGGCGCTTCGCTTTTGCTGCCCAACCTCGCCAAGCTGGCTACCGGTGATATATGGGCCATGGCGACGCAATGGCTTGCCTTTGCAGTGCTCCTGCGTTTTTTAAAACAACCCCGGTTGCTGTGGCAGGCCCTCTTTTACCTGCTGTTGTTTGCCGCCCTTTGGGTTCAACCCATCAATGCCTTTGTTTTTCTGGTTGGGCTTTCCGTTTATCTGTACTTTGCGCACCCGCAGGGGCGCAATCTGGCCCGCCTGCAACCCTGGCTGGCAGCTCCGATGGCAGGTGCAGCATTGTATGCCCTGGGCATGTTGAGTTTTGATTATGAAAGTTTCGTGATCGGCTTCCGCAGCGGCCGCTTTCTGTTGTGGAATTTCCTCGGGCTTTTACCTTTCTGGGGTTTCTGGATGGCAGGCTTGTGGGAAAGCCTGCTTCGCGCCCGGAGAGGGGAGGAGATGGCCCGCATCAATCTGGGAGCTTTTATTTTTGCTTTGCTCGGCCATTCCCTTGCCCTGCAGGGGGTGCTGGCGCTGCTGATCGCCAAGCAGTGGCAGGGCTTTTCGCAAGCTGCTTACCCGCACAGGCCTCTGGTGCTCGCCGGCGCGGTTTTGCACCTGGTCGGCGCCCTTTTCGCCGCCATCCTGCTGATGATCGCCGCCTTTCACGAATTCGGGCCTGTGGGGTTCCGGGCCGGCGCATCTCTGGCCGGCGCTTATTGGATGCTGAGTTTCGTGGGCGCAATAGGGCTGCTTGGCGGCAACAGGCGCTACCTGCTTGGTGGAACGGCGCTGGCCGGCTTGCTGGCGACAACTTTCTTCTGGTTGCAGATCAACCCTTTAGTGGAGGGGCGGCGCAACAGGGTAGCGCAACTGGTGGAGGATGCCAGGGGGCAACTGGAGGCGGGGCAATCGGCCGAAAGCATAAGTTGCCGGATTTTCATACCCCCCGGCAAGCCCTTTCCCAAACTGGCGCCCTACGCCGGCGCTGTTTTTCCAGGCGCAGAACTGCTGGAAACGGAGGAGGCGTTGCGCAAAGCGCTGGCTTCCTCTCAGCAAGGCTTTATTTTACTCCCGGAGGAGTGGGCGCAAAAGCTGGCGCCCGGCCGGGAAGCAGCGGCCCGGGCGGATGGCTGGGATGACGGTTGGAAGGCCCAGAATGTCGTTTTGCTGAAGTATTAGAAGGAATGCCTGAATACGATATAGAGCAAAATAAGGAGAGCCAGGGTAGCAATAATCACCACGGTCATGAATTTCCGGGCATCCCGCCGATCCCGCGACTCCAGCCTTCTTTGTTTTCTTGACTTGGCCATAGTTCTTCCGTTTTATCTGTAAATATTGCAAATTCAGGATTGTTAAAATAAAAATTCCCAGGGAATATTTCAGGCAGGCCCATAAATGGCGGCCGGCCTGGAAAACGCAGGCTTGCGAGCCTTTTTTTCTTACTTTTGCAGAAACAAAAAAACAGGACTTTGGCGCTGATCAAATCAATCTCGGGCATAAGAGGAACTATCGGCGGGCGAGCCGGTGAAAACCTCACCCCTCAGGATATTGTGGAATGTACTGCCGGCTTTGGATACTGGGTTTTGCAAAACGGCGGCAAGCCCCGGGTGGTTATCGGCCGCGACGGGCGCATTTCCGGGCCGATGGTGAGCCAGTTGGTAACCGCTACGCTCATGGGCCTGGGCATCGAAGTTATAGACCTTGGGCTTTCCACCACGCCGACGGTTGAGATGGCCGTGGCCATGGAAGGCGCCGGCGCGGGCATCATCATTACGGCGAGCCACAATCCCGCCGAATGGAACGCGTTGAAGTTCCTGAACCACAAAGGCGAGTTCATCTCCCAGGCCGATGGGGAAGCGCTGCTGGCGCTCATCGACAGCGGCGGCATCGTTTATGCACCGGTAGATGAGCTGGGCGCCTGCAGGCAGGCGGAGGGATACCTGGAAAAACACATCGACGCTGTTCTTTCGCTGCCTTTTGTGGATGCCGGGGCCGTGCGCCGGCAGGGGTACAAGGTGGTTGTCGACTGCATCAACAGCAGCGGGGCGGTTGCAATGCCCGCTCTGCTGGAACGCCTGGGCTGCGAAGCCATCCTGCTGAACGGCGAACCCAACGGCCGCTTCGCCCACAACCCGGAACCGCTGCCCCAGCACCTCCAGGAATTGCGCCGGGCCGTAACCGAACAGGGCGCCGCCCTCGGGGCTGCCGTCGACCCGGATGTGGATCGCCTCGCCCTGGTGTGCGAAAACGGAACACTTTTCGGCGAAGAATACACCCTGGTGGCGGTTGCCGATTACATCCTGCAGCACCAGCCGGGCAACACCGTTTCAAATCTGTCTTCCACCCGCGCCCTGCGCGACGTGACGGCCGGACGGGGCGGGCAGTACTTCGCCAGCGCCGTGGGAGAAGTGAACGTCGTCAGCAAGATGAAGGAAGTAGGCGCCGTTATCGGCGGTGAAGGCAACGGCGGCGTCATCGTGCCCGGCCTGCACTACGGAAGGGACGCCCTCGCGGGGCTGGCCATTTTCCTTACCTATCTGGCCAAAAGCGGGCAAACTGCTTCCGCCCTGCGGGCTGCTTACCCCGATTATTACATGGTCAAAGACAAAATAGCCCTGAGCCCGGAAATCGATATCGAACGCCTGCTGTCCAGGTTGGAACAGCGCTTCAGAGGCGAGAACTGCAATACCATCGATGGCCTGAAGATCGATTTTGAGCACGGATGGGTGCACTTGCGAAAATCCAATACCGAGCCCATTATCCGCATCTACTCCGAAGGGGGCAGCCCGGAAGCAGCCCGGCAACTAGCCGACACTATGAAAGCGGAAGCGGATTTGGTGCTGAAGGCCTGAGGCAACCCTTCGCCTGATGCCGGCGGCCGATCAGGAGCCCGCGTATTATTCACCAGCCAGACCAACTTGTAAAATATGGAAGCCCTCACCACCAGGCATGCCGGCCCCAGGCCCGGCAAAACCCGGGACCTCGAACAGTACTTCGAGCCGTTCCGGAAAAAGATAATCGGTTACGACCAGGAGTTCGAAACGCCTTTCGGCCCCAGGCGCATCGTGTATGCCGACTGGACGGCCAGCGGCAGGCTATACGAACCCATCGAGCGCATCCTCGCCGAAAAGATCGCACCTTTTGTGGGAAACACCCATACCGAGACGACGGTCACCGGCTCTTCCATGACCATGGCCTATCACCATGCCAAGGACATCATCAAACAACACGTCGGGGCGCGCAGTAAGGACGTACTGATCTCATCCAATTCCGGCATGACCGGCGTCGTCAACAAATTCCAGCGGATACTGGGCCTGAAAGTCCACGAAAGATATACCGACAAGGTGATCCTGCCTGTGGAGGAGCGCCCGGTCGTATTCGTCACCCACATGGAGCACCACTCCAACCAGACTTCCTGGCTGGAAACCCTGGCGGAGGTGGCCGTTATTCCGCCCACGGAAGACGGCAGGGTGGACCTGAACGCCCTGGAATCCCTGCTGGGGCAGCACCAGTGCCGGAAACTCAAGATCGCGGCGGTCACTTCCTGTTCCAATGTAACGGGCATCAAAACGCCTTATCACGAGATCGCAGAGATCATGCACCGCCACGGCGGGCTTTGTTTTGTCGATTTCGCCTGCTCGGCGCCTTACATCAGCATCAACATGCGCCCGGAGAATGAACTGCAACACCTGGACGCCATCTATTTTTCACCCCACAAATTTCTGGGCGGCCCCGGATCCAGCGGCATTCTCATTTTCGACCCCAAACTGTACACCAACCGGGTGCCCGACAATCCCGGCGGGGGCACGGTTGACTGGACCAACCCCTGGGGCGGCCACAAATACCTGGAAGAGATCGAAGCCCGCGAAGACGGCGGCACGCCGGCATTTTTGCAGACTATGCGGGTAGCGCTCAGCATCCGGCTGAAAGAAAAAATGGGCGTGGAGGCCATTCTGGAGCGGGAAGCAGAAATGATGCACCGCATCTGGCAGCGGCTGGACCGCCTGCCGAAACTGCATATCCTTGCCGACAATATACGCGAGCGGCTGGGGGTCATTTCTTTTTATATCGAAGGCCTGCACTACAACCTGGGCGTCAAACTGCTCAACGACCGCTTCGGCGTGCAGATGCGCGGCGGCTGCTCCTGTGCAGGCACCTACGGCCACTACCTGCTGCACGTCTCCCGGCAGCACTCCAAATCCATCACCGACAAGATCAACCTCGGCGACCTTTCCGACAAGCCGGGCTGGATTCGCATGTCGATCCACCCCACTATGACGGACGCGGAAGTGGACTTTGTCCTCGACGCCCTGGAGGCCGTTTACCACAACCACCAGGAGTGGGCACAGGACTATGAGTACAATACCCACACCAATGAATTCAGCTACAGGAACCAGCCCGGCCATAAATCGGGTTTGGTGGAGGGGTGGTTCGACCCGGAATTGCTTTAATGCAAGCTCCAGGTTAAATTTAACCGCAGAGGCGCAGAGAACGCAAAGGTTTTCGCAGGAAAGACGCCCAAACCGCCCGTCACACTTTGAGCCTCCACGGTTCCCGTGAAAACGCAGAATCATCTCGCCTTGTGCGGTTTATTTGGAAAAAATAAAAAACAATGTCCCGGATATACTTCGACAACGCCGCCACCACGCCCATGGAACCCGAAGTCATCGAGGTAATGGCGGAAGCCATGCGCGAGAAATTCGGCAACCCTTCCTCCATTCACGCCGAGGGGCGCGCCGCCCGGGCTGCTATCGAACAGGCGCGCAAAGAGGTGGCCCACTGCCTGGGCGCTTCCATAGGAGAGGTGTTTTTTACAAGCGGCGGCACCGAGTCGAACAATATGGCGCTGAAAAACGCGGTGCGGGACCTGGGCGTGCGCCGGATAATCTCTTCGCCAATTGAACACCACTGCGTGCTGCATTCCCTGGATACACTTGAGCGGCTGGGGCAGGTGGAAGTGGCTCACGTCCGCCTCGATGAGAAGGGTAGGGTGGATATGGGGCACCTGGAAGAGCTGCTTCAGGCCGGCGGGCCCAAAACCATGGTTTCCCTCATGCACTCCAACAACGAGATCGGAACCATGACCGGCCTGGATGGGGTAGGGGCTTTGTGCCGGCAATACGACGCGCTCTTCCATTCCGATACCGTTCAAACCATCGGTTATTATCCCATTGACGTCTCCAAAAACCCCATCAATTTCCTGTCTGGCGCCGCCCACAAGTTCCACGGGCCCAAAGGAGTGGGTTTTATTTATATCAATGGCGACAACAACATCAAGCCTTTCCTCGACGGCGGCTCCCAGGAGCGTAACATGAGGGGGGGCACGGAGAACATCTACGGCATCCTCGGGCTGGCCAGGGCGCTGAGCCTGGCTTACGGCAACATGGAAGCCCGCCGCGCCCATACCCAATCGGTGCGCGACTACCTGCGCCATCAGCTCGACGCCCATTTCGACGGGCTGCAGTACAATGGCGACCCCGACAAGGGGCATTACAAGCTGCTCAGCGTAGCCTTCCCCCCATCCCCCAAGGCAGACCTGCTGTTGCTCAACCTCGACATCGCCGGCATCAGCGCTTCCGGCGGCAGCGCCTGTAGCTCCGGAGCGGACGCCGGCTCCCACGTCATCGCCGCCCTGAATGGCGACCCGGACAGGAAGACGATCCGCTTTTCGTTTTCGCACCACAATACCAAAGAAGAGGTGGATATTGTGGTGGGGAAGTTGCGGGAAATTCTGAGTTGAATGGGGAGCTGCCCTTTTTCAAGGGGCCTGTAACGAATAAAAAACAGCAAAATGAAAAGCATATCCATTATCCTGGCTTTGGCAATAAGCTTTTCGGCCTGTCAGGAAAATGATGCCCCGGCTTTCGGGGGAGAAAAAAAAGATGATCCCTCCCCGCAGGCGGAGAACCTGCTGGCGACGGTGAACAGCAGCAATCTGGATGGTTTTCAGTGGATGAACCCACCGGAAAAGTTCTCAGTTTCCGATGGCTCCATGCGGGTCACGGCTTCGGAAGGTTCGGACTTTTTCAACAACCCGGAAGATGGAAAACGAACAGCTACCGCGCCCTTGCTCTACCGGGAAATTCAAGGGGATTTTGTAGCCACGGCTCAGGTAAAGCCCGATTTTTCGTCGATGTGGAATGCCGCCGCCCTGATGGTTTATATAGACAGCACCAACTGGATTAAATTCGCATTTGAAAATTCCGATGCCACCGGGAAAAGCATCGTTACGGTAGTCACCAGAGGAAGCTCGGACGACGCCAACGGAGCCATATTGAATGGCCGGGACAGCATTTGGTTAAGGATGATCAGGAAAGGGGACATTTATGCCATGCACTGGTCAGAAGACGGGAAAGATTACAAAATGGCCAGATTGTCTTCGCTGCCGCATCAGGAAACGGTGAAGATTGGCATGGAAGCCCAAAGCCCGGTTGGTAAATCAGCCGAGCATGAGTTCCTCTATTTTTCCCTGGAGCAAAAAACAGTCAATGACCTTCGGAAAGGCGAATAAAATTTTTGTTTATAACTGAGAAGGAAAAAATGCTCAAGGGGCGGATTACACTTTGCCCTTATCCCCTTTCCCCAAAGATCAGGCTCCCGATCCTGACCATCGTGCTGCCTTCCTCGATGGCGATTTTGTAATCGCCTGACATGCCCATGGAAATCTGCCGGAAGTGATCCTTGTCGGCGAAATAAGTGCTTTTGAGCTGGCTGAAGAATTCTTTCAGCCCCCGGAATTCGCGGCGCGTCTGGGCTTCATCCTCCGTGAATGTTCCGATGCCCATCAGCCCGCAGATGCGGACGTTGTGCAGGGACTTGAACTCCGGATTCCGCAGCATTTCCTCCACCTCTTCCCGGGTAAAGCCGTATTTGCTTTCCTCTTCGGCGATCTTCATTTCCAGCAGGCAGTCGATGGTGCGGCTGCATTTGGCGGCCTGTTTATCGATCTCCATAAGCAGTTTGAAACTGTCCACCGATTCGATCATGTCCACGAAGGGAGCGACGTATTTGGCCTTGTTGCTCTGCAGGTGGCCGATGAGGTGCCATTGGATATCTTTGGGCAGGGCTTCGTATTTGGGCACGAGTTCCTGAACGATGTTCTCACCGAAGATGCGCTGGCCCTGATTGTAGATTTCCAGGATCTGTTCGATGGGCTTGGTTTTGGAAACGGCGACGAGCCGGACGTGGGCAGGGGCGAGTTCTTCAAGCAGTTGGTGTAAAGGGATCATAGTGTGCTTATTGGTTTTTCTATAAGGGTAACACAGGATGGGGAAGGGAAGTTGCCGCTGAAATAATCCCGGAATCCTGCTCGTTATTTCAAAATCAGCAAACCTTTCAAAACCACCGGCTATGAATAACTACCGCTTCGAACGCACCGCCCGCCTAAACCGGCAGAAAGCCTTGTACGCCACCATCTTATTTCACCTTTTGCTGATCGGAGGGCTGGCCTATACTGCCAGCGGCGCCAGCCTGGAAAAGATCTTACCTGCAAAAGTAAAAGAGGTGCTGGGGATGGAACAACCTGCACAGGCAACGGCGCCAAATCGAGATTTGCCCAGGCCTTAGTCGAAGTTAAGCTTTCAATAATATGACAATATAACAATATGACAATATAGCAATATAGCAATATAGCAATATAGCAATATAGCCATCCCCACTCCCTAGAACAACCCGTGCAACTGCCCCCGCACGAGGTTGACCACCTCGCCGAGGTCTTCCAGGCTGTGCATGAAATCATACTGGTCGGCGTTGATGATGAGCAGCCTGCCTTCCTTATAACCACTGATCCAGTTTTCGTAGCGTTCGTTGAGGCGGCGCAGGTAATCCAGGCTCATGTTGCCTTCGTAGTCGCGCCCCCGTTCCTGGATGTGGTCGACCAGGGTGGGGATGCTGGCCCGGAGGTAGATCAGCAGGTCGGGGGGGCGGACCTGGGAAGACATGGTTTTGAACAACTGGAAGTAGTTCTGGAAGTCGCGCGTCGACATCAGCCCCATGTCGTGCAGGTTCGGGGCGAAAATGTAGGCGTCTTCGAAGATGGTGCGGTCCTGCACCACGGTTTTATCGCCGTTCAGAATGCGGAGCACCTGTTGGTATCTGCTGTTGAGGAAGTAAATCTGCAGGTTGAACGACCAGCGCTGCATATCGTTGTAGAAATCGCTGAGGTAGGGGTTGTCTTCGGTAGATTCATAGTGCACTTCCCAGCCGAAGTGTTTGCTCAGTTTTTCGGTCAGGGTGGTTTTCCCCGCCCCGATGTTTCCGGCTATGGCAATGTGTTTTATCTTTGGTGGCGTAAATTCCTGCGGCAGGCTCATAGTAAAGTTTTGTTTCCGGTTACGAAAATAAGAAACTCTGCCGTTCAACGAAGAAATGCCGCCAAACTTCTAAAAATCTGTTATGAAAATAGATAAGCAGCTAATTTCAAGGCTCGAACACCTGGCCCGGCTGGAGGTCAGCCCGGAAGAAGAATCCCGGCTGATAAAAGACCTCAACAACATCCTGGCCATGGTGGAAAAACTGCAGGAACTGGATACCGATGCGGTGGAACCTCTGTCCTACATCAACGAAGATGTGAATGTACTGCGGGAGGATGCCGTGGAGGGCCAGGAGAGCCGCGAGGCCGCCCTGCGCAATGCACCGGAGCATGACGGCGCGTTTTTCCGGGCGCCAAAAGTGATTGACCTGTAAAACAAACGGCATGAAGACCATCATTTCCATTAAGGAACTGACCAAAACCTATATCATGGGCGCCGCAAAGGTTAACGCCCTGCGCGGCATCACGCTCGATATTTTCAGCAACGAATACGTTGCTCTGATGGGCCCTTCCGGTTCCGGGAAGTCCACCCTGATGAACCTCATCGGCTGCCTCGACACGCCCAGCGGGGGCGAATACTGGCTCAACGGCGTCAACGTCAGCACGATGGACGATAATGCCCTGGCTGAGGTGCGCAATAAGGAGATAGGTTTCGTTTTCCAGACCTTCAACCTGCTGCCCCGCCTGACGGCGCTGGACAACGTAGCCCTGCCTCTGGTTTATGCCGGCATCAACAAAAATGCCCGCCAGCAAAAAGCCAGGGAGGTGCTTGACGCCGTCGGCCTGGGCGACCGCATGCACCACAAACCCAACGAATTGTCGGGCGGGCAGCGCCAGCGCGTGGCCATTGCCCGCGCCCTGGTCAACAGCCCCTCCATCATCCTTGCCGACGAACCTACCGGAAACCTCGACACCAAAACTTCCGTCGAGATCATGGCGCTTTTCGAAGAGATCCACAAAGCCGGCAATACCCTCATCGTCGTAACCCACGAACCGGAAATTGCCGCCCACTCCCAGCGCATGGTGCGCCTTCGCGACGGGTTGGTGGAAAGCGATGTGAAAAATGAAAATGTGGTGAGCGCTTATGACCCAAACCACAGGTATCACCAGGAGTAGCGCCTACGCCCGGTAAAGTATGTCGTACGTCAAAATTTGCAGCCCCTCATCGAAGCTCTGCCTGTCTGTTAACACAAGCTGGTGCGTCGTTTTGGCTGCGCCAAAGAGCCGGATGCCTGCTCCCAGGATCAGGGGGTTTAGCTTGATTTTCAGGACGTCGATCAGTTTGTGCTCAAGCAGCCAGCCCGCAAATTCACCACCGCCACAGAGGTAAATATCCGAGCCTCGCTGCTCTTTCAGAGCGTTGGCCTGTTCCAGGACAGGGCGGCAAACCTGTACATTTTCGTTCGGGTTTTCAAATTTCAGCGTATTGGAAAAAATGTAATGCTTCATGTGCGGATAGGCCGGTTGCCCCGGCTGCAGCCCAAACTGGTAGCCGAACTCGTATGTTTTCCGGCCCATGATTACGGTGTCGAAGGACTGCAGGTCTTCCAGGTATTGCCGGACGCCCTCTCCCTCCTGCAAAAAGCCGCTGATATCGCCATCCGGCCCGGAGATAAAGCCGTCGATGGATGTGGCGGCGTAGTAAATGATCCTTCGCATTCGGTGGTTTTCTTTGCTGCAACAGCAGCTTGTGAAAATTAGTTTCCACGAGCCGGTAAAGAGCCGAAACACTTTAAATTTATTGGGCTTTCCTCCATGCGATATGCCTTAAAAGGCTTATCTTTAGTTGCTTTTTAAGCCAGCTGGGGGCTCACTTTTTCCGGCTGAAAACAGAGGCTCCGAAGGCGGGCATACTGCGATCTTCCGACATCACAAAACAAAATTTCTATATGGAACTAGCGGCTAAAAAATCCTACAACGCATTCCAGACTGCCCAAAAGCAATTTGACAGGGCGGCCGACCTGCTCGAACTGAATGAGTCTGTACGCGAATTCCTGCGCAACCCCATGCGCGAATTCCACTTCACCATCCCGGTACACATGGATGACGGCAGCAAGAAAGTGTTCCGTGCGTTCCGGATACAGCACAACGACGCCCGCGGGCCTGCCAAAGGCGGGATTCGCTTCCATCCCCAGGAGACCGTCGACACGGTGCGCGCACTGTCGATGTGGATGACCTGGAAGACTTCCGTTGCGGACATTCCGCTCGGAGGGGCAAAAGGCGGGGTTATATGCGACCCCCACAACCTGAGCCAGTTCGAACAGGAACAAATATGCAGAGGGTGGATACGCCAGATATTTAAAAATATCGGCCCCTTCACGGATATCCCTGCGCCGGACGTGATGACCAACCCCCAGCACATGCTGTGGATGCTGGATGAGTATGAAACCCTGAGCGGCGGGAAATATCCGGGGGTCATTACGGGAAAACCCATCGGCATGGGAGGTTCCCAGGGCAGGAAGGAGGCAACGGGTTACGGAACCATTATCACCGTGCGGGAAGCCCTGAAGGAACTGAATATCAAACCGGAGAACACCACCGCCAGCTTCCAGGGTTTCGGCAACGTATCCCAATATGCAATTGAACTGTATGTCAAAATGGGCGGCACGCCCGTCTGCGTGTCTTCCTGGGATAATGACGATAAAATGAGTTATGCTTTCAGGAAAAAGGAAGGCATAAACCTGAAGGAACTCATGGATATCACCGATGTCTTCGGAGGCATTGACAAAGCAAAAGCGAGGGGTTTGGGTTACGAAATCTTGCCTGGCGAGGCCTGGCTGGAACAGGATGTGGATATTTTGGTTCCCGCGGCTCTGGAAAATCAGATCACGGAAGAAAACGCCGTCAATATCAGCAAAAGGGTAAAGATCATCGCCGAAGGGGCCAACGGCCCCACCACGCCGGAAGCCGATGTGGTGCTGGACAGCAAGAATATATATGTCATCCCCGATTTTCTGGCCAATTCCGGCGGTGTGATCTGCAGTTACTTTGAACAGGTGCAGAACAACATGAACTACTACTGGCCTAAGGACGAGGTGCTCTCGAAGCTGGACCAAAAAATGACGACTGCTTTTGCGGCCGTCAGCGATTTTTCGAAGCAGAATAAACTGGGCATGCGCGACGCCGCCTACGTCATCTCTGTCGACAGGGTGGTGCGGGCCTGCCAGAACAGGGGCTGGCTCTGAGCAAGGCTGGCGTTTTAAGGCGGGGCGGAAAAGGGAAGCTGGAAAACCGGGTGAGAGGGGGGGCATAAGCCCTTTGCGCCCTCCGCTTCCCATGTATTTGTAAAAAAACGCAGAGGCGCGTAGGGCGCAGAGGTTTTTTGCAGGAAATCGGCCAGGCCATTTGCCAACCTTTGCGCCCTGCTCTGCGTCTTTGCCCCCCGCGTTTTTTTTCGCGAAGCAAAGCTGAAGGGAGGCCTGGTGCTTTTGAATTTCAAACCCGCGCTATGGAATTAGACAAAGGCTTTTTTCAGTCGGGAGGCCCTATTGCCTATCTGGGGGCAGGGGAGCTTGGAGGTAAAGCCAGAGGCCTGGAATTCATACATTCCGCGCTCCTGTCGAGGCTGGATGCTGCTTTGTTCCCGGAATTTGAGGCCGGTATTCCCAGGATGATCGTCATCAGGACGGATGTTTTTGATGACTTCATGGACAGCAATGGCCTGTGGCCCCTGGCCTTGTCGGACGAGCCTGATGACAGAATAGCGCTGGAGTTCCAGAAGGCCGATCTGCCGTTCCAAATTCTGGGCGGCCTGAGGACGATCGTAACCGAGGTGAAGCTGCCGCTTGCTGTTCGTTCCTCCAGCCTGCTGGAAGACGCCAAACGGGAGCCCTTCGCGGGCATATACCGCACCAAGATGACACCGAACAACCAGCCCGATGCCGACACGCGGTTCCGGAAGCTGGTTGAAGCCATCAAATTCGTTTATGCATCCACCTTTTTCAAAGCAGCTAAAGGTTATATCCGGGCCACCAGGCACCGCACGGAGGATGAAAAAATGGCTGTGATCATTCAGGAGGTGGTCGGCAAAAAATTCGGCGAGCGCTTCTACCCTGAAATTTCAGGTGTTTTGCGGTCCTACAACTTTTACCCCGCGGGTGGGGCCAGGCCGGAGGAAGGCATCGTCAACCTCGCCCTGGGGTTGGGAAAGACGATAGTGGACGGCGGCGCCTCCTGGCCGTTTTCCCCTGCTTTCCCGGCAAAAATGCCTCCTTTCAGGAGCATGGATGACATGCTTCAGCAAACCCAGCTCGGGTTCTGGGCAGTCAATCTGGGCCCACCGCCTGAATACGACCCCATCAGGGAGACGGAATACATGTTCGAGTATCATTTTACCGAGGCGCAGAAAGACGGAACACTGGGCGAACTGGTGTCCACCTACGACCCCCAAAGCGACCGGATATCGCCGGGGATGCAGCCCGGAGGCCCGTTGATACTCACTTTTGCGCCCATCCTGAAAACCCGGCGCATTCCGCTCAATGAACTGCTGAAAGCCCTGATGGGCATCTGTGTGGAGGCCCTGAAGTCGGATGTGGAAATAGAATTTGCCCTCAGCCTGTCGGCGGATGCAGGGGCCGCCAGGCACCGCTTCGGGTTCCTGCAGGTGCGGCCGATGGTCGTCTCCAACGGGACAACGGATGTGTCGGAGGATGAGCTGTCGGGCCCGGATGTGGCCATTTCTTCCGATATGGTGCTGGGCAATGGCCAACTCCGGAATATCAGAGACGTGGTCTTTTTGAAATCCCAGCATTTCGACGCCGGGCAGGCCCAGCGCATTGCAGAAGAGATTGAAGGCATAAACAGGAAGCTTGTAAACGCCAACAGGCCCTACCTGCTCATCGGGTACGGCCGCTGGGGCACTACCGACCCCTGGGGCGGCATACCGGTGGACTGGGGGCAGATTTCCGGCGCCAAAGTGATCGTGGAAGCATCCGGCGAGCACATGAGCCAGGATATGAGCCAGGGGTCCCACTTCTTTCACAACGTGACGAGTTTTCAGGTATTCTATTTTTCCATTCCCTACCCTCCGCGTTTTGTTTTTGATATGGAGTGGATTTCCCGGCTCCGAACCGCCGCTGAAACGCAATTTGTGAAACATGTAGTAAGCGATTCGCACCTTTCCGTGAAAGTAGATGGAAGGACGGGCAGGGGGCTGATCCTCAAGAGCGCCTGAGGGCGCAGAAAAAGAAAAGAGCGCATGGATAAAAATCTCATCCCGGATGGCCTGATCAACCAGTTGCAGGAAAGGGCCAAGGAACTGAACTGCCTGTATGAGATCCAGGAATTGCTGGATGACAAAAGCAAGAGCACCAGGGAAATCCTGGAGGGTGTGATCAGGGTCATCCCCGCAGGCTGGCAATATCCCGATATCTGCATTGTCAGAATAGAATACCGAAAGATGGTTGTCCAGTCGCCGGCTTTTGAAGAAACGGAATGGATGCTTGAATCCGGGATCACTACCCAGGACGAGGCCGTGGGCAGGGTGCAGGTATTCTATACGGAAAAGAGGCCCATTTGCGATTACGGGCCCTTCCTGAAGGAAGAGAAAAAACTGATCAGGAGCATATCAGAACTGGTCAGCAGTTATTTCCTGCACAAGCAGCTGAAATCCGTTTTCGAGGGGAGTGTTCAGAAAAAGATGGAAAGGCGTTTTGAATGGGTTGTAATCCTGGATATTCTGAAAAAAACCGACCCCAAGCTGCTCATCAGGATTTCCCAGAAAATGGTGAATTACCTGGGCTGGAAAGGCGTTGCCGAAAGCGAAAAATTGTTCGACCTGTTCAGCACCGAACCCAAAGATGATGCGGACGCCTCTCCTCTGGATACGAATTTCCCCTATCAGGCAAAATCCATGGAGGATTTCATCGCCAGCAGCAATGAAATCTTCGACCTGGCCAGCAGGTATCTGAGCGAACGCGAAATAATCGACAATATCAGCCGCTGGATAAAGGAGGACCAGTCGGGCTTTCTGGTCAATACACTGAATAACACGGGTTCGTCCTTTGAGGAAATAAGCGCCGCGCTGGCGAGGTACCACCACCTCAAAGCACATGGGCTGGAGCTTTCGCCGAACCGGGAAAAGAGCCTGAGGATCATCCTGATAAGGCGACTGCTGAGTGGCGAGAACGAATTTGTCAAGATCGCGAAGCATTTTATCGAGCTCGATGACTTTAACGGGCTGGTCAACCACGTGATTTACCCCGCGGACAGCCACGGCAAGCTCGGCGGAAAGACTTCGGGATTGTTCCTGTCTCAGCGCATCCTGCAAAAATCGGAATTCAGCGATGATTACGCCAGACAATTCCTCGTCCCCAAGGCCTGGTATATAACGTCCGACGGCATACTGAAATTCATCAAGTACAACAACCTGGAGGATATCGTTGAGCAGAAATACAAGGGTATAGAACAGATACGCAAAGAGTACCCCTTTGTTTCACTGGTTTTTAAGAATTCCTCCTTTCCTGCCGAAATCCTGAAGTCTCTGAGTTTGATGCTGGACAACCTCGGCGACGTTCCCCTGGTCATCCGGAGCACGAGCCTGCTGGAAGACCGGCCGGATTCCATTTTTGCAGGGAAGTACAAGAGCCTGTTCATTTCCAATCAGGGCTCCAAGAAGGAAAGGCTGGAAGAGCTGACCGACGCCATTGCCGAAGTATATGCCTCCACTTTCGGGCCCGACCCCATTGAGTACCGCATCGAAAAAGACCTGTTGGACTATAATGAGGAAATGGGCATTTTGATCCAGGAGGCCGTGGGCCAGCGGGTGGGGCCTTATTATTTCCCGGCCTTTGCCGGGGTCGCCTTTTCGGACAACAACTACAAGTGGTCCGGGCGGATAGAAAAAGAAGATGGCCTGATACGGCTCGTCCCCGGGCTCGGCACCCGGGCGGTCGACCGCCTCAGTGACGACTATCCGGTGCTCATCGCTCCGGGAAAGCCGGGCTTGCGGGTTAACATCACTACGGAGGATATAGTGCGGTATTCTCCGAAGAAAATCGATGTGATCAACCTGGAAAAGCGGAAGCTCGAAACGGTCGATATCAGGGAATTGCTGCGGAAATATGGCAGGGATTACCCCGCCATCCACCAGATCGTTTCCAGAATAGCGGACAACCACATCCAGCAGGTTCAGCGCTTCGGAATGGATTTCGAAAAGGACAACTTCATCGTCACCTTTAACGGGCTGATTGAAAAGACAGATTTTATCCCGAAAATCCGGTCGATCATGTCCGTCCTCCAGAAGGAATTCAAATATCCCGTCGATATCGAGTTCGCCCATGACGGCACAAATTTCTACCTGCTGCAATGCCGCCCTCAGGGCTATGGGAAAGTGGACAAGCCGGCCGAAATCCCCCACGATGTACCGGACGATGCCGTGGTGTTCACGGCCTGCCGGCACATTACGAATGGCGTGGCGCCCAATATTTCGCATCTCGTTTACATCGATCCGCAGAAATACAGCGAACTGCCTGATTATGCAGACCTCATCGCGGTGGGGAAAACGGTGGGCAAGCTGAACAAGATCCTGCCCAAAAGGCAGTTTATCCTGATGGGCCCCGGCCGCTGGGGCAGCCGCGGCGACATCAAGCTGGGAGTGAGTGTGACCTACTCCGACATCAACAACACCGCCATCCTGATCGAGATTGCCAGGAAGCGGAAGGAATACGTCCCCGAGTTGTCTTTCGGCACCCACTTTTTTCAGGACCTCATGGAAGCGGACATCAGGTACCTTCCGCTATATCCCGATGACGAAGGCAATATTTTCAATGAGCCCTTTTTCAGGTTGTCGCCCAACATCCTGGGCGAGCTGATTCCCGAATCGGCCCATTTATCGGATGTGGTCAAGGTCATCGATGTACCGGCATACACCGGCGGCAGGGTGGTGAAATTGCTGATGAATGCGGAGGAAAGCAAAGCCATGGCCATACTTGCGGAGCCTGCCGATGCTCCTGTTGAAAAGGAGAACAGGGTATTGCCCGGGAGCAGAAAGGATACGGATTTTTACTGGCGCTGGCGGCTGAGCGCTGCTGAGCAGATCGCTTCCCGGGTTGACCCCGGCCGCTTTGGGGTGAAGGGCATCTATGTTTTTGGCAGCACAAAAAACGCCACTGCCGGCCTGAGCAGCGATATCGACCTGCTGATCCACTTCTCAGGTTCGGATGCCCAGCGCAGGGAGCTGGCGCTCTGGCTGGAGGGCTGGGGCAACAGCCTGGAATACATTTACTACCTGCGAACCGGCCACACGGTCAAAGGCCTGCTGGATATTCATTTCGTGACGGACCAAGACATTGAAAAACAAAGAGGGGTTGCGGCAAAAATCGACGCCGTCACCGATGCGGCCCGGCCATTGCCTCTGGGTACGAGCCTGGATTGATGGCTCCCGTTTCATATCTCCCTCCGTGGCTTATATCAGGCATGCCCTGAAATGTTACTTTTATGTTAAAGATGCCGGTTTTCAGGCATTCTCACCTCTCCGCTCTGCCGTTTATGCGGCCTTCCCGGCTCACCCTTTGTCTCAATTCCGGCAGCTCACTTTGAACTGCCTGAAAAACTAAAACTTTACTTATGAAAAACACCTGGAAATTCATCATTGGCGCCTTTATGGCTGCCAGTGTTTTCTCCTGCGAAAAAGATCAATTCGACCTGGAGCATCCTATCGGCAAGCCTATCGGAAAGCCGGTAAAGGCCAATTTCGAAAACCCCGGCGGGGCATTGTATGAAAACGATGCCGATGGGGCCACGGTAAACATCCTTTTCTCGGCTCCGGTAAAGGAATCGGGGACAGTGATAATTCAGCTGGAAGGGCAGCCGGGAGCCGCACCCTTCACTACCGAACCGGCCATAGACGCCAGCGGCCGCCTGGAGCTGGAAGTTGCCGTAGGCGCCACTTCCGCCGGTTTTGCCCTGTTGCCTGTCAATGACGCAGTGGGTAATGGCAACCAAACTGCCGTTTTCTCCATCATTGGTGCGGAGGGAGGCATTGTAAAAGGAAACGAGCTTTCCTACGAATTGTCTGTGATGGATGACGAACTGCTGGCCCGCGCCAAGTCATACCAAACCTATGCCGGAAACTGGAGGGTCAAAAGAACCTATGCGTACGGCGCCTCCGGTAAAGTGGCCAAAGTACACTGGGAAAAAGCCACCCCTGCGCTGACTACCGGCACGGAGGCCTACACTTATGCAGGCAACGGCCTGATTGAAAGGGTCAACTATTATCCGGACAACGACGAGTACTTCTTTCAGGAAAACGGGCGGATCATTCGCTCCGAGAAGATCGTCAACGGCCTGAAGACGGCGTACAGCGAATACGATTACGACCCGGCCGGAAATGTTGGCTCGCAGGCCCTCTACAACCGGCAGTCTTCAGGAGAATATGCGCTCAGCCTCGTTTTCGTTTACCTCTACTACGAGGATGGCAACCTGTACAAGCAGTTGACGTACTATCCGATAGCCGGAGGGGAAGAGCTGGAGCTGATCTCCACCCGCACCTATGAGGGCTACGGCGATAAGGCCAACCTCTTCCCGCTGGAGCTCATCCCCGGCATAGCGGCGCAGCGCACGCTGCCCACCTCTTTCCGCCTGGAAGAACACGGGATGGAGCTCGAGTACAAGTTCTCCTATGAATTCCGGGAAGATGGGCTGCCGGTTAAGAGGCATACTTCCGGCGCGGGATCAGAAGTCACGGAATACGAGTACTATTGATGAAGTGCGCCACGGGGCGATTAGCGCCGGGCCCTGCCAGGGAGGATCATCCTGTGGTTTTTTTACCCCAACCCTAAAATCAACAACAAAACCACCACCAGCAGCACCACGTTGATTGAAACGAGCCAGTGGTAATACAATGCGCCAACTTTGCCTGATTCCTCCCGTGTGGCTTCCTTGTATTGGTTGGCGTAGCGAATGATGAAAAGCCGTAATAATAAAAAACTGACAGGAACCCCTCTTTTCCGAAGGGCTTCGAAGATGAGCAAACTGGCCACGACATACCAGGCAGCCGCGACAATGCCTACGGAGGCGAGGACGAAGAAGAGGGTGGAGTGCATGTGGGAATAGTTTTGGTTTTTTCATTGGATTGAGGCGTCATGTCCAAACGGAGACATGGCGCCTCATTGTTGTTTTCTGCTATCAGATAGGCTGGAATAACCCATTCACTGGTTCAGCAGCCCTTCCGGCATCTCTTCCGCAACCTGTCCCTGCGACAGGAGGGCCAGGTTGCGCAGCGGTATTTCGCGGATTAAGGCTTCCATCATGGCTGCGGCTTTCCGGCGTTCGGCATCTTCCTGCGGAGTGGCGGCGGGCTGTCCGCCGCCCTGGGCCCTTCAGGAATTGCTGTTGAATGCACGTTCAATGCGCCGGTCCGGAATCAGCCAGATCAGTGCGACGAGGACATATATTCCCGCGGCGGCCCATTGGTTGAGAAAAGAAGCGGGGATGGCGATGATATACAAAACGACTGACATTTTGCCTTTATAATCTTTGCCGATAGCCTGAGCCAGCAGGGAATCTTTACCATCCCTGGCGAGGATCTGGAGTTGTAAAACATAGTATGCCACGGCGGCCATGAGCAGGACGATGCCGTACAAAGCCATAGGCCCCGGTGCGAAGTGGTTTTCGCCCATCCAGCCGGTCGCGAAAGGAACCAGGGACAACCAGAACAACAGGTGCATGTTGGCCCACAGTATCCCTCCGTGGATCCTTTTGGCAGTTTGCAGCAGGTGGTGGTGGTTATTCCAGTATATGGCGATGTAGATAAAGCTTAAAATATAGCTCAGCAATACCGGCAACAGAGGCGCGAGGGCCGAAAAATCCGCTCCGTGAGGAACCTTCAGCTCCAGCACCATAATGGTTATGATAATTGCCAGCACCCCATCGCTGAATGCTTCCAAACGGCTTTTTTGCATGAATTCCGGAGATTTTGGTGGAAGAAAGGTATGTCAAAATCGAGAAAAAACAAAAAGGTGGTGAAATGGTTCATCGCGCCTTTTTTTGCCTCTCGGGAACTATTTTATGCCAGATGTTTTTTTGACAGAACATCAAATCCTGATACTATGGAAACAACCTTTCGAATCCAGTTCGGCAGCCTTCCTCCAGGTATGCCTTTTTTCACCCGCCCCGGCAGTTACGCAGTTTTCTTCAATGAGCAGGGCCTGCTGGGCCTAGTGCGCAATGGTGAGGGCGACTACTTTCTGGCCGGCGGCGGCATCGAACCGGGGGAAACAAAAGAACAGGCCATCATCCGGGAAGTGGCTGAGGAAACAGGCCTTCTGGTGAAGATTGACGCCTACCTGGGTGTTGCGGCAGAGTACTTTTACAACGCCGACAATCAGCGCTACGTCAACAAGGCCGGGTACTTTTTCCTCGTGAAGCCCATCGGTTTTGACCCCGCCCTTAAAGTGGAGGATGACCATACGCTGTTATGGTTGCCGGTGGAACAAGCCCATCCTTTAATGTACCATGATATTTATCGCTGGGCGCTGGATAAAGTACGGCAATAAAGCCCATTTATGGCGTGGGGGCAATATCAAAATGTATATCACTGCCGGCAGAAGCGGGGCGCAACCGCCCTTTCCTGCAACGTTTGCCAATTCCTTTTGTCCTTCCCGTAAAGCTGCAACTTTTTGACGCCTGAACCGTCATCAGGGCAAAGTTGCTTCGGCAACGGCGTGTTATTCCTTACTTTTTATCACTTAAAACAGCTGTTATTATGAAGAATTTCATACTTCAAATGGCGGGCGTTTTCGCCTTGCTTTGCTGGGCAAACCCCGGCCTGAACGCCCAGAACAACGCTTCTGAAGGCGGCGAAGTCATCATCATTCAGAAAATCGAGAACGAGGATGGCGTCGTCACAACGGTCAAGAGGCGCATCAGGGCGGGAGAAAATGTACAGCCGATTATCAAAGATTTGGAAGATGCGGAAGGCAGAAACCTGGAATTCCACCTCCTGTCGGACGATAGCATGAACGAAGCACCAAAGGCAGAGGAGGGGGAAGCCATCTTTTTGTTTCGCCGCGGCAAAGCGCCCGCCGGCGCCGGCCAGATGGATAAGGAGGGCATGAAGCATGAGTTGGAGAACATGAAGATCATTCTGCACGGGGATGTGGAACCCGGCGATTACCACTTCAACTGGCGCCAGGGGGCTGATGGCGGGGAGCCTCATTTGCGGCCCGAACCGGCCCTGAAGGCTTTCCTGGGCGTTTATCCCGGCCATGCCGAAGGCGGGGCTGGGGTTAAACTGGACGGCATTGTCGCCGGCGGCCCTGCGGAAGCTGCCGGGCTGCAGCAGGGCGACGTCGTCACGGCCATCAGCGGGCAGGCGACCAATGGCGAACACGGCCTGCGCGGCGTGTTGGGCGGGTTGCAAGCCGGCGAAACAGTGGCCGTTCAGTATCTGCGCGGCGGCCAGCCTATGGAAGTGCAACTTACTCTTGGCGAAAAGGAATACACCCGCTGGGTGCTCAATGAGGAGCGCAACCCCTGTAAAGTGTTCATCGGGGTATATGTGGGCGGGCAGGCCTCCGCCGGCCGCGGCGTGCAGGTGACCGGCATCATAGGCAAAACCCCGGCCGAAGCGGCGGGTTTGCAGTCAGGTGATATCATCCTCGCCATGGACGGCGTACCCGTCAACAATAACGAGGAACTGCTGGCCGAACGCGACAAACACGAACCGGGCCAGGAATTCACGCTTTCGGTATTGCGCAACGGGCAGGAGATGAAATTCGACACCCGCTTCCTGATCTGCACCAATGAGCAGCAGGAGCAGCAGGAAAGCATCGTGGAACAACCTCAGGCCCCGGCCCCTCTGGAGATGCCTGACAATACGCTGGAGCTGCAGGATTTCAAAACTTTTCCCAACCCGGCTTTCAGTTATGTCAACGTGCAGTTCCGCGCGGAGCCCGTTCCGACCCTCATTCAACTGGCCGACGCCAGCGGGCGTATCGTCTTCCAGCGCCAGCTCAGCAACTTCGACGGCTACTTCAATGAGGAGATCGGCCTGCGCGACGCCACCCCCGGCACGCTGACCCTCACCGTCCGGCAGGGCGACAAACTGGTGGCCAGGCAGTTGGTGCTGCTCAACAGAGCGTGATCGAATGGTTGAATGGCTGGAGTTGCCGGCCATTCAACCACTCCTGCACTTCGGCTATCCGGTGGAGTGAGGCGCGCCTTATAATAACCATCCAAGTTTCTTATTTTGCGCCTTATTTCACCAAACCATCTTCATCCATGTATTTGAAGACGATCGTCGCCTGCCTGCTTGCCTTCGGGCTGTGGGCCTGCAAAAATGATAATTCACAGGAATCCAATGCTGCAGCGCCGGGGAAGGCCGGCAGCCCGGCGGAAAGCCAGGCTGCGGGAGAGGGCAGCAGCGCCCCGCCACCGGCAGTGGCCAGTGCTCTCGAACAGGCCAGGCAGGAACTTTCCGTGCCCGACCTTTCCGTGCTCGCTTTTTCTGATGCCGGCGCTGGTTTCGGTTTCGATTTTGACAAGGCAAGCTGGTCGGCTCTGCCCGATAACCAGTTGCCCGCCCTTTCCGAATTCACATCCTCCTATTCCAAGCGGACGCCGGCCTTCAAAATGGTGGGTGGGCTGGTGCTGAAGAAGAATGCCGGCAAGGCCCTTCAGTTGCCGGTAGTCACCATTGGGGTGGAACCCCTGGACCGGGAGGCTCCTTCTCTGGAAAGCATCCGCATGCAATCGGGGGGGCGGTTTCTCACGGAGGCAAGCCTGGCCGAGGCTTTGCCGGCGCACCTGGAGAGCACCCAGTTTCCCCGCCCCCTTGTCGACCCTCGCCGCCAGGCCTTTTATGCCACCAGTTTCGGCAGCCTGCCCTCCGGTGAGGAAATTCAGGTGATGCAGGCTATTTTTATCCGCCCCGAAAAATTCATCTTTCTGCAGATGACCTGCCCCAAAGCGGAGCGCCAACGCTATGCCCGGGACTTCGGCGCCATGGCCGACAGCCTCAGGGAGAAAGAATAGGAGAGGAGGGTCATACCTCCGGCACTTTGTTCATCCACGGCTGTGCCTGTTCCAGCTGGGCGGCGAGCCGGAAGAGGATATCCTCCCTGCCCATATCCGCGGTAAACATGAGCCCTACCGGCAGCCCGTCGGGCGTCCAGTGCAGGGGGACAGACATGGACGGCTGCCCGGTCATGTTCGCATAGGGGGTGTAAGGGATGTAAGAGAACAATTTTTCCGCCAGTTCATCGATCTTGGATTTCAGGGATTGCCGCAGGCCCAGTGCTTTGGCCACCCGCACCAGCTTTTTTTCGCCGGCGGTGGGTTGCAGCGCCCCGACGGGGAAAGGCGGCATGGAAACGGTGGATGTCAGGATGAGGTCGTATTGCTGGTGGAAAGCTCCCGCCCGCCGGGCCAGGCCGTTCCACTTTCGCCTGTAGTAGGCGTAGTCTTTGGCGGAGAAAGCCCGCCCCAGCAATGCCACGCCCATGGTGCTTTCCTCCACATCGGCGAAAGTAACCGGCCGGCCCAGGAACTCGCCGAGTTCCTGCACGTCAGCGGCGGCCTCCCCGAAGACCATCATGACGAAGGACTTGGTGAGGTCTTCCCTGTGATAGGGTAGCGGGGCCATCTCCACATCGTGGCCGAGCGATTCCAGGAGCTGAGCCGTATTCTCCACTGCCCGTATGCATTCCGGGTGGAGTTCGTGCCCCAGGGGATGCGCGGTGCTGAAGGCGATTCGCAGTTTTCCCGGCGCTTCTTTTATTGTTTCCAGGTAAGGTTTTTCCGGTGGTGCGGCGAGGAAGGGGTCGCCGGGGGCAGAGCCCTGTATGGCGTCGAGCAGGGCGGCGCTGTCGCGCACCGAGCGGCTCACGCAGTGTTCCATAATGGCGCCCGACCAGCCTTCGGCGGCGCCCATGCCCAGAGATATCCTGCCCCGGCTGGGTTTGAGCCCGAAAAGGCCATTGCAGGAAGCCGGAATGCGAATGGAGCCGCCTCCGTCGCTGGCAGTGGCCAGAGGCGTAATCCCTGCCGCCACCGCCGCCCCTGAGCCTCCGCTGGAGCCGCCCGCAGAGCGCCCGAGGTTCCAGGGGTTGCGCGTAGGGCCGAAGAGCCGGGGTTCAGTGTAGGGGGTAAGCCCGAATTCCGGGGTGTTTGTTTTTCCCAGGAAGGAAAGCCCGGCCTTGCGGTAGCGCTCCACGATGATGCTGTCCGATTCGGAGATGTAGTTCCGGTAGCCCTGGCAGCCGGAGCACCGGGGCGTGCCGGCTACTTCCAGGGCGAGGTCCTTGAGCAGGAAGGGCTGCCCGGCAAAGATGCTGTTCGGGCCGGCCTGCCGGGCCATCTCCCGGGCCATGTCATAGAGCGGGTGGACAATGGCATTAATTGCCGGATTGACACTTTCGGCTCTGGTGATTGCGACTTCCACCAGTTCGCTCGCCGTCACTTCTTTTTTTCGGATGAGCCCGGCCAGGCCGAGCGCGTCGTATTGGCGGTATTCTTCGAAGGTCATCGTTTTGTATGGATTCATTAGATTTGTCTGCCCGAAAAGATATTAAATCTACTTCATATTTTCATGTCACAAATTGCCTTCCACGGATATGACGCACAATGATAAGCTCATCCACGAGGCTTTCGATGCCGAAAGCTTTCGCCAAACAGGCCACGAACTCATTGATTTGCTCGCAGATTTCCTGCATGCCTCCACCAGCGGGGCATTGGAGCAGGCGCTGCCCTGGTTGGAGCCTGAAGCTTCCTTCCGGTTCTGGGAAGAAGACTTCAGCCGGGAACAGGGTGCTTCTCCGATTGCCTTATTTGAGAAAGTCCTTCAGCATTCCATCCGGATTTCGCATCCCCGATACATGGGCCATCAGATCAGCCCTGCTGCGCCATTGGCTGCACTGGCCAGCCTGGTTGACGGTTTCCTGAACAACGGCATGGGCGTCTATGAAATGGGCGCTGCAGGCACCGCCATCGAGCGGAAGGTTGTCCAGGCCGTTGCCGAAAAAATGGGTTTCGGCCCGGACGCCGGTGGCGTGATGACTTCGGGCGGAACCCTGGCCAACCTGACGGCCCTGCTGACGGCCCGCAGCGCCATGGCGCCTTCAGCTGCCTGGCAGGAAGGCCAGCATGAAAAACTGGCTTTATTGGTTTCGGAAGAAGCGCACTACTGTGTCAGCCGCGCCGTGCGCATCATGGGTTGGGGCGAGGGCGGCATTGTCAAAGTGCCGGCCGATGACTCGTACCGCATGCGCACGGAACTGCTCCCGGAATATTATGAAAAGGCCAGCCGGGAAGGGCGCATTGTGATCGCAGTGGTGGGCAGCGCCTGCACCACTTCCACCGGCTCTTTCGACAATCTGGCAGCCATTGCCGGCTTCTGCCGGGCCCGTGGGCTTTGGTTTCACGTCGATGGCGCCCATGGCGGCGCCCTGGCCTTTTCACCGCAGCATAGCCACCTCCTGTCCGGCGTCGGGCAGGCTGATTCGGTGGTTATGGACTTCCACAAAATGCTTCTTACACCGGCAGTGGCCACTGCGCTCATTTATCGCAACGGGAACCACGCTTTTCGCACCTTCAGCCAGCAGGCTCAATATTTATGGGCCAAAGAAACGGATGAAGAATGGTACAACCTGGCAAAGCGCACCTTCGAATGCACTAAACTGATGATGGGGCTGAAGGCTTACGCTCTCCTGCGCACCTATGGCCCCGAACTGTGGGAGCAATACCTCGGCAAGGTTATGGAGCTGGGCCGGGAATTTGCCGCCCTTGTCCGGGAAACGCCGGAACTTGAACTGGCAGTGGAGCCGCAGTGCAACATCGTTTGTTTCCGGCGCCGGCCCCATGGGCTGGATGACAAGGAAGTGAACGCCCTCAATGAAGCCATCCGGCAGGCTTTGGTGGAGGATGGGCGGTACTATATTGTAAAGACCAATCTGAGGGGGCGGGTATTTCTGCGCGTCACGCTGAGCAACCCTTTCACTTCCCGGCAGGACATAAAAGGCTTGCTGGGCTTGGTTCTCGCTGATCGCAAATTTTTGCAAACGCCTTAAAATTTAAAAAAAACAAAGTGTTAAAACGCACCCTTTTCCCGTAGCTTTTTTAACACCGCCCCTGAAAGGGTTTAAATTTTCCTTAATGGGGAGATTGCAGTGGAGGTGCTATTTTGGGAAAAAACCAGGATAGCTATGAAGACCATCTGCTTCCTCCTTCTGTCCATGCTCCTCTGTTCCTGCGCCGGCCCTCAGAAACTCCTGGAAAGGGGAAATCCTGACAAAGCCCTGCAGTTGAGCCTGAACCGCCTGCAGCGGGGCAGGCTCAAGGAAAAAAACCTGGATGGGCTGCGGCAGTCGGCCCGAGCCCTGGCCGCCCGCGATAGTGCAATCCTCGGGGACTGGGTGGCTTCCCGCATGCCGGAACTATGGCCCCGCGTATTCGAAAAAGCCCAGGTGATCAGCCGGCGGCAGAGCCGGATGGCGGCAGTACTGGAAAAACTGGCGCAGGCGGGTATCTATCCGGAGGCCGACACCATTCCGGTGGAGGCATTGATCGAAGAGGCCCGGGAGAAGTCCGCCATTTATTATTACGCCCGGGCCCAGGAGTACGTGCCCGCTGCCCGCTCCGGCAACAGGCAGGCGGCACGGCATGCTTTTTCATATCTGGAAAGCTGCTGGCAGTACCTTCCCGGTTTCCGGCAAAGCCTGGCCCTGCACCGGGAAATGCAGCAACTGGGTACAACGCATATCCTGCTCAGGCCGGTAGCGGGGCCGTGGGGCCTGTAC
Organism: Bacteroidota bacterium; assembly: GCA_963169455.1. Classification (GTDB taxonomy): domain Bacteria; phylum Bacteroidota; class Bacteroidia; order Chitinophagales; family Saprospiraceae; genus JACJYE01. Next base: position 20,992 of record CAUJDW010000042.1, on the reverse strand, counting down.
CAGGAGAACCACCAGATGAACCGGCTGCTGCAGGGCCTTGCCTTCCCTATGCGCGACGGCTGGCAGGTGGTTTATCTCACGGCTCCCGACGGGCAGGCTATAGACTATGAACTGGAAATCTATTTTGACGGCTTGTATGTCAGTGGCGAACATCAGGAGGTGCATACCTGCCACGCCACGGCCGAGGTGGAAAATGGCTTTATTACCCGCCAGGAGTGGAGCCCCAAGGACTCTGCTTTCGTCGAAGTGAAGGAAACCCAGTACATCCAGGTGTCGGCTACCGTGACGGCCACCCGCCAGAGCAAGAGCGCTGACGCCAGCCTGGTTTTGAGGCTCATCGATACCGGGACGGGTGTGGAAACTTACCGCACGGCGCTTACAGGCCACGATTCATGGTCCAATGAGTACACAACTGTTACTGGTGATGAACGAGCCCTCGACGGGCAATGCGCTTCGGCCGTTGGAACCTGCTGGATGTTCCCTTCCGACTGGACGATGCTGGACAATGCCGTTGACAACCTGCGCTGGCAGCTCAGGCGCCGTTTGTCTATGGCTTTTGATTGAGCAGCGGCCACTGTTTAAGTTGGAACGCAGGCCTGTTCCGGGCAGGCCCACTATGCCGGCAGCATCTAAGCCCTAAAGGGCAGGCTGCGCCGGTTTGTTTTCCAGGATGCCTTCGATACGTTCCATTACATCAGGAGTGAGCTTTGGGATTAAATCCAGGGCTTTGAGATTCTCTTCGAGCTGGGTGATTTTGGAGCCTCCGAGAATAACCGAGCTGACGTTGGGGTTTTTCAGGCACCAGGCGATGGCGAGGGTTGCAATGCTTGCACCGAGTTCATCGGCCAGCGGTTTTAGTTTCCGCACCTTGTCGAGCCGTTCTGCAGTCAGGGAGCTGTCCCGGAGCCATTCCAGGCCTTCCATGCCCAGGCGGGTTCCTTTTGGGAATCCGTCCAGGTATTTATCCGTCAGCACTCCGGAAGCCAGGGGCGACCAGATGGTTGTGCCCAGGCCCACTGTTTTGTAAACCTGGCTGTATTCCACTTCCACTCTTTTCCGGTGGAACATGTTGTACTGCGGCTGTTCCATGACGGGGCCTATGAGGTTCATGCTGCGGGCAACCATGTGGGCTTCCATAATCTCCTGGGCCGACCATTCGGAGACGCCCCAATAGAGGATTTTGCCCTGTTGAATGAGGTGGTTCATAGCCCAGACTGTTTCTTCGATAGGGGTGTTCTTGTCCGGGCGGTGGCAAAAGTACAGGTCGATATAGTCCACCTGCAGGCGCTTGAGGGAGGCGTGGCAGGCCTCGAAGATGTGTTTGCGGCTTAGCCCCGTCTGGTTGGGCAATTTGCCGCCATCGCCCCAGAACACCTTGCTGGAAACGAGGTAAGAGCTCCTGTCCCAGTTTAGTTTCTGAAGGATGTTGCCCATGACGACTTCCGACTGCCCGCGGGCGTATATTTCCGCGTTGTCAAAGAAATTGACGCCATTTTCGTAGGCTTTTTCCATGAGTTGTTCGGCGATGTCATCGCTTATCTGTTTGCCGAAGGTGAGCCAGGAGCCCAGGGAAAGCACGCTAAGCTGAAGGCCGGATTTTCCGAGTTTTCTGTATTCCATAGAGGCGTTTTTGTGTTGTCAGAGATTCCCTCATAAAAGGAATTAAAGCCGAAAAGGTTCTGTTCCGGGCTCTATTCCCGTCACCGCCACTTTACGCCCAGCCTGAGCCCGTAGGAATAGAGGTTGCGGTTAACCTCCGTATCCTTGAGCAGGGCCGTGGGCCAGAACTGGAAAGCAGGCTGCACGATGATGGAGAGGCCTTCGCTGATGCGGTGTTCCCAACCCATGCCCGACTGAAAGCTATAGTGGATCCGGGTGAAATTGTCATTGCCGGCTTTTTCGCGCCGCACCTGCCGGGACTCGCCGGTGTAAAAAGCAGTTTCCTGGTAATTGCTGAGGTTAAAAGCCAGTGACAGCCCAAGCATGAAGAAAAAGTGGTTCTTCTCGTCCATTTTCTGAAAGAATTGCAGCTCGGCCGGGATTTCCAGGTTGAGGTTGCGGAAAATTTCCCGCTTTTGTTCTGCGCCCTGCGGCGGTTCGTCATCGGGGGAGATATTGGTGCGTATGGTGCGGTAGCCGGTTTCCATGAAGCGGAGGCCTGTCTGGAAGCCGGCACGCTGGCCGCGCCACTGTCCGAAAAGGCCTGCTGTGTAAGACAGGCGCCCTGTCTCCAGGGCTTCCAGCGCCCGGATTTCCTCCCTCGGCACCGTGGTTTGGGCGATGAGCCTGCGGTGGGAGAAATTCGGGTAGGCTTCTACTCCCCAGCCGAACTCGGCCTGGGAAATTGCAGAATAAAAGGAAAAAAGGCTTCCGAGAAGGATCAGAAATCGCAGCATGATTTTTTTTCAATCAACAATGAGCAGGCGCTTTGTTCTATTGCCTGCGGGCAATTTTTTTTATTCCCGCCTTCCTGTCCGATATCCATTTGCCTGCTACCCTCTTTGAGCTTCTCTTACCAGCGCACCGCTGCCGAAAACCCTACGAGGTGCCCTTCGTCCGTGATGCCGGCAACGAACAGCGGGTTGAAGCCCTGTTCATCCCTGAACAGGATGGCGAGGGCGATCTCCCGCAGCTGGTGTTGCATCAGCGCAGCCAGTTGGAAGGCCTTGTCGGCGGCGCCCGGGTTGTTCTGGAGGCCTGGCAGTTGGTACAGGATGTCGTTGCCGTCGGTGAATCGGTCCAGCCGGTAAATTTCCCGAAGCCCTTCGAAAGGGTGCCCGGGGGTGTTTTCCAGCAAATTGAAAAAAGCATCTTCATCCAGCAGGTCGAGCTGGCCGGGGACATGCAGCGGGAGGATCGGCTCCTGGCCGCGGCTGGCGTAGTAGCCCAGAGATAGGCCGTCGGCCAGTTCACCAATACGTTTGGCCAGTTGGGCAGGAGAAAGGTCCATATTCCATTCTGCAAAGGCCTTCCAGGTTCTGGCCACATGGAGGCAGGGCTCTCCCATTGCCCCTATTCGCCTGGCAGCCCGCCGGTCGAGAGCTCCGCCTTTTAGGTAAAATTCGGGCAATACCACTTCTTTCAGGAATGGCGCCAGCCTGGCGACGGCCCTGCGCGTGACCCGCCCTTTGCCATTGGCCTGCCGGCTTTGGGCAAGTTCGTACAGAGCCAGGGTAAAGGCTTTTTCTTCTTCCCCGACTGCATGGAGCAGGGTGTCGAGGTTTGCCTGGCTGATGAAGGGGTCAGCGCCCGCCGAGGCTTCCAGTTGGGCAGCGGCCTGATGGAGGGCGTCGAGCATGTGGCGGATGGTAATGGGCATGGTTCCTGATTTTTGGCCAGGGTGTCCGGGGATCTTGCTTTTTATGGCTTTATAAGCCTTAACCAGGCCTTTTGGAATGATAAAAATCACTGAAGCGGTGGAGAAATGTCATTGCCGGGCCTTTTCCCGAGCGCCGGCCGATAAAAAAAGCAACCCCTGCCGGCTGCCTTGGAAGGGTATCGCCGGCAAGGGCCGCCCAGAGCGTTATTAAATATCCAAACAGATTTTCACCCCCTTTTTTCTTCCGGCCTCAAGCCGGTGAATCAGGCTGGATTGATTTTGGGGCCATACAGGGTGGCTTTGCGCTCCGAATTAAAGATAAAGATACTACCAGAAGAGGCGGGGGGGAATCAGTGAATTGTGGTGCAGAGAAAGCAGCTTGCGGCTCCGAATGAGCAGTTTGCCGGTCAGAGCCCGGCCGGCAGCCCGATTTCGACCAGTGTGCCCGACGGGGCGCCCGCTTCATTTTTGAGGTCTATGATCTCGAGTTTTACTTCAATCCCCATCATCTTGTTTAGTGCTTCGAACCGGCCCTGAGAGAGGCTTATTCCCAGCGACTGATGCTTGGATGCCGAGCGGCTGTTGAGCGATTTTGCTTTTTCGCGGCCAATGCCGTTATCTCTGATGAGGATGCGCAGGCCCTGCCCTTCCTTTTCGACCCGGATGTGGAGGTGGCCCTGCCCATCTTCCTTTTGCATCAGCCCGTGCCAGATGGCGTTTTCGAGGAAAGGCTGGAAAAGCAGGGGAGGCACCCGGACAAAATCGGCAGGCAGCCCGGGTTCCACTTCTATGGAAAAATCAAAGCGCTTTTTAAAGCGGTATTGTTCCAGCTGCAGGTACAGTTCGGCTGCTTCCAGCTCCTCCGACAGGCGGATCAGCTTGGACCGCGTATTCTGGAGTACCTTGCGGATCAGCTGGGCGAATTTATCCAGGTAATCCGCCGATTCGGAGGTGGAATGGTGGATGAGGTACCACTTGATCGACTGCAGGCTGTTGAACAGGAAATGGGGGTTCATCTGAGCCCGGAGCGATTCCATTTCCAGCTCCGCCACTCTTCGGTTGAACTCGGTTTTTACCGCCTCTTCTTTTTTGACCTGCCGGATGCGGTAGCGGTAGAAGGAAAAAATCAAACCAAGAATGCCCGCAGCGGCCAGCGGCCTGAACCACCAGCTTCGCCACCAGGGTGGGCTCACCCCGAGTTGAAGCGTCAAATGGCCCTTTTCGGGCCATTCGCCAAGGGTGTTGGAAGCCCGCAGGCGGAAGGTGTAATTTCCCTCCCGGACATTGGAAAAGGCCGCATAGCGGTTGTTGCCGGCGGTTCGCCAGCCGGTGTCCCAGCCTTCGAGCATGTATTGATATTGAATGGGCCCAGGCGCGCCGTAATGGGTGGCCATAAATTCGATGGTGAAAAAATTCTGCCGGTATTTCAGCCGGACAGGCATGCCTGACATGAGGCTGGTTTCGCCCAGGTATAAACTGTCGAATACGCGTAAATTCTGCAGGCGGAGGGGGTAGAATATGGTGTCCGGAGCAACGGCGGCCGGATCGAAGAGGTGGAAGCCGCTCCAGGCGCCCAGGGCCATTTGCCCGTCGGGTAAAGCGCTGAGGTAAAAGCTTCGCATAAGGCTTTTGCCGTATCCCGGGCCGAAGTGCACGGGTTTCAGGCCGCGTGGCCCCATCCTGCTCAGCCCGGCATCCTGCAACACCCAGAGGCTGCCGTTTGCATCCACCTGCAGAGCCCTGGCCTGGTTGCTGGGCAAGCCGTTTTCGGTATTGATAATGGTGATGCGCTGAGGGTGGGGGGCATTATCCAGGACGTATCCTATTCCCTGGCTGCGGCTTCCCAGCCAGATGCGGCCCATGTGGTCGCGGGCAAGGGCGTAAATGCCGGCAAATTCGGCATTATTGGAGGCCGGGCTTTGGAAATTGTAGCGCGTGAATGTCCTGCCATCATCATCCGTGAAACCGAATCCCCGGTCGGAGGCAAACCAGATGCGCCCGCCGGGAGCCTCCAGGAGGTCCTTGTATCCCCGCCAGCGGTTGACGTGGTTGCCGATGGTGTCGGCAAAGGTGATCCAGCGGCTCTGGTTATGCCCGGGGTCGACAAACAAAAGGCCGTGGTTGGTGCCCAGCCACAGCCGCCCGCGGCTGTCCCAGAGGAAGCTATCGGCCCAGGCCGTATCCAGGGCGGATTGTACCTGTGGAAGAAGCAGGGGGCGGGCCGCCCGGGCGCCTTCCTCGTAATAGTAAACGGCATTGCGCCCGATGAACCAGAAACGCCCGTCGGGTGTGCACTGGCACTGGGAAAAATTCAGTTCGTCATCGCCCACGACTTCTATGGGAATGGGCGACAGCGCTCCCGTTCGCAGGTCCATGCGGTAGGCCAGCCGGCCGTTGGTGTTGATATAAATGAAGGGTTTACCCGGCAGCCCGGCTGCACAGCGCCCTTCTTCCGGGAAGTGATACCTCGGGAAAACTTGTTTGGAGGGATAGATGGCAGCCAGGCCTTTGCGGCGTTGTATGCCCCACCAGGCGCCGAAGGGGCCTGGCTGTAAGCTCATGATACTGGATTGCAGCCGGTAGTTAGGGTCGGACACCGGCGCTTTGTGGATGTGGGAAGGAACGAGCAGGCGGATCCGCGCTTGTCCGATGTCATAGCTGAACAAACCCAGGAATTCATCTGATATCCACAGTTCGCCGGGCTGCCGGAAGCCGATGAAGTTGACGCAGCTCAGGCCCGCCTGCTCCGCGCCGGGCAGCGGGCCCAGCCATTTGCCTTTTCGGGTGTCAAAACACCAGACCCCGTCGTTGAAAGTAGAGGCGTAAAGCAGCCCCTGCCCGTCGATCACCAGTTGCCTGAAACTGGAGGAGGGGAGCGGCCCGGAGTTGGTTTCGCTTTTGAAATACCGCAGTTTTTCCTTTTGCTTGTCGAAAGCCATGAGCCCTCTGACACTGGCCAACCAAAGCCGGTTTGGGTCGTTGGGGTCGGAGGCCATGGCCAGGGTTTCATCGGCCCGGGGGGCGGGCGGGAGCAGCCTCGAAGGCAAATACTGTTTGAAAGCCTTGCTGGCCTTGTCAAAACGCCCGAAACCGCCGCGGTCGAAAAGCAGCCAGGCCTGTGGGCCGTCGTCGAGGATGTCGTAAACGAAATTGGTTGGAAGGGAGCCGGGGCCTCCGGCGCCCGATTGGAAATACTCGAACGACCCGCAACGGGTATTGTAAATGCTGAAGCCCTGGTTGGAGAAGAGCAGATATAACTCATCCGCACTTTTGGGCCTTATCCGGAAAAGCTGGCCGGACGGCAGCCCTTCGGGCGTGAGAGGGAGTTTTATAGCCTGGTACTGGTAGCCGTCATAGCGGTAAAGCCCCTGGCTGGTGGCCAGCCAGAGGTAGTTGTCGGGCGTGGCCAAAAGGCTGTGGATTTCTTCCGCCGGCAACCCTTGCTCCGTGTTGACGTGCTCAATTTGCAAATACTGCCCGATGGCGTTCGGGTGGGACAGCAGGGCGATAAAAGCAGCCAGTATTCCGTATTTCATGTCATACGCTGATCCGGGCCAGATATTCAAGCAAATCCTGTTTCCGGGAACGGGAAACCCGCACCTTGTCGCCATTGCTCATGATCAGCAGCCCGTCCTGCTGGCGAATGAAGTGGGTTATTTCCCTCAGGTTGACCAGGAAAGAATGGTGAACCCGCATAAAGCCGAGCCCATCCAGAGCGTCTTCCAGCGCGCCCAGGGTTCGGGAAACGCATACTTTGCTCTCATTCCGGAGGTTGATGTCCGTATAGTTGCTGTCTGCATGGCAATAGATGATATCCCGGATGTGCAGCAGGGAAAAGCCGTCGGTAGTGGGAAGAGCGATCTTTTCGGGCTTGCCTTTTGAAATGGCGTGGGCCTGTTCGAGCAAAAACTGAGGCGGTGCGCCGGCAGCCGGGCTGATTTTTCTCACCCGCTCCAGGGCTTCCGCCAGTTCTCCGGCCTGTATAGGCTTGAGCAGATAATGCACGGCGCTTAACTTGAAGGCCCGTATGGCAAATTCGTCGTAGGCAGTGGTGAAGATGAGCCTGAAGTCGATTCCGGGCAGCGCCTCCAGCATCTCGAAACCGTTCATGAAAGGCATGTCCACGTCGAGAAACACCACATCGGGCAGCAGGCGGGTTATGGCTTCCAGGCCTTCCATGCCGTTGCGGCACCGGGCGACGACCTCCACGTCTTTCGCCTCCTGGCGGATCAGCCACTCCAGGTAGTCGAGGCTGTCGTCTTCATCTTCAACAAGGATTGCCCGCAGCATGGGTTTATTCTTTTTTGACATTTCTCCCAAATTTAATTAATCCTGCCAATTATGGAAAATGAAATAGCCCGCCGGGAAGCCTGTTCAGGAGCTACTCCCGGCTTTTGGCGGTAGGTATTTAACCGCAAAGACGCGGAGACGCGGAGGTAACGCGGTTTTGTTAACTATAAAGGGCGCATAGCAATGGCGCGAAGCAAGCCTATTCAAAGCACTGTGCCTATTCTCTGCGTTCTCTGCGGCTCTGCGGTTCTTTTACAAACATATGAGGCCGCAGGGGTTTTACGCTAAAAAGCCCTTGCTCCGCGCCTCTGCGGTTTAAAAAGCAGGAATATCTCTCTCAGGCCATGCCGATTTCCTCCAGCAGGCTGTCCTCAATGCCTTTGATCCGTTGCGTACCGGCATCCCATTCCACCCGTTTGCCTGTGCGGTAGGAAATGGTGGCCATGTGTGCTGAAATAGCTTCCTCAAAACCTTCCTGGATACCTGCGCTGACTTTGCCGCCGTTGCGGATGGCGCTCAGCCATTCCCGCATGTGCAGCAGGGTGGCGTCCACCCGTTTGCCGTCGCGATAGGTGTACATCAGGCCTTTGTTGGCGAAGTATTTAGCCGTGGCGCCCGTCACGGCGTCGACGCCTTCCGCCCTTGGATCGTAAGCATAGATCGGCACATCGGGCTGGATGATGCCCTCTTCGATCATGGGCAGGTAGCGGGTGGACATGGGGTCGGCATAGACCATGAGGGACTGCCCCAACTGCATGGTGGCGTCGTGGCCCATCAGCAGGGTGCCGCGGTCGTACTGGTTGCCCAGCGAGGCGCTGTACAAAAATGTCATGCCTTTTTCCTTGCCTTCAGCCTTGCTTCCGCCCACAAAGAAGTCGGGGTATTCCATAACAACCTGGAAGACGTCGGGCACCTCCCGGTTATCCCGGTGAGTGTAGATGCCGCCCGAGGCCATCACTGCGCTTGGAATGCCCATGTTGAGCAGGCAGTTGATGCGGTCAAAGTCGTGGGTGAGCAGGTCGCCGGCCAGCCCCGTGCCGTAAGCCCAGTACTTGCGCCAGCGGAAAAGGTGTTCGGCATTGAACGGAATGCGGGGGGCGTTGCCGAGAAAAGCATCCCAGTCAACGGTGCGCGGATTGGCGTCCGGATGGATATCATACTGCCAGGCGCCCATGTCGTCGTTGCGGTTGGTGTTCGTCTGGATAAGGGCAATATGCCCCAGGACGTTTTTGCGGATGATGTCCTGGGCGGTCAGGAAACTTTGGGTTTGCCGGTGCTGGTGCCCAACCTGGAAGACAGCCTCGGAGTTCCTCACGGCCTCGTTCAGGGCGTAGGTCTCACCCAGTTTGTGCGTCATGCACTTTTCCACATAAACGTGCTTGCCGGCCGCCAGGGCGTCGATGGCCATGGGTGCGTGCCAGTGGTCGGGGGTGGCGATCACGACGGCGTCGATATCGGGAGAATCCAGCATTTCGCGGTAGTCGCGATAGCCTTTGGCCTTGTGGCCGTTGCGTTCGCTGGCCACGATGCCGGTTTCCCGGTTGGTATCAAAGACATCGCAGATGCCGGCGATACGGACATTGAGGTTTTCCTGCTCGAAATAATCCTGAAGGCGGGTGTCATGCGGGGGAGCGAGGGTGTCGGTTTTGATCTTTTCGATCCATTGTGGCGTAGCAAAGCCCAGCGCGCGGGCCAGTTGTTCGCCGCGGATGCCAAAACCGATGAGCCCGATATTGACGGGAGGGCCCGCCATGGGGCCGGTGGGCGGCGGCGTGGCGGCCTTGATGTTCAGTTCTTCGAGTATGCTGTTGCGGATGCGCTTGTCATAAGCGCTTTTAAAACCGGCGCTGGCGAGGAAGGCGCCCAGTACCGGCAAAGCGGCCAGGCCTTTCAGAATATCCCTGCGGCCTATGCCTTTATTGTCCTGTTTGTGTTCCATGTTTCACGCTTTAATGGTTCAGGAGGGAATGCTGGCTTTCTGGCTCCGGTTTTCAGCCGGGGCCTGCTCTGCCGGGGTTTCTGCTGCGGCAGCCTTGCCGAACCAGATGTTCAGCAGGCGGTCCAGCCCGAGGATGTGCCCCGTCGGGAAAACATAGAGGACGGCCAGGGCAAACAGCTCGATCAGGTTTTTATTGACCAGCAGATAGCTGCCTTCGGTGGGCATGGCATACTGAACGCCGATCAGCGCCGGGTGCGACAGGTAGTAAAACCCCAGCAGCACCATGCCGCCGATGGCCGCCCAGCGGGTTAGCGCGCCCAGCATCAGGCCCAGGCCAACCAGGATGAGCCCCCAGACATTGAGGAAATCGACTGCTTCAAGCACGGAAGGGTTGGCAGCCATGGCCTGGAACAGGCCGGCGAACAGGCCCTTGGAATCAACTAGAAAGCTGCCGGCCGACCAGCCGGGGTTCCACAGCTTGACCACACCCTCATAGAGGAAGTGCCAGCCGATGGCCATGCGCAGCAGCACCAGTAAATTCAACTGCGAGGGCGTGTATCGCAGCTCAGAGGCGGTATTTTTCATAACGCATTGTTTTGATCAGGGCGAATATTACAGGCTTTTTCACGGCCCGCCAATGAGCATTGTCATTGGGAAAGGCTGATATTAGGCAGTTTCCGTAGCACCACTTCGGAGTTTTAAGTTTACTAAACTTGGAAAGTTTAGTAAACTTTAGGCCAGATAAAACACCACACCGCCATGTTCACTTTCGGCCCGCCCACCACTGATGAAATGCTCCGGCAGGTTTTGAAACTGCAAAAAGCCAACCTGCCGCGCTCCGTTACTGCCGAAGAGGCCCGTGAGCAGGGCTTCGTTACGGTCGGCCATAAGCTGGAATTATTGCGGGAAATGAACACCCCTTATGGCCATAGCTGCGCCTGGATGGGCGAAGAACTGGCCGGATACGCGCTGGTGATGGAAACGCGCTTTCGCCACCGCATCCCCATCCTTTTCCCCATGTTCGAGCTGCTCGATGGTGTGCCCTGGCAGGGCAAAGCGCTCCGGGAATGGCATTACTTCGTCATGGGGCAGGTGTGTGTGGGCAAGCCCTTTCGGGGGCAGGGGGTGTTCGAGGGGCTTTACCGTGACCTGAAGGAACGCCTCTCGGGCCATTTTGACCTCGTTGTCACCGAAATCGCCACCCGGAATACCCGCTCGGTGAAGGCGCATGAGAAACTTGGCTTTGAAACCCTGCATACTTATACCGGCCCGGAAGGGGAGGAGTGGGTTATCGTAGGCTGGGCGTTTCGGGGTTGAAGTGGGAAGTGGGAAGTGGGAAGTCGGAAGTGGGAAGTGGGAAGTCGGAAGTCGGAAGTGGGAAGTGGGAAGTGGGAAGTGGGATGTCGGAAGTCGGAAGTCGGAAATCGGAAGTGGGAAGTCGGAAGTCGGAAATCCAGAGCACTTTCCCAGGTGTCCATGGATGAATAAATTCCTTATCTTCGGGCTTTTGATTGCAGGAACGACTATGAAAGCTCCGATTGCCCTGACTGTTTTGCTGTCCGTGCTGTTCAGCGCTGCCTTCGGGCAGGCGCCGCCGGCAGAAGATGAACCTTACACCATCGCCATCCGAAAGGCCGAAGGCCCGATGCACCTCGACGGGGTGCTCGATGAAGCGAGCTGGCAAACTGCCCAGGTTGCCGGCGATTTCTTTCAGAATTTTCCCTTTGACACCTCTTTCGCGGCCTTGCAGACCGAGGTGCGCCTGGTTTATGACGAGGATTTCATTTACATCGGCGCGGCCGTTCACCTGCCGCGGCCGGAATACCTCACCACTTCCCTAAAACGGGATTTCCCCCATGGCTCCAGCGATGAGTTCGCCGTTAATATCGATCCTTTCAAAGACAAGGTGAACGGTTTTCATTTTGCGGTATCCCCTTATAATGTGCAGCGTGAAGGGCTTATCGACAACGGAAAGAACATAACGGCCGACTGGGACAACAAATGGTACTCCGAGGTGCGCAATTACGATGAATACTGGGTTGTGGAGATGGCCATTCCATTCAGGACCCTGCGCTACAAGCTTTCCGACGGCGCCAACACCTGGCGCATCAATTTTGCGAGCACATCGGTCAGGCAAAACGAGCGTTCGAGCTGGGCGCCGGCGCCCCGGCAGTTTGACGCCAACGACCTGGCCTTCACCGGGCTGCTGGCCTGGGAGGGGCGCCCCCCGAAGCCCGGGCTCAATATTTCCCTCATCCCATACGTATTGGGCAGCACCGAGCGGGATTTCGAGTTCAGGCTGCCCGGCGAACAGAAATTCAACGCTGGCGCCGACGCCAAGATTTCCATTACGCCTTCCCTGAACCTGGACCTTACCATCAACCCCGATTTTTCACAGGTGGAAGTCGACCGGCAACTGACCAACCTGAGCCGTTTCGAGCTTTTTTTCCCCGAACGGCGGCAGTTTTTTCTGGAGAATGAAGACTTGTTCAGCCGTTTCGGTTTTCCCGACAGCAGGCCCTTCTTCAGCCGGCGCATCGGCCTGGCGCGGGGCATCGTCAGGCGCACCACGACGGACGGGCAGGTGGTGGAAGTTGAGCGCAGCCTGAACGTGCCCATCCTCGCCGGCGCCCGCCTGAGCGGAAAGCTCGACAACAACTGGCGCATCGGGCTGCTCAACATGCAGACGGCAAAAATGGAGGACATAGGCCTGGGGCCTGCCAACTACTCCGTGGGCGTGCTCCAGCGCAAAGTCTTCGACCGCTCTTATGTCGGCGCCGTTTTCGTCAACAAGGAAAATTTTCTGGAAAAGCCGGAAGGAGGTTTCCGGCTTGACCCCACGGCTTACAACCGCGTGGCGGGCATCGAATACAACCTCTTTTCCAAAGACAATAAATGGGAGGCGGAAATGTTCTACCACCGCTCCTTTTCCAACGGAGACAACAGAGACGCCCAGGCGGCCGCCATCTTCCTGGGACGGTACACCCGCCACTGGACGATTTTTCTGCCCTCCCAGTACATCGGGGAAAACCACCGGGCCGATATGGGCTTTGTTCCGCGAACGGGTTTCCTGTCCGTCGGGCCCCGGGTTTCCTATAATATTTTTCCCAAAAACAACTGGCTGGCCGAGCGCATCATCCTGATGGAACTCACCTTCGGAACCGAATTCACCCTGAACAAGGCCAACGATTTCCGGGTTACGGACCGCAGCCTGGGCCCGCAGTTGTCTCTGGAATTTCCCGGGCAAAGCCGCTTTTTCCTGTCTGCCAACCAGGAGTACACCTACCTGTTTTTCCCTTTCGACCCCACCAACAGCGGGGGGCAGCCCCTGCCCGAAGGCTCGGCATATACCTACCATACGCTTGGAGGCGGCTTCGACTCCGATGTTCGCAAAAAGTTTTTTTACGACATAGGCATCCGCGCCGGGCAGTATTTCAACGGCAATATTTTTCAGATAGAGGGGAGCTTCAATTTCCGCTGGCAGCCATTTGGGGTTATCGCAGTGAGTTATGCCTACAACGATATCCACCTGCCGGCGCCCTACAACAGCGCGGGTTTCTGGCTGGTCGGGCCCCGGGCGGAGCTGTCCTTTTCGCGCAGCCTGTTTTTCAGTACTTTCCTGCAGTACAATACCCAGGCCGATAACGTCAATATCAACAGCCGTCTTCAGTGGCGCTTCCGCCCCGTGTCCGACATCTTCCTGGTTTACACGGATAATTATTTCTCGGAACAGTTTTTCCAGGATTCCCGCGCGAAAAACAGGGCCCTGGTGCTGAAGGTGACATACTGGCTCAACCTTTGAAGGTTATATTGTACCTATTTAGGAGGGCCACCTGCCCGTATTCATTCCATGCGTCAGGGGGTGGCTGATCGGTAGCCCAACAGGGTGAGCCACCCTATGACTGGGCATAGCCGCTGTTTCGCTTCCGTGCTCAGTCAGGGGGTGGCTCGCCTGAATGGAACCTCGTTCAGCCACCCCCTGACGCCAATGGCCCGCGTCCTGGGCCATACTGCAAAGAGTAGAAAAAACAGGGAACCATAATCCCGCGGCCCAGCGGGCCGCAATATAAACGGGCAAAGAACCCAAAGGCCTGGATTTTATTCCGGCCCGCTGGGCCTGAATCCGCACTTCAGCCCTGTTTTCTAACGACATTCTGGCCCTCCGGGCCAAATCATGGTGACTCGGGGGCGCCCAAACCGAGCGTTTTCCCAGGCTTAGCCCTGGATTCGCATAACAATATAGCAATATAACAATATAACAATATAGCAATATAGCAATATAGCAATATAGCAATATAACAATATAACAATATAGCCTGGCTTTAGCCATTCAACTCCACCCCCTCAGGCCGTTGTTTTTTCCAGCGTTTGTGCGTCCACAACCAGTACTGGGGCGCTTCCAGTATGCAGGCTTCCAGCACCTGGGTGTGTTTTTGGGTGATGGTTCCGTGCGGAGAATTTCCGGGTTCATCCTCGACCAGGACGAATTCCATTTCATAGTAGCCACGCCGGAGTTTTCGGATCAGGCCGAATATTACGGGGTAGTTGTATTCCCGGGCGTACTTTTCGGCGCCGAACAAAACGCCGGTTTCCTGGTTCAGGAACCGCATCCAGTATGCCTGGAAGCTGTTGGCGGGCGATTGGTCGGTAGCGAAAAGCGTGGTGGTGAGCCGGTGGGTGTTCCCTGCAAAGAAGGGTTTGATGTCTTTCTTGGAAACCAGCTCCATCCCAAAGCGGCTGCGGGAGGCCTGCAATTTCCGGTCAAAAAACGCATTGGCCAGAGGTTTGTAGATGCCGACTATGGTGTGGGGCGACTGTATGCTGAACGACACTGCGGCAAGCTCCCAGTTGTTGTAATGGCCGGCTGCTACGATGAGGCTTTTCCCTTTTTGGGCGTATTGTTCTATCAGTTCCATATTGGCCAGGGAGCACCTGCGAAGCACTTCTTCCTTCGGCATGCTGAACATGCGCACCGACTCGATCAGCAGGTCGCAGAAATGGGCGTAAAACTTCCCGGCGATGGCTTTGATTTCCTTCTCTGGCTTGTCGGGAAAAGCATTACGCAGGTTGGCAAAAACAACCTTTTTCCGGAAGCCGGCCAGCCGGTACAGGATGAGGTACAGCAGGTCCGAAATCCGGTACAGTATGGAAAGGGGCAATAGTGAAAGGGGCTTCAGAATGAGGTAGTATAAAACTGGCGCCATAATGTTTCGTTATCGGTTGAAAGCGCAAGGTAAAAAAAGCCCGGCATACCGGGAAAGCCCGAACCAAAATGCCGGCGCGCTTGTCCTTTCCATACATGCCGCGCAGCCCGAAATATTTTTTTGCCCGGGGCGTTCTGCTTTGGCGCCGGGGCCTACGGCATATCCACGGCCATATTAATTCGTTATTCTTCTATCTTACCATAACTTTGCGGCAAATTTGAAAAAGAGTCCTATGAGGAAATGGCATTTCTTGTTTTCATTATTGATGGCAGGTTCGGTATTACAGGCCCAGGAGGCTATGGAGGTGATCCGTTGCAGTGCAGTCAGCCGAATGTCTCCTGTCCGGAATATTTTTGTCGATGAAAACAACAATAAATGGGTGGCCAATGCGGAGGGCCTGTTCCAGGTTTACGACCCCGGGCTGGGAACCCCCGTGGAGGCGCCGGCCGCGGAGCAGGCCCTGCTGGCTTTACCCGGAGGCAATTTCGGCCTGAGCTGGAGCCAGGATGCTTTTCAGGCTATTGCCGGGCCCGATGCCCGGATTACCAGCGCCGCCTATGATGTCAGCCGGCAGGAGTTGTGGATTGGCACCGAAGACGCGGGCCTGTACCGACTGAAGCCCGGCCCGCCTCTCCAATTGCTGGAACAACTGACGACTTCCAATTCGAAGTTGAAATCCAACCATATCAATACCGTTTCTCTCGATGCCAGAGGGCGCCTCTGGGCCGGCACAGGGCAGGGGGTGCTCGTGGGAGAGAGCGGCCGCTGGAAATTGCTGGAAAAAGATTTCGACATCAGGGCCGTTGCCGCTAAAGGCCTGGAGGTCTGGCTGCTGGGAGACGGCCTCGTGGGCCGGGTCGATGCACGCGATACCTGGCTGCCCATCGATATCCCAAACCGCAAAACGGAGGGCGATCTCCGTGATATTACCTTCGACGATGCCGGTTACCTCTGGATTGCGTCTGAAGTGGCTACCCGCTACAATCCGGAAACGGAAGAATTTACCGTTTTCGGCCCGGCTCAGGAGTTTACAAGCCAATTCGCCACCTGCCTGGCTGCCGACCGGGATGGCGCCGTCTGGGTGGGTACCGAAGATAAGGGCTTGTATGTCATCCAGAAGGCTTCGGCTATGACGGTCAATGTCCTGGTTGAAAAGGAGGTTTCCTGCAATGGTGGCGGCAGAAACGGCGCTTTGCAGGTAAAAGTGTCTGGAGGGCAGCCTCCTTATTCTTATAAATGGGATGCCGGCCTGGCCGGAGAAAACCCTAAAGGGTTGGCTCCCGGAACCTATTCGCTTACCGTTGCCGATAGCAATGGAAAAACGAAATCCGGCAAAGTCGAATTAAAGGCTCCCGCTGCTCCCCAGCTTACGGTTTCTGTCGTATCCCCGGCCAGCACGGGCAATGCGGACGGGCAGGCGAAAGCCGGCGCCACGGGCGGCACGGCCCCCTACAGCTACGCCTGGGACAACGGGGAAACGGCGGCAACGGCCACAAAGCTGGCCCCCGGCGCGCATACGGTGACGATTACGGACGCGGCAGGCTGCACGGCCACAGCCAGCTTGGAGATCACAGAGAATATACTACCCCTTGTGGTGTCTCTGGATTTGAGGCAGGAGATAAGCTGTTATGGGGCAAAAAATGCCGTTATCAGGGCGGAGGCCAGTGGAGGGAAGGGGCCCTATCAGTATCAGTGGAGTGAGCCGGGATTAGAAGGAGAAGAAGTCCGGAATACCGGCCCCGGAGATTACGGAGTAACCATAACGGACGTTCTGGGCACTGCCCGGAGTGCACAGTTAAAGGTTACGGAGCCCGAACAACTAAAAGTCGAGATCGCGGATAAAGAACCTGCGTTCAGCGAAACCACGAACGATGGCAAAGCTTCGGCCAAAGCGAGCGGAGGAAGCGGCGCTTATACTTTCAGTTGGGACAATGGCGCCACCGGCCCGCAGGCGGCCGGCTTTACGGTGGGGCAGCACACCGTAACCGTAACGGATGGGAAAGGCTGCACAGCCACGGCAGGTTTCGAGATCACGGAGCGAATCATGAAGGAACTCGCTTCGGGCGCGGTGCGCAGCGGGCAGACCATTCAGATGCAGAAGCTTCAGTTTGAAGCGGACAGCACCAATGTGGAGGATTCAGCCAGGCCCATTCTGGACGAAATATTTGTTTTCCTGAAGGACAACCCCTCCATCGTCGTAGAAATTGCCGGCCATACCAACAATCTGCCGCCACCTGAATACTGTGATCAGCTGTCCACTGCCCGCGCCCGCGCCGTTGCCGAGTATTTGGTTCAGAAAGGCATTGACCCGAGCCGTGTTTTTTACAAAGGCTACGGTAAGCGCGACCCCCTCTTTTCCAATGCAACGGAAGACGGGCGAAGGCGCAATCAACGGGTGGAGATCAAAATATTGCGGCTGTAGAGCCTTTATTTCAGAAAGGTTTTATAAATGGTGATCATAGCCAGGGCCAAAAACAGCAAGCTTAGAATGAAGTTGATGTTCTTCGCAAGGAACTGCACTCTTTTATGGATGTATTCTGCGAAAAGGACGTAGATGAAGAAGAGCAGAAAAGAGCCGGCCACCGCACCCAGGGAAAAGACGAAATTATGTGGCGGATCGAGCATCAGCCATCCCCTGGCTTCGAGCAATGTGCTGTAACCCAGGAAGAACGGAATAGCAAGCATGTTCATCGAAGACATGGCTATTCCGGCAAGGTAACCGTTCCGCTTCTGTTCTTTAAGTTTTAGCTGCACCTGTTGCCGCGCCTGCCGGTAGAACAGGAGGGCGAGCACCAGGAAGATTGCAATTGCTGCATAGGTCAGGTATTGAATGATGTATGGGTTGTGCGCCAGGTATTTTGCGAAGGTGACGGCAATGAAGGATTGCACCAGGATGACCGTCACAGCGCCCGCCACGAATAACACGGCCTTGCGGCGGTGATGCTCCAGGCTCATCTTCATGGAAGTCATATTGATCATGCCGGGAGGCATAAATCCGACGAACGCCACCAATACGGCCAGAAAAAAAGTATGCAGGTATCCCATCTGTTTTTTGGGCCAAACTAAAAAGATGCGGCAATTTGGTACGTAACTCCCATCACAAAGCCAGGATAGCAGAACAGATAAGGGGGCGGATGACAGGCCCTGCGGTTATCAGCCGGCCAGCTCTCCAAACGCCTCCAGGACTCTTTCTATATCCTCTTTTGAGGTATAAGCCGATATTCCAAGCCGCGTTACGCCGCCCTTTTCCAGCAGGCCCAGCGCCTCGGCAGCGCGGATGGCGTAGAAGTGTCCATCCCAGGCCAGGATATTTCGGGCTGCCAGGTATTCGCAGACTGCGCCGGGGTGTATTTTTTTCGTGCGTACGGCGAGCGTAGGCGCCCTCAGCGGTTCATCCATAGGCTGCCCGGCCACTTTTACCCCCTTGATGTTATTCAGCCCGTCATACAAACGCCGGGCCAGGCCGATCTCGTGGCGGTGTATGGCGTTCATGGCGTCCACTATCCTTTCCCGGTAAGCTCCGCCCTGCCCGAAACCCGCGATAAAATCGACGGCGGCCCTGACGCCGGCCAGGGCTGCGTGGTTCAGCGTGCCCGTTTCGATGGAGTAGGGAGCATGCTGCGGGGCCGTGCGCAGGCGGTCGGTGGGCAGCCTGTCCAGCAGGCCCGGGCGGCTATAGAGGATGCCCACATGGGGGCCATAGAACTTGTATGCCGAGCAGAGCAGAAAATCACAGCCGGCTTTCCGGACGTCGATAGGGAAATGGGGGGCGTAGTGCACCGCATCGAGCAGCAGCCAGGCGCCGGCCTGGTAGGCCAGCTTTCTGGCCTTTTTTACATCATTGACCGTGCCAAGGAAGTTGGAGGCATAGCCCATGGCTATCAGCCGGGTCCGTTCGTTGACCTGGCTGGCCATGTGCTCATAGTCGAGTACGCCTTCCCGCCTGAGTTTAACCTCCCGGATGATGATGCCCTGTTCGCGCAGGCTTAGCCAGGGGCCGCGGTTGCCTTCGTGGTCCAGTTGTGTGATCAGGATTTCGTCTCCGGGCCGCAGTATCCTGCCGATGGCACGGCTCAGCGAGTAGTTCAGGCTGGTCATGTTCTGGCCAAAGGATATGGTGTGCGGCCCCTCGGCGCCCAGAAACTGAGCCATGGCTTCCCGCGCGCCGTCCAGAATGGCGTCGGTTTCCTGTGCGGTGATGAAAGCCCCATGGGTGTTGGAATTGGATGTGCGGTAATAGCCCGAAATGGCGTCGATAACCTGCTGAGGCGCCTGAGTGCCGCCGGGGCCGTCCATAAACACCAGGGAACTGCCGTTGTGCTGCCGCTGAAGGGCGGGAAATTGCTGGCGGAATGTTTCGTTCATATTTTTATCCTATGTAGCCCTCAAATTTATTTGAGTTTATATGTAGCCCTCAAATTTATTTGAGTTTATATGTAGCCCTCAAATTTATTTGAGTTTATATGTAGCCCTCAAATTTATTTGAGGGCCTGAATATATGCCCTCAAATTTATTTGAGGAGCAAAGTTTTATTACTATAATCTGTTATGCCGGCCGGCAGTTGGTTTTGAACACAACCGGGCTACCGGGGCGGCATATATTTCGCGGCGCCACAAAGTTTTGCACAAATCCTGCCGCAGCGAGGCCTGAATTTTGACCGCGCAAATAAATTCGCGCGTTACGGGCATTTCCGGTTACTCCGGCCACTCGTCCGATCGAAGGCCCTGCCTACAGCCTCCTGATCCTGAATACCCAGGCATGCCGGCATGGCGGTTGTTTTCGGATGCTTTCCGGAATAAAAATGCTCAATTTATCTTCATTTTGCACCCATTTAAGCTTTTGATCTGTGCCGAGCATTTTTATTTCCGCTTTTTGGGGCATGGTAAAACCCGAAAAGCTGACACTCGCCGGGGGGGCTGTTTCGCCTTCGCCGGCCCTGCAGATGGCGTAAACCGCCTCGTTTTTATGGGTAAAAACGGCCTGGCCCTGCGGCCCGTAAAGGCTGTCGCCGCGGGTGTTGTATATCGCTTCGCCGTTGATTTTCATCCATGCCCCCACTTCCTTCAGGCGTTCGTAAGCAACCGCATCCCATTCTCCGTCGGGCCCCGGGCCTATGTTTAGCAGCAGGTTGCCCCCGCGCGAGACGATATCCGTCAGCAGGCGGATAATATGGCCTGTGGATTTGTACTGGTCGCCCGGCACATACGACCAGGAGTTGCCCATGGTGATGCAGCTTTCCCAGGGGTAGGGCAGGTATGTGGCCGGCGTCTGTTGCTCGGGAGTCACGTAGTTCTCAAATGCCCCTGCAACGGTGCGGTCAACAACGAGCAAGCCGGGTTGCCTTTCGCGGGCCATTGCGGCGAGGGAGGGCATGTCGATGTCCTGGCTGTAGGGGATATTCTTCTGCCAGCTGACGGAGGGGTCGATGGTTTCCTTAGGCCGCACCCAGCCGCCGTCGAGCCAGAGGATGTCCACTTTGCCATAATCTTCCATCAGTTCTCGTATCTGGTTGTGGGTGAAGGTTTTGAAGCGCTCCCATCGCTCCGGGTATTTTGCGGGGTCGTAAGAAGGGTTGCGGTCCTTCGGAGGAAAATAAGGCCACCAGTAGTCGTCGCTGTGCCAGTCGGGCTTGGAGAAGTAAGCGCCGATCATAAAGCCCTCTTCCCGGAAAGCCTCAAATATCTCTTTGGCAACATTGGCCCTTGGATGGCTTGAAAAAGGCGTTTTGGCATCCGTGATCTTGTAGTCCGTCTGCCGGGAATCGAACATGCAGAAGCCGTCGTGGTGTTTGGTGGTGAAAACCAGGTATTTCATGCCCGCTTCTTTCGCAGCAGCCGCCCATTTTTCGGGATTGAACTTCAGGGGGTTAAAGGTGCTTTGCAAATTTTCATAAGCCCGGGCGTATTCATACCAGTTATCGGCATGGGGCCCCTGGCGCCGGCACCAGGGTTCGTCTTCCGGGCAGAGGCTCCAGCTTTCTACGATGCCCCACTGGCTGTAGGTTCCCCAGTGCATCATCAGCCCGAACTTGATGTCCTGCCACTGGTGAAGCTTTTGCAGCACCAGGCTGTCGGCAGGCCAGGTGAACCTGTGGCTGGCGTCGTGGTGCTGGGCGGGAAGAGCCAGGGTGAGGAAAAGGGCGAATAAGGTGAAGGGGTATTTTTTCATGGGGTGTTGTTTTTTGTTTTGTGAGTTTTGTATGCCCGTTAAGTTTGGCAATATAAGGAATAGAATGTGTAG
>CAUJDW010000041.1 GCA_963169455.1 Bacteroidota bacterium | reverse complement strand
TATGCGCAACCGGCCGGGGAGCCCGGTCAAGCCGTCCGGCGGCTCAAAGCCGACAGACGACTAAGCCGGGAGGCGCCGCAGGCCCGCGTTCCTGCCATAAACCGCCCTACTTCAGGGGCCGGATCAAAAACTCAAAGCTATAATCCTGGTACGGCAGGCGGTACTGAGGCAGCGGCCAGGCGCCCCAGCTGTTGATGCAGCCCACACCCATCTGCTGGAAGTCAATATCGACGCTGGTGAGGTTGCGCTCTTTCAGCTCGGCGGCATGCTGCTGGGTTTTCTGGTCGCCGGGGTCAAGGTCTTCATCCAGGAAATGCAGGGCGCTGAAGTTGAAGGGGGCGGGCGCCTGCACTTCGATCCCGCCACCTTGCCCATCTCTTATCCGGAACCAGCGCACGCCGGCGCGGTTGCCGGTTTCCTGGGGGCGGACGTAGGGGTAAAACAAACCGGCGACCGTCGATTCATAATGGCCCAGGCGGGCGCCGTACTGGCGGTCCCAGTACGACTCATAAGGCCCTTTGCCGTACCATTCGGCCTGGTTGAAGGCCTTTTCCATCCGGAGGTTCATGCCGAAGCGGGGCAGCATGGGGTGGTTGCCGGCGGCGGCGTCCATCTCCATTTTCACCCCGACAGAACCATCGGGCTGAACGGTATAGGTGGCCATCAGGATGGCGTCGCCCTTGAGCAGCTTCCAGAGGACGGCGACCTCCACGGGCCCTTCCTGCTTGCGGGTAGTGTTGATCACCGGGGCCGGCGCTTCGGCGAAGGCCGTTTTCCAGGGCTTCAGTTTCAGCTGAAGCTGGGCGCCGAAGTCGTTGTCCGTCGGGGGGCGCCAGAAAGCGGGGCGCATGCCGCCGAACAGCTCCCGGCCGTCGGCCAGGCGGTACGACTGGATCAGGCCCGAAGCCATGTCCACCACCACCTGAAAACCTTTGCCCGACACCCTGATCCTGCCGTCCGCCTGCTGGACGGACAGCGGCTCTGCGCTCTTCTGGGGGGATACAGCTGCGGGCTGATACCCCGGCAACACGAATTGTTCCCAGGCCAGCTCGTGGCCGGCGGGCAGCAGGGCGCCGGCGCTTTGGGTGCGGAAGGACAGGTCGAGGGTGTATTCCCGCCCGCTTTCGCGTTTGGCGGCAAGGGGTATCTGAACGGTTTTTTCTTCCCCCGGGGCCAGCTTAGGGCTGTCGAGGCGGCCCGACTCCACCGTTTTGCCGTCGGCCAGCAGGGCCCACTGCAGGTAGGTGTGATCCAGGCCGATGAAGCTGTAGCCGTTTTTAACAGCTACTTTGCCCGAAGCCGCGTCCACATCCCGGAAGTGGATGTCCTGGTACACTTTTTTCACTTCCCAGTAATGCGGGTTCGGCTTGCGGCCGGGCTGGACGAGGCCGTTGCAGAGGAAGTTGCCGTCGCTGGGCGTGCCTTCCGGGCCGAAGTCGCCGCCGTATGCGAAAATCTGCTGGCCCTGTTCATTTTCTTTATAAACGGCCTGGTCCACCCAGTCCCAGATGTAGCCGCCCTGCATGCGGGGGTGGCTGTGGATGAGGTCCCAGTATTCCTTGATGCCTCCCACGCTGTTGCCCATGGCGTGGGCGTACTCGCACATGATGAGCGGGCGTTCGGGGTATTTTTCGACAAAAGCTTCCATGTCCTCGAGGTTGGGATACATGGGCGGCAGCACGTCGGTATTCCATTCGAAGATGGCGGTTTTACCCCAGCCCCACTGGGCGCGCTCGTACTGCACGGGGCGGCTGGAGTCGCGCCCTTTCAGCCACTCATAGGCGGCGTACATGCAGACGCCGTTGCCCGCTTCGTTGCCCAGCGACCAGGTGATCACGCTGGGGTGGTTCTTGTCGCGCTCCACCATGCGCTGCACGCGCATCAGGTGGGCCGGGCGCCAGAGCGGGTCGTTGGCCAGGGTGCGGTCGAGGTCATAGCCCATGCCGTGGGATTCGATGTTGGCCTCGTCAATCAGGTACAGGCCGTACTGGTCGCAGAGCTCGTACCAGCGCGGGTCGTTGGGGTAATGGCAGGTGCGCACGGCATTGATGTTGCAGGCCTTCATCAGCTCGATATCGCGGATCATGCTCTCCTCCGAAATGACGTGCCCGGTAAGGGGGTCATGCTCATGGCGGTTGACGCCCTTGAACAGCACGGCCTGCCCGTTGACCAGCAGTTGCCCGCCGCGGATTTCCAGCTCGCGGAAGCCCACCTTCTGGCGGATCACCTCCAGGGTTTTGCCCCTGCCGTCCTGCAGGTGCAGCAGCAGGGTGTAGAGGTTGGGCGTTTCCGCTGTCCACAGCTTGGGCCCGGCCACTTTGCGGGAGAACCTGAAAGCTTTTTCAGCGCCCTCGAAGGCGACGTCCATATTTTCTGAAAAAACCTGCTTTCCGCCGGCATCCAGCAGTTCGAGCTGCATCCGCTCGCCTTTGGGGCCGTTTTCATCGTAGCGCTTCAGGTTCATATCCACCGTGAGGGTGGCGTCCCGGTATTGTTCATCCAGATCAGTTTGCACGAAATAGTCGTGGAGGTGGGTGGCGGGCGCCGCCCAGAGGAAGACATCCCTTTCGATGCCGCTGATGCGCCAGAAGTCCTGGCACTCCAGGTAGCTGCCGTCGCTCCAGCGGTACACTTCGATGGCCAGCAGGTTTTCGGCGCCGGGGCGTGCGAACTCCGTGATGTCGAACTCCGCCGGCAGCTTGCTGTCCTGGCTGTAGCCCACTTTGCGGCCGTTGACCCAGAGGTAAAAAGCCGATTTGACGGCGCCGAAGTGCAGGAAGATGCGACGCCCCTGCCAGTTGGCCGGGATGTTGAAGCGGTGGCGGTAGGAGCCCACGGGATTGTAATCCACAGGTACTTCCGGCGGATTGGGTTTATCGGTGAACTCGTAGGGGATGTTGACGTAAATGGGCACGCCGTAGCCATTGAACTCCCAGTTGGCCGGCACGGGGAAGGTTCCCCAGCGGCTGTCGTCATAATTTTCGCGGTAAAAATCCACCGGGCGCTCTGCAGGGCGCTCCACCCAGTTGAACTTCCAGTTGCCGTTGAGCAGCTGGTAGTAGGCCGATTGGGCGGGGGCGCCCTCCAGGGCCAGGCCCCGGCTTTCGTAGGGGAAGAGCGTGGCGTGCGCCGGCTCCTTGTTCACCTCAACAATAGTGGGGTCCTGCCACTCAGGTTTGGTTTGTGCGTTAAGGGCCGCCGCCATAACCATCAGGGTTGCAACCATCAGTATGGTGCAGGTAAAAAACATGCGCTGTTTCATATCAAGCTGTTGATTCTTTTCAGGTAGCCAGCCCGTACGGGGCTCCTTCGGCCGCTTCCGATTTCCGACTTCCGACTTCCGACTTCCGCCCGCCCACTCGTTGCACTCATGTTCGGGTAAACCTTCCGACTTCCGATTTCCGATTTCCGACTTCCGACTTCCGACTTCCGACTTCCGACTTCCTTGCAGTCGGCACGGGGCTCCCTTCGGCCGCTTCCCACTCATTACCTCTTTGCCTCATTATCAGGGGCCAGGGATTTATAATGTTTTGCCGGAACACTCCGCAGCATGTCCGCCGCTTTTTCCACCGCAATATCCCGCTGGGGTTCGCCGAACATTTCGTAACCCACCATGAATTTTTTGACCGTCGCCGAGCGCAGCAGCGGCGGGTAAAAGCTGACATGCCAGCGCCATGCTTCGTGGGCGGCCCCATCTGTGGGGCATTGGTGGATGCCCATGGAATAGGGGAAGGAAGTTTCGAAGATGTTGTCGTAGCGGATGGTAAGCTCCTGCAGGATGGCGGCGAAGGCCTGCTTTTCTTCCAGGCCGAGCTGCCCGATATGCTGCATGTGGCGCCGCGGGACGATCATGGCCTCGAAGGGCCAGACCGCCCAGAAGGGCGTGAGGGCGGCGAAGTGTTCATTTTCCAGGACGATGCGCTCCTGCAATTGCAGCTCCTGCTTCAGGTAATCGCCCAGCAGGCTGCGGCCTGATTTTTTGAAATAGGCCTGCTGCTGGCGGCCTTTTTTCAGGGCTTCCATCGGCACGGAGGCCTGCGCCCATATCTGGCCGTGGGGGTGTGGGTTGCTGCAGCCCATGACTTCCCCTTTGTTTTCGAATATCTGGACGTGGTTGATGAACGGCAGGCTCCCGAGTTCCTGGTATTCCCGCTGCCAGGTCTCCACCACGCCGACGATGTCTTCCACTGCCATCTCCGGGATGGTCAGGGCGTGGTTGGGCGAGAAGCAGACGACCCGGCAGATCCCCCGTTCGCCTTCGGCCATGAGCAGGCCCTGCTCGTAGCTGCCGGCGGGCGCATCGGGCAGCAGGGCGGAGAAGTCGTTGGTGAAAACGAAAGTACCGGTATAAACAGGGTTGGCGGCGCCGCCCGCCCTCTGGTTGCCGGGGCAGAGGTAACAGTGTGGGTCGTAAGCCGGGCGGCCGGCTTCCACCGGCTTTTCCAGCTTGCCCTGCCAGGGGCGCCTGGTGCGGTGGGGGGAAACCAGCACCCATTCGCCGGTCAGGATGTTCAGGCGGCGGTGGGGATGGTCGTGGAGGGAAAGTCCGCTCATGTCAGCCAGGTTTGTAGTCGTGGGCTGACAAGATAGGGATTGCTGTTTTTATACCCAATGACTTTTATCGAAGAATGGGATATGGGGGCAGGTTTCAGCCCAGTCACGGGGTGGCTTGCCTTGATTTAGCTGGAGTTCAGCCACCCCGTGACTTGCCCGGGCCCTCACCTCGCCTCCATCCCGTCCTCGAGAGGCTTCGCCTCGATGCGGAAAAACAGTCTCACGCAAACGAATAAATATTGATTTTCAACCTTGCGGCGGCGTGCAGGTCAGCGCTGGCCAAAAGCGGCCTGGGTTTCCTGGTAATATTTCTCCCAGGAAGCCGCTTCCTGCGTGAGCTCTTCGGACCATTTGGCCAGCCCCTCGGCCAGCCCGAGGAGGCTTATTTCGAAGTCGATCACGGCCAGCTCCGTGTTGGTTCCGTCGTACAGCCCGGCGATGTCGCCGTTGACTTTGTGGCTGTTGCGGGACATATAGCCCAGGTAATCCGAAACGGCCAGTTTGTACTGCTGCTTCAGTTCGCCGTAGAGGGCGGTGTGGCGCTTCAGGCCGTTGGCGGCCCTTTCCCGGTGGGCTTCGGCGGTGCGCAGTTTGAGCAGGCGGAACTGTTCGGGGTCCTTCTGCCGGCCAGCTTCGCCGGCGACGATCTCGGGCAGCGCATTGTACTTTTGGTTGAACTCCGCTTCGATGTCTTCGTGGGAAACCGGCGTGGCCTTCCATTCGTCCATGGCCCGCCCGAAAGCCGCCGCGGCATCCTGCAGCTGCTGGTAAATGGCGGTAATTTTTTCATTGACCTCCATCGCATCGCGAACCTTATCCCTGCTGTGGAGGCTCTGCTGTTGTTTCGCCATCTGCTGGGGCGTCATGGGCGTCATATTATTGGTGCTGGCCGGGCCCATGTACTTCTGGAGTTCCAAGGCTTTTTCCTGGTCGTTCATCTTTTCGAAGCGCTCGCGGTAGGCCGGGTCGGACAGCATTTTCTGGTACAGGACGGCCATATCGCCGCCCATGGATTGCATGATGTCCTGCTGGTAGCCGGCTGCGGCCTGTCGGGCAGCCGCTTCGGCCTGCGCTTCATCCATTTGCTGCACTTTTTCCACGCCGCCCATTCCGGCGACGATGGGGTTGCCGTTTACCGCTGCGGAAGCCTGTCCGGCATCGCCGTCCTGGCCGTACTTTCCGGCATAGGCCTGGCGGTACTGCTCCCGGGTGCGCTCCACTTTATCCCGGATGGGTTGGAAAACCCGCTGCAGGGCCAGAGGGTCCGGCTGTAATATATCGGGCCCGTAAGCTATCCGGGCAGCCTCCTGAAGGGAGGCCGGCGGCGGCGGCGCTTCCTCCAGATATGACAGAAAATTGGTTTTGCCGATCAGCCCCTGTTGCTGGCCAGAAGCAGAAAACGCCAGCCCGCAAAAAATGCCGGCAGCCAGGGTGAACATCTTGAATGCTGGTTTCATGAAATATGGATTATGGGTTAATAAAATGAAATGATACAGGGAAGACAGCTTCTCCCCTTTCAACAGGTCGGACAGCATACCTGGCAGGCGGGTTGTTTTTTTCGGGCGGAAGGCCCTTTTGGAAAGATGGAGGTGATTTTTTCTCCGATAAAGGGAAGACGGGGGCTGAATGAGCGCCGGAGTAGCGGCCCGCCCCCGCCGCGGGCGCTGTAGCCCGGGGCGAAGACGCCTTTTGGGATGGGCTGCTAGCTCCCGGGCAATGCAACGGAAGACAAGGGCCGGATACCCATTGCAACGCACACTCCGCCCTGATTTGTAACCCCCATCACCAAAACAATGGCCGAAAAACCCTTTCCTTGCGGGTAAAATCAAAACGGCAAATGAGTACCTACCAATTCGACATCGCCGTCATCGGCGCGGGCCCGGGGGGTGTGGAAGCCGCCCTGTACGCCGGGCGGAAGGGGCTGAAGGCAGCCCTGGTGTCCAATACCAGCATCGGCGGGCGGGCCGTGTGGAGCAGCCTGCTGCCATCCAAAGCCTGGCTGGCGCTGGCGGAAAAAATCGACGGCCTGCGCCGCCTGGAGGGCATGGGCGCCCATGCCGGAAAGCACGAACTGAGCCTGGAGCAGCTCCGCCGGCGCATCGGGGAGCAAAGCAGGCTGGCTTTCGGCATCCGGCTGAAAGAGCTGGAAGATGCCGGCGTATTTTTCTTCTTCGGAGACGGCAGGATCATCGAAGCACATAAGCTGGAAGTGTCCTCCGCGGAGGAACCCACGCGCACCATAACGGCCGGGAACATCATCATCGCTTCCGGCTCGGGCCCGCGCTTCCTGCCGGATGCCAGGCCCAACAAGGATCGCATTTATGCGCCAAAGATCGCGGCGGCCCTGCCTGAGATCCCTCCAAGCCTGATCGTGGCGGGAGGCGGCGTGACGGGCACGGAATATGCCTACGCTTTCGCCGCCCTGGGATCCAGGGTGACGGTGCTGCAAAGCGGCGCCCAACTGCTGCCCCGGATGGATGCGGAAGTGGCCGGGGCCTTCCGCGCTTATCTGGAAGGGCATTACGACATCAGATTCCATGCCGGGGAGGCCATCGCAAGCATGCGGCAGGAAGGCGATAAAGTGTTCGCTACAAGTATCCGTGGCTCGGTTTTCGAAGCAGATTACGGCTTTATTGCCATCGGCCGTGTTCCTGACCTGAGCTTTTTTGAGCCCGGACAATTGCCCCTGGCGCTCACAGAAGAAAAAATGGTGAATACCGACGCATTCGGGCGCACCAGCATCCCCCACATCTACGCCGTCGGCGATGTGACGGGCACGCCCATGACGGCCAACCGCGCCGCGATGCAGGCGCGGGTAGCCGTGCAGCACATCCTGGACGGCGACGGCAGCAAACTCCTGCCGGCGCATTTCATCGAAGCGGCCTACACCAACCCGCCGATCGCCCAAATCGGCGACATGGGCCCGGAGGCGGGGGCGGAATTTATTTCCAAACCATTCAGCAGCCTGCTCAAGGCCAACATCATGGGGGAAGCGGAAGGTTTGATGAAACTGAAGGTGAGAAAAGCGGATGGCCTGATCCTCGGCGCCGCCGGCTTCGGCGCCCATTTTGCCGACGTGATGGGCATCGTCCAGGTAGCGATGAACAATGATATTCCCTACGGAAAAATCCGGGAAATACCGCTGGCGCACCCTTCTATCAGTGAGATATTGACGGGGTGAGCAGGGCAAGCCCCGGGCGGCGGCCGGATGGCTGGGCTAATGCCTCGCCAACCTTCCGCCCCGTCTCTGCGAGCCGGGCAAGCCTTCCGGCCTACCCAAAGGAGGAACGAGGAAAGCGCCCCATTCCCCCTTTCCCGACCGCCAGGCGAGGCCTAATTCAGGCTCTCCAGCACTTTGAGGAACTCCGTTACCGGTTGGGCGCCTACCAGTTCGTGCTCTTCGTTGATGATGATCTTGGGCACGCCCATAACGCGGTATTTCATCGACAGGTCGGGATAGACGGAGGCGTCCACCATGTCGGCCTTGATGCGGGGGTTTTCCAGAGCCAGGCGGTGGCCAACCACTACGGCGCCGGGGCAGTAGGGGCAGGTAGCGGTGACGAACACCTGGATGTGCACGTCCTTGTCGATGGCGCGGATGCGGCCGGTTAACTCTTCGGGCAGTTCCTCCTGGTTGCCGGAAACCTCCTTCAGGGCGGTCAGAAAAGAGTTGATCTCATAGCCGCCGGGGATGCCGTAGAAACGAATGCCGTAATCTTTTTTATCCTTGTCGAGCAGCACGATGGCGGGGATTTTGTCCACGCCGTATTGCTCGGCCACGTCCTTGTCTCCGAGCAGGTCGAAGACTTCATACTGGACCTTATCCGACAGCCCGGCGAATTCCTCCACGAAGGTGCGGGCGTCGCGGCAGGTGTTACATTCGAATTCCTGGGTGAAGAAAGCGAGGTTGACCTCGTCCTTCATTTCACTGAGTATATCCACCAACTGGCGGCGGACGTTTTCATTGAAAATTGCCATAATGGTATCTTTTAATGGTTTAAGTAGTTGGGCACATTTAGGGCCCGGAGAAGAACAATATAACAATCCAACAATATAACCCTGGCCCCGGGAACAATGCTGTTGAAGCCTTATTTACGAAGCAGTATGAGTTACAATAAATGGGCCCAACTAATTTTCTCTCTTTTTTCAGGCCCCAGGGGAAGGCGCCGGGTGCAGGCCAGGCAGTAAAATGCGCTTCCTGCACCCAGGCCTTTCTGTACCCGGATTTCCGGCATACTCGCGGACTACTTTCAATGCGCGCCCTGCGGCTTGCCCTGCCGGGCGGCCAACTGCTGGTAATACATCACATCTTCCACCGAGCCGGCGTTGTATGCTTCGCTCACACCGCAGGCCTTGAGGTACATCGCCGCCTGCCCGCTGCGGTTGCCGCTGCGGCAGTACAGCACGACCGGCTGCGGCATCTTCCGGAATTCATCAATGCGCGAAGGCACCGTGCCGAGGGGAATGTTCACCGCCCCCGGGGCATGGCCCATCGCAAACTCAAACGGCTCGCGCACATCAATCAGCGTTACTTCCTTCTGGCTAAAAACATTTACTAAATTCATGGTCGTTGTCGATTTTTTTTCTGCAAAGTAACAGGCGATTTGGCGGGGCGTCAGTGAGGGTGGTCACAGAGGGCATAGAGCATGGGGCAAGCCCATAGCGACGCCTGGATGGCTGGCCAGATTCCCCCTGTGGCTTTACACAAGAAATTGCAGCGCGAAGGCCCGGCAGCCGGCTGATAATTTCAGCCGTTAAGCTGCCGGCATCCGCTTCAGGGCCTCTTTGAGGTAAGCCCAGAACTTTTCTACGGAAGGGATGTGAACCTTCTCATCCGGCGAGTGGGGGTGGCGTATGGTGGGGCCGAAGGAAATCATATCCAGGCCCGGGTAGTGTTCGCCGATGATGCCGCATTCCAGGCCGGCGTGGCAGGCGGCCACGTGGGGTTTTTCGCCGAAGAGCTCCTCGTACAGGCCTTCCATCAGTTTCAGGATGGCGGAGTTGGGGTTGGGCGCCCAGCCGGGGTAGCTGCCGTCGTTTTCCACTTTCGCGCCCACCGCTTCGAAAGCCGCGCGCACGGCATTGGCCACGTCCATTTTTCCCGATTCGATGGAGCTGCGCTGCAGGCTCTGGGTCATGAATTCGCCGTCCCTGACGATGACCCGGGCCAGGCTGGAGGAGGTTTCCACCAGCCCCGGGATGTCGGGGGCCATGCGGAACACGCCGTTGGGCACGGCATAAATGGCGTTCAACACCTTTTCCTGATCAGCAGCGGACATAACTTTGGCGGGCATGGCCGTTTCGCTGATCTCGATGGCCAGGCCCGGTTCGATGCTGTGGAACTCCCGGAGGATGTCGGCCCTGCGGCGGTTGAACTCCTCTCTGAAGGCCCCCTTGTGCTTATTCGCAACGGTGGCCACCGCCGTCGATTCCCGTGGGATGGCGTTGCGCAGGCTGCCGCCGTCGATGCTGGCGATGCGCAGCCCGAAGGCCTCCGTCGTGCCATAGAGCAGGCGGTTCATCAGTTTGTTGGCGTTGCCGCGGCCCAGGTGGATATCCAGCCCGGAATGCCCGCCTTTAAGCCCCCGGATGTGCAGTTCGTAGGCCGTGCTGTCGGCAGGGGCAGGCCTTTCGGCGTACTTCATGAAGGTGTTGGAGTCGATGCCGCCGGCGCAGCCGATGGTCAGCTCGTCGTCCTGTTCGGAATCGAGGTTGAGCAACACCTTTCCTGTCAGCACGCCCCCGGCCAGCCCTTTGGCGCCGGTCATGCCGGTTTCCTCATCGATGGTGAAGAGTGCCTCCAGCGGCGGGTGGGGAATATCTTTGGATTCCAGCAGCGCCATGATGGCGGCCACGCCGATGCCGTTGTCGGCGCCCAGGGTGGTGCCGTCGGCTTTTACCCATTCCCCATCCACATAACTGCGGATGCCTTCCGAACTGAAATCGAAGCCCGAACCCGCATTTTTCTGGTGCACCATATCGAGGTGGGCCTGCAGGATGGCCGTGGCCCGCCCCTCCATGCCCGGGCTGGCGGGTTTGCGGATGATGACGTTGCCGGCGGCGTCGACGGTGGTCTCCAGGCCCAGCTTTTCGCCGAACTGGCGCATGAATTCGATGACGCGTTCTTCGTGTTTGGACGGGCGGGGCACTTCGTTGAGGCCGGCGAAGTGGTTCCACAGCGCCCGGGGCTGCAGTTGCCGGATTCCGTTGTTGTTATTCATGAGAAAGCTTTTTTAATATAAACCCTCAAAACCTCAAAGGTTTTCCTCCATTTCAGGCATTTGAAGTTTAGCCTTTTTCCCCTCTTGCCCCTTCCCCGGCCTGAAAAAGGTAGCGAAGGCAGCTGCTCCCAGGACGATCCCACCTCCCAGCAATACCCGCCAGCCCGGCATTTCGCCCAACAGCCACGCAGCCGCAACAATGCCGTACACCGGCTCCAGCGAAGCGATGATGCCGGCGGTTCGGGCAGGCACGCTTTTCATGCCGTTGATGAAAAGGGTGTGGGAAAGGGCGGTGAACACCAGGCCAAGCAGCAACAGCAGCAGCAGTTGTTGCGTGTTGAAGAGCGGCATTTCAAAAAACAAAAAAGGCAGCAGGGCCAGCAGCGCCACCACGTCCTGGTAGAAGGCCAGCTGCAGGCTGCTGTAATCCCGCACGTATTTGCGGTTGAAGACGGACAGCAGGGCGAAGGAAAGGCCCGATACCAGGCCCCATAGCGCGCCTTGTGTGATGTGGTTCGTCCATTGCCATTCGGGGATGATCAGCGCCACCCCTGCCAGGCAGAAGGCCGCCAGCAGCAGGCTGCGCCAGTGGAAGGGCTCGCGGAAGAACCAGGGTTCCAGCAGCACCACAAAAACCGGGAAAGCCGAATAGGACAAGAGGGCCACCGCCACCGTCGACACTTTGACGGATTCGAAGAAGGTAACCCAGTGCAGGGCCAGCAGCACCCCCAGCAGGCTCAGAAAGAAGTAATCATGCCGGCGGTTCAGGCGGAAGGGATGGCCCGCCAGTTTCAGCACAGCGGCCAGGCTGAGGGAAGCGAAAAACACCCGCCCCAGCACGATGATGGTGGACGGCAGCGCCAGCCACTTCCCGAACAGCCCTGCCAGCCCGAAGAGCATCACGGCAGCATGAATCTCCAGCAGGTGGCGGGAATGGCGGCTGCTCATCTGACTAACTGCCTCCTCCGCTGCAGGGCCTGTTCGTAAACTTTAAGGTATTCCCCGGCGCTGCGCTCCCAGGAGAAACGCTGGCCCATGGCGTACTGTATCATTTTGGCCATGTGGTGTTTGCGGTCGTAATAGGTGCTCACCGCCCAGCCGATGGTGTTGTGGATGGATTTCGGGCCGGCGTCCCAGAACAGGAAGCCGTTGCCGGCGCCGTCATACTCGTCGTATTGTTCCACGGAGTCGATCAGCCCGCCGGTCGCATGCACGATGGGCAGGGCGCCGTAGCGCAGGGAATACATCTGGTTCAGGCCGCAGGGCTCATAGCGCGAAGGCATGAGGAAAAAGTCGGAACCGGCCTCTATCCAGTGCGACAGTTCGTTGTTGTAGCCGATAAAGCTGCCCACCTTGCCAGGGTACTGGGCCGGCAGTTGCATGAACTTGTATTCCAGGTCCTTTTCGCCGGAGCCCAGGATGACGAACTGCGCCGCCATTTCCTTCAGCACGGTGTGGATGGCCGGATAGAGCAGGTCGAGCCCCTTCTGGCTGGCGAAGCGGCTCACCACGCCGAACACAGGGATGTTGGGGTTCACCTCCAGCCCGAAGTGCTGTTGCAGGGCCGCTTTGCAGATGGCTTTGCCCTCCAGGTTGGCAGCGGAAAAACGCGCCGGGATGAAGGGGTCCGTTTCCGGGTTCCACTCGTTGTAGTCGACGCCGTTGAGGATGCCGGTGTATGCGTCGCCCTTGACCCTGAGGTAGGCGCTGAGCCCGGCGCCCAGTTCCGTATTCCGCGTTTCCTCGGCGTAAGACGGGCTGACGGTGGTAACCATATCGGCAAAGTGGATGCCGCCTTTGAGGAAGTTGATATTGCCCAGGTCTTCGAACTTATCGGCAGTAAAATGTTCCCAGCCCAGGCCCGTGTAGCCGTACTGGTCGCGGCCGTATTTGCCCTGGTGCCCGATGTTGTGGATGGTCAGCACGCTGGCAGCCTGCCCCAGCACGTTGCTGTTCCAGAACCAGGTTTTGAGGTAGGCCGCCGCCGGCGCCGTCGGCCAGTCGTGCACGTGGACGATATCGGCTTCGATGTTCCGGTCGATGCACAGTTGCAGGGCGGCGCGCGTAAGGAAGGCGAAGCGGCGGGAGTTGTCGAGGTAGTCCTCGTGGCGGGAGTTGTTGTAGATGCCTTCCCGCCCGAAGAAGCCCTGGTGTTCGATAAAGTAAACGGGTACGCCCTCTTCCGTCAGCGCCTCATCGGCGGAGCACCACTCTTCCACTCCGCCCATCCAGACCCCCATAGGGCTGTGGAAGGGTTTCAGGCCGAACTTGCGGGCATCGACCGAGGCGTATTTGGGGATGATAATGCGCACATCGTGGCCCATTTGTTTAAGGGCCTTGGGCAGGGCGCCTACCACGTCTCCCAGCCCGCCGGTTTTGGCGTAGGGGACGCACTCGGAGGCGATCATGATTATTTTCAAAGGCGTTGCCATAGGTGTGGATTTTAGGAAAACATCTTTTCCTTTTCCACCCAAATTAAACAATCCCGGCATATTTCAAAAGGTTTGAGAGAATTGTTCATTGCTTGCCCGGAACTTGGCTCGCCTGCTGCACTCTGGCCTTCAGGCCACCCATCTCCCCGGTGGCTGTCAGGCTATGCTTTTTGACTTTTTTGGAACGCGGAGGCTTGGAGCTTTGCTTTTTTGGAACGCGAAGTTTACCCGGCTGAACAGACGGGATAGCGTGAAGTAGCGCAAAGGCCTGATTTCCCTTCTAGCCATCGGCACGGGGCTCCCTTCAGCCGCTTCCGCCCGCCCACTCGTTGCACTCGTGTTCGGGTAAAACTTCCCACTTCCCACTTCCCACTTCCCACTTCCGACTTCCCACTTCCCACTTCCGACTTCCAATAATTTCCTATCTTTCCCTCCGAACCCAAGGGCTATAAATATGGAGACCCGCAGCCGGAGCCTGTATGTATTTCTCGCCTTTCTGGGGCTGGTGCATTTGCTGTGCCACCCCACCTGGAATGCCGGTTTCGTCACCGACTTCACCGGGCTGCTGTGGCGGCTGGAGGGCAGTGGGCCATCCGGTATTCTCAGCAGTTTCGGCTTCCCTGCGCTGCAGCCGGTGCTCAATGCTTTTTTGTACCTTTTTAACAAAAGCTTCGGGCTGCACCCGCTGCCCTGGTATCTGGTGTTCACC
Organism: Bacteroidota bacterium; assembly: GCA_963169455.1. GTDB lineage: Bacteria > Bacteroidota > Bacteroidia > Chitinophagales > Saprospiraceae > JACJYE01. The sequence continues at coordinate 44,996 of CAUJDW010000041.1, read as the reverse complement.
AGCATGCACGTGCTGAACGGCTTTCTCGTTTACCGCTTCGGCACCGCGATGCTGGCGCACTACGGGGGCCGCGCGCCGCGGTTTACGGCACTGGCCGGGGCCCTGTTTTTCCTGCTGTCGCCCTACCAGTCGGAAGTGCTCACCTGGCGGGTTTGCTTCAACTTTCTGCTTTCCTCTTTCCTGGTGCTGAGCATACTGTGGCTGGCGCAGTCCTGGGCCCGGGAAGGGCGGCGGCGGCAGTTGTGGGCTGCGCATGGGCTGTTCCTGCTGGCCCTGTTCACCTTTGAGCTGGCCCTGGCTGTTCCATTGGGCTGCCTGGCCCTGCTGCTGCTTTTTCCGCCCGCCCTGCGCGCAGGCGGGCTGGGGCGGCAGTTGCGGCAGCTGTCCGTCCCGCAGTTTATCATGCTGGGCGGCTATTTTGTGCTCAACCGGCTGATCCTGGGCGCCTGGGTGGGGCATTACGGAGCCGCGGTGCACCTCCGCTTCCGCCCTGCCGAGATACTGGCCAACTACTACAACTTCGGATTCAAATACCTGGCTTTCAGCCGCTACTGGCCCCACCCATGGAAGGAGGGGCTGGCCGGCTGGCTGCGGGAGCCCCTATTGCTCTACCCGCTCGCCGCCCTCAGCGCCATCGCCCTGCTGTATGCCCTGGCGCGCTTCCGCCGCTGGCAGGGCGAAGGGCGGGCGGGCCTGCTCTTCCTGCTGCTCTTCCTGTTCGCCCTGGCGCCCGCCATCAACCTGTATTTCAACTATCTGCTCTACATCGAGAACGACCGCTACGGCTACCTCGGCTCCGCCTTTTTCTTTCTGGGGCTGTCCGCCCTGCTCAGCATGCTGCCCCGCCGGCTGTTCCTGCTGTCCGCTGCAGGATTTCTGGGCTTGTCCGCCCTCTTCCTCTGGCGCACCAACCAGTACTGGAAAGAATCCACGGTGCTCTACAACCGCCTGATGGACGGCTTCCGCTGGTACGAGGCCCCGGCCGTTTACCTGCTCAACCTGCCCGACAACTACCAGGGCGCCGTGCTCTTCCGCGATTTTTCAGGCCAGGGCCACGCTTTCCGCGACGCCCTGCACTACATCAAAAGGAAGCCATACGAGGGCGCCATCCACGAAGTAGCCCAGTATAACCTCGCCACCCCGGCCGACGGTGTCAGCGTGCAGCGGGATTCCGCCCGGCACTACACCGTCACTTTCAACCAGTGGGGCAACTGGTGGTGGCGCCGCGGCATCGGCATGGGCCCGGGTTACAAAGCAGATACCTACTCGGTGGAGAGCAAAGGGCATTTCTACCACCTGAGGCTGGATACGCTGGCGCCGGGGGCGGTGCTGCTTTATCAGGAACAGGGGGTGTGGAAGGAGGTGGAGTAAAGGGGAAAGCCGGGGTAAACTTCGGAAGTTTATCAAGGCGTTGCCGGGCTTGACTTCCAAAGTTTTTCCGCTCATCTGACGTGACGAATGCCATTGACATTCACGCTATTCCCCTGCCCAAAGGCAGCAGAGCCATTCAGGGTATGGGAAAAAATTTCAGGCCAATCAGGTAACGGGTAAGAGGAGTATAAATATAAATCTACCACAGTGCAGAAAGCACCAATTATCCCAATTCGGATAAAACGCAATAATGAAATTCGTGAATCAGTGACGATCAAACCAAAACAAAAAAGACTCGCCATTCTTTGCTTATTAAGCAGTTTTGTGCAGCTATACGGCAAGGAGCACGGCTACGGCCTCATCCTCGGCGCCACTGCCTCCGGCAATATCCTCTACGGCCGGGAGATACGCCCCGTCTTGGCCACCCTGGAACGCACCTACGGCCTCTCGGAGCGCCGCACCGCCCACATCGTCTTTTCCCCGCCCGACACCGCTACTCACTTCCACCGCGCCGAGTGGTGGGATGTGGAATTCCGGGATAACATCTTCGGCACGGGCTTGCAGCATTTTGGATTCCGGAGGGAGGATTGGGAGCGGGCGCCGGGGCTGCGGCGGTGAGGGGGAATTCATCACGATAAAAAACAACATAGAATGCATAAAAAACCCTGCTTTTTCGCCTTTGTCATCGCTTGCGCTCTGTTGGCGCTTAACACTGCCTCGGCTCAATCCTTGCTCACCCCCTCTGCCTGCCAACCCTGGCCGGTCAACCGCGCCATCGGCGAGCATTTTCACTTCAGCGACCTGGATGGCGACGGGTATCCCGAATTGCTGGCGTTCGACGGGCGCGACTTGCTCATTTTCCACAATCAGGCGGGCATTGTGGACAGCGTTCCGGAGATTATTCCGAACCTGGCGCTGCAAAGTGTAAGCAATTTTTTTGTGACGGACTGGAACGCAGACGGATTGCCGGATCTGATTTTTCAAATCATTTCGCCGAGAACATACCTGGCTATAAACCAGGGCGGAGGTGTGTTCAACATGGCTCAGGAAATTGTAAGTGACAATTTTCAATTGCATTCCGTTCGGGATTTGAATGGCGATGGCTGGCCGGATGCAGCGGCAGTGAAAGGCGACAGCCTTCAGGTTTTGCTCAATCAGGCCGGTAATGTTACGCCATTGAACCTGAAAAGAAAACTACCTGGCTACTCCTACGGCTTGGACGTGATGGATTTCGCTGATTTCAGCCAGGACGGCATCATGGAAATGGTGTTGTCGCTTGATGGCCCCTATGATAATATCCCAATCCTGATACTGACACAGAACGGCAACTTCGACTTCACCCTGGCCCAAACCTTGTATTTTAGCCCCGATCCTGTGCTTCCCTATGGGCTGACCCGGCTCATCTGCGCAGACTTGGACAACGCCAACGGCCCGGAAATCCTGTTCCGGTACCGGAACCAAACCTACGTGCGCCGCCATTTGGGAGGCCTGAACTTCAGCGGCAATATCCTGGTGGGCGATCATGCCTTTTCGACCAGCGGGACTTACGGCGTAGCTACTTCCCTGGCGGCGATCCCAGACCTCGACGGCAACGGCTACCCGGAGATTGCCGTGGATAACAGCCTGTTTTTCAATAATAACCTGACTTTTACAGAAGCCGCCGTCATGGCCGATCCGGATTTTTCCCATGCCTTTCATGTCCCGGCCGACACTGACCTGGACGGCCAAACAGAACTCTGGTGGGTGCAGGATCGCAATGCTTTTGCCCACGTCACTTCGGCCGTTTACCGCGTGCGGCATCTCGGTGGCCAGTCGCTGGGGCCGCGCGAGCGGATGTGGGAGCAATTTCCGGTAGAAAGCCAGATACGTTTTCACGATATCGAAAATGACGGCGACATGGACGTGCTGTTTTTCAGTCACCGGAAAATAGCCGCCGCCGTCAATGAAAGCGGCGTTTTTACGCCAAAGTCGCTGTGCCCTACGAATTGGAATGACGAGTACTATGTGATGGATGTAGATGGCGACGGCCTGAAGGACTTGCTGTTCTGGAGCGCATTCGGCATTATCCGCTGGCGCCGGAATCCCGGAAATGGTTATGTATTTGAAAACCAGGGCGACTTATATGCTTATGGCGGCTTCGGTACATTCACTCCGCTCGTTGCGGCCGATTTTGACGGCGACGGGGTAGATGATCTTTTGGTAGCGCATACGGCAGGTTCTAATGTGGTAATGCGACTGTTGAAGTTTAATGGCGCCTCCTTTGATGTGTTGAGCGGAGAAGTGTTGGAGTTGTCTGCTCTTTACGGCGGAGCGGAGGCATCCGTTTCCGATCTGAATGGCGACGGCTATCCGGATGTATTGGTACATCTGAAGCTCAATTCCGGGGCTGCCCGGCTCCTGGTTTTCCATAATCAGGCGGGAGCGGGCTTGTCACGTGTACAGACAATTAACCTGGGTGCTGAAACAGTATGGCTCGGCCTGACGGATATGTCGCTTGACGGGCTGGAAGACGTGGCCGTTCGCCACGAACCCTCCAATCAGATACGCTACTATTACGCCCAACCGGACGGCTTGTTTTCGGGTAATTTTGGCGCTTCGCCGGGAGCAGGAATAGTCGTGTTGTTAGCGGATGTGAATGGCGACGGATTAAAAGACCTGATCCGGACGCTCGAATTGCCGGATTCGCAGTCGGTTCTTGTAGCATTGAACACCGGTACGGGCTTTGGCCCTTATGCCGTACAAGGCTCCGGCAGGGGTATTTTTTATCCCTTCGACTACGACCACGACGGCGACCTGGATTTTTACAATGTTTGGGACATTTACCCGGGCTTATTATGCCTTTGGGAAAATCAGTCCGTGAGCGCCTACCGCATTGCCGGACAGGTGTTTTTTGATGCCAACGGCAACGGAGTCAAGGAGCCGCAGGAGCCGCTGTTGCCGCAGATAGCGGTGGGCATTCCCTCAGTAGGCATTTTGGGGCTTACCGACACCGCCGGGTGGTTTGAATTACCTATGGGGGCGCTACAGGGCGCCTTTGAGGTGGAACTGACCGGTACTTTGAGCGCCCATGCGCAGGTAACGACCAGTCCATATCCGGCAGTGGCAGCAATCACACCTGCTGCACCAAGCGACACTGTTCTGATCGGCATTCAAATTCCGTCGGGCGCAGTAGCCCAAGTGGATCAAACGCTCGGTCCGTATGGCTGTGATGGAACGGCCAAGCTGCGGATAAACGTGTCGGCCATGGCCGCACTGCCGCATACCGGGAACCTGGCATTGACATTGCCGCCATCTGCTGATTATGTGTTGGGTTCAGCCTCTATTGCCCCTAGTGGCATTACTGGGAATACACTTCACTGGGATTTTGCCGATTTTCCACTCTTTCAGCCGGTAATTTTAGGCCTGGAGGTCAATATGCCGGATGCTGCATCCGCTGGAGGCCTGTTGGCGTTTTCTACGATGCTGCAAATCTGGCATGGAAGCGATACACTTAGCATACCCGACACCTTATTTGTGTTACATCGCTGTAATGATGATGCAACGGCTGAAAAGATCATCGTCAATGTAGAGGATTTTCTTCCCGGCGATCAGTACTACACCCTGAATTCACCCGATAAAGTGGAGTATCTGATTCGCTTCCCTAATACCGGAAGCGATACCGTTTTCCAGTTGACATTTTTGGATAACCTGTCTCCAGTCATGGATGTGGGTACGATGGAGGTATTGTCTTTAAGCCATCCGGCGCAGGTGCAGTTGGGGCAGGATGCCGTGCTTCGGGTGAATTTCCAGGAGATGGTCCTACCCGGCGACATGGTTTATATAAAGTTTTCCATCAAACTAAAACCCGATGCGCCTCGCAACACGCCGATACGAAACGCAGCCAGGGTTTCGGTCAATCAAACGCTAACCGTACACACCAATACTGCTGACTTCAGCATAGTTGATTGCGAATATTTCGCGAGGGCCGTACAGGCGCCCCGGCAAAAATGTGTCGGGACGGAGCAGATGATGTGGGTACCAGATCGGGGATTGGAACAGGAGTTTCGTTGGTATTTGAACGGCGATCTGGTCTCCCAAAGCGATACGGTACTTTTTGATTTTCCCAACGTAGGGTGGCACAGCATAAAATTGGAAGTGGAAAACGGACTCTGCACGGTCGACACGGTCTTCCAAATTCAAGCGGCCGGCATCACACCGGATGTACAATTGAGCGTGGACTCTACCGTTAGCATTTGCGCCGGCTATCCCTTGACGATTACTTCCAACCTATCCTGCCAATGGTTCAAGGACGGCGTACTGCAGTCCACAGGCCTAAATTATACGGCCGATGGCAGCCAGTTGATTCGTGCCGTTGCTACCAATGGTGCTTGTCAGGGGGAAGCACAGACTTATGTGCAGGCGGTAGCGGCGCCTGACAGATTAATTCAGGAAGGGGAAGAAGGCCAGGCCATCACCTTCTGCGAAGCGGATACGATAGCCTTGAGCGCCTCCGTCGGCGGCCAGCTTTTGTGGCAAGCCATATCAGGAATCGATAGCGTGGTGCTGGTTTCCGGCGCCAGCGATTTCAGCGTGCCCGGTAATCTGGTTGACTTCTCAGGGTATATTTATTTGTGGGTTGATACCCTGAACTGTGAGTTGTTCGATCTGCGGTATTTACAAAGAGTGGGCGACTCTCCGCTCACTTTAGAGGCCGATCTGGTTTGGTGCGGCCAGCAGATTGGCTTCGGCAGGTTATTGGACCAGGAAGAGTATCAAATGCCTATTGACTCCGTTTTTGTCTATTACGAAGATTCACTTGTCAACTCCTGGTATTTTACGGGCGTTTTTTACTATTTCATGCCGGGAACGGGGGAATACACATTTGAGGTATTTACCGGATGCCGGCAGGAAACATTTTTCCTGAACGTTACGTCGATTGATGAACTTCCCCCTGCCAGCCCGGTGCAGGTAAACTTCTCGCTTCAAACATCTACCGGCCAGGGAGGTACGTGGTATTATGCACCCGATTTGTCGGCCGGTTTTTCTTTTCTTCAAAATTCGGTTTCGGTATTTCAGCCCCAGGACGGATATTACTACTTCGTCTATAGCGTTGGTAATAATTGCGGCAATCAAATATCAGATACGGTCTTTTATCAGACGCCACCCTGCTTGCCGGTTGATACGGTCTATGTTCAAGCCGGTAGTGCCTCTGCCGCCATCTCATGGCCCCCGCCATTCCCGGGAGCAAATTATATCGCCTATTTAAGGCCTGCCGAGCCCGATTTGCCCTGGGTGAATTTTCCGAATTTCCAGGATACTGTCTTACACCTGGACAACCTCGTTCCATACGTCCATTACTCCTTTGAGCTGGGCCTGATTTGTCCGGACACGGTGGCTTGGACTTTAACAGAATTCACCCTCGGCGACAACCTCGAACGCCGCAGCGGCCTGTTCACCCGTTGCACGCCCCGCTTCCAGCGCCCCGGCGGAGCGCCTGGAGCGATGTATCCTTACGATGTGTTGCCATTCACTGTGCCTGAAGATGGGGAGTACTTCCTCGGTACGGCGAGCCCGGGCCCGGCAGGAGCCTTGCCCGTGGGGTTGCTGTATGAAGATGCATTCAATCCTGCGCAACCTGATGAAAACCTGATTTTAAGCATACAAAACGCTTCGGCCTCGTCTTTCCCGCAAAGGGTTGATTCCACGGTGATACTCTCGGCGGGAAAAGAGTATTTCCTGGTTTCCACCCGTGAAAACTGGAACGAAGGTTTTATCCATCCAGATCAAAGCATCGAACCAAGGGTGCGGTTTTGGCTGGCTGGCCCGGCGCCGGCCCAAACAGGCGATATCTGGTACAACGGCAGGGAAACCGGGCCGCATGGTGTGGTAGATGAAGTGGACGCCTCCTCCGCCACCGATGCCGGTTTTATGTGCTACGACACCTCGGGCTGGGCGCATTTTTACCGTGTCGCGGCCGGCCCGGATCAATACGCCGGAGACAGGCTGAAACTTTCCATGGAGGTTTATCCGGACCTGCTGGTGGCGTATCGCATCCACGGCCCGGTATTGGTGGATGGCGTACCCGGCGCTTCATCCATCGTCAACCCTCCCGCGCTGTACGTTGACTCTACAGATACCTGGTGGGTGATGAACCGCTTTTGGAATTTCCCGCTGGATGATCCACAGTATTTGCAGCCCGCTGGCCCGATTCGCGTCCGCTTCTATTTTACCGATGCCGATTATGAGGCGCTCCAGGATTCGATACGCGCAAATAGTGGGGCTGATTTTGAGATCACGGACATGTATTTTTACAAAATCAACGGTTTCCATGACCCGTTCCAACTCAATCCGGCGAATGGACATCCCGGCATTTATGCTGCCGATGCCTACGACGCGCCCTATGGCTACTGGGAATACGCCCCCGGCCCGGAGGCAACCACCTCCACCTGGAAATACGGCGCTTTTGCGCAAGGGCACTACGCCGAGATGGTCATCCGCTGGTTGAGCGGCGGGGGCGGCGGGCTGAGTTTGTCGGGTGGAGGTGCGATTACAGCGGCGGCTCACCCCCAAAATGGCCTGCCGGATGTAAGCGTATTCCCCGTGCCTGCCGCCGACAAGCTGCATATCCGATCCTTGTCCGAAAATACGCCGCTTACCGCCTATGGCCTGTACGGCCTGAACGGCAGGCTGCTGCTGTCCCGGCGATTCGCACCCACTATGAGTATGCAGGTTGGCCTGAATACTTTGCCATCCGGTATTTATGTCCTGAAGTTGCAGGCTGCCGACGGGCGGGTATGGGTGGGGAAAGTAATGAAAAAATGACAAGCCACATGCACACCACCTACACAGAAAACCAGGCATTCAAAGGCGAGGCGTTCTCCGAAAAGGGGCTGCTGAAAGGCGTTTACGAAAACTGCCGCTTTGCCCAATGTTCCTTTTCGGGCGCGGGCATTTCCGGCATCCGCTTCACCGAATGCGAATTTGAGGAGTGCGATTTCAGCCTCGCCGGGCTGCAGGACACTGCTTTCCAGAACGCCCGCTTCCGCAGCTGCAAAATGCTGGGGCTGCGCTTCGAACAGTGCCACCTTTTCCTGCTGTCCTTTTCCTTCGAAAGCTGCGACCTCAGCTATTCTTCCTTCTGCGGCTTGCAGCTCCAGGGCCTGTATTTTAAGGACTGCAAACTGGAAGAGGCGGATTTCACGGAAACCGGGCTCGCCAAAGCCGTATTCGACAATTGCGGCCTGAGCAAAGCGGTGTTTGAGCACACCATCCTGGAACAGGCCGACTTCCGAACGGCCTATAACTTTTCCATCGACCCGGAAAGGAACCGGCTGCGGGGCGCAAAGTTCTCCGCCGGCGGCCTCCCCGGGCTGCTGGAGAAATACCATATCGTGGTGGAATGAAACGTGGTATGTTCCTCTTCCTCCTGCGCTGGCCGGAAACCTGGAACTATGTGACTGGGAGACCAATGGCGTCAACTTAGCGGATGACAGGGAGAGGGGTTGGTCGGGTTTTTCGGGTTAATCGGGTTTTTCGGGTTAATCGGGTTTTTCGGGTATATCGGGTTTTTCGGGTATATCGGGGCAATCGGGGCAATCGGGTTAATCGGGTTGGTCGGGTTGGTCGGGGCAATCGGGTTGGTCGGGTTGGTCGGGGCAATCGGGTTTTTCGGGTTTTTCGGGTTGGTCGGGTTGGTCGGGTCGGTCGGGTTGGTCGGGTTGATCGGGTTGATCGGGTTGGCCGGGTTGGCCGGGAGACGAGGTGAGCCCTGGCCTGAGGCGAAACCATGGCCGCGGATAAGTCACGGGGTGGCTGAACTTCAGCAAAATCAAGGCAAGCCACCCCGTGACTGGCCTGCCCCGCCCTCGCTGCGCTCAGCCAGGTAAAAAACTTTTATCCGGCTCGCAGAGTCGGGCCTCCCCCTCATCCCGTCTCCCTGACGGTTGTCGGGTGTTTCGGGTTTTTCGGGTTTTTCGGGGCAATCGGGTTTTTCGGGTAGCTTGGGGCAATCGGGGGAGTCGGGGCAATCGGGTTAATCGGGGCAATCAGGTTGGTCGGGTTGGTCGGGTAGCTTGGGGCAATCGGGGGGAGTCGGGGCAATCGGGTTGGTCGGGTATATCGGGTTTTTCGAGTATATCGGGTAGCTTGGGGCAATCGGGTTGGTCGGGTATATCGGGTTTTTCGGGGCAATCGGGTTTTTTGGGGCAATCGGGTTGGCCGGGTGAGTGGGTGACCTTATGACCTTATGACCTTATGACCTTACGACCTTACGACCTTACAACAATAAAACACTACAAAATGGATACCACAACCCTTATTGCAGTAGCTTCAATCATCACGGCCGGGCTTTCGACAAGTGTCGGCTGCATAGCGCCGGCTTTGAGCGAGGGCAAAGCCGTTTCCTCAGCCCTCAGTTCGCTGGCGCAGCAACCCGATGCATCGCCGACGATCACGCGGACGCTGTTCGTCGGGCTGGCGATGATTGAATCCATGGCCATTTACGCTTTCGTGGTTTCGATGATCCTGGTCTTTGCCAACCCATTCTGGAACCACATAATCACGAAATAAGCGCCTATGTTGATCGATTGGTTCACCGTCGTTGCGCAGGCCGTCAATTTCCTGCTGCTGGTGTGGTTGCTGAAGCGCTTCCTCTACCAGCCCATCCTCCAGGCCATCGACAAGCGGGAGCAGCGGATCGCGGCCCTGCTCCGGGAAGCGGAGCAAAGGAGCGCGGAGGCAGAAAAAGAGCGCAGCAGTTATCAGCAGAAAAATGCCGCATTCGAACAGGAACGCGCGGCCCTGCTCAGCCAGGCCACAACAGAAGCCCGGGCAGAAAGCCGGCGCCTGCTCGAAGAGGCGCGGGGGGAATACAACGCCCTGCGCGCGCGTTTCCAGGAGTCGTTGCGGGAAGAGCGGCAGGACCTGGGCCGGGAGATTACCGAAAGGGCCCGCCAGGAAGTCTTCGCCACGGCGCGCAAAGCCCTGGCCGACCTGGCCGACTACAGCCTGGAAGAACAAATTGCCAATGTCTTTGTCCGCCGGCTGAACGAGCTGGACGTGGAGGAGAAACAACGCCTGGCGCTCGCTTTCCGGTCCTCCGGGCGCCCGGCAGTCATCCGAAGCTCATTCGGGCTTTCGGCGGCGCAACAGCAAGCCATAGAAAAGGTGCTGAAAACCAGCCTGGCGCCGGATGTGCAGGTGCAGTTCGAAACCAGGCCCGAGCAGATCAGCGGCATCGAGTTCACCATGAACGGTTACAAGATCGCCTGGAGCATCGCCGATTACCTGGGCTCGCTGGAAAAAAACATCGCCGAATTGCTGAATGGCAAGCCCAAACCGGAAGCAGAAGCGGACAAGCTCAAAACAAAGCCCGATGAAAAACGGAACTGATGGCCTCAAGGGCGCCCTCGACAAAGCTTTTTCGGAAATGGAACAGGGGCGGGCATCCTTCACCGCACAGCTGGCCTTCCGGGAAGTAGGAACGGTCACCAACGTGTCCAGCGGCATCGCAAAAATTGCAGGCCTGCCGGGCGCCGGCTATGAAGAGCTGATCCAGTTCCCCAATGGCCTGGCCGGCATCGCCTTCAACATCGACGAAGAAGAAATCGGCGTGGTGCTGCTGGGCGACTACTGGAACCTCAGCGCCGGCGACGAGGTGGAACGGACGGGCCGCGTGATGGACGTGCCGGTTGGCGAAGGGCTCATCGGGCGCGTCATCACCCCGCTGGGCAGGCCGCTCGACGGCAAAGGGCCCGTGGTGTTCAGCCGCCGGCTGCCCATCGAGCGCCCCGCTCCCCACATCATGGACCGCCAACCGGTCACCGTCCCGCTGCAGACAGGCATCAAAGCCATCGACGCGCTCATACCCATCGGGCGCGGGCAGCGCGAGCTGATCCTCGGCGACCGGCAGACGGGCAAGACGGCCATTGCGCTGGATACGATCATCAACCAGCGCGGGCAGGACGTGCTCTGCGTCTATTGCGCCATCGGCCAGCGCGCTTCTTCGGTGGCCAAAGTGGTGGCCCACCTGGAGGAAAAAGGAGCCATGGAATACTCCGTCGTCGTCGTAACGGAAGGCAACGACCCGCCCGGCCTGGCTTATATCGCCCCCTACGCGGCGGCCAGCATTGCCGAGTACCTCATGGAAATAGGCCGGGATGTGCTCATCGTTTACGACGACCTCACCCACCACGCCCGCGCGTACCGGGAGCTGTCGCTGCTGCTGCGCCGCCCGCCGGGCCGCGAGGCCTTTCCTGGCGACATTTTCTACATCCACTCGCGCCTGCTGGAAAGGGCCACCACCCTGCGCCCCGAACTCGGCGGCGGCTCCCTCACCGCACTGCCCATCATCGAAACGGAAGCCCAGAACATCTCCGCCTATATCCCGACCAACCTGATCTCGATCACGGACGGGCAGATATACCTCTCCCCCAAATTGTTCGAGCTGGGCGTGCTCCCGGCCATCGACGTCGGCAAGTCCGTCTCCCGGGTCGGCGGCAAAGCCCAGCGGGCGGCATACCGGACAGTAGCCGGCGACCTCAAGCTCGCCTATTCGCAGTTTGAAGAACTGGAATCCTTCGCCCGCTTCGGCACCCGGCTCGACGCCCATACCAGGCATGCCATCGAACACGGCCGCCGCATCAGGGCCTGCCTGAAACAGCCCGAAGGCGAACCCCTGCCGGTTCCCCGGCAAATTGCGGTGCTGCTGGCCCTCACCACCGGCCTTTTTGACAACATTCCCCTGAACAAGGCGCGGGAGGCCGAACGGGCGCTGCTCGACGCGGCGGCCATGCTTCCCGAAGAGCTCTGCCGGCGCTTATCGTCAACGGAAGCTTTCGGGGAAAAGGACCGGGCGGCCATCCTGGACCTGGCGGAAAAAGCGCTGGCGCCTTTTCAAAACAATAAAACAGCATGAGCGAATCGTATGACAGCCTGCGCAAAAAGATAGAGGGGGCCGGAGAACTGGCATCGGTGGTGCGCACCATGAAGGCCCTTGCCGCGTCCAGCATCGGGCAGTACGAGCGGGCAGTGCATTCCCTGGCCGATTACTACAAGGCCGTTGAAATGGGCTTGTTCGTCTGTTTCCGGCAATCCGGCGCGGGATGGCTTCCGAATGGGAACGGCAGGCTGAAAAAGGGCGCGATCGGCGCGATCATATTCGGTTCCGACCAGGGGCTGGTCGGGCAGTTCAATGACGTCCTGGCCGATTTTGCCGTTCAGGAGCTGCGCAGCCTGCCGGGAGAAAAACGCGTGTACGCCGTTGGAGAACGCATCCACGGCTACCTGTCCGATGCCGGGCTGCCGGCGGCCCGCCTTTACCCTGCGCCGAACTCCGTCAGAGCCATCACCCCGCTGGTCGGCCACATCCTGCTCGACACGCAGATACAGCCCGGGCGGGAAGCGGTTGAAACCTTGTATATTTTTCACCACCGCCCCGTTGCCGGCGCGGCCTACGAGCCGGTAAGCGAGCTGCTGCTGCCGCTCGATGAGAAATGGCGCCATAGCCTGGAAGGGCTGCAATGGCCCACCAAAAACCTGCCGCAGGCCATCGGCAGCGTGGAACACACGCTGGTTGCCCTCGTCCATGAATACCTCTTCGCGGCAATATTCCGGGCCTGCGCAGAATCTCTGGCCAGCGAAAACGCCAGCCGCCTGGCGGCCATGCAACGTGCGGAAAAAAATATCGGGGAACTGCTGGAGAGCCTCACCCAATCCTTTCACCGGATACGCCAGGACGCGATCGATGAGGAGCTGTTTGATCTGATCGGGGGGTTTGAAGCGTTGGGGGGGAATTCTTAGGGCAGTGGGCAGAGCCCTTGGGGGGTTCCGGGGGTTCCAGGTTAAAGGTTGGTGCGGAGCCTCCGCGGGAGCTAAGCAAGCAGGAATATCTTCTCTTTCCAGGAATGGATAATCCTCTTTAAAATCCTCATACTGGCGGCCGCCGGCCAAAGCTCCCTTTACTTTACCCTAAACTTCCGGATCATCACCGCCCCGCTTTCATCCAGGTTGGAGCTCAGGATGATGATCTGCTCCTTCACGCCGTCATCGACGGAAACCGCCACGGTATTGGGGGAGATGGAGCCCAGGCTCTCGGCGTGCAGGATGAGGAAGTTGTCATTTTCTTCCAAAGTGACGGGAATGGCCATTCTGTGCTTGGTGACGCGATAGTCGTGCAGGATGCGTTGCCCGTTGAGGAAGAGGGTGGCGACATCTCCGTCAACCGTGCCGTTGTCCCATACCCTGATCCTGATCCTGTCGTTTTCCACTTCCAGGACGCGGGCGATTTTGACCTTGCGCTTGCTCTCCGTTTCGTAAGGCTGCTGAACGATAGCCTGGGCCCGGACGGTAGAGCGGCGCAGGATGGGTTTTTCAAGGTAAATGGATCCGCTGGCGCAGGGGGCGGTTTCCTGGTCGCGCCCTTCGATGAAGCCGTTCCATTCGCCTTCCAGGACGATGCGGTTGGCCTCTCGCCGGTAGTTGAGCACGCCGGATTTGATGCACCAGGGCCAGCTGGCGTCCGTCTTGCTGGCCACTTCGAGTTCCTTGAAGGAAAAATGACGAAACAGGGAGTCGTAGCGCCATTCGAGATTGTGGAAGGCGCTGCCCCCGTTGTCTTCGGAGACGATATAGGATTGCCCCTTTGAACGGGGCTGAAGATCCATCTCGAAGTAAAAGCCATAATCGCGGTCGGACTGGGACAGGGAACCGGTCCATTTGCCGGTAAAGGTGACGGGCAGTTCTTCATCCACCGTTTCCTGTGTGGCGGTGCGCCGCCGGAGCACCATTTGTCCGGGGGTGCAGCCGTCCGATTTCCAGCTCCCTTCCAGGTGGTCCATGGTGGCGGTTTTCCGGAGGCGGAGGTTGGCGTATTTGAGGCACCATTTCGGCTTCTGGGGCTCCAGTTGCTTGAGTTCCTGCAGGGCCAGCTCCGCCCCATTCCAGTAGCCGGTAAACTGAAAACGGGCGGTGTGAACGCCGTCGGCAGTGCGGGAGAAAGACTCCCCGCTTATTGATTCACCCTGTTGCACGATATCAACCTGATAGAAGAAGGTATCCGGCTTGCCGTCCTGGGTGATATAGCCTTCCCAGTGGCCTTCGAGCGACTGTGCGGGAAGGGAAAGCGCCAGCAGCATGGCGGTGATGGTGGAAAATATATATTTCATCATTTGGTAATGATAAACCAAAACTACGCGGAAGATATTAATATTTGATCAGTTTATTGAATTCGGCGATATCATCCGGCCGGCCGACGAGGTAGAGGACGTCGTCCTGCATGATCTCGGTTTCCGGCTGAATGTTCGTAATGAAAGATTCGTCCCTCATAATCCCTATCAGATTGACGCCAAAGCGGGTGCGGATATTGGATTGAGCAATCGAATGCCCCACCACTTCGTTTTCGCCGTGCTGTACCCGCAGGCAGGTGACGTTAACGTCGGGGATGCTGAGAAAGCCGGTGAAGTCACGCACTTCCTTCGAATCGGGCCGCATCATCTTATAGCCTTCCGAGCGGATTCCGCGCACGAAGTTGTCGATGTCGTCCTGGGGCACGAAATAGCGGTTCAGCAGGCGGGTAAAGACCTCGATGGAGGTTTCGAACTCCTCCGGCACCACTTCGTTGGCCCCCAGGCGGTAAAACTCGTCTGCTTCCCGCACCATGCGGGTGCGCATAATGACGTAAACGGTATGGCAGATGGAGCGAATCCGGGAGACGATCAGCCGGGCCGCAGGGGGGTCCGAGATGGCCACCACGGCCACCCGGGCGCTGTAAACGTGTACGTGGAGCAGCACGAATTCCTGGGTGGCGTCGCCAAAAACGGTGGGGTGCCCGTCTCTCCTGGCCCGGGCTACGCGCTCGGGGTCGAGGTCGAGCACCAGGTATGGAATGTGAGCCGAACGCGCCGCTTCAGCCACATGGCGGCCGGTAACCCCATATCCGATGATGATGACGTGGTCGCGCAGGCTTTCTTCGGGCGGCTCCTCGTCCGTCTGGGCGCTGAGGCGGTCGAACACCTGCAGGCGCTCCGGCGCCGAGCGGCGCAGCAGCCAGTCGGCCAGAGGCCCGGAGGCATTCATGATGAATGGCGTCACGGCCATGGAGAGGATGGAAACCGCCAGGAAGTACTGGTACACACTGTCCGTCAACAAGCCGCTCTGAAGGCCCGTCACGGAAAGGATGAAGGCGAATTCGCCTATCTGGAAAAGGGAAAGGCCCGTGATCAGGGCCGTGCGGAGCGGAAACCGCAGGATCAGGGCCGCCACTGCGGCAATCACTCCTTTGGCCAGCATGACGGCCAGGGCCAGCAGCAGGATCACGCCCGCATGCTGGGCAAAAAACTTCAGGTCGAGCAGCATGCCGATGGAGACGAAGAAGAAACTCGTAAATATCTCCCGGAAGGGGATTACCAGGGCCGTGGCCTGGTGGCTGTATTCCGATTCCGAAATGACCAGCCCGGCCAAAAAGGCCCCGAGGGCCAGTGAAAGCCCGATGCTGGAAGTTCCCCAGGCCACCGCGAAGCAGATAACCAGAACCGACAACAGGAACAGCTCCCGGTTCTGGGTGCGCGCCACCTCGTCGAGCAGGCGGGGCGCCAGGTAGCGGGCGCTGATGATCACCAGCCCCACCACAAGCACCGCCTTGAGCAGGAGGGCCAGCAGGCTGCCCCAGATGTCTTCCGACTGCCCCGCCATCAGCGGGGTGAACAACATCATCGGCACCACGATGATGTCCTGAAAAATGAGCACGGCCAAAGCGATCTTGCCATGAGGGGTGCTGACCGCGCCCTGCGCCTGCAGAAGGGTGAGCACGATGGCGGTGCTGCTCAGGGACATCAGAAAGCCCATGAACATGGCCTGGTTCCAGGGGAACCCCAGGCTGTAGGCGGCAAAAAAAGTAAGCCCGATGGTCAGCCCCACCTGTGCAAAACCACCGATCAGCACGATGCGCTGAATAGCCGATATCGTCTTCAGCGAAAATTCCATGCCGATGATGAAAAGCAGCAGGATGACGCCGATCTCCGCCAGCATCTCCACCTCGTGAACGCCATGGATGAGCTTCAGCCCGTTGGGCCCGGCAATGATGCCCGTTATGAGGAAGCCGAGGATGGCCGGCAGGCGCAGTTTCTGGAACAGAAAAATCACGCCCACCGAAAGGCTGAGGATCACGACGATGTCAGAGAGAATGGGTATTTCCATAGTCCGGGCTTCGGCAATTTTTTGGTATTATTCAATACATCCCGCCATCGGGCGTAGTTCTCCGAAAAGATAATTATTTAGGTTGGAACGCGGGCCTGTGGCCCGCGAAATGTTGATCAGGGAGCCTTGAAAGGGGCTCTGCCCGGCGCCGCGGGCCCATGACAACGATCACCCCCCAGGGTTGATAATTGTCATCGCTTCTGCCTGAAATCTGTTCTAAATTAGGTTCAGAAGAAAGGTTAAAGCATACCGGCAAAGGGCTAACCACACTGGAAAAAATACCCAATATGAAGATATTCATCAATGCACCCTTTCAAGTAACCGATGGCCTGCAAGGGGCCATTGAAGAGAAAGTTGGAAAGTTGACAAGCTTTTTCGAGCGCATCACTGAAACCGAAGTATTCCTGAAGATCGGAGACAAGCGCCACCGCCACAGAGAACAGATCGTGGAACTGCGCATCGCCGTACCGGGGCAAACGCTATTTGCTGAACAACGGAGTGATACGGTTGAAAAGGCCTTGGCTGCGGCTACGGAAAAAGCCAGAAAGCAGCTCATGAAGTACAAAGCTCAGCTCCAGAGCACGCACTGATGTCAACGCCATTTTTGTAGTTTGATGCCGGGCATTTTCCTTCCCTGGTTTTGTTATCACGCCCGGCTGACAAAACGATCGGCCAACAACGCAATTGTGCCCTGCCTCCGGTGGGGCACAGTTGTTTTGGGGAAGGTCGTAAGGCTTGCCCGGCTCGCAGAGACGGGTCGTAAGGCCGTTAGGTGACCTGACCTTCTGACCTTCTGACCTTCTGACCTTCCCGCCTACTCCCCCCTGAATTCCGCCTTCCGCTTCTCCACAAAAGCTGCTGCGCCCTCTTTGAAGTCCTCCGTTCCCGTCGTATTCCCGAATTCGGCCACTTCGCGGGCGAAGCCATCTTCGCCGTGGCGGAAATAAGCATTCACGGTTTCAATGACTTTAGCAATGGCGATGGGGCCCTTGGAGGCGATTTTTTCGAGCAGTTCCACGGCTTTGCCCATGGCCTCGGCCTGGGGCGTTACGTAGTTTACCAGCCCGAGGCGCAGGGCCTCCTGCGCATCGATCATATCGCCTGTCATCAGCAGTTCCATGGCCTTGCCCCTGCCAATATACTGGATGAGGCGCTGGGTGCCGCCATAGCCGGGAATGATGCCCAGGTTGACCTCCG
Source organism: Bacteroidota bacterium (assembly GCA_963169455.1). Lineage (GTDB taxonomy): Bacteria > Bacteroidota > Bacteroidia > Chitinophagales > Saprospiraceae > JACJYE01. The sequence continues at coordinate 27,257 of CAUJDW010000041.1, read as the reverse complement.
GCTGGCCGAAGCGGGCGTTTTCCGCAGCGACGCGCAGGTGGCAGGCCATAGCCAGTTCGCAGCCGCCGCCCAGGGCAAAGCCGTTTACCACCGCCACCACCGGGCGGGGGAACGACTCGATGGCGGAGAACACATCGTGGCCGAACTGCGACATCTCCCGCCCTTGTTCCGGGCTCAGCCCCAGAAATTCCTTGATATCCGCCCCGGCGACAAAGGCCTTATGGCCGGCGCCGGTCACGATGACGCCCTTTATGCCGTTCCGCAGAGTGGCGTCTTCCCGGAAAAAGCGCCCCAGCTCCCGCATGGTCTGCATGTTGAGGGCGTTCAGGGCTTTCTCCCGGTTCAGCGTGAGGAAAATAATGCCGTTCTCTTCCCGGATGAGCAGGTTTTCGTAGTGCATGTTTCTACTTGGTTGATGTGCGAAAATGTAAAACGCAAAAATGCACAATTTCTCCGTAACCCTGCCATACTGCCTACTGGCATACTGCCTTCACCCCTTCATCGCATCCACATCCTGGCGGTTCATCACGCTGGCCTGGTGGTTGATGGATTCCTGGTGGATAGCCTTTAGCACGACGGTGACGAACTCTTCGCTCAACCCCTTTATCCGGCCCTTGATGACAGCCCGTTCCAGTATCTCGTTCCACCGGCTGGCCTGAAGGATGGAGATATTGTTGCGCTTTTTGTATTCGCCGATGCGCTCGGCCAGCTTCATGCGGTGGCTGAGCAGGTTGAGCAGCTCCTCGTCGAGTTCGTCGATCTCGTGGCGCAGGTGTTCGAGGTTTTCCAGAAATTCCATGTCGTCGGTGGTAGGCATCCGGAAGACGATCCGGGCCATCATCTCCTTGTACTGGGCAGGCGTGATCTGCTGCTCGGCGTCGCTCCAGGCCTCATCCGGGTGGGGGTGCACTTCGGTCATCAGGCCGTTGAAGTTGAGGTCCATGGCCTTTTGGGCGACGGCCTGCAGGATGTCGCGGCGGCCGCAGATGTGGCTGTTGTCGCAGATGATAGGCAGGTCGGGGAACTGGCGTTTGAGGTCGATGGGGATCTGCCAGCGGGGCACGTTGCGGTATTTGGTATCGCCATGGTAGGAAAAGCCGCGGTGGATGGCCGCGATGCGCGTAATGCCGGCCTTGTAGAGCCGCTCGATGGCCCCGATCCAGAGTTTCAGGTCCGGGTTGATGGGGTTTTTCACCAGCACGGGAATGTCCACGCCTTTGACGGCGTCGGCGATCTCCTGGACGGAAAAGGGGTTGACTGTGGTACGGGCGCCGATCCACAGCACGTCGATGCCGTACTTCAGCGACTCGAACACGTGCTGGGTATTGGCAACCTCCGTGCATACTTTCAGGCCGGTTTCTTCCTTGACGTGGCGCAGCCACTTCAGGCCCTCGGCGCCTACTCCCTCAAAGGAATTGGGGCGGGTGCGGGGTTTCCAGATGCCGGCGCGATAGATGCTGATCTGCTGCTGGGCCAGCTCGCGGGCCGTGAGCAATACCTGCGCTTCCGTTTCCGCGCTGCAGGGCCCGGCGATGATGATGGGCTCATTGGCGGGCTTGCCTTCCAGAATGGGCCGAAATGTCATTTCCATGATGATACCTTTTTGTTGTTTAAGACAATATTCTCCTGATCTGATTGGCTTCCTGGATCAGCCTGTAAAAAGCGTCGAAATCCTGCTTGATCAGCAGGCTGCGGAAGCGGGCCAGCTGGTTGATGTGCTCGTCGAGCACGTCCAGGACGTTGTCCCTGTTCTGCCGGAAAATGGGGATCCACATATCGGGCGAGCTTTTGGCCAGGCGCACGGTGGAGTCGAAACCGCCGCTGGCCAGCTCGAAAATGCGGCTCTCATCCTTTTCCTTGGCCAGCACGGTCAGGGCCAGCGCAAAGGAGCTGATGTGGGAGATGTGCGACACATAGGCCGTGTGTTCGTCGTGCAGGCGGCTGTCGAGGCACACCCGGCGCATGGGGATGGAAGCATACATGCGCTCGGCTACTTCCAGCGCATCCGGGTCGCTGTCTTCCACATCGACCAGCACGGTGCACTTGTGGTCGAACAGCTTGGGAATGGCGGCCTCCGGGCCGCTGTGTTCGGTGCCGGCCATGGGGTGGGTGGCCACGTAACGGCCCCGCTTCGGATGGCCTTTCACCGCCTGCATCAGGCGCATCTTGGCCGAGCCCACATCGATCACCACCTGCCGCTCCACCTGATCCAGCACCCGGGGCAGAAGCTCCAGCATAACGTCCACAGGGGTGGCAGCCACCACCAGGCCCGCCGCCGCAACGCCCTCTTCGAGCGGCATGTCCGCATCGATCAGCCGCCGCCGCAGGGCCTTGTCCAGGTTATCCTGGCTGGCGTCCACGCCGATGATGCGGCTGGCAAAGCCGTTTTCCTTAAGCGTGATGGCGAGCGAACCGCCGATAAGGCCGATGCCGATGATTGTTACTACCATTTTAATTTAAAATGTAAAATGTGTAATGTAAAAGTGTCCTGAAGGTGGCTGATTGGGGCGGTTCATTTTTTTGCACGGCTGGTTTTGATACTTAATTATTTCAGATTTCCCACCCTCCTGATCGCCTCCTCATAAAGCGCCCCGTCGCTGCACAAGGAGATGCGGATATATCCGTCGCCTGCGGAGCCGAAAATGCCGCCGGGGGTGAGGAAGACGTGGGCTTTGTGGAGGATTTCATCCGACAACTCATAGCCGTTTTTGTAACGGGACGGCGCCTTGGCCCAGACGAACATGCCAACCTGGGCGGGGTCGTAGGAACAGTCCAGGGTGTCGAGCAGTTCGAAGACGGTCTGGCGGCGTTCGTTGTAAACGGCGTTCAGGCGCTGGTGCCATTCCGGGGGGCTCTGCAGGGCTTTGATGGCGGCCAGCTGCAGGGGTTTGAACATGCCGGAGTCCATATTGCTTTTGAAGCGGAGCACCACCTGCAGGTAGTCGCGATGCCCGGCCAGCATGCCGATGCGCCAGCCCGCCATATTGTGGGCTTTGCTCAGGGAGTTGAGCTCCAGGGCCACGCCGGCTGCGCCGGGCGCGCTCAGTATGCTGTGCAGGCGGCTATTGAGGATAAACGCATAGGGATTGTCGTTGACCACCAGGATGCGGTGGCGATGGGCGAAGGCCACCAGCTCTTCGAAAAAAGCCGGATCGGCGGAAGCACCGGTGGGCATGTTCGGATAATTCACCCACATGATCTTCACCCGGCTCAGGTCCTGCCGGCCCAGGGCGGCCAGGTCCGGCAGCCAGCCGCGCTCCTCCTCCAGGGCGTACTCCCTCACCGTAGCGCCGGCCAGGCTGGACACCGCGCGGTAGGCCGGGTAGCCGGGGTTGGGCGCCAGCACTTCGTCGCCGGGTTCCAGAAACGACATGGCGATGTGCATGATGCCTTCCTTGGAGCCGATCAGCGGCAACACTTCGCCCTCCGGGTCGAGGCTGACGCCGAACCACTGCACATACCAGCGTGCAAAGGCCTGGCGCAGTTCCGGAATGCCGTTGTAACTCTGATAACCGTGCGCATCGTTAAAGAGCGCATGCTTCGTCAGCTCGTCGATCACTTCTTTGGCCGGCGGCAGGTCGGGGCTGCCGATCCCCAGGTTGAGCACCGCTTTGCCTTCCGCCCGCATGCGTGCTATTTCCCGCAGCTTCGTGGAAAAATAGTACTCCTGCACCTCCCCCAGCCTGCCGGCCGGCTTGATGATCAGGTTGCCCGGTATGTCCGCTTTTTTTGTCATGGTTCTCTTTGCTTTGGTGTTGTTGCTGGTTTCAGGGTTACATCCGTCTCTTCGAGCCAGATAAAATTTTTTTACCCGATGGAGCGCAGCGAGGACGGGAAGGGCTAGTCACGGGGTGGCTTGCCTTGATTTTGCTGAAGTTCAGCCACCCCGTGACTTATCCGCGGCCATGGTTTCAGGCTCCAGCCGGGGCTCACCACGTCACCCCCTCTCCCGGCCACCCAGTCTCCCTGAGGGTTTCACAGTTTGGCTGCCTTTCAGCCGTCAAAATGTTCCCCTTTGGCGTACATGCCCAGCACGCGCAGGTTGTGGGTGAGCGGGCGGATGGCGTCGATGGCCTGCCGGAAGCCCACCTGGCCCTCCATGACGAAGTCGAGGAAGAACAGGTATTCCCAGGGGTGGCCGATGATGGGGGCCGACTGGATTTTGGTCAGGTTGGCGTTGTAGGCGGCCAGCACAGCCAGCACTTTATAGAGGCTGCCCACCTCATGGTCGACGGCAAAGCTGAGCGACACCTTTTCCACTTCGGTTTCCACCGCCGCCGGCTGGCCCTGCTGCAAAACCAGGAAGCGCGTGTGGTTGCGCTTGTCGGTTTCTATGCCCTCCGCCAGCACTTCCATGCCGTAGATATCGGCAGCCCGCAAGCTGGCGATCGCGCCGATGCCCTCCAGGCCCTTTTCGCGGATGTTGCGGGCGCTGAGCGCCGTATCGGCCATCTCGACGAGCTGAATGTGGGGGTAGCGGGAAAAAAATTCCCGGCACTGCGCTATGGCGATGGGGTGGGAATGCACTTCGCGGAGGTTTTCGATGCGCTGCCCCGGCAGCGCCATCAGGTTCTGCTTGATGCGCAGGTACACTTCGCCGGTGATGGACAGGTTCGACTCATTGAGCAGCCGGTAGTTGTGCATCAGGCTGCCGGCCAGGGTGTTCTCGATCGCCATCAGCCCCACGTCGGCCTGCTCCTGCCGCTCGACCATCCGGACGAGGTCTTCAAAAGTGTGGGCCGGAACGATGTCGATGGGGGTTTCCCTGAAACAATAGCGGGCGGCAATCTCGTGAAATGCGCCGGCATAGCCCTGAATGCTTACCCTTACCGGCGTTGCCGGCTGCGAAGCGCTTGCGCTCTGATCTGTTTCTGCGTGGATCATAATTTTTTATGGTTAAAAAAAAAGCCCCGCGCTGCGGGGCTTTTCTGGTCAAACATTCACTTGCTGAATGCCACTGAAAAAGCCCCTTTATGGCGAACCATAAAAGAAGTAAAAAAAGAAAAAGTAATTCTTGCCTGTGGCCTGGTTAGGGATATTCATATTCACTGATGTTAAAAAAAAAGTCCCGGCTTAGCGGGACTCCCAAATTTTATCTTATCAGCCAATCGGACAAAACTCAGCAGCCCCTTATGGTTTCCCATAAAAGTAAAAGCTGAAAAAGTAAAAACTGCGGTTGTCCAACTGAATGGCCATGTCGTTTCTTTTCGAATGGTACAAACGTAAAGATTAATTTTCTGCGGCGCAACTCCCCACTCCATTTTTTTTCCAAAACGTTAACACTTATCTGAAGAAGAAGGTGTTTTGATCAAAAAATATCAACACAGGGCCGAATTTGTTTAAAAAGACAAAAACGAACGTTTGTTAGCCCGGAGCTGGCCCAGCTGTGTCGGCAGGCTTTCCGGCCTGCGGCGTTTGGCATGCCAACGTTGCCGGGAGGCCCGGGCAAACCCTGCCCCGTCCCCCAGGAACAATGCTATTGACGCCATATTTCCGAAGCAGTATGAGTTACAATAAATGCGTCCAACTACTTACGCCCTGAAATCAAAATTTTTTTCCGGGATAGCGCCACTTAAAAAAATTATCCTCCACCATTTGGCATTCTCCGAAATTCCCTTAGCTTTGAGTATGTTTAAACATACAGGCTTTTCCTCCAAGGTCGATCCCGGCAGCAAAGTGCCGCTGCACAAGCAGGTGGAGCAGATGCTCCGGGCCCTGATCGAAGAGCCGAGGTATCAGCAGGGTGAATACCTGCCCAAAGAAGTGGACCTGGCCAGCCAGCTGGGCATTGCGCGCAACACGGTGCGCCATGCCATCAGCAAGCTGGTGAACGAAGGGCTGCTCGTCCGCAAAAAAGGAGCCGGCACCCGGGTGGCCTCCCGGAAAGTATCGACCCGGCTGGACAGCTGGTTCAGCTTTTCCCGGGAAATGCAGGCCAAGGGGATAGAGGTGGTCAATTACGAACTGGAGGCCGCCATCATTCCGGCCAGCGAGGAAGTGGCCGAAGCGCTGCACCTCCGCCCCGGAACCAGAGTGGTGCACTTGTCCCGCCTGCGGGGCGCCCGCCAGGGGCCGATGCTGTTGTCCGTATCCTGGTTCCACCCCCGCCTCGGCCTCAGCGGGCAGGAAGATTTCAGCCAGCCGCTGTACCAGTTGCTGGAAGAAAAGTGCGGCGTCTTCCCCTCCATATCCCGGGAAGAGATCAGCGCCATCGCAGCAGAAGAGGCCCTGGCCGCCAAACTGCGGGCGGAGCCGGGCGCGCCGGTGCTGTTCCGCAGCCGCCTGGTTTGCGATTCCGATGGCAGGGCCATAGAATTCAATAAAGTGTACTACCTGGGAGAGGGTATTACCTACTCCATTGACATAGAGCGGAAATAAACAAAAAACATTGCCATGAGCGCTTTACTGCGTACCCTTGCCTTGCTCGCCCTATGCTGCGGCTGGGCCAGCCTGGGCTTCGGACAGGCCCGCACCGTCACGGGGCGGGTTACGGACCGGGCCGACGGCTCCCCCCTGCCCGGGGTCAACATCCAGGTCAAAAACACTTCAACCGGAACCATCACCGGAATCGACGGGGCCTATGAGCTCCGGGTTCCCGGGGCCGAAGCCGTGCTGGTATTCAGCTTCGTGGGGTACACCGATCAGGAAGTAACGGTTGGCGCACAATCCGTCATCGACGTAGCCCTGGCGCAGGAAGCCGAACTGCTGGAGGATGTCGTCATCATCGCTTACGGGCAGGTGAAAAAGAGCGACCTGACCGGCTCGGTGGCTTCCGTCTCCGGCGAAGACCTCCTGCGCACCGCGCCGGTTTCTCTCGACCAGGCCCTGCAGGGGCGCGCCGCCGGCGTACAGGTAACCCAGGTCAGCGGGCGGCCGGGCGGCGAAACCTCCATCCGCATCCGCGGAAGCAGCTCCATCAATGCCGGCAACGAACCGCTCTACGTGATCGATGGCATGCTGATCACCAGCGACAACAACCAGACCAACGCCGGCGGGGCGGCAGGCAGCAGCCTCAACGGCCTGGCAGCCATCAACCCCAGCGATATCGAGTCGATCGAGATACTCAAAGACGCCTCGGCCACCGCCATGTACGGCTCACGCGGCGCCAACGGCGTCGTGCTGATCACCACCAAACGGGGCAAAAGCGGCCGCTCCTCCATCAGCTTCGACACCTATTACGGGCTCCAGGAAGTGCAGCGCCCGCTGGACATGCTCAACGGGGAGGCCTTCGCCAACTACATCAACGCATTCAACAAAGACGCCGGCTTCCCGGTGGACCCGCGTTACCTCATTCCCGACAAGATCGGCGAGGGCACCGACTGGCAGGAGGCCGTCTTCCGCCGGGCGCCGATGCAGAGCTACCAGTTGAGCTTCCTTGGCGGCAGCCCACAGACTCAGTACGCCATCAGCGGGGGGTATTTCCTGCAGGACGGCATCATCCTGAACTCCGACTTCGAGCGCTATAACCTGCGCACCAACCTCGACCAGCAGCTCAACGACAGGCTGAAGGTGGGGGCCAGCATCAGCCTGAGCCATATCAACTCCCGCGGCGTGCTGACCGGCGCCCAAAGCCCCGGCACCGGCGTGCTGCTGCCCGGCGCCACCGTTTCCGCCCTGCTCTTCCCCCCCACCCTGCCCGTCCTCGACGAGGCAGAACCCGGAGGGTACACCTTCGAAGACGACCGCGGCCGCAACATCGGAAACCCGGTGGCCGATGCAGCAGAGACGGACAACATCGCCAAAAATTCCCGCGCTATCGCCAGCGCCTACGGCGCCCTCAGCCTGATGGAGGGGCTCCAGCTCAAGGCCAGCGTCGGCATCGACGCCTTTTCCGTCAAGGAAAACCGCTTCGTGCCCAACTTCCTGAAGCGAACCGAGCCCAATAACGGCGACGCCGTAGTGGCCACCGTCGACGGCTACACCTGGCTGGCGGAATACACCCTGAACTACAACCGGACGATCAAGGGCAAACACGCCATCGACGCCCTGCTGGGCAGCACTTTCCAGGGCTTCCAGGCCGAGCGGCTCTTCGCCTTCGCCCTCGACTTCCCCGACAACCGCACCGGTTACCACAACCTGGGCAACGCCCTCAACCCCCAGCCTCCCGCCAACGGGGAAACCTCCTGGGGCATCATCTCCTACCTGGGCCGCCTCAACTACACCCTGAACGACAAATACCTGCTGACGCTGACCGGGCGGGTTGACGGTTCCTCCAAATTCGGCAAAGACAGCAAATACGGCTTCTTCCCCTCCGGTTCGCTGGCCTGGAAACTTCACCAGGAACCCTTCATCGAATCGCTCGGGTTGTTCACCAGCCTCAAAGCCAGGGCCAGCTTCGGCGTCATCGGCAACCAGGAAATCGGGCCCTTCGGCTCCCTGGCAACGGTGGGGCCTGTGGGGCAGGGCGTATTCAACAACAACGAACCCTACATCGGGCAGGAACCCCTGCGCTACCCCAACCCCGGCCTGAAATGGGAGCGCACCAACCAACTGGATATCGGCATCGACGCCGAGTTCCTCGACGGGCGCATCGCCTTCACAGCCGACTACTACCGCAAAAATACCAGCGACCTGCTGTTGTTCGCCCCCCTGCCCACCACCTCCGGCTTCTCCGCCTACCTGGCCAACATCGGCGGCCTGCAGAACCAGGGCCTCGAAGCCGCCGTCAGCTCCCGAAACACCACCGGCGCCTTCAGCTGGCAAACGGATTTCAACATTTCCGCCAACCGGAACGAGATTACGGAGCTGTCCAGCGAAAACGACATACCGGTGCCGGGCGTCCTGCTCGTGCCCGCCGGCTGGAGCATCCTGCGGGTCGGCCAGCCCCTGGGCACTTTCTTCGGGCTCCAGTCCGACGGCATCTTCCAGTCGGATGAGGAAGCCCAGTCCAGCCCCGTGCTGAAAAACCAGAACGCCAAAGCCGGCGACCGCAAATACAAGGACATCAACGGGCGGGATGCGCAGGGCAGGCTCACCGGGCAGCCCGACGGGGTCATCGACGAGGCCGACCGCAGCATCATCGGCAACGCCAACCCGGACTTCACCTGGGGCCTTACCAACAAGTTCTCCTACAAAGGCATCGACCTGTCCGTCTTCATCCAGGGCGTGCACGGCAACGATATCGTCAATGCCTACCTGTTTGAAATAGGCGCCCTGGCGGGAGAAACCAACGTCCTGCAGGAGTTCTGGGAAAACCGCTGGACGCCGGAGAACCCCTCGGCAGAGTACCCGAAAGTTAACCCCAGCGACCGCAACACCTTCAGCGACGCCCAGGTGGAGGACGGATCCTTCATCCGCCTCAAAAACATCACCCTCGGCTACTCGCTGCCCGCCGGGCTGCTGTCCAGGGCCCGTATCAGCCGGGTGCGCCTGTACCTCAGCGCAAACAACGTGCTGACCCTCGCCGATTACCGCGGCTACGACCCCGAGGTCAACGCCTTCGGCCAGAACAACCTGCTCCAGGGAATCGACTACGGCGGCTACCCCCTGGCCCGGACGGTCATTGCCGGGGTGCAGGTGGGGTTTTAGTAATTTAAAAACAAAACCCTTGAGGTTTTCCAAACCTCAAGGGTTTGCAAAGTTTTTTATAACAACACACATGAAAAGATATATCTCATTCCTTATCATCACCGCCCTGGCTTCCTTCGGGTTCTATGCCTGCCGCAACCTGCTGGATGAAGACCCCAGGGACCAGGTCTTTATCGAGAACTTCTTCCAGACGGAAAACGACGCCATTGCGGCGGTCAATTCCATTTACGCCGTACTGAACTCCACCAGCTCGGCGCCCACTTTTGGAGGGGTATACCACAGCAGTTACTGGGTCGTCTCAGGGCTGGCTTCCGACGAGATGGAGAACCGCCTGGCCGGCGCGCCCGACCTCGACCAGCTGGAAACCTTTTCCTTCCGGCCGGTCAATTCCTACATCTACGATTTCTGGCGCAATGCCTACAAGGGCATCAGCAACGCCAATTTCGCCATCGAAGGCATTCCGCTGGTGAAGATGGATGAAGCGAAGAAAAACCGCCTGCTGGGCGAAGCCCAGTTCCTGCGCAGCCTGCTGTACTTCGACCTGGTTCGGATGTTCGGGAGCGTGCCGCTGGTGCTGAGCCTGGAAGCGGAGCTCACTCCTGCGCGCACCCCTGCCGATCAGGTTTACGCCCGGATCATCGAGGGGCTGGAGTTTGCGGCCCAGAATCTCCCCGAATCCTACCCCGCAGGCGACGGGCTGGGGCGGGCCACGCGGGGCGCCGCCAACGCCCTCCTGGCCAAGGTGCACCTCACCCTGGGCAACTGGCAGCAGTCCATCAGCTACTGCGAGGCGGTAATGGGCTCGGGGCGCTACGGGCTGTGGGATGATTTCGCGGAGGCCTTCCGCCTGGCAAATGAAAACGGAAAGGAATCGATATTCAACATCGGCTTCGGAACGGCCAACAACAGCATTTCGTTCTGGGAAGTCGGCCAGTTCAATGTCCGCCTCCTGCCCCGCGCCCTCTCGGGGCAGATCCCGGGCGTCAACGCCCAGGGCTGGCAGGTGGCCACCCAGCACCTCTACAATTCCTACGACCCCCAGGACCGCCGGCGGGCCGTCACTTTCCTGACCACCATACAAAACACCGACGGCACGACAACCAACGTCGAACCGCACATACAGAAGTACTGGGACCGGATCGCCGAGCCCGCTGCGGGAAATACCGACAACGACTTTCCCTACCTGCGTTATCCGGATGTGCTGCTGATGTACGCCGAGGCGCTCAACGAGCTGAACAACGGCCCCACGGCGGAAGCCTATCAGGCCATTAACAGCGTACGCCTCCGGGCCCGCTTCGACGGGAGCCAGGAACTGCCGATCCTGCCCGACTTACAGGGCCTGTCGTACCAGCAATTCAAAGACGCCCTGCTGCAGGAGCGCCGCTGGGAGTTCGTGGCCGAAGGCCACCGCTGGTTCGACCTGGTGCGCTTTGGAAAGCTCCAGGACCTGGCGCCCCTGGCCAAACCTGGCGTTCAACCTCAGGATTACCACAACCTCTTCCCCGTACCCCAGGAGGAGATCGACCTGAACCCCAACTTGCTGCCGCAAAACGACGGCTATTAGTGCAGTGGGCAGTAAACAGCGGGCAGAACAGTACCTCGTTAGCACTGATTTTCAACAGGTTGCACCCAAAAAGCATGCCCCGTTATCTAGTTCCCGCTGCACTACGCACCCCGAAACTCTTTTAACCCGTCTCTGCGAGCCGGGCAAGCCTTTTGACCTTTTGACCTTTTGACCCAAAATGCGATCGAATTACGACAAGTTTCCGGAAGTTCCCGTAGCAGGCTATGAAGCGGATTGCCTGGCAGGCTGGGAGTCCATTGGTGCTGTTCTATTGGCCAGAGCCGGGAGCGCAGGAGGAAAAGCAGTTATAGTAGTGGAATGTTACCACGGCGTAAACGACAGCGAGCTCATCCCCGCCCTGAAAGCGGCCCTGCGGCCGGCATTGTTCATCGATGCCCGGCAGGCTTACCTCAGCGAAGCAGCCATCGACGCCCTCACCTTTCCCGATGTGACCGACGACCGCATTTTCGGCTACATGACCCGGCTGGACATCAGCCGGTTCTTTGAGCCCGCAAGGCTGGAAGAGGCGCGTCGGCAACTGGATAGGCTGGAATCAGGCATCGCCCTCGTTTACGGCACAGGCGCCGCCTTCCTGTCCCGGCAGTGGAGCCTGCTCGCCTTTGCCGACATGGCGCGCTGGGAAATACAGTTGCGGATGCGGCGCGGAGAGGTTGCCAACCTCGGCGCCGGCAATTACGGACAGGACTTTGCCCGGCAGTACAAACGCGCCTATTTCGTCGATTGGCGGGTTTGCGACCGGATCAAACGCCAATGGCTGCCTCAGGCGGATTATCTGCTGGACACCAACCAGCCCGGGCGCCCCAAAATGATCAGCGGGCAGGCCCTGTTCGCCGGCCTGGCGCAGACGGCCTGCCGCCCTTTCCGCGTGGCGCCCTTTTTCGACCCCGGCCCATGGGGCGGGCAATGGATGAAGGAAACCTGTGGCCTGGACCCCTCGGAACCCAACTACGCCTGGTGTTTCGACTGCGTGCCCGAAGAGAACAGCCTGTTGCTCGGCTTCGGCAGGCACAGGGTGGAAATACCCGCCCAGAACCTCGTGTTTTTCCAGCCCCGGGCACTGCTCGGCGGCCCGGTTTATTCCCGCTTCGGCCCGGAATTTCCCATCCGCTTCGACTTCCTCGACACCATGGGCGGCGGAAACCTGAGCCTGCAGGTACACCCCCTGACCGAATACATCCAGGAGCACTTCGGCATGCATTATACTCAGGACGAAAGCTATTACCTGCTCGAAGCCGGCGAGGGCTCCCACGTTTACCTGGGCCTCAAAACCGGCATCAGCCCCGATGAGATGATCCGCGAACTGGAGGCCGCCCAGCAAGGGGGGGAGCCTTTCGATGCGGATAAGTTCGTAGAAAAATGGCCGGTCAAAAAACACGACCACGTCCTGATTCCCGCCGGCACCGTCCATTGCTCGGGCAAAGACTGCATGGTGCTGGAGATCAGCGCCACCCCCTACATCTTTACTTTCAAATTGTGGGACTGGGGGCGGCTGGGGCTCGACGGCAGGCCGCGCCCCATCAACATCGAACACGGAAAAAAGGTGATCCAATGGGATCGCCAGGCCGAATGGACGCGCTGGAACCTCATCAACCGCATCGAGGCGGCAGGCAGCGGTGACGGCTGGCGGGAAGAAAAAACCGGCCTGCACGAACTGGAATTTATCGAAACCCGGCGCCACTGGTTCACCAAAACCACACCCCACCACACCGGCGGCGGGGTCAACGTCCTCAACCTCGTGGAAGGCCGCGAGGCCGTCGTGGAAAGCCCCACCGGCGCTTTCAGCCCCTTCGTGGTGCACTACGCCGAAACCTTCATCGTTCCGGCCGAAGTGGGGGAATACACCATCAGGCCCTGGGGCGAAAGCGAAGGCAAAACATGCGCCACGATCAAGGCGTATGTGCGCACCTAGCCCATGATTTCAATCGTGGGCCTTAGGTACGCACCCAGCCCATGATTTCAATCGTGGGCCTTATGTGCGCACCCAGCCCATGAATTTCAATCGTGGGCCCGCAAAACAAAAACAAAAAAATGCAAACAACAGAAAAGGCGAAAGCCCATGAAGAAAACATGCGGGTGGTTTACCTGCTGACGGCGGTGGCGGCCCTGGGCGGGCTGCTGTTCGGGTATGACACGGCCGTCATTGCGGGAGCCATCGGCTTTTTGCAGGAAAAATTCGAGCTTACAGCGGCCATGAAAGGCTGGGCGGCATCGAGTGCGATCATCGGCTGCATATTCGGAGCCATGTTCGCCGGCTATCTGAGCGACCGCTACGGGCGGAAGCGGATCCTGATCCTCACCGCTTTTCTGTTCGGCATTTCGGCCATCGGTTCGGCCCTTCCCGCCAACCTGACGCAGTTCGCCATCGCCCGCTTCGTGGGAGGCCTCGGGGTGGGGGCGGCTTCGATGCTGTCGCCCCTGTACATCACCGAGCTGGCGCCGGCCAGGGTGCGGGGCATGCTGGTCTCCCTGTACCAGTTGGCTATCGTACTGGGCATACTGCTCATTTTTTTCGTCAACATGCTGGTGCAGAGCTGGGGCAATGAGGCCTGGAACGTGGAATTGGGCTGGCGTTACATGATGGGATCGGAAACCATTCCCGCCGTATTGTTCTTCGCCGCCATGTTTTTCGTGCCGGAAAGCCCACGCTGGCTGGCCAAGGAAAACCGGGAAGCGGATGCGCTGAAAGTGCTGGCCCGCATCAACGGCATGGAAAAGGCCCGGGAAATTCTCCAGGATATCAAGGCGACCCTGCGCGAAGAATCCGGCACCCTGCGGGAACTGTTCAGCGGCCGGTTCCGAAAGCCCATTGTCATCGGCATCCTGCTGGCGCTGTTTACCCAGTTTCAAGGCATCAACGCCATCATGTACTACGCGCCGGAAATATTCAAAGAGGTAGGCGTAGGGCGTGATTCCGCCTTTGCACAGACCGTAGTGATCGGCATCATCAATGTGCTGTTCACCTTTGTGGCCATCCGGCTGGTGGACCGGCTGGGGCGCAAGGCCCTGCTGCTGTTTGGCGGAGCGGGCATGGCCCTCAGCCTGTTCATGGTGGGCGCCGCTTTCCATTTCGGCTGGGGCGGTTACATCCCGCTGGTTTTCATCCTCTCGTATGTGGCCTGTTTTGCCGCCTCCTTCGGGCCTGTGCCCTGGGTTATCCTTTCGGAAATATTCCCCATCAAAATGCGGGGCCTGGCCATGTCGGTGGGCACCCTCGCCGTCTGGGTGGCCGTGTACTTCGTCACGCAGCTTTTCCCCATTCTGGTAGAAGGCATCGGTCAAGCCTATACCTTCTGGATTTTCTTCTGCGTGTCGGTGCTGGCCTTCGGCTTTGTCTGGAAAATGATCCCGGAAACCAAGGAAAAGACCCTGGAAGAGATCGAGCAAAGCTGGCATTGAAGAAGAGCCGCACTCAGATTAAATAGTTGCGAATAAAAATCAATTCCCAAAATGGCCAAGCGCATGCTGTACCGGATGTGGCCCCTCCTCTGCGCCGCGGCCACCGCCTGCCAACCGGCAGGTGACGGCCCACCTTTGCTGGAGTTGCTGCCTCCGGCCCGCACGGGCATTGATTTTGCCAATACCTTATCGGAAGGCGATTCCCTGAATATCCTCAACTACATCTACTACTACAACGGAGGCGGCGCCGGCATCGCCGACCTCAACCAGGACGGGCTGGATGACCTCTTTTTCACGGGTAATGAAACATCCTGCCGGCTCTACCTGAACAAGGGCGGGTTGAAATTTGAAGACATCACCGAAGCCGCGGGGCTTACTACCAACTGCTGGGCAACGGGCGTCGCCATGGCGGATGTCAACCAGGACGGGCTGACCGACATCTACGTCTGCGCCGCCGGAAAAGCCGAAGCAAAGGAACGCGCCAACCTGCTTTTCCTCAACCTGGGCCCCGGCCCCGACGGCCGCCCCCGCTTCCGCGAAGCCGCAGCAGAAGCCGGCATCGCCGACACCAGCTACTCCACCCAGGCCGCCTTTTTCGATTACGACCGCGACGGCGACCTCGACCTCTACCTCCTCAACCACGCCAACGAACGCCAGGCCCTGAATACTCCGCTTCCCATAAAAACCAATGGCGAGAGCCCTTCCGCCGACAGGCTGTACCGCAACGACGGCCAGGGGCGCTTCACTGATGTATCCAGGCAGGCGGGCATACTGGTGGAAGGGTACGGGCTGGGCGTCGCCATCAGCGATATCAACCAGGACGGCTGGCCCGACATCTACGTCTCCAACGATTTCATTTACAACAGCCTGCTATACATCAACCGCGGCGACGGCTCCTTCGAAAACCAGGCCGGGCGCTATATCCGGCGCCAGAGCTACAACGCCATGGGCAACGACATAGCCGATTTCAACAACGACGGCAGGGCCGATATCTTCGAACTGGACATGCAGCCGGACGACAGGATCAGGAAAAAGACCATGGCCGGCGGCATGGCCTACGACAAGTGGAACCTCATGCTGTCCATGGGGTATGCGCCCCAGTACGTGCGCAACAGCCTGCAGCTCAACAACGGCCCCTCCCCCCTGGACGGCCAGGTGAGCTTCAGCGAGATCGGCCAGCTCGCCGGCGTCCACCAGACCGGCTGGAGCTGGAGCGGGCTCTTTGCCGACCTCGACAACGACGGCTGGAAAGACCTCTTCGTCACCAACGGTTACCTTCGGGATATTACCGACAAGGACTTCATCGACTACAGCACAAGCCTGGGCATGTTCAAGTCGCCGGAGAAGGCCAGGCAGGAATTACTGGCGCAGATACGCGGGTTGCAGGGGGAAAAGCTGGCCAATTACTGCTTCCGCAACCAGGGCGGGCTCACCTTTGAGGCCGTTTCTTCGGGCCTTCCCCCCTCCTACTCCAACGGCGCCGCCTACAGCGACCTCGACCTGGACGGCGACCTCGACCTGATAGTCAGCAACATCAACGAACCGGCTTTCGTACTGGAGAACAAGGCCGCCCAATCGCCCGGCAACCACTTCCTGGCCATCATACTGGAAGGCCCCGCCGGCAACCCGGCGGGCATCGGGGCTCAGCTTCGCCTCTACTGCCAGGGCCGGCAACAATACCTGGAACAATACCCTTACCGCGGCTTCCAGTCCACCGTTTCCAGCACCCTCCACTTCGGTTTGGGACGGGCGGAAACAGCCGACAGCCTGATCGTGGACTGGCCCGACGGAAGGCGGCAAAAACTGGCAGGGCTCGCCTCAGGCCAGCGCCTCAGGCTGCGCCATGCCGATGCCGCGCCCGCGCGCCCTGCCCCGTCGCACCCTGCCAGCCCCATGTTGCGCGAGTTGAGCAGCTCGTACGGGCTGGACTTCACGCATCGCGAAACGCCTTTCAACGACTTTCAATACCAGCCCCTGCTCCCGCACCAGTTTTCCCGCCAGGGCCCCGGAATTGCCGTTGGCCGCCTGAACGGAGACGGCCGGGAGGATTGTTATATAGGAGGAGCCAAGGGACAGCCCGGCGGGCTGTTTTTCCAGGAAGACGCCGGCCGGTTTCGCCATATCAGCCTGACGGAAGGAAGCGAATCGGAGGATACGGGCGTTCTGATTCTGGATGCCAATGGCGACGGCGCCAACGACCTCTATGTCGTTAGCGGAGGCAGTGAATTTCCGGCGGGCAGCCCCGCTTATCAGGACCGCCTCTACCTCAATGACGGGAGGGGCAACCTGAGCCTGGCGCGAAACGCCCTGCCGGAGATTCGCGCCAGCGGTTCCTGCGCCGCTGCCGCCGACTTTGACGGCGACGGCGACCCCGACCTGTTCGTGGGCGGCAGGGTGGAACCCGGGCGCTATCCTATGCCGCCCCGCTCATACCTGCTGCGCAACGATGGCGGCATATTCAGGGATGTGACGAGCACCCTGGCGCCGGGCCTGGAGCAGATCGGAATGGTAACGGCCGCTTTGTGGACGGATTTCGGCAGCGGGGGCCTGCCAGGGCTGCTGCTGGTAGGCGAATGGATGCCCATCACCATTTTCCGCAACGAAGGTGGAAAGCTGGTTCAACACCCCTGGAAGGGCATGGAAAACAGCCGCGGCTGGTGGAGCGCACTGGCCCAGTGCGATGTCGACCAGGACGGCGACCCCGACTTCCTGGCGGGCAACCTGGGCCTGAATACTCCATGGCGGGTTTCCCGGCAAGAGCCCCTGCGGGTTTACGCCAGCGATTTCGACGAGAACGGCAGCATCGACGCCATCATGTCGTATTATTTCCAGGGCGTGGAAACGCCCCTGGCAGGCAGGGACGCCCTGCTCGCCCAGATAAACAGCCTGGAAAGAAAATATCCGAGATACGCCCTGTACGCCAGGGCAACCACCAGAGAACTATTCCCCACTGAAAAGCTGGAAAAAGCCTATACCCTGGAATGCAACAACTTCAGCTCCTGTTACCTCGAAAACGCAGGGAACGGGCAGTTCAGGCTGGCTCCCCTGCCGCTGGCCGCCCAAACAGCGCCCGTTTACGGCATCATCTGCCGGGATTTCAACGGGGATGGCCGCCCGGATGCCCTGCTCGCCGGCAACAACTTCTCTGCCGAAGTCAACACCGGCCGCTATGACGCCTTTAACGGTTTGTTGCTGGCCGGAGACGGCAAGGGTGGTTTCACTCCGGTTTTCCCACAGGAAAGCGGCTTCTGGGTAACAGGCGACGCCAAAAGCATGGCCTGGCTACAACTGGCGCCGGGAAAAGGGCTGGCCCTGGTGGCCCAAAACGACGGCGCCCTGCTGGCTTTTGAAACGCAATGAGATGGACACGGAAAAAATCTGAATCAGAATAACCATTTGTTTAACCAAATTCAAAGCATTATGAATTTCAAGAATCTGATCCTTTTAATGGCGGCAGCTTTACTGGCAACGGGCACGCTCGTTTTCAGCGGTTGCGACAAGGACGACGAAGATCCTGTAGACGCTCCGTCCGTTTCCCTTTCCGCCACCTCTTTTACCGGCAAGGTCGGGGAAACCGCTTCGGTAACCGCCACCGTGACTGCCCCGGGTGGGCTCAAAGCGCTCAGAATAACCAAATACCTGGGCACGGATGTGGACCCCAGCTTCGGCACGAACGGAACGCAGGAGGTCACTACCTCAACCTTCACGCTCAACTACGATTTGACTGAAGAAGGCCTGCAGACGCCGGTCCGCTTCAATTTTGAGGCCGAAGACAACGAAGGGCAGACAGGAGACGCCGACTTTATCATCACCACCGAATTGTCCGTCAAGTATCTGATCACCAACTTCAACTGGAGGTGGGATAGCAAAGTCGGAAAATGCCTGGAGTCCGATCCGGAAACCGAACAGATCTTTGAGTGCGAGAAGGACAATGTTTACATCTTCAACGAGGACGGCACCATGACGATCGACTACGGCGCCCTGACCGGCGCCGGCGGCGGCACCTGCGATTTCGACGGCCTCAAGCCGCCCGCCAGCTGGTCGCTTACCAACGACGAATCTGAACTCACCATCACCAGCGTCAATGTTTTCGACCCCAACGACGTCCAGGTAGAGGTGTACCGCATCACCGACTTCAGCGCCGCCGAGATCAATTCCACGCAAACCATCGACCTGTCCGTCTTTGGCTGCGTGATCTGGGACTGGAAATTCACCTGGAAGGCTGTGCCGAAGTAGAGGTTTCTGGTTACAGGTTACAGGTTCCCAACCTGTAACCTGTAACCTGTAACCTGTAACCTGTAACCTGTAACTTGTAACTTGTAACCTGTAACCTGTAACCTGTAACTTTCGCCCCTTCCCCTTTTACCTGAACTTCAAACGAATGAACCTCGGGCGGTAGATGTGGGCGTTTTTTCCGATATCGTTCCAGAAGTCGAAAGTAATGGTATTGTAGCTGATGAGCAGTTCGCCCGGTTTGGAGAGGCAGGGGTGGGCCTTGGCGTTGTAGGGCAGCAGCCCCTCGTCGATCTCCGGGGTGCGCCATATTTCCTGGATGGGGCCGAAGGGGCCAACCGGGCTCAGCCCAACACACATACCCACCTTGTCAGAGATGCCGAACACCTGGAAAACGAGCAGGTAGCGGCCGTCCGGAAGCGGGGTGACGCTGAGCTCGTTGGAAACCGCATTGGCCACCGGCGCCAGTTTATTCTTGTCCTTATCCCAGGATTGGCCGTTCCAGTAGCGCCATTTGCCAAAGTCTTCAAAATGCTTCGGCTTCACCCGGGCTGCCAGCAGGTTTTTATCTTTCCCGACACAGCCGTAAACATAAACATAACCATCCGGATGCGGCGCTCCTGCCCATTCCGTATTCACCAGAACACCTGCGCCCATGTTGCCCTCGCCCAGGCTTTCGCTTTTGAGGTGCAGCGGCGTGGTGAGCTGGCGATAGCCGGCGAACGGCGGGCGGCTGCCGGCGGGAATGGCCAATAGCGAAACGTTCGGTTCGATGAAGTCGAACACCCCCGGGCCCGTCATCTCGATGTGATAGGCAAAAATATAGTGGGTATTGCCAAGCTCCCGGTTGATGAAGCCGTCGCCCAGCCAGTAGTACTGCCCATTTCTGGAGTTGGCGTTATCCGGCACGAAGAAGGTTTGGGGCTGCCCTTGTTCATCCTGTTTGTAGAAAAAGCGGATGCTGTCGGGATGCGGCTCCTGCCCATGCAGAAAGGCGACGGAGTTGTTCACCATCGCGTAGCCTGCTTTCGGTTTGTCATCCTCCACTTCCCCGACAAAGGTATCGCTGAAGATCAGCATCACCTCCCGCTCCTCGTCGTCCCGGGCCTGCTCCGTTCCATCGAGTGAAAAGGAAAAGATGCCGTCGGCTCCGAACCAGCCTGACTTGCGGTAGAACAACTCCGTCCATTCCGGCGCTGCTTCTGCCGTGTAATTCAATTCGAACGAAGCCGGCTGCCCGGCTTTTTTTGCGCCTCCGCAGCCAAGGGCAGGCAGCAGGGCCAGGAGGATGAAAACCTTGTGATCCATGTTTTTCTTTTGGACGCGCTTCATAAAAAATCAGCCATACAATAATAGCTATTTTTGGAAACTATTCAGGAGGCCTCCCGGCGCGGCATTTTCGCCCTTTGTTTGCCCCGTCTCTTCAGCCGGGCAAGCTTTAGAGTTAAGCTCCAGGAGGAGCGCTTAATTTACCGGCCCGGCGTATACACGTGCAGGCTGATTGCGGAGGTGTCAAAAGGATTGCCTACGGCATGGTAAGCCATGTCGTCATCAATATACGCCATGCTGCCCTGTCGCAGGGTGCTGAGGGCCAAAAGCCGTTGGGAGGTATCGGGGCTGTACCGCTTTTCTTCCAGGCTGCCTTTTAACACCTTAAATACACAACCACCTTTTGGATGGCCATGGATGCCCGTGAATTTCCCCGGAGCCCAGTGGATCAGCACCACTTTGAGCAATGTATTCTGAACCAGGATGTGGCTGCCGCCGGGATTTTCAGGGAAGCGCTCTGCTTCAGCCTGATCAATGGTTTCCAGTTTTTTCAGGATGGGGATAAACTGCAATGCCGTGTAGGGGCGCCTTTGCGTAAGAAAAGTTTGAAAAAGGCTGAGGCAAACTTGTTCCAGGTTTGGAATTCGGCCCGCGGCCATTGCTGCGGCGGCCTGCGCCGTCAGCAATTGGGTTCCGAAGGTTTCGTTCCATGCGCGCGCAACATGGCGCAGCGGGTAATCAGGTGCAGTGCTCATATTTCTGTTTCATTTTGCTTGGTACAAAGGACAGAATTATGGCCTTGCGGAATTTTCCCCAAAAGTTCAAAAGATTGACTAATCAGCTCAAATCCATGTGATCAGTGTTGCAGTATGGACTTTTTGTAATCCGTGGGCGAGACGCCCATGATGCTTTTGAAAGCCCGGCTAAAGTGGGACAGGCCTTCGAAGCCGGATTCGAAGGCGATCTGGGTCACGTTCAGGCCCGAATGCGCGATGAGGTGGGCGGCGTGGCGCACGCGCCGTTTCAGCAACCATTTTCCGGGAGTTTCCTTATAGAGCTGCCGGAAATCCCGCTTGAAGGTCGAGAGGCTGCGGTGAGACAACTCGGCGTAATCTTCGAGTTTCAGGTTATAACAAAAGTTCTTCTCCATGATCTCGTGCAGGGAGGGCCGGCCCGATTCCGCAATGCTTTTAAAATAGGCGCCCAGCATCGGGTCGCAGTCCATCAGCGTAATGAGCAGCTCTTTGAGTTTGAGCGCCAGAATGTGGTCGGGCGGGCGGTTGAAACCCCGAAAATAAGAGAGCATGGAATGGAAATAGCCTTCCAGATAGTTGGACGGCTCAACCATAACCCCCGTGAATTCCAGGGGATCCTTCGAATAGCTCAGGGCCATTTGGCCCCTGGCTTCCTCAAAGGTTTCTTTTATCAATTCATCTGACAGAAAAAAACCCAGCATGCAGTATTCGTCGTCCAGATACTGGTGGATGATCTCCGCCCCCTTTTTCAGATAAAGTGTCTGGCCGGGGGCCAGCGTCCATTCCCCATTTACCGTCCTGAATGTTTTCCTGCCGCTCAGCACATGCACCACATAATCATTCCTGGAGAAAATGCCGATCTGGCGCGCATCGATAGGGCAGACATACTCCAGGCAAACCGTTTCCCTGAATTCAAAGCGGTTAAAGCGGAGGTTCTCCTTCACGATTTTATAAAAATTCAACATGGCAACGGGGGGTTTTGGTGTAGAACGCCACTGCGGTGGAAAAGGCTCTGCCTGCCGGCTCACTCCCAGCCTTTCACCCAGACAAAATACGGCCGGTAGTTGTCCGCATTTGCAAATACATCGGCGAATTCGAAGCTGTTGACGTTGTAGGACAGCAGCAGTTCCCCCTCATTCAGGAATTGAGTATGGGCGAAGGCATTGTAGGTGAAAATATTGCCCCCCGCCTGCGGCGTGCAGTACAGCAGTTTCTTGCCGTTGAACGGCCCGAAGGGCGCCTCTGCCCGATACATATAGATTTCGCTGCCCAGGATGTGGTGCTGGGTCAGCAGGTAATAGCGGCCCTCGTGGCGGAACACGGAAAACTGTTCCGACACATCGGCGAACAGCCGGGCGCTCTTTTCGGGCTCGCCCACCCAGGCGGAGCCGTCGTAGTAGGACCATTGGCCGGCCAGCCCTTCGGCCACCGGAACCCTGGCCAGGTGCAGGTATTTGCGCAGGCCTTCCTTTTCCGCGCCGTACAGGTAATAGAAACCATCATCCTCCATGACGCAGGCGCCGTAGTTGACCGTGGGGTCAAGCACCTTGCGCTCAATGGACAACAAGCTGAGATCCGGCAGGGAAAAGCGGGCGATGTCGATGCTGGTGTAAACAAAACCCCAGGCGCCGCCGCCTTCGTTCCTCAGGCCGAACATCACCACTTCCAGGGTGTCGCCCCTGCTGACGCCATGGCCGGGCCAGTACCACCAGCCCGCTTCCTGGGGCTTGACAAAAGCGGAGGCATTGCCGGCAGAACCGGAGTAAAAAGTGGCCAGCACATTGCCGTCCTGCACCACGAAGCTGTTGTTGATGAGCCCCGAAGGCGGGCGGGAGCGGTTGGCGTTGACAATACCCAGAAAGGTGTCGCCGAACAACCAGAGCTGGCGGCCGTCGGGCAATGGGATGGAATAGGTGGCGTCGCCACCCGTCCAGCCGCCGCCATAGCGGGTGAAGAGGGCGTTGAAAGATTCCGCTTTCCGGATGCTGATGGAGGCATCCCAGCAACCTTCTTCCACCGTGGTGGAAGTATCCCCGGGTTCTTCGATATCGGGATAAAACGAGCCGGAGGTGAAGTCATCGCGCTCGTCTTTGCAACTGCTCAGGGCAAGGATTCCGATGAACAGTACCAGACAAGGGGTTATTGAAGTGGAAAGGCGCAACATTTTAATATAATTGTGTTAGAGCTGTTTTGTCCTTTTGTTGCCTCGGGAGGCCAGTCTACCCAAAACCAACAATATAACCATATAACAACATGACAATATAAGAATATGGCAATACCACAATATAACAATACCACAATATAACAATACGACAATATAACAATATAGCAATATAACAATACGACAATATAACAATATAACAATATAACAATATAGCAATATAGCAATATAACAATATAGCAATATAGCAATATAACAATATAGCCATTTTCAAGAGCCAACACCAATGTAGCAAAAAAGCCTGTAAAATACCGTCCGCCCCTGCCTTGTTTTGTCGGGAAATCCTTAACTTGAAGCCTTATGAAACTTGGACTCGGACTATACCGCAGCTTGCTCAACGACGGCAATTTCCGTTTTGCCCGCCAGGCCGGCGCCACCCACATCGTCGCCCAGCTGGTCGATTATATAAAGGGCGGCGACAGCCCTTCCCTTACGCGCGACTATCTGGGGGGCTGGGGCCATACCGCCAACGAAGGCAAACTCTGGGCCTACGAAGAACTGCTGGCCCTGCGCCGGCAGGTGGAATCCCATGGGCTCACCCTGGCCGCCATCGAAAATTTCGACCCCGCTCACTGGTACGACATCCTGCTCGACGGCCCGAAAAAGGCCCGCCAGATGGAAGATATCAAAACGACGATCCGCAATGTGGGCAAGGCGGGCATACCGGTGATGGGCTATTACTTCAGCCTGGCCGGCGTCTGGGGCTGGACCAGCCGCCCCTCCGGCCGGGGGCAGGCCATGTCGGTAGAGTTCGACCAGGGAGCCGTGGATGCCCACAGGCCTATTCCCCGGGGAATGGTGTGGAACATGACTTATGACGCAAGCGCCCCCGCCGGCGTGCTGGCCCCGGTGTCGCGGGAAGAGATGTGGGAGCGCCTGCGCTATTTCCTTAAAGAACTGCTGCCCGTGGCCGAAGAAAACGGCGTAAAGCTGGCGGCCCACCCGGATGACCCCCCTTTGCCGGAACTGCGCGGTACGGCCCGCCTGTTCTACCTGCCCGGCGAATATGAACGCCTGCTGGAGGTTTCGGACAGCCCCGCCAATACCTTCGAATTCTGCATGGGCACCCTCCAGGAAATGCAGGAGGGCGATCTCTACAGCCTGCTGGACAAGTACTCCAGGGCCGGACGGATCGCCTACATCCACTTCCGCAACGTCAAAGGCAAGGTGCCCCATTACCGCGAGGCCTTCGTCGATGAGGGAGATATCGATATGATACGCGCGCTGCGCATCCTGAAGGACAATGGCTACGAGGGGGTGCTGATCCCTGACCACACCCCGGAAATGAGCTGTAATGCGCCCTGGCACGCCGGCATGGCCTTCGCCCTCGGTTATATGCGGGGAGCACTGCAGGCCATCGGCGGGGACTGAACCGATTTTCAGATCAAAACCGACGATTTCCTATGCTGCAACCTGCTTTCCCCACCGGCCGCTGTTCCATCTCGGATGACTGGGCCTATAAAGGCATGAAGGTGATCCGGATGGAAAACGACTTCCTGCGCATCGGCATTCTGGCCGGCAGGGGTAGTGACATTTTCGAGTTCTACTGCAAACCCCTGGGGCTCGACTTCATGCTTCGGCTTTCCAAGGGCATCCTCAACCCGCAGCAACACTTTTCCCAGTTGCGCGACACGCCCAACCAGATGGAGGATTATTACTATGGCGGCTGGCAGGAAGCCCTGCCCAACAGCCCCACCTTCCGCTACCGGGGCGCCTCCCTGGGCCAGCACGGCGAAGTGTGGATGATACCCTGGAAGTACGCCATAGTGGAAGATAAACCAGGCCGGGTGGCGGTAAAGCTCTGGGCCCGCCCCCTGCGGGTGCCCGTCCTGATCGAAAAAACGCTCAGCATCTCCGCCGATGAGCCGGCCCTGCATATCGAAGAACAGCTCACCAACGAATCCCGAACCCCGCTCGACATCATGTGGGGCCACCATATCGCCTTCGGGCTGCCATTCCTTCGGGAAGGCGGGCGGCTGATCACCAACGCCAAAAACATGATGGCCGAACCGGCCATTCAGGCCCCCAGGCGTTTTGTGCCGGGCATCGAAACGGAATGGCCGCGGGCAAAAAACGTCAACGGCCAATGGGATGACGCCAGCTATATCCCCCCGGAATGGGATACGCCATACAGTGACCTGGCCTACCTCTCCGGTTTCGGCGACGAGGGCTGCTACACCATACGGAATGAAGAAAAAAACATCGGCTTCAAAGTAAGCTGGGACGCGCGCGTGTTCCGCTACCTCTGGTGCTGGCAGGAACGCTACGCCACCCAGGATTCGCCCTGGTGGGGCAGCGCCTACGCCATCGGGCTGGAGCCCTGGACTTCCCGCTGGCGCCCCGATGCCGAAAAGGCCATAGAAGAAGGGGAATGGCTCAGGCTGCAGCCCAACGAGCTGCGCGAAGTGCGCCTGACAGCAGCGGTTTCGCTTTGATCATTGGCTTTGGCTTCCGAAACCTGAGCCAGTAAGCCTGGCAAAAAACAAAAAAACATGCATCCTTTACTTCAAAAAGCAAGCATTTACGCCGACGGGCTGGACCATCCCGAGTGCGTTGCCGTCCACCCCGATGGCAGCCTTTGGGCGGGCGGGGAAGCCGGGCAGGTTTACCGCATTTCCGAAGAAGGAAAAAAGGTGGAGGAAATCGCCAATACCGGCGGCTTCATCCTGGGCATTGCCTTCAGCCCCGGGGCCGAATGGCTGGCCGTGTGCGACCTGGGCCACAAATGCCTCTGGCGCCTGGACATGGCGAACCACAAGCTGGAAAAATTCGCCTCCGGCGCCGACGGCCACCACTTCAACATCCCCAACTACGCCGCCTTCGACGCCGCCGGCAACCTGTACGTCAGTGAAAGCGGGGCCTTCCGGGAAGTGAAAGGGAAAATCCTGAAGTTTTCGCCCGACGGGAAAGGGCATATCTGGCACGAGGGGCCCTTCCATTTCGCCAACGGGCTGGCCCTGGGCCCGGAGGAAAAACACCTCTATATCGCTGCCACCTTTCTGCCTGGCGTGGAACGCCTGGCCATTCTGCCCGGCGGCTCGGCCGGCGAGCGCTCCCTGGTTTGCACCCTGCCGGAAACCGTGCCCGACGGGCTGGCCTTCGATGCGGCGGGCAACCTTTATGTTTCTTGCTATTCCCCCAACAAGATTTTTAAGGTGACGCCCAGGCACGAGGTGAGCCTGCTGATCGACGACTGGGACGCCCACACGCTTTCCAACCCGACCAACATCGCCTTCGGCGGGCCCGAACTGAGCCAGCTCTTCGCCGCCAACCTGGGCCGGTGGCACATCACCAGGATCAGCCTGGACATCAAAGGGCTGCCCCTGCCTTCTCATCAGAAAAAAAACTAAGCATGTCCTTATCCGGAAAAACAGCCGTTATTACCGGCGGCGCCAAGGGCATCGGCGGCGCATGCAGCCGCGTGATGCACCGCGAAGGCGCCAATGTGGTGATCCTCGATACCGACCCCCTCGGCGGAACGCTCGCTGAAGAACTGGGAGCCGGCGCCCTCTTCATCCAATGCGACGCCTCCAGAGAACCACAGGTGCAGGCCGCCATGGAACTGGCAGCGAAAACCTTCGGCGGCATCGACATACTGGTGAACAATGCGGGCATCCAACGCTATTCCACCGTCACGGAAACCACCGAAGCGGAATGGGACCTGGTGATGAACGTCAACCTGAAAAGCGCCTTCCTGTGCTCGAAACACGCCATCCCTTATATGCAAAAGCGCGGCAAGGGCATGGTCATCAACGTATCGAGCGTGCAGGCCTTCATCACACAGCAAAATGTAGCGCCCTATACGACATCCAAAACGGCCATGCTGGGGCTCACCCGCAGCATTGCCGTCGACTACGCCCCCCACATCCGAAGCGCCGCCATCTGCCCCGGCACGATCGATACGCCCATGCTGCGCGGCGCCTTCCAGCTGTCGCCCGACCCGGAGGAAGTGTACCAGGAATGCGTCGACATGCACCTGCTCAAACGCATCGGCCAACCGGAAGAAGTAGCGGAACTGATCGCCTTCCTGTCCAGCGATAAAGCTACCTTTGTCACCGGCCAGGCTTTCCGCATCGATGGCGGCCTGGGCATCCTCGTGGGGGGAAGCAAGCGGGGGTGAAGCAGTGTGTAATGTCGTCAACTTAATTCTACTTTGGCACTTTAGATTAGCCAGTCAGTATAGTAAACGTTAATATATTAAAAAGCATGGAGCCTTCTATTTTGAAAAAAAAGCCTGGGCAATTATTGTCTTCGTTATCAAGATTTATTC
>CAUJDW010000040.1 GCA_963169455.1 Bacteroidota bacterium | reverse complement strand
GGCATCTTGTTTGGCCAGGATGGCCATCCGTTGAGTTTCCGTGAATTTACTTTGCTTCATCACGATCCTTTTTTGAAAGTTAGATAATTTTACCCTAACTCTCTACTTTTGGATGGTAGCGCCTGGGGGGAAGAGGACATTGCCGGGCCCTAAAAAAAATGGAATCGCTTGGAAAGAAGAATAAAAGGAGATACATTTGATGCATCAAACATTTCAATAAATTGCCAAAGGGGACCAACCTTTGCGCAATTGAAATCTTCAAGAATTTTCTTTCCAATAAGCCTTGAGAAGGGACCAACTTCTCAAGGCTTCTTTATTTTCATCAGTCCACTAAACTTTTTGGGTTACTAATAATTTTGTCAGAGGCAAAAATACGGGAAGGAGAAAAAAAGCCCAGCCGAACTTATCAACACACAGTTAATAACTAGCACAAATCATTGAATATCAATATTTATGTATTGTTAGTTATTTTTTCCACAATGTGGAAAACTAAGTGTTCAAAAATATTATTTTAATAATCAAAAAAGTTAAACTAATTTGTTTTTTTCATTTTAAGTATTGTATTCCAATAATTTATTTTATAGCAAGTTCAGGAAGAAGTATAACTATTTAATTTATTTTTTGATATAAAACAATAATTTGATTTTATTCAACTTATTTGTTGAAAATGGAAGGGCTAGCTTAGATGTAAGCTACAATCATTGTGTCCAATTATGGTCCCCCAAACACAGCCCCCCTCTCACCACCCCTCCAACAACTTCCCACGCCTTTCAATATCATTCAACACCTCAGAGCAGCTTTCCCAATCCACCTGCTCGATGCGGTTGTACTTCATCTCGAAAGGGTGCTGTTGCGGCAGAGCGTCGATGATCTCCCTGGCCTTTTCTTTGTTGCCGACGGCGACTTCGACCCATACGTCTTCCAGGACGTCGGGGATTTGGCCAAAGAGGTCGAAGATGTGTTCCAGGCGGGAGGAGAGCATTTGGTGGACCCGGTCCTCGACGGAGTCTTTGTAGCGCATGTTGTAAACGAACACTTCTTCCCTGATCTGGCCGATGCGCTGAATGCGGCCTTTTCTCTGCTCCAGGCGGGTGGGATTCCAGGGAAGGTCGAGGTTAATGAGGGCGCCCAGGCGCTGGAGGTTGAGGCCTTCGCTGGCGGCGTCGGTGCCGAAGAGCACCCGCAGTTCTCCCTGCTGGACTTTGGCTTTGATGGTTTCTTTGGATACGGTGGTGTATTTGCCCCCGCTTAATATGCCCGATTTTGTTCCACCGGCGTAAATGCCTATGGGTTCATTGGGCAGGTCGGCGGTCAGCTGATGGGCCATGTACTGGACCGTATCGAAGTATTGCGAGAAAATGATGCAGCCTAGCTCCAGCCAGCCTCTGTCTAGTAAATAAAAATGTAGTTGAGCGTATTTGGGGTCCCGGTCTTTGTGTTTCTCCAGGTGGGAGACGAGGCGGCGGAGGATGGCCTTCTCCTGATCGGAGAGCTTCTGCGCCAAAGCCGACTGATAAGCTTCCGTTTCTTCTTCGGGGGCCTCATCTTCCTCTTCTGTAAGTTCCTCCTGTTGAACGCCACCCATCATCTTGATGGCGGTGGCCCTGCCGGCTTCAATAGAACTGCCGATTCGCCGCAAAAGCATGGTGCGCAGAAAGCCGGTGGAGCGCATCCGCTGGCCCAAAGCCTGGGAGAATTCTTCAGCAGCTTTGTAAGCATCGTCCAGATAGCCGGGCAAAGGGATGGCTTCCTGTTCTTCTTCGCCGAACAACCGGACTTTTACAGGCTTGAGGTAAGGTTCATTTGTTTCCGGGTCCAGGGTGGATTCCAGGAAATTGCGGGTCCTTCGGACGATGTGGCGGATGAAAGGGTTGTGCTTCTGGAAAAACTCCGTTGCCATTCGGCTGATACGGTTCTTATCCTGGGGAGCCAGCTGGTTGATTTTACTGCCCTCCAGGACCGGGTCCGTTTCGGCCATCTCCATCCTCCGGCGCAAAAGGCCAAAAAGCTGGCTGTTCTCTTCCGATGAAGGCAGCGGGTTCCTGATATACTCCCAGATCTCATCGAAATCCTGGGGAGGATATGCTCTGCCCAATATCAGGTTCAGCGTTCGGCGCTTATCCTTGCGCCAGATGGAGTTGAAGTTGCCCAGAACATGGTCGTTCCCCTGGCTGAGGATATCGAGCAGGTCATAGGCTTCGATGGGGTATAGCTGCACCGGTGTTGCGGTAGCCAGCAGCAAGCTCTTTGTTTTAGGAGCAACCCGGTGCAGGAAAAGCATCAGATTGTTGGGCTCGGACGGGTCGTTCTCGCCGTCCGGGCGCAGGTTCTTTCGCCGGGCCCGGTGACATTCATCGACGATCACGCATTCATAGTAATTGTTCAGGAGGTGGTTTACAACCTCCCCCTTCCTGGTCAGCAAGCCCTGGCTGATAATACCCACTTTTCTGGGGCAGTTCTTGATGCCTTCCGGCCCGGCGGCGGGGTATTTATGGCCGTTCTCGTCCACCCACTGCCGGCCGTCCCAAACGGCGGAGGGCATATCGAGCAGGCTGTCCATTTCGCCTTGCCATTGCCAGATCAAGGTTTTCGGCGCGATGATAAGCACCGGCTTTTCTCCGTGCAGGGCCATCAGTTGAGCCGATAAGGCCAGCTGAATGGTTTTGCCCAAACCAACCATATCCGCCAGGACGTAGCGGGCGCCTTTGCCGGAGGCATGTGCTTCGAAAGCCAGTTTCACAAAGTATTTCTGGTGCGCCCAAAGCCCAAATTCTTTGCGGTAAGCCGGCGATTCGATCACTGCGCTGGCAGGATCGGGGGTGGTGATCCACTGATCTACAGAAATGACCTCCCGCCGGGAGATGCGCCGGATATCTTGCACAATATTCGCTACATCCGTGAGCCGGATGGCTTGAGGGTGGTTCCACAATTCATTGAACTCCTGTTGCACCCATTGGACGCTTTCTTCAGAATCGTCTTCCCAGACGATTTCGTAGTTCAGCTTCCAGGCGGTGTAGGTTTCGTTGGCGCTGCCCAGGAAGGCCGTCCTGTGGCCATCCGCCTGGGTGATGACGCCGGCTTTCCCGTGAATGAGGCCAAAACAGGAGGAAGGCAGCACTTTGACTTCCATCTTGCCGGACACCAGTAGCTCGTAAAGTTTCGCAAAGCGCGGCTTGCCAGGCTCTCCGTAAAAGTGCTCCGATTTTTGGCGCCATTCCCGCTGCAAGGCAATATGGGCAGCCCTGGCGGTTGCTACGTCCCGGACATCGAGGTCCGAATTGCAGACAATCCGGACC
The DNA here is from genome assembly GCA_963169455.1 of Bacteroidota bacterium. Lineage (GTDB taxonomy): Bacteria > Bacteroidota > Bacteroidia > Chitinophagales > Saprospiraceae > JACJYE01. The sequence goes on along the minus strand of CAUJDW010000040.1, from coordinate 77,589 downwards.
ATGCCTTGCATGCTTTCAATGGCTTCCCCCGCTACCTCCAGAATGGAAGAGCTAAAATAGCCGGCAATACGGTCGTAAGACCGGGCCTGATACAATCGGTCGTTGAGAAAAGACTCGTGGATGGCGTGCCGGCGGGATGAGAAGCGGTTGATCATGGCATTCGGGCTTAGATGCTGTCATTTTCCAGGTATCCCCGCAATACGCGAGCAGCAGCGACATCATCCTTCCAGTGCTCAAGCCCTTCGCAGCGGTGCTCCAGGTATTGAAGAAGGTGGATGATTCGCTTACGGCTATCCCAGTAGCCGGGGAATTCCTGGTAGAGCCACATGCGGCCGGCGCGGGGGCTTCCCTCCCGGTGCGCCTGCCGGATGGCGAAAAGCACATGGCGGAGCAGGCTGTCGCCAAAGCCTTCTTTTTTCAACTCCTTATTGCCAAACTCGATGCCCGTCATCAGGCGGGCTTCATTGGCTTTGCCGGAGTAGAGGAATATGCGGTAATCTTTCAACCCAAAACCACGGGCCATTTCCTGGTAGACGCCGGTGCGGTATTCCCCATGGCTTTGCACTTCCATGCCTTTGATGTAAAAGCGTTCTTCCGGGCTGAGGGTGCGCCAAACCTGGGGGTCAAACCCGCTGGGCACCAGGTAATCCATGGCTACTTTGACCGCGCTCTCGATGATCTTTTCGATTTCATTCTGCTCCCCGGTCTTGCGTTCCCGGCTGAGCTCGTAGGAGATATCGATATCCTCTATCCGCTTGTAGCTGGTCAACACCCGCAGGGCGGCGGCGTAGGCGGCCAATTGGTAATCGGCGTCGCCAAAGTTGGGGTCTTCCTGGTCTTCGATCTCCATCATGTAGTGCAACTGCTGCTTGACTTCGTATTCCACATCCGCCTGAATGTCGCTGAGGAACCCCACTTCTTCCCCCTGCTGTTTGCGCAGCACCATGATGACGGTGCCTTGCACGTAGTTGCCGGTTTTGATGCCAACCGCTTCGGTTTCGGTTTGGATGGTCCAGGCGGCGGTCACCTGCAGCCCAGATGCCCATAAAATCATCGCCAGGTCAGCCCAAACTGCGCTATCTTGATGGGTGAACATGACCACCTGAGCCCCGTTATCCGGCATGTAGGAGGCAAGATTGCTGTAGGCTTCTACCATGCTCAAACGGAAATCATTGCCGCTACCTTTAATCGCAAGGGAGCTTTTACTTGACGAGTACCAATTAGGAAAAAGGAATGGAATATCTTTATCGTACCATGCAAGAAAAAAATCTCCAAGTTCATGATAATTAACGGCATCCGCATAAGGAGGATCTGTTAACCAAAAGTCATTTTCTCTTGAAATAGTCCTCGCATCCCCAAGCTCAACAATTGGTTTTCTTGCCTCTTGACAGTTGTTCAATCTCAAAAACCAAGTAGTATCAAAAGCTTGTAGTCCTCTAGCACCATAATTAAAGAGAGTGTTTAAAGCTTGATTCGAAAAAACATTAACCAGCATCTCCTTTGTTGACGACGGGTCCCATCTACTTAGCTTCGACATATATTCAATACATTTGGAAAAAGCTAAAATGCAAGGAACTGACGCTAACCCTCTAATAAGGTTGTTTATTTCTTTTTTCAGCAACCCATTAACCAATAACTGCCTCGGATTAAACAAATGATGCCAATGGGTCCAGCCTCTCTCCCTAAATAGCCTGTCGGTTTCGACACCATTTGGAATTTTCGCCGATGGCAAATACCCCTTTTCCTGCCATTCAGTAAACCGCTCCTCCAGCAATGCCAGTACTCTGGCTTCCCGCGCCAGGTCATGTCCATCCGGCGCCACGTAGTGTTTGCGGGTGAGCAATTTCACTCCCTCGGGAACCGTATCCCCTGGTTTCACCGTCACTTCCCGCACCACTTTCCCACTTTTGCGCTCTTCGTAGTACGTTTCAACGTAACGGATGCAATAGAGCCGTTCCTGAAACACATCATCGGGACGGGGAACCAGGTCGCCGTTTTCCCACAGGCGAAGGCCTTCCTGGCCGCGCAGGGTTGCAATGGGGGTCCGTTCGCCGGTATCCGGATTCACCAAATCGTTGCTCTGTACCGTACCGGCAGCCTTAGCGTCAGCCATCTCCGCCTCGCTCACTCCGGAGTGTATTTCGATGTCGTAGGTTTTATCCTGGCCATTGCGCACCAGCTTAGCCACGCATTTGGTCTTCTCCCCGATCACCCAGCTCGGCGCAAGCGGGACCATATAGCCGCTTTGCGGGTCGCGGGCTTCTACACAGTAGAGGTAGGCGTCAGCCCGCCAGCCTTTTTCGTTGTGCTCAATGCCCCATTCCGTAATTTGCCGGTCTACTGTCTCGTAGACTTCCTGCTGCGCTTTCCGCACCTGTTCCACCACTTCTTCACCCCCTCCAATGATATTAAGCGCCGCCCAGGTCAGCAATGCTGCAACGGGATTGAGGTCGGAGCCGTAAGCCTCACAGCCAATGCGGGCGGCTTCGAAGGGGATGGAGCCGCCGCCACAAAAGGCATCTCCCACCCTGGGGGTATGGCCGAACTGCCGTTCTCCCAACTGTTGCACGAGTTCGGAGAGGCTGGAAGCCGTAGTGACGAGGTGGGCATTGATGTCCCGCCAACTGGCTTCGCTGAGGTTGTCCAGGTGTTCCGGGCGCTTGCACAGGCTGAGTTTTTCGTCATGACTCAGGCGGTAAAAAACAGCTTTTCTGAAGACTTCTTTTGCCTCCTTCGGCAGCCCTGGGAGCCAGGCTGCTTTCTCTTCATTGGAATCAGGTGAAAAAAAGTTGGCGCGTTCTTGCTGGGTAGCTTTTTGATAAAGCGCTTTTAAAGGAAGGGTTTTGTCTTTGCGCAGCCAAAGGCCCTCTTCATCCATGGAGAGGATCTTCAGGAAAACCTCCCGGTCCTTTACCGGGTCGTCGGAGGCCGGCATCAGCAGCCCAATGATGGTTGCCCGCACCAGGATGAGGGGTTTGCGCCCCCACCATTTCCCCAAACCGGTAATGGTCTGGGTATTCCCACCAGTCCGCTCCTTGTAACTTTCTTTGGAGATTTTGGAGACGGGGAATTGGGATTCGATGAAGGAGTGGAAAGTGCTCATGCTTCACAGTCTAAATTCTCGTAATGCCCCTGGCAACTACAAACAAAGAGGAGGCCATTTTCAAAACGATACACCAGCCGATGTTCCTGGTTAATCCGGCGGGACCACCAGCCGCTGAGGTTTTCACTAAGCGGCTCTACCTGCCCCGTGCCTCGGAAAGGGGCGGCCCATATCTCCCGAAAGAAACCCTCTATCTTTTCCAGTTTGTCCATTTGATTTTGCTGAAACCAATAGATGAGGTCCTCTTTAGCTTTATCCGATAAACGATATCCCTCAGCCTCCGGGAACCAGATATCTACATCTTCGCTGGTATTTAAAGGGGGGCGGTGGGCTTTTTTATACCCTTCAATCCATGCTTCGGTAAAGCAGGCTTCAGAGCAGGTGTGCTGTACAGAAGCCGTAAATTCGCTTTCCTCCGGGTTATCCTTTTGAATGGTGAGGCTGATTGCGCACTTTCGCCAAACCTCATGGGAATCAAAGCTCACGGCAAGGCCACTGCGCAGGTAGGCGTCGGCAAGGCCATGGGCTTCCGATTCGTGGGATGGATGTTCCGGTTCATTGAGGAGAAATTTGGATTGAATGTAGGCGGCTTCGGCTTTTTCATCCATTTCCTCAAAATAAGGATACCGTTTCAAACTCAGGAACAGATCCCTGGATTTTCGGTCGACCTGATTATCATTAAGCCAATTAATGAAAGAATATCCTGACGAAATTTGCATTTTAAAGACCTCGGCATCCTGAAGGCGGAGCCGGGACAACCCAAGCTTTTCCTTTCCCTCCTTACAAGCCTGGAGCAATTGAGCCATACGTTGCCTGGCTTCAGCAACATCAGCAGCGGGGGGCGTTAGCGATAATTCATTAAAAGACATCTCCATCAGCGCCTGTGTTAAATCAGCTTAAACAATTGGTTGTTCCACTCATCGAGGAAGTTGGGGGGGTAAGCGCTCAATTCACCGCTGTCATCAACTTTGATAGTGGTGACATCGGCGTACTGTTCGAAATCGGTTTGAACCCGGTCAAAGAAGAAAATACGCACGTCCTCTTTTGGGATATCGCCATTTTTAACGGCAACTCTTATGCCATTGAGCACATGGTCGCTATGCGTTTCAGCGATCACCTGGGCGCCGGCCGCCGCCGCCAGGCCCATCAGCCGGCCTATTTCAACCTGGCCCCGCGGGTGCAGGTGCGCTTCCGGATTTTCGATGATGATGAGGCGGTCCTTCCGGGCCATGAGCAAGGCGAGGATAACCGGTAGTACAAAACTGATCCCGAAGCCAACGTTAACGGGGCGAAAACGGTTGGTATAAGCCTTTCCCGTTTCAAATTGGATATCGAGCAATACCATCTCGGTGCCGGGTACGTTGGTCGTGTTCAGTTTTGTTCCGGGAGAAATTTCCCCCATCCAGGCGTCAACCTCGTGAATGAGAGAATGGGAGCGGGCTTTGGGGTGGTGGAGTTTATCCAGTTCTACTTTCCGGCTACTTCCAAAAATATCAAGATAGTGTACCGCATATTCTCCCCGCGTGCCGATTTGCCCCAACACCTCGCTGTAAATAGAGGCCGTCGTGTAGGAAGTCCGGGGGCCGAGCCGCTCTGCGGCCAGGTATTGGAAGTTGTCGGAAAAAAGGGAAAGGTTTTGAGCTAAGTGGGCCGGTTCATGTTTGAAATCCCCCTCCAGGTGGTCTTTTTCCGGTTCATAATCAAAATGCCATTGCCACTTTTTGCCATATTTGGATTCAAGGGCAAATATGATCTTTTGTTCTTCGGCGAACTGGTAAAAGACATCTTTGCCTTTTCCCAGCGATACGAATTCGGGATAGTTTAAGCGCAGCCGCCCTCGCTCGCCGGCAGACTGCTTCAGCAGCAGCAGCGCCTGAATGACGCTGGATTTCCCCATCCCGTTCAAACCAGCGAATAGGTTGAGCCCGCCGAGGCCGAGCTCGATATCCTTAAGAGCTTTGAAATTTTTAATTTTAACCGACTTCAACATGTTTTTCCAATACTTTTTGGATGAGGTCCTGAATGGTGGAGAAACGTTTTTGTACCCTTCTTTTGTCGCCTGTTGCCTGGGAGATCGCCGCGAGGAACTTCTCATCCCTGTTCATTAGATCAATGAAAGCCTCCACGACAGCTTGTTTCTTTTCAATTAGCTTAGCCCGTTCCTCCTGGGACAATTTTGCCAGTGCGACCGACCAGACTTCAAAGAGGGCTTTACTGATTGGTTTTCGTCTTTCATGAGCCTTGAACTGTTTCCGAAAAGCATACCAACCAAAAATACCATAAGCGCACTTCATGGCATCTGAAAACAATTCCTTTAAATTTTGCCGTTCCTGGTCGCTTAATTCATAAATCAGGCGCATCCCCTTATTAAGAAAAGCATCCAAGTCCGGCTCATAGGCTTTATATCCCATCAGGTAAAAAGCAACGAATCGGGTTACAAAGTCCCGGTCGAGCATCCGGTCGGGCTTGATATTCCCCGTTGCCTTTTTAAAGGAAGGAACATTGGCTAAGGAGGCGACATATTTTGCCGGTATCCCCTGGTTAAGGGCATGCCGGATTTCCTGAGCGGTAAGGGGCTCGCCGCCGGTATTGATACGGCTGAAAATATTGAATTTCACATCTTCCGGCGTACCCGGCTTTATGATGTAAGCCGTTATTTGGGTTTCTTCGAGCCTGCGCTGGAATTCCCTCGGTAATTCATCAAACTTCTTACCATTAAGTTGATTCAGGAACTCCATGTTTTCCAGCGCTAGAGTCTCATCAATAATGAAGTTTTTAAGGGTGCTCAACCTTTGCAGGCCATCGACCACCAGCCACTTATCATCATCGCTGCCATCGAAATAAAAAGCCGGCAAGGGGAGCCTGATGAGAATAGACTCGATAAGGCGGCTCTGTTTGGTTTTGCTCCAGATATTGCCTTTACGCTGAAAATCGGGATATAAGTCGATCTCCGGCGGTTGAGCCCGGAGCCTACGGATCAATAAATCCAGGGTTAAGAACTTGGCGTCAATATCAATCTTCTTAGGGTCGAACGGCTTTTTAATCTCCGTTATCGCCGCGGTATCCTCCTCTTCGACCTCCGTATATTGCTGTTCATTTATGTCTTCTTCAACCATAGGTGGTTCCATTTTTGACAAATTTACTATTTAAAACGGTCCGCCTCAGGGTCTTCAAACAATCTCAAGGTAGTGTTTTCATTGTAGACATTCATATCGATGCGGTTTGCCGTCACCGGGTTTTCCGTCAGCGCATACCGTAACGCCTTGCGCCACCCTTTACCCCGCCCATTAACAGCATGGCCGGTGGCGGCGTTGGTGATGGTAAAAAGCCACCAGCGCTCCTCCGGTTTGAGCCCCAGCCAGTTCTGGATAGCCAGGGGAATAGTCCCGGGGTCGGCGTCTTCGATAGCCCAGGCCAGCACCAGCAGTTCTTTACCAAACAGGCGGTGCAGGTAATTGAATTCGCTTTTCCAGGCAGCGCTTTTCAGGTTGTTGCCTTTCAGGCGCCGGTTGAATTCCGCTCTGGCTTCCTCCTGGATCAACTCCCATTTGGCAAAGGGCAGGATTACTTTAGCCGTGGAGCCCGAACCTGTAACCTCATAAGCAAATTTGCTCCAGCTCGGGTTGGGATCGTACTGGAACTGCTCGAAGACCACCACTTCCTTCTTGCCTGGCTTGAGATAAACCAGAAAGTGGTGTTCCGTATCCTCCGGGTTAAAGCCGAAGCCCAATATTTTTTCCTTACTGCTCAACGTCTTCCGGTTTAAGCTCATCCTTTATGTCTCTGACGTAATCAAACAAACGCTGCCCACTGGGGAAGTGAAATTTGCCGGCTTCCATCGTCAGCTCCCCCTCACTCAGCACTTCCGACTTCAGGAAATTAAGGATTTGAGACAACTTCTCATAACCAAATTGAAGCTGGGGGTCTGTTTCAAGGGCAACCCAGTGGTTACCGTTTACAGAAATAGACACTTCAGAGAGGATAACCTCGTGTTTTTCCAGCAGCTTCATCCACTCGTAGACCTCCGCCGTAGATTGTTTCTTCACCCGCTTTTTCCAAACCGCGGGGGCCGAGCGGTCTATTTCCGCCGCTGCTGCGGGAGTGTCCGGGACCCGCAATTTTTTCAACTCCGAGTGAATACCCTGCCGTTCAGCACCCGCCAAAACGATCTTGACATGGCTGGGTATTTCAACCGGGCTTTCATAGACCCCGCCCGCGTCGAAGGGGTCGCTTCCATCGGTGCTGTATTTGATCGTGGCATGGGGAGCCGCCTGCAACTCCAGCATCCGCCGCGCACCATTCTGGAAGAAGCGGTGTTTGAGGGTAATGCGGTTGGTATATGTCTTAATTTCCCCAGTTTCATGTTTACCCTTGCTATCCGAACAGAGAAAGGAAAGCCGGAGTTCCTGGGTGAGAAAAGGCTTTGAAAAATCAAGCGTACTGGAAGCGGTAGTTACCTTGCTGTCTCCAATCTCATAGTACACTGTATCTCCGTGCACCGGAATGATCTTTAGGCTAACCTCCCCGGTATCGTCATTCCGCTCCTGCTCGCGGACCTCGACCGATGTTTTGGGGGGTGGAAAGGGGCCAATTTCTATCCATTCCCCGTTGGAGCGCCAAAGGTCTTTTCGCAACATTTCCTCCTTGAGTTGGTCAAGCGCATTCGGCTTATGCCAGATCCAGTCTGTACTCTGGGCCGCTTTCTTTTTCACATCGCTCCAGGGCTGGCTCTTTTGATTGCCAAATAGTTTGGCTTCTGCATAGCGCTGGAAATTGTCATCGGCGATATCTTCCGTGAACTTCCGCTTTTCCTTCAGCGTCTCTTTGATCTGCCCTTCACCACTGTATTTGTTGCCAGAGAACTTCATCTGGAAGTTAGCATCCAAAAGCCCCCTTTTGGTGGGATAATACAGCTTCACAAAAGCCGTAGTCACAGCGCTGTAGAATTTGAACTGAAAGTTCTCCTCGAGCTTTTCCGCCTCAATGTACTGCGGGTCGTTTTTGGGCATCTTCTCCGAATCGAATTCCCCGAGGATGGATTCAATCGCTTTCAAGGCCTTTACATTCTGGTAAATAGCCTCCATAGAGTGGGAGTCGCCTGTCAGAAAAAGGAGGCGGTTTTGGTTAGTTGTATCATTGAAAAGGCGCTGCAAGTCGGGGTGGATTTTTCCTCCAGGGTAAGGCTTGTAGATAACCAGGGCAATCTGGTTGACCTCCGGGTTGACGTTATCCAGAGAAGGAAGAGCATATACCTTCTGGTAGCAATCCTTTTCCTCCGGTTTAAAGATTTCCTCCAGCTTTTTCCGAATTTCCGGCTCAATGCCCTCATCGGTATAGCCGCCCATGTAGTCTTTCAGCTTGGCGACGACATTCTGCACGTTTTTGAAAAGGAAGTTGCCCGCATTGTCGAGGTGCAAATACCAACAATTGCTTTTCAGTTCCGGCAGGACTTTGGACTGAACCTCAGAAATATCCACGCCGGGCCCGCACAGGTTGCGGATGATTTCGGTATCCTTCAATCCCCGGACAGCATTTTGCACTGTTGCCAGTGAGGACATCAGAATCAGTTTAGCGGTGTTCGTCGCCAGGGCGTTCCCGAACTGGTCATCCAGGATTTCCGCCACCGCCGGAGGGTTGCCGGCGAGGTCATGAGAAATAGCGTTGGTCAACTGCGAATTGATGCCTGAAATTTCCGCCAGAGTATCCGAGTCATGGAGGTCGATATCGTGAGGGGCGATGAGGAAAATTTTATCCGCCCAGCCTTCGTGCTCATCCCAAATGCGCGCTACCACAGTACGCATAAAGCGGATAAGCCCTCGGGTCTGCATAAAGCCAGGGTTTTCCTTAAAACGAGCGTACAGGTCTTTGACCCCGGGATGGAAAGGGAAGGAATCCCGCACCGCAGCGGCAAACTTTTCAGGCGTTTCCGTGGTGATATCCATCTGCTTCGCCTCCCTGATCGCTGCAGCGTAAGCATCCGAAACAGGGGTGACATCCAGGCTGGAAAAGTCGTTCAGGAAAAGTTTGGTGCGCAGGATGTTGTAGATCTCATCCCCCGTCTGCTCCACCGGCGTGAAGTTCTTGGCGCTGCGGTTGACCTCAGCCGCGTAATTATCCAAAGCCTGGCCGATCATTTCCGAGCCTTCCGCATAAGTAGCCTTAAGGTCGGAGATAATGAGCGCCACATTTTTCAGCTCCTCCTTGCCCACGGCGACCAGCAGATTGGACAGTGCCTGTGTGGTCACTTCCGCCAGGTCGGAGTTGCCGATTTGCTTGGCTTTAGCCGCCTGAAAATACGGCGGCAGCTCATCGAGGAGCAACACGATCTTTTCTCCTTTCAGCAGGTTTATCCAGGCCGATTGCCCGGGCGCCTCAAGGGGGTCGTAATAGTCCTTAAAAAGTTCCTTTTTACCGAGCTGCTCGGCGATATACCCCCAGATGCCATATTTGGGATTTTCCCGCCCGGAAAAGCCAATCACTTTGGCGGGTTCCTTGAAGGTAGTCTGGTATACATGCCCCATCACCTTTTCCCTGAACTCAGGGTACTTCGCCAGGAGGCCCACAGCAATCATATTGTGGGTCTTACCCCCGCCCATGGACTGGGTCAACTTGAACACACCATCATCGGAGCGCCCCTCCAGGCGCTTAAAGACAGCCTGATAGAGGGCTTTCATGCCCTGGGTAATGAAGTTCTCCGCGAAAAATTCGTTAGGGTTAATCTTGTCTTCGACCAGGTCGGTGATATCCAGCACCACATCCCTACGGGATTTGTCGAACACAGATTTGCGTGGCGTTAGTAATTCTTTGAGCGTACGCATGGGGTTCCTTTTTCCTGCTGTTTGTTGGTTGGGAATCAGAAGGCATATTGCTTTGAACCTGCCTTATGGTTTTGATGCCCTCTTCTTCTATGCCGTTAACTGTGTTTATCTGTTTGAGACGCGCTGAGCATGTAATTGCCAAAAAGCAATAATAGGAAATTTGGTAATATTTTTACGTAGTAGAAGGGGGAATGTTTCGGAGCTACGAAATCATTTTAGGGGGTGCAGGCAGCTAATTTTCCGAAATCGGATCGGGAGGGAGGGAAGCCCACCTCCTACCTCACATCCTGTAGCCCCTCTTTCCTCCTTGTAATCTGAATCCTGTATTCTGGATCCATCTGCCAAAGCCTGCCGATTGCCTTCCCGGGCAATGATGGCAATGTCTGGACTATTTTTGCTGGCGCCAGCAACAAGCAAAAATCCCCCACCCTCCCCCAAATTTCCCTATTTTCACCCCGCCCATCGAGGCTTATCCCGCAACCAGCAAAAACCACCAGCAAATGAGGCCCTTCCTCCTCGCCACCCTCCTCCTCACCCTCACCGCCTGCCCCCGCTCCCCCCAGCAGCCCGAGCCCCAGGGCCTCACTTATGAGCAAATCGACAGCCTGCTGCGGGAGTTTCGCAAGGAGCACCCTGTTCCGGAGCACTACAGGGAGCAGTTGCAGTGGAGTGACTCCGAGATGGAGGTGGAGAAAGCGCCAGAGCGAAGGTAAAAGATGGGGGGTGAGGCGGGCTGAGGTTAAGCATTCATTTTGCCCTACGGTTATTTATTATCCAGTTGCCGGCGCGAAGCGGCTACAAACTGGTGCAGTTTTTCTTTCAGCAGGTCTTTCGGCAGGTACTGAGTGATGTACTGCCCTACTTTGATGTTGGTTTCGTCCAGTTGGAGCAATTCAATCTGCTCGGAATTGCCCTCGGCGCAGAGGATCAGTCCGATGGGTTGTTCCTCTTCAGCTTCCGTTTCGTGTTTTTCCAGCCAGCGGAGGTAGAGTTCCATCTGGCCCTTGTATTCCGCTTTGAACTTGCCGATCTTCAGGTCGATGGCAATGAGGCGTTTCAGCTTGCGGTGATAGAACAGCAGGTCCAGCTTGTAATCCTGCCCATCGATAATCATGCGTTTCTGCCGTTCCAGAAAGGCAAAGCCCCGGCCCAGTTCCAGCAGAAAATGCTCCAGTTTGTCCAAGATAGCCTGTTCCAGGTCCTTTTCGAGGAAGGTGTCTTTCAGGCCTAAAAAATCGAGCACGTATGGATTTTGGAAAACCAGGTCAGGGCTGAGCTGGCCTTCTTCCCGCAGCGTTTGCAGTTCCTGCCTGGCCAGTTCCTCCGATTTCTGTGAGATAGCGGTGCGTTCGAAGAGCATTGACTGTATCTTTTTGCGCAGAGTGCGCACGCTCCACTTTTCAATGCGGCACATTTGCGAATAGAACTCGCGTTCCAAATCCGTCTTTAAAGGAATGATCTCCACAAAATGGGACCAGCTTAATTGTCGCGACAGCGTCGCGACAATCTCACCATCGGGAAAGCGTTCGTGAAACTGGATCATCCGGCGCAGGCTTTTCTCACCATAACCACTCCCAAACTCCTCGGTCAATTGTCGCGACAGGGCTGCGACAATCGCTTTGCCGTATTCCGCCCGTTCCTGTTTCAGCACTTCCTCGTTGATGCGTTTACCGATATTCCAGTACATAAGCGTCAGCCCAACATTGACGGCCTGGCTCACCGCTGCACGGGCATCTTCGATCATGCGGCGGATGTCCGTAAAAAGGAGGTCCTGATTATTGCTGATTTTGTTGGGCATTTTTCAAATCTTGCAGAATTGAAGGTAATAATTCCGTCAATGAAATAACCGGAGGCGGCTGGAAAAGGTTGCAGCAGCGCCAGGACCTTCTCTGGCTTTATTGGTCCTCCTCTGGAAAAAGGATGGCTTTTAAGTGCGGTAGGTCAACCACCATTACCATTACCGTGCCATTTCCCCGTCGCTGAAGACTTCCATCAGCAAAGCGTTGTAGATCATTTTGAGGCCGGCAACAGTGAGGCCGACGAGTTGATGGGGGCCGTTTTCTTCATCTTCCTGGGTGATGGGGAGGAATTGGTGGTTGTTGAAGGGCATGGGTGGTGGGTTGTTTGATGGAGTTGATCAATTTTGTTGTGTACAAAAGTAAGAAAAGAAAGGCTTGGAGCTGAAGTTTGAAATAGGAAGCAGGAAAGGTGGGCAAAAACGGCCAGCCCAGCTCAAGGGCGCCTTCATCAACACATTCCTGGATCTCCTCATCCGGAATGAAGTGCTAAGCCCCGCAGTTGCCTTGAATAGTCATAGTTCAGGCAATTTAAGAGGTTAAAAAATATAAGACAGGATCATTTGGCAATCTCCCCAGCAGGCTCTTCCATCTCTCCGCCGGCAGCGTAGTGCCAAAACAAGCTGCGAACCACCTCCGCCGTCAGCCCCTCCCCGCTGCAGGGCGCATCCCGTTCCACCAGCCAGCGGATGGCCTGGTGCTCCTGCTCCCAAATCACAAACCACCTGGGCGCCTTCTCTCCTACCCCGAATAGCGCATCGGCGATAACCGGCGGAATGGGGATATCTGAGCTTTTACAGCCGTATGGGTTATACCAGTACCAGGTATAGAGCAGCTTTTCTCCCTTCCGGGAAAGCTTCACCAGCCGGAGCTCCACGGTTTCAAACTGACCCGTTGCCTTATTCAGACGGGGCTCGTTCCTGGGAATGGCGACAGTGGGGATATCGATAAAAGAGCCAGGCCTCCCCTTAGCGGAAAGCCGCTTGATTTGCTTGGTCACATCTTTGAAATTCATGGTTGCAGTGGATTAAAGAAAAGCCCCGAGCTGCAAGCAGCGCCGGGGCCTCGGTTAACAAATCGTGATGATAGGAAAACTCTATTCTTCCTCCTCAGAAAGGAATTCGATGGGTTGGGGCTGCTCGGCATCCGGCAGACCAGATTCTCCTTCCGGAGTCACAGGTTCCGTTGCAGGAACAGCCTGTACAGCCGGTTGGCTGGAAGGCGGAGGCACAGTCGCTGCCGTTTGAGCCGCCGGCCGCTCCACAGTAGCCGCCGGCAGGAACTGGCTGGCCGTTTTGGCGACCTGCCCCTCCGTCAGAGAAGCCAGGCCCGAGAAGCCCCAGGCAAGGCCGCCCCCTTCCTTTGGGGCGATCTCCAGGGGCAGGCTTCTTACCGTCTCCACGAACATGCGCACATCACGCGAGAGGCCGGCGATAAACTCCGGAATGCCTGCGGCGCTGATGGCGCGGTCGCTGTCCACCTTGCGGCCGGGGTGCTCCCAGTCGCCGAAGATCAGCGGCTCCAAATCGCGGACAGCCTGCCAGAACGCCGTTTCCAGTTTGGCGCGCTCGCGCGTCTCGGGTTTGTTCAACTCCGCCTGGAGCGCGACGATGTTCTCCGCCGGCGAAAAGCCACGGGTTCTGACCTTAAAAGATTTTAGTTTCATTGCTTTAATAGGTTTTGGTTGATGAAAAATGGTTCCTGGATCGTACGGGGGCCGATGGTGAAATTCACCTTGAAGCCCTTCGGGTCAGCCGAAGCCAGGAGGCGGTACAGGTGGCGGTCCACCCGCTCCCAGGCCTCGGCTTCGGTTTCCTCGATCACCACCTCGCAGAGGTTGGTTTCGAGGTATTGAAAAATGAAGACTCTCATAGCGCATCAGTTGGGGTTGAATAATGGCCTCGGGCCGGCATCCTCGCCGTCGGGCGGTATCTGGTTGCTCCACTGCGCCCGCTCCTTCCGGCCGGGGATGATGCCCAGCTCGTAGAAATCCTTAAGCAGGCGGAACACCTTGTAAGCCACCTTATCCGCCACCGAAGCCAGCGTCACTTCCATACAGGCCTGCTGCTCGTTAAAAGGCAGCTTGCTGTTCGCCATGCGGTTGTTGGTGAGCTCCACCTCCGGGTAATACTGGTTGAAGATCTGGGTGATCTCCCGCGCCACCCGCAGCACCTGCAGGTTGGTCTGTACCACGTAGCTTTCGCAGCCCAGCTCCACCAGGGCGCAGGCAAACTCCGCCATAATGCGGTCGATGGTATTCTGCACCTGTTCCCGCGGCTCCTTTCTGCCGCTGAGCTGCCAGTGGGTAGAAAAGATCATTCGGAGGCACATGCGGACCGAGAAGCTGATCTCGGTGAAGGATCGTGTTTTCATCATGGTTGAAAGATTTTTCTGAGTTCATTGGAAATGGTTAAAAAAGGCTCCTGCGGCCTGCCGCTGACGGTGAGTTCCTGGAACAGCGCCCGGGCAGCCCGGTGGATGCAGTCGAAGCTATCCTTCTTCAGCACCCGCCAGTTTCTGGCGATGTTGTCGGGGTCCATCAGTGGCTGCAGGTGGGCGCCCAGTTCCACCCGTGAAACCGGGCAGGGCACGGCCAGTTGTTTGCCTTTCATCTGGAAAAGGGAATCAAGGCAGTTGTTGGTGGCTATCTCCAGCGTCATCCCATCTGGGAAGGCCTTGACGAAATAGATAGCGTTGTCGTTGACGTGGTACCGGTAAACCGGGTGCTTTCGGATGTATGCCATAAGTATCAGTAAGTTTTGCGGCCAGTTAGCCGGTTAAGGAATTGTGGTTGAATGGTTAAATGGCTGGCTTGGGAGGTGGCTACCTGGAGGATCGGGGGGCAATTTTTTGTGCTTTTTCCCCTGCTTTTTTGAAACGCAAAGGGCGCCAAGAAGGCGCAAAGTGACGCAAAGGCTTGATTTTTCTTTGCGTCCTTCGCGCCTTCTTCGTGTTCTTTGCGTTAAAAAAATCCGGGGCATGATTGCAATCTCCTGGCCAACCATTCATATAGCCATCAGAATAGCTCCTCCTGAGCCGCCTTCTCCTGCTCCTTCCGCTGAATCCGCAGCACAAAAGCATAGAACTCCTTCTCCGTCATCACCTCGAAGACCTCGAGGGCTAGTTGCATGCGTTCCTCCTGCCGGTTGAACCGGCCGGCTTCCTGCGGCTTGTTGGCCCGTTGCTGGGCGTAGACTTTTTTGCGCAGCTGCACCTCCCGGCGCAGCTCGGCCGTGACTTCCTTATGCGTGTGGATCATGGTTGATGGATTTGTGACATCAGAATCTGACGCCGGTGAAAAAAAGTTTTGAAAAGTTTTGGAGTTTTTCGGGTAGATCTGGTGACAAGGCTGACAATCAACAACTTACGCAAAAAAACATCTGGTGACATCTGGTGACAAAATTTTGTATAACACTGAATAACAGCTACTTGCACAGCTTTTTGAAAAACCCGAATATCTGGTGACAAACCCAAACATCTGGTGACAAATAAGTTAAAGCCTTAATGTCTGTCACCACTGTCACCAGATTGTCACCAGATACCCTTAACCGATCTGGTGACACCTAAAGCCTTGAATGTCAATGAACTTTTGCCCTTTGTCACCACTGTCACCAGATACTTTCCTGAAATCACTCTAAAGAGTGGAATCTTTAAGCACTATCCGGCAAAACGTGACATGGAAAACCCGAGGGGTTTCCCTAAGAGCCATATTGCGTAGCCGATTGGATCTCGGCATCCGTTGCAAAATCCACGGAGTACACCCACTTTCGGGCGTATCCCCCTACCCGCAGCTGCCAGCGTTCGAAGCCCTGTTCCTTGAGCGCATCCCCCAACCGTTTGGCGACAAGGGGCTTGCGGGTCTTATCTTCCAGCCAGGTGATGATATCCGAGTTGGTCAGGTGCGCCTCGGCCTTGTCGCGTTCCTTAGGCATGCGGAAGTATTTGGCGACGAGCTCGTACTCGAAGCTCACCACCTCAAACTGCTGGTTGTATTCCCGAAGCTGTTGCTCCTCTTCCTTGGTAAGCCAGTACACGAAGCCCTTGCGGAACTGCCGGTAAGCCTGCGCCCAGACCTTATCCATATCCACCTTCTGAGCCGCCTTTATATCGATGGCAGTGGCCTCAAACGGCAAAAACCGGCGGGAGCCGGTCGAGTCATAAAGGAAAGTTTGCTCGTTGCTGGAGCCGATGAAGGAGCAGATCTTCGGCAGGTCCTCCGGGTAGCGCGAATACGGGCGGCGCGCCTTGACCACATTCTTGGTGATAAAGGATTTGAGCGCGTTGATCTTCTTCTTCGTGACGTTGGCCAGGTAGTCGTCCAGGTTATAGATCAGGTTAGCCGTAGTCGCAAACAGGTCATCCTTATTCTCCGGGTCCAGGTCGCCCTCGTAGTAGTATTTCGTAAGCGCCTTCGGGCAGAGGTTCCGCACCCAGGTCGACTTAAAGGCGCCCTGCGAGCCGGTCAGGATAAAGATGGTGTGGTTCGCGCAGCGGTCCGTGATAAACACATTCGCAACGGCCGCCACCAGCCACTTCTCGAAGAAAGTGCGGAACATCTTCGCCCCCGCCACCGGCGTCACCGTGCGTACCAGCTCGCCGATATAGTCGTGGTTATCCGCCAGGCTCAGCCGCTTGAAGTACTCCTGGATCGGGTTCTGCAGGGTAGCGAAGTCCGACTCAATCGTTTCCCCCACCCTGGCCCGGCTCGCCCAGGTAATGCCATCGTGTTTCAGCTCGCGGACGATGGAGTTCAGCGTATAGTCGTCCATGCGGCGCCAGGCCTCCTCATCCTCCTCCACCCGCCGAAACTCCGGCAGCCCCAGGATCACATTGAAACGGAACTCGTAGGAAAAGCCCAGCGCCTCCTCCAGCATCTTCAGCTTATTCGTTTCCGCCTTTTGTTTCTCCTGCTGCGACTTACCCTTCCCCTCCTCTATCTCAGCATCCTGAGAAGCCTCCGCCTGAGCGGCGGGTTCCTCCATATCTTCATTATGGTCATCAAAAATATCGTACATAGCCAGAGGATTTAGGGTTTAGAGATAGAAGTCGCGCACCCGCATATAGCCCACCAGTTCCGGGTCCTTGCCCAGGGACTTCAGGAATAGTTTCAGCTTGCGGTTCTCCTCCTCCAGCAGCGCCACCCGCCCGTGCGCCGCCTGCAGCGCCGAATCCGATTCCCGGAGGATCGATTCCGCCGTACCAACCGCCTTCAGCAGGTTGCGCACCGCGATCATATAGCTATCCACGAGGGTTATAAAGGACTCCATCCGTTTGACATACAGCGGGCTGGGGCTTTTGGACGCCTTGTAGCGTTCCAGGCTCTCCTCCTCCCTATCGAGGCGGGCAATGAGCCGATTCTCGAAATCCTGGAAATGGTTTAAGGCGGGGAAAATGAGTTCTTGTATCATCACAATGGTTTAACCTGCCAGGCAGGCAGGGGTAAAAAAATGGAAGCAAAAGGATGGGCATATCGAAGGCACAGCGAAGGCCCTATTTCTTCAGAACCCGGTAAACATCCTCCCCCAGCACCCGCGTAGCGGCGCCAATCTTCCGCAGTTTGACCTTGTTTTTATGGCACCAGGCCCGGGCAGTCTGATGCGACTTTACGCCCAGGTAATCCGCCACCTGGTGGAGAGAAACCAGGCCGGACAGCTCCGCAGGGATACCCTTTTTCAATTCCGCCACCTCCTGCCGCAACTGTCGGACCTCGTCGACCAGTTCTTCCAATGGCCGGGCGTCGACGTAATACACCGCTGCCGTGATCGCTCCCGTTGGCATCATTGTTGGGTGGTTTCAGGGTTAGTAATTACCCCGGCTTCCAGGGCTTCCGCTATAGCGTTTTGGGCCTTCTCCTGAAAAAAGGCAGAGACGGAGGGGTAACCCAGTTTGAGGGTTACCAGGCGAAGGGATGTGGCAATAGGCTTAGTGAGCCGGAAAGTGATGCGCTCGCTGAGCTTGTCCTTGGGCTTAGGCATAGCAATGCAGGTTTGACTTAGAAAAAAATCAAATGGATGCCCTTTAACCGGGGAGGGCTACCCCATGGTTGTGATGTGGAGTGCTAAGTGCTTTGGAGTGTTTGGAAGTGCTAAGATGGATGCGGACAGATGCCGCCTTGTTGGGAAGTTGAAGAGAGTAGTAATTTTCCCAATTCCTCCCAATATAGGCGGATTGTCTGACAAGTTCAACCAAAAAAGTGGGCGTTAGCACTTTTTAACACATAATGTTGAGAAACGCACCCCAGGAAGGGCCGCGCTAGCCAACCGCTTCCCTGATCAGTTGTTCGTAGTGTTGCACCCACCGCCGGTTGTTCTCAATAGCCATTTGGGTGCGTTTGGGCACAGCCAGCCCTTTGCGCTCCAATTTCAAGGCTTTCTGCTGGTGAGACCCCATGCGTTTTTTGTACTCCTTTAGGCGCTGTTTTAAGTGGCGGAGGTCCGGCGTTTTGCCGGCCGTTTTTGGTGCGGGTGCCTCGTGCCCCTCCTCCGGTTTTTCGTGCGTTATAAAGGCCGCATCAGGTTTGAAGCCAATTTGCCGCCGTTTTGGCATGACCTCAACCACCCTTTCCCCCTCGCCGGCGCCTTGGCCGATCCGGAGGGTGATCACCAGGTTGGACAATGCTGCAGGGTTATAAAGTTCAGCCGGTCGGGCCGGAAGCGGCGGCGCCGGCGTGCGGTCGGCAAAGGCAGTGACCCGGCTCTGGACGGTATAGTTCCATCGCTCCCAGAGCGCCGCCCGGAGGTTAGTAAACCAATGCGGGTTGATATCGTATTGAGACAACTCCACCGTTTCCGCAATCGCACTCCCTTTCAGGTGGACCCGTCCCAGGATCACGGAAGCGAAGAACACCACCAGGCAAATCACCGTGAACCAGCCCAGCCCGCCGCCATATTGCGCAATCGTATTCGCCTGATCAGTTTCAATGGCAGCGATAGCTCCAGCCCGGGTGCTTTCCGCCCCATCCATTTTCGATTTAAAGCTCTGCCGGGCGCCGCCGAGTTCCTTTTCCCTCGCTGCATGCATTGTCGCCAGCGCCACGGTGTTCTCCGCCTGGACAATAACCAAATGAGCCTTAGCCGCATCCTTCCGCGTGGCAAAGCTCTGTCCCGTCCGGGCTTCCCGCCGGCGGAGGTTGGTGATCTCCGTTTGGGCTGCCTTCTCCCGGGCATTGCCGGCAGCGGTGGCCGATGCAATAAGAGTAGCATGTTTCGAAGCGATGGCAGTGCTGTCGGCCACCCAATGGGTTCGGAGTTCAGCAGTAGCTGCCCGGAAAGTGCTGTCAGCTTCCTGCCGTTGCGCCTCGAATTTCCCGGCCGTCATCGAGTCGACAATAGCGGTAGAGTTGGTAAAGGACAACCAGCCGGAAGCGCCCCCCAGCAGAATAACCACCACGAAAACCGCCATGGTCATCACCAGGTGGAGGCCGCCAAAGCGGCCATACAGAATGGCGTCAACTGCCTGCGGCATCGCAACCCGCAGGCCTCCCTCGATCACCACCACGCCAAGCACTGCCACTGCGCCGGCGAAATACCACGCCAGCTCCGGCAGCACAGGCGCGATAGACTGGTAGGAAAGGGCGTAGAGGATGGAAAATTCGGTGGCTGCACTGACTACCTGGGCGAAGAAGCCGGCGGACCGGATAGGGGCGGCTAGTTTGGCGTAGGCTTGGAAAAACGCGCTGTTTTCCGGCAGACTCTTTAGAAATTTCATAATTTTAATCGTTGTTATGTTTAACAATACCCCTTCCGGCGTCATCCCCCACGGATTAAGCGCCGGTTGGGGTTACTCCTTACCTTACAATCACTCCGCTTTCCTCATCGGGCTATCCCCTTGTTCTCTAAGCGCCTTAGCTTGCACCCGCCTGGCGTTTTCCTCCTTAGTTGTTCCAATGTACTTCATAAGCGTCGACTCCTTCTCATGCCCCGTCATAGGCATGATTTCCGCCAAAGTGTACCCCCTATTGTAAAGAATGGTAGCAAAGGACCGCCGGGCAGTATGGCTACCTATGTAGTTCCATTTCTCAGCGGTTTCCGGCGCCGGAGGGAGGTCAGAAATCTGTATATACCTGGTAACAGCTTCATCAATCCCCGCCTTCTTACAGATTTCCTTAATAGCCCGGTTGAGGATCGCGGCGGTTGAACTCAGGTCATTAGCCAACCAAGGAGAGGCCCAGTTGTACCGCTCCAGAATCGGGGTAACCTGGGGGAAAATATCCAATGGGACAACCACCCTTTCACCCTTGCCTTTCACCTGGTGGATATCCAGGCAGCCATTCCGGAAATGTTCGGGGCGATAGCGCCAATAATCCGAAATCCTTTGTCCGGTATACAGCCCGACCAGGAACAGGTCGCGGGCTTCGGCTTCCTTCCCTTTCAAATCCAGGCCAGAAATAGCATGGACCTCAAAAGGAGAAAGATAAACGGGCCGTTGTTTTGGCATCCGGTTAGCAATTGCCCATTTCTGAGAAAGGAAAGTATTATTGTCATGATGCATGGGATAGGCTTCAGCCGCAAATTGCCTTAATTGCTGCAGCAGCTTATTGCAGTGCGAAACCTGGGTACCGCCTTTGTAATTTCTGAAGAACCGGACAATCTCATTTCGCAGCGGCTTACCAAGGTCTTCAAAACTTATCTCGCGGCCTCTATGGGCGGTAAAGTCCTTCAGGAAGCCCTTGAACGTCCCGTACTTTTTCATGGTCTGCCCCTTCACCTTCGGGCGCTGGAGCTCGATATACATATCCACCCACCGCATAAATGAGACCGCCTCAGCCTCCTGTTTAGAGGAAACCCAACCTGTAGAGTGTAGCAGCCCGGCGGACAATGCCCGCTGCTGCAGTTCCTCCTTAAATTCGGCCGGCTCTATATTGCCGTATCCAAACTCGATAAAAATATCATCGCAGATCTTGGCCAGTTCGTCCAGGACGTGCCTGGCGCGCAATAGTTCCGGTTGCCTGGCGCCTCGAACCGGCCGCTGGGCTTTTTCATCCCAATATTTAGCATCGATACAAAGCTGAGTAGATTGCTGGACCCGGTTTGTCCTCCAACGATAGCGCAGTATTATCCTACCATCAGGCTTTCGGAAATAGCGCGTGGTGGGTAATTTTTTCATGCTTTTCCTTTTTTTCTGGGAAGATACAAAAGGAGCCGTTTTTGGAGCCGGAATTGTTGGCCGAGTGTGATCGTGAGCAACTTCTGGTAATTGGTAGGATACTGCTGAACAGCAGGTTATATGCCCACTGGAGCGTACAGGGGAGTATGGGTAGTTGGTTTGTGAGGTCCCGTCCCGGGTACAAGTTTTTTCAAAGGGTGTTTTCGCAGCATGCGAAAACACCCTTTTTTTTCGGCTTCGTTTTTTTCAAGCGCCGCTCCCGCTTATCCTGGCCGGAAGATATAGGGCAATCAATAAGCCTTTAAGCCAGCAGGACACCTCAATTGATAAAAATCATTGCCCCAGGAAAAGAAGAAGCATAAATTTATAAAAATCAATATACATTCAAGACATTTACCTCCAGCTCATTAACACTACCTTCCTCAAAATTTGACATACCCGGAACGCCCCTCACAGCAATAATTCTGAACCCAAATATAACAAGATGAAACGCCAAGTTTTCTGGATAGTGATACTGGGGTTCTCCATGGCGCTATCCACCTGTGAAGAGGGATGCACTCCGGTAACGGAATGCTGCAATGATGACAGCCCCAACTGTCCGGGCTTCGTTAATGACGGCGCCTGGAGGGGCTCTGGCACATTCATACAGGATGTAGCGCTGCCCACGGTCGGCACCAGGGAATCCATACTGGACAATGGCGGTAAGCCCTACTACCAGATGTGCCTGGGCATGGATTCCGGGGAGGAAGCCAGTTTTGCGGCTTGCCTCATGGAGGCTTTCCCGGATGCCTTTGACGACGATGCCGACGATGGCAACCCGGATGCGCTCAATCGCTGGGAAAGGAATGCCTGGTGTTCGGAAACAGTATCCTTCTGGCACTATCAGGCGGGCATTCCCTATCCGTCGGGTTACCGCAACAGCGGCTGGCTCCTGGGCTGGCAACTTGTCGGTTCCAATAGCATCAGGTTGTTCTATGACACCGATGAACGGGGCCGGTGGATACAGGATGACATCATGAACCCCAGTGATATCCAACTGGGGATCAATGCACCGCTCCCCGGTGCTTACATGCGCATTGTAGGCCTGGACCCGGGAACCAATACCTGGGTATCAGACGATGACTATCCAAGGCATAGCCTGATGGTGGATTCCCTTACCATATACATGGACGGCGCTACCGGCAGGATACTGGATGTCGGCGCCACTTTCCTGGAGGGCAACTCCGGGAACCGGGTGCGGAACGATCGGAAGCTGGAGTCCATCTACGCCTATCTGCCGGGAGGGGACGAAATCTTTGGAACAAAAAATGGCAATGTTGGAAAGATCTATGGATTTGGCATTGACCGCGATGCCGATGGCAATCCCATTTACGACCCTTCGCGCATTGACACCATCCTCCTGATGCGGATAGTGCCCTGGCAGGCATTGGCCACCCGCGACCCCTGGTGGGAAGAAGTGCATGCCCCCAATTTACCGGCCTATCGCGCTTACGCCAGGCAGGTTCGCAACGGGGTGCAGGTGTCAGCATCCCTGCCCGGCTTTGATTGGAAAGGCGTACCCGATGACAAGGCTATTACCTGGGCCTTTGAGGCCTCACGTTTGAAGGATGAAAGCCAGCCCCTTGAAGTTACTATCGACCTGCTGGGCGAACACCCGCTGCCCATCCGGGGTATTCTACTGGAATGGGGTGATGCCTACCTTCCCCAGGGTTACCAGGTATTATGGGCGGGTGATGATGGCCGATACCGGGAAGCCCCGGTGCCGCAAATCTCGATTGACAAGCTGGACGCCAAACCGGAATTCCGCCTTCCGGTGCCCGTTGTCTTTGGACAGGGTGAGGCCCGCGTCCGTTTTGTGAAGCTGGTTTTCCCTGCCGGCGCCTTCCGTCAGGATGCACTGCTGCGCAGCATTTCCTTCAGCTACAACGTTGGCCCCGACCGGGATGGGGAGTTGGATTGATTGGACTCCTCGAGCGTGCAGGACCAGGCGAACCATGCGGATATATCGATGACGATGCGGTATAAGAAGAAGAGGGCAAGGAATGAGGGGATGAGGCGGTTTAGGAATAGGTTGGAGTGAGGGGGCATGTTTTGCAGGCAGTATGCACACCAAGCATATATAGCTGCATAGGATCCGCATATATAGCTGCCCATTTTACTTGCAAAGGTTTTTTGTGGCCATATATATGGACTCTGCGTGCGTAATTCCTGCCTATATATGCCGGGAAACCCCATCCAGCAAATCCAGAAAAATGCGCCCCCCGCTCCGCTTCCTATTGCCCTGCCCGGCGCGGCTACGCACGCGCTTCCGGGCCGGGCAACCGGAAGCTCCGCTGCCCAAAGAAAAATGCCTCGCTCTTGCCTGGGAAAAGCGAGGCATGCCGTGCTCACATTCCTTTGTAAAAAGGTAAGAAAGCCTAAAAGCTAACGACCCGCCCTGGCAAGACGAAAACCGTTGAAGATGTTCCGGCGGTCCGGGTAGCTGTAGCTGCGAAAGGCACAACGGGCGTCGGCGGGTACGCTGTACCACGAACCGCCACGAAGAACCCGGTAGGAGCCGGATTCCGGGCCGTGGGGATTTGCTTGGGCAGAAGAAGGATAATCACCGAACCAATCCCAACACCATTCCCAAACATTACCGCTCATATCGTACAGCCCCAACTCATTAGGCTTCTTCTGCATCACAGGTTGGGTACGGCTTCGGGCATTGTTCCCGGTCCAGGCCACCTCATCCACCTCATTGCTGCCGGCGTAAGTGAAGTTGTTTTTCTTTCCTTCCTGTCCGCCACGAGCAGCATATTCCCATTCCGCTTCGGTGGGTAACCTGTAGCCATTGGCCTTCCAGTTTGGCATTTTGTTGCTATAGAATTCGTTTAACCCTTGCTGCAGGCTAAGCCAGTTCGCATATTCCAACGCATCAAACCAGTTTACCCTCATCATCGGATTATCGCCTACCAGCCCCCAACCTGGTTCATGTTCCTTAATATTCTTCCCGGTAACAGCGCAATACAAAGCATACTGCCAAACAGTGGTGGGCGTTCGTGCCATGGAAAAGCTACTTACAGTAACCTGATGTTTACCATCATCCTCGCCCATCATAAAAGAGCCGCCTGGAATAGGCGCCATTTCCGGATAATAGCGATGCTGAAGTTCAACCAGGTGCGCTTCATCCAAACGCTTCAGCGTTGTCATCCAGTCGCCGACGCCATCCTGGAGGCGGGAGTAATCTTCTTCAAGCCAGCCCATGCCTTCAAGTTTGAGGTTGAAGAGCATCTTTAAAGGAGCCAGGGCCTCTTTATAATTTCCGGTAGCTTGAAGCCAGAAAACCACCTCCTGGAGGTGATGAAAAAATATTTTAGGTTGTTCCTCTAATTCGAACACCTCATACAAAGTTTCTAAAGCCTCTTTATAATCCAGCTGCAAAAAATATGCCCTGATTTGCCGGTCTGCGTTATCACAAAGCCTTTGATTTAACCGAGCTTTCATCCACTGCGCTTCCTCATGCTTCCGCCTACTTCTCTGAAGAATATCGTCCAATTCAGGGACTACCTGCATCCCACTCAGGCCGCTTTCAACGATCCGAAGGTCTTCAAGATTCAACAAAGTAGGAGTTTGCCCCTTCTTTAGATCAACGAGCTTATTCTCCAGAATACGCCAGGCGCGTTGCCCAGGGGCATCGGAATCATTAAACCGCTTGCGGATCACCGGCGCCAGGGCGTCGTGAGCCAGGCGGAAGGTGGGGGCCTCCCGTTCTGAAGGCTTGCTAAGCAGGAAAAGGGATTTCAGCTCATCACAAATGGAAATAACATCCGGCTTGGTGTGGGGATAATCTTCAAGCAATTGTGCCTCCGTACGTTCTCCCGCCGTCACCTCGTCCGTGATAAAGCTGTTGAGCAGGCTCAGCGCCAATCCGCTGTCGACTACCTTCTTCCAATCCTCGCCTTTTTCAGCCAGTTCCTTCAACTGGGCCTTCAGCAGTTCGCCCATGGAGTCACTCTTGACGCTGCGATAAAGCTCTTCATTGAAAAGGGTAAAAGCATTCCCTTTTTTATCCTTGCATTGGGGCGCTTTGTCCCACATCTTGCGCAGGATAGCCTGGAGAAGAGGCGCCACGTAATCATCCTTATCCCGCCCCAGTTCCGTAGCGATTAGGTTGGCTAGTATTTCTTCCGGGTCCCCCTCATCTACATCCATCAACTTTATGTGGTACTTGGCCAGTCCGGGGTCCGTAGCCGGCCCCTGTACAGCTTCCTTAATCCCTGCACGGCTTAGAGGCTTGAGCAGCATGCGGTCCAGGCAAGGCAGGTTGTGGCCTTTTAGCAGGTCCTCTATCAGCGCCAGGTACTCCATGCGGAAACTCAGGATGATGCGGGTGGCGCCATCGCCGGGGATCAACTCTCCCAGCTTCTGGGCCAGGGCCTCCTTTTCATCCGGAATATCCGGATTGGGGTTGGTAAACATCTCCTCCGCCTGGTCGAGCAGGATCAGCCGCTTTTCCTTTTTTTGAGGCATTCCAAGTAGCTCATCCAGATCCTTTGCCAGCCCTTTGGAGTAGGTACGGCGCCGGGAAAGGATATCCCAATCCTGCTCCATGCGGGGCAGCAGCCCGGCAAAAAGCAGGGAGGACTTGCCTACGCCCGACTGCCCGTAAAGAAGCGCCAGGCGAGTAAAAGTATGGGTAATCAAATCGTACAATTCCCTGATCTCGTTATTGCGGCCGAAAAAGACCCGCGCCTCGCGGCGGGTGAAGTAGTCGAGGCCGACGAACGGGGCATCGTCCGGCGGGAGGATATCGATTGGAAGCGGCAGATGGCCCAGGGGGCCGGGGGCTGGTGAAGGAACGGGAGTTGCCTGCTCCATTTCGCGGATCGTCCGGCTCAGGTCGGCAGCAACCTGGGCTGCCAGGTTCTCGGGGGTGGTGAAGTTGCTTTTGACGAATTTTCCAGCTTTGTTGGCTTTGAAGGCCTGGAGCTTTTGTTTGGTTTCGCCTTCATCAATCCATTCTGGAAGCCAGGGGTAGCCTTTTTCCTGGACGGTGTAACATAGAATCTGTTTTCTATGCTTCTTCGCCCAGTCGAACTCCATTTCGGTAATGGATGTGCCGCTTCCTTCAGGAATCCATCCATAACGGTGGGCATAGATACCTACGACAATATCCGAATCCAGAATCTCCTTTTCACATACCGTAGTAGCCTCATCAGTGCGGCTGCCGAAGAATTCCATGATGACGGATTCCTGTTTCATCCGGCGCAGAATGTTATCGACGGCTTCCCTGTGGCTGACGAGGTCCTGGTAAGTGGAGCTGATAAATATCTTCGCCATTTGGTTTGGAAGTTGGGCTTGAAATACCTGGGGAATATCGGAAAAAAATGGTTTTGGAGGGGAAATTAGCCGCTTTTTCCCCGGAATTTATCAGCATAAATCAAAAAAAGCCCTCTCCGCTCTTCGCCAAAGCTACCAAGTGGAAAGGGCCAGGCTGGTATTCGATGCCGCAAAGCAGCATGCAGGACAAGCGGCTGGACAGTTCGTTCACGCTGCCGGTATCCGTAGAGGCCGGCATTCCGGAGAAGAGACTGTATTGGCAAGACGAAAACCGTTGTTGTTGTTCCGGTTGTCCGGGTTGTTGTTGTTGCGATTGGCACAACGGGCGTTGGCGGGTTTGTTGTTCCACGAACCGCCACGAAGAACCCGGTTGGAGCCGCTCAGACCGCTTGCCCTTTATCTTAATCGCGGGCCGGAGGCCCGCGTTCCAGTAAGTGTTTTCTCAGCCCCATATTCCCCCCGTACTGCAAAACCGCCCAGTAGCTGTTCATGCTTTGCAGGAAAGTTTCTTCGGATATCTCGCCGGCGTGCAACGCCGCCTTCCGCTGCGCCATGCGGCGGGACATGCGCCGCAGGTTAGGCGCCGCATGGCGAACCAATTGAGGGAAGATACGCCGCCCAAGAAACGTCAGCCCATTGGCTGCGGAGTTGATGAAGGTGGCTTTGAGTTTCAACCGCAGGCCCAGCTCCTCATGCAGGTAGGCTTCGATAGCCCTGCGGTGGACCTTCAGTGGTTCTTTGCCCGCTGAAAATTCCACGACATCATCCATGTACCGGATATAGCGCCGCACCCGGAGTTCCTCCTTTACAAAATGGTCGAAGCCATTGAGGTAAACGTTGGCAAAAAACTGGCTGGTGAGGTTGCCGATGGGCAGCCCTACGCCGTCCACGCCGCCGTTTCGGATGATCCGCTCGGTGATGTCCAGCAGGAGGGTGTCTTTGATTTTCCGCTGGATGAGCTCGAGCAACTTGCTGTGACGGATACTGTCGAAATACTTATCGATATCGCTTTTGAAGAACCAGCCCTCCGCCCGCAGATAGCGCTGCGCCTGCTCAATAGCCTTATGCGTGCCTTTGCCTTTGCGGGTGGCGTAGGAATCATAGATAAAACACCGCTCGTAAACTGGCTCAAGGATGTTGACCAGGGCGTGGTGCGCCACCCGGTCGCGAAAAGGCGCCACCGAAATGGTGCGCTCTTTGGGGTCGTATATCTTGAAGTAGTGATATGGTTGCGGCTCGTAGCGCAGCGCCCGCAAATCGTCCTGCAGGCGGAACAACTCCTGTTCCAGGTAAAAAAAGAAGGCCGCTGTTTCCTGGTTGCGGCGCGTCCCCCGCTGCGCCTTGCGGTAAGCCGACAGCAGGTTCCGGAAAGAAGTGAACTCGTCAAATAGCCCGCCGTACCTATGCATCGCCGGAAGCCTTTAACCATCCGCCGCACATCACCCCCGCCTGGTTGACCTCCCGGCTGATGTATTCGTACTGGCCCGGGCTCAGGTACTGCCGGTCTTTGCAGAGCCGGAAATAGAGCCTCAGCTTTTCCAGGTTCCTGTTCACCGCCCGAAGCAACTCCCGCCGGTCGCGGGTGTAGATGGCTTCCGTGATCCACTCCGCCACCTCGATGCTCAATTGCGCGATGCGCCCGCTCACCGTAAAGCGGGTGTGTTTAGGCATCCGGTCGCAGCGGTCCAGGATCCAGTTCAGCGTGCGGTACCAGTGCTCGTACAGGGGATAATCCGTAACCTTTGCCATCGCCTGAGTATTTAATAGGGCATATCCTCTTTTTTGTCCTCCGCCGGTTCCTCCGGCCGCTCCGCCTGTTTAGCCGCCTCCGCTTCATAAAAGCCTTTAACCAGCTCATTGATGCGCTTGCCGTATTTCTGCACCCGTTGCTTGCCAAAACCTTTCACGTTCTTAAAGCTTTCCAGCGTGCGGCATTGCAGGCGGATCATCTGGATCAACTGCGCATTGGTGGCAAGCAGGTAAGCCGGCAGCCCTTCTTTGGCAGCCGTTTCCTTGCGCCATTCCTTCAGCCGCTGGAACAGCAGTTTCTGGCTATCGTCCAGTTCCCGCAGCTTGTCTGTTTCTGGCAGCACCAGTTCGTAATGCACCGCCACCGACCAGTAGGGCTTGCCCTCCCGCAGGAAGAAATGTGCCTCCATGCCCAGCACCTTTTTATTGAGGCAGAATTCCGTAATGATCTCGTCCGGGAAACCCTCGGTTTCCTCGTCAAAAGGCAGGGTGAATATCCTGAGTTGCATGGTTCAGCACATAGAATCCGTATATATGCGCCAGGCTTTTACACAGAAATTATTTCTCCGGCCATATATGCCCTCTTTTACGGGATTTCATGGCAAAAGATTCGGCTATATATGGTAAAAAACGGGCCTTGTCTCTGGATTTTTTCGCAGGCCCAGGGGGCGCTTTCAGGAGCATCCGTTTTCCCCTGGCCGCCCACCGCTTCGCTTCCAACTGGCCCCGCCCGGCGCGGCTGCGCACGCGCTTCCGGGCGGGGCCAGCCGGAAGCTCCGCTGCCCACAGAAAAATGCCTCGCACTTCTCTGGGAAAAGCGAGGCATGCCGTGCTCAGATTCCTTAGTAAAAAGGTAAAAAAGTCAGAAACTAACGACCCGCCCTGGCAAGACGAAAACCGCGGTCGCTGCTCCGGACGCCCGGGACGCTGAAGTCGCGAAGGGCGCAACGGGCGTTGGCGGGTACGAAGTACCACGAACCGCCACGAAGAACCCGGGGGGAGCCGCTGTCCGGGCCTTTGGGGTCCCGGCTGTTCTTGCTTTGCTCGTAGTAGTTTTTATCGTACCAATCCCAACACCATTCCCAGACGTTGCCTATCATATCCGATAACCCCAAATCTCCCTGTTCAAACTTTCCAACTGGTGAGGTATAAACATATCCATCATCATAGCCTTCCCAAATGGTCCAATCGGGAAACTGCTTTTTAGCGCTTTCATCGGCAATATTAGCATGGGGAGTACTACTGTTGCCCCAGGCGTATTTGTATTTCTTTCCCCTGCTACGCGCTGCATATTCCCATTCCGCCTCAGTCGGCAGCCGGTAGCCGTTGGCGTTCCAATTGGCAGTAACAGTACCGCCATTGACAGAATACACTTTCTCATAGCCATGCTGTTCGCTCAACCAGTTACAATAGGCAATGGCGTCATTCCAACTGACGTGGACCACCGGGTGGTTGTATTCGCCAGCCGAGCGCAGCTTACCCGCAGCATCATGCCGCCAGTTGATGCCGGCTTTCTTTATCCATTTCTGACCTTCCCAGAAATAGCTACCATCCCCTTTTTCGGCATCCGTCTTGTAGCCCGTAGCCTCCACAAAGCGGCTGAATTCTTCAACCGTAACCTGAAACCGGCACAGATAGAAGTCACTTAATTTCACGGTATGAACCGGCTTTTCATCCTCCTCTCCATCACCGAATAAATCCCCCATCTCAAAAGAACCACCCTCTATGAAAACCATATCCTTCAGGGAAATGTGCTGCTTCTTTTCTGCCGGCTTTTCCCTGGGCGGAGGCGTTGGTTTTGGCGGGGGCTCCTCCGCCTTTTTTGTTATAGTTGGCTCAGGTTCCGGATCAGGCGCTACTTTTAACTCCTGTATCCTCTCCCTGGCCTCCCCAGAATATTTACCTGCCGGATAAGCGCGCAGGTATTTCCGAAAACCAACCAATGAAGCCCGGGCAACCGCCTGCCTCCAGGCTTTTTCCTCATCCAGCGCCTCCATGCGCTCTTCAGCTTCTTCGGCATAACGCCCCTGAGGGTAGGCGTCGAGGTAGTCGTCGTAGGCAGCCAGGGTGTTTATGGTTTTGGCACGGTTCCAGGCTGCTTCCTCTTCCAGCCCGGCAATTTGTTTCCTCGCTTCCTGCACATAGTTACTCTCGGGGAAAGCCTCCAAAAATTGCCGGTAGCCAGCCAGAGTATTCGCAGCCTTCGCCTCCGCCCAGGCAGCCACCTCATCCTGCTTCAGGTGAAACACAAACTCCCCGCCCACATCCCCGGTCTTGAACAGCACCCCGCCAACTGGCGTTTGCCTGGCATTGTGCGGAGTTACACGCTTAACATGCTGGATGAGCTCAGAAGCCGGCACCAGGGGGCTGCTGTTCTTTTCCAGGAAAGCCAGCAGCGCCTTAGCAAAAGGGCTATGGTCCCCATGCAACCCATCCTCCACCGTCTCGATCTGCCCGGCGGCCAGCGCCCAGCGAGAAGGCAGGCCCTCCACCTTTTCGGCAAAGGGGGTAGCGCTTACTTCCTTGCTTGCAAATAAAGAGCCGGAAAAGCAGCTATCTACGATAAGGAAAGTGTGGAAGCTGTTAATGGCCCGGATGCGGTTGACCAGGTTGGCGTTGGAGAAATATTGCCAGACAGCACCTTCTGAAGCCTCAACCGTAACAAGGTGGCCGGTATGGTCGGAGCGGTCGAAAAAACCGTGGCCCGAGAAGTAAATGATGACATTATCCTGTGGTGTTACCTTTTTGCTCAGCTCCACCAGGTTTTTGTACAGGTTAGCGGCTGTGGCGTCTTTGTCAAATAAGGTGGTGGTTTCATCCGGGCGGAAGCCATACCTGCCATGCAGCACCTTTACGAGTTGCTCAGCATCGCGGACGCAATTGGAAAGTTTGTTGTGGTGTTCGTATTCATTGATGGCAACGGCCAGAAGGTAATTCAGCCCCTTTGGCGTCTTGCGCCCTGCGGCTCTGAAATCGATGCCTTTTTGGGGTTCCTTTGCCATAGCAGTTTTCGCGTGCTGAAAATCAGATAGGAAAAATAGATAATTTATGGGAAATTGGGAAAATTAGCTGACTACAACGGTTAATTTCCTCCCGAAATTCTGGAAAACCCAGCTCACAGCCCCGGCCCGGCCCTGCCATCCCAGTTCATAGGAACGGACAGGGTTTCCAGTAAACAGTAAGCAGTTGGCAGGCCTAAGATGCTCATACTTACGCTCAGGCCGCTCACACCTGCGGCCAAACCCAATATGTTTGATATCGTAACCTTTTTCTTTGAGGGCCCCAAAGCTTTTCAAAGGGAAGTTCTCATTGGCCAATAATTTCATAGGCTATGCTCTACTCACTTTGGGGATATAAAGCATGCCGTCCTTCATACATTCGTAGGTATAGGAAAACACCGCTTTCAAGGCATCCCGGGTCAGCCTTGGATAATTCTCCAGCAGTTCCTGTTCGGTCCAGCCATTGGCCAGGCGCTCCAGGATGAACTCCACCGATATCCTGGTCCCCTTGATCACCGGCTTGCCGAGCAAAACCTCTTCATTCGAATGGATATGGTCTTTCCAGTTTATCATGCCTTTAAGTGTTTCCTTATGCAATGCTAAAATAGCACTTTTAGTTCTTTTCCTGCCAATTACCACGACAATCCAAGGCAAGGAAGCCTTCTTGCTATTATGGCTGGCCCTCCTCCTGTTCATAGCTTTGAATGTCTCCAAAGAGAAAAAGTGCCATCACTCCTCCCCGGCAAGCGCGCGAAACGCCGGCCACCACCTGCATAAGGTTCTGCACGCTGTAGCCGTGCAGCAGCAGGTTGCAAAGCATGCGCTCCTCGTTGAGAAAAAAGAATTCCGCCCGGCCAGGTAAAGCCGCCTGACGGCTTAGAGCCGTCAGGCGGCAGGTGCTGTCGGCACCGGCCAATGCGGCTGCCCTGCGGGCCGCGAAGTACAGCTACCCGCTTTCCATCAAAACTTCCTGTACTCCGCATCCAGAAACGCATTGGCCGCTTCCTCGGCAAAGCTGGCATTCGCGCTGTTCCAGTGCAGCGTCTTGTTCGGGAAACGGCCGGCGATGACGCCCAGCAGGATGGTTTCCGTGAGCCGCGCTGCATAGGAGAAAGGCGCGCTGCAGCTATCCTTGCCCAGGCAGGCGTCCACGAACTGATGGTAGTGCTTTTTGCCTTCAGAGTCGTAGTTGCGGATGGGTGCGCCGAGGTTTTCAGCTTTCCCGATGCCGGCGATTTCCGCATCCATGTTCCGGTATTTGCCATCCACGATCAGGCGGGGCAGTTCCATGAAGTGCGGCAGGAGCAGCCGGCCTTTTTCGCCGATGAACATGGCGCCCTGCTCCGGGAGCTTTTCGTTGTCGGGCAGCCTCAGTTCCTTGTGAATTTCCGGCGCGCCCGGGCCGTCGTACCACACCCACTTCAGGGTTTTTGCCGTGTATCTGGTGCCCGGGAAGGTGTAGGTGACGATATTGTGTTCGGGGAAGCCGAAGCCGGTGGGCTTTCTGCACTGGTTCTTGATCGTTTTGGGCACATCCAGTTCCAGGGCGTTGTAGGGAGTGTCAAAAATGTGCACGCCCATGTCGCCCAGGGTGCCGCAGCCGTAATCCAGCACTTTGCGCCAGTTGCCGGGGTGGTAATAGTTCTCCTTGTAGGGCCTTTGGGGCGAAGTGCCCAGCCAGAGGTTCCAGTCCAGATGGGCGGGAACGGGGTCTTCTCCCTGCGGCGCCGGGCCGTCGAAGCCCCAGTTTTTGGGAGACCATGCCCTGACCGTTTTGACTTTGCCAATTATTCCCGAGCGGATCAGCAAAGTGGCCAGCTTGTAATCATAAAAAGAATGCACCTGAATGCCCATCTGGGTGACCAGCTTTTTCTCCTCCGCCAGCTTGCGCATGGCCCGGGCCTCGGCCACATGGTGCGTCAGGGGCTTCTGGCAATACACGGGTTTGCCCATTTCCATGGCCATCATGGACGCAGGCGCGTGGGTGTGGTCGGGAGTCGATACGACCACGGCATCGATATCAGCGCCCATCTCCTCAAAGAGCTTCCTGTAATCCCGGTATATCTTCGCATCGGGAAACATCTTGTGCGCAACGGCCAGGTTGTTGGCGTCCACATCGCACAAAGCGGTGACGACAACGGACTCGTGCGATGCAATCGCCCGGAGGTCTTCCATGCCCATTCCCCCAACGCCGATATGCGCCGTCCTGAGGCTGCCGCTTTTGCCCAACGCCCAGGCGGTGGAGGGCAAAATAGCGATCGATGATAATGCTGCTGCGTTTTTTATAAAATCTCTTCTTTTCATGTGATTATATATTCTTTTAGGTAATGAAAAAGATTCAAACCTTCGAGGTTTTGAAAACCTCGAAGGTTTGAATGTAAAAACCAACCCTTATTTCCCCAGCGGCTTCACCATGATATTCCGCCACCGCACCTTGATCCCCCCGCCGTCATGGATCTGCAGCGCAATCGCCCCTTTCCCATCGCCGATCTTCGCGTCTTCGATCCGCACCATCTCCACCCCGTTGAGCCAGGTCGTGACAAGCGGGCCTTCGGCCCTTATTTTCATCGTGTTCCACTCGCCCATTTTCAGGGCTTTGTCCTTTTCCGGATCGGGTTTTATCAACCAGCCGCGGCCGTAGGATTCATATATCCCGCCGGAGTTGCTTCCCGGAGGCGCCACCTCCACCTGCCACCCGCTGACCTTTGTCCCTTCAAAGGTGGAACGGAAGAAAACGCCGCTGTTGCCATTTGCTTCCTGTTTGAATTCGAGGCTCAGCTCGAAATTGTCGTAATAATCGGCAGTGGACAAATAGCCGTATTCCGCCCGGGGGCCGCTTTCACAGATCAGTTCGCCGTTTTCGACATACCAGCGTTCTTCCCCATGCATCACCCAGCCATCCAGGTTTTTGCCGTTGAAAAGGGGGGTAAAGCCTGCGTCGCTCTTTCTTTGATGGACGCCGCAACCAACCAGCAGGGTTGCCAGCATAATTACCAGGTAATTCGTCGGTTTTTTCATTGTTCAGTTCTTCTTTCCGGTAAATATATAAAAAGAAACACTCCCGGCCCGGCAATTCAGCATCGGGAATGAACCCCGGCAATCCTGAAATCCCGCAACTGCAAATTCGGGCGCCTGCCCCGCCCAGGTATTTGCAAAACGTTCCCTAAATCCAACTATTTCTCCTATTTTTGAAACCGGCCCCTGCCACTGGCAGAGGGCCGGCAAACAAAAACATTAGCCCGCATGCAAAGAACTACGCTCCTCTTGCTGCTCCTTTTCCTGTCCGGAGCTCACTTCCTGCCTGCCCAGCACCTCGTAAAGGGCGCCGTCACCTCCGCAGAGGACGGCGAGCCCCTCATCGGGGTGAATGTCAGCGTAAAAGGAACAACACTCGGCGCCTCCACCGATCTCGATGGCGCCTATGAACTGCAGGCGCCCGACGGGCAAAGCACCCTGGTTTTCAGTTATATCGGCTTCCAAACCCTGGAAATACCCATCGAAGGGCGGCAGCAGGTGGATGTCGTGCTGCAACTCGATGCCGAACAACTGGACGAAGTGGTCGTCACAGCCCTGGGCGTGAAACGGCAGAAGCGCGAGATCGGCTATTCCACCGAAAAATTCGAGGGCCAGGAGTTGATGCTGTCCAATGCGCCCAACCTGGTCAGCGCCCTGAGCGGAAGGTCGGCAGGGGTGCAGGTCACTACCCCCAACGGCGTGGACGGCGGCACTACCCGCATCGTCATCCGCGGCAACAACAACATCAACGCCAACAACCAGCCGCTCATCGTGGTGGACGGGGTGCCGCTGGAGAACGAGCCGGGCATGCAGGACGTGGGCCGGGGCGTCGACTGGGGCTCCGCCATCAACAACATCAACCCCATGGATATCGAGAGCGTCAACATCCTGAAAGGCCCGACGGCATCGGCGCTCTACGGCTCACGCGGCGCCAACGGGGTGATGCTCATCACGACCAAACGGGGCGCCAGGCAGAAAGGCATCGGAGTCAACTATTCCGTACAGCACAAGATCGTACAGCCCTTCCGCTACCGCGACGTGCAGAACACCTTCGGCGCCGGCGGCCCCATCAGCCTGTCGGAACCCACCCTGCCAACGGACGACGAGGGCAACTACATCTACCCCCGCGAAATCCACGCCAACGACGGGCCTTTCGGCAAACCGACCACGGAACTGTTCGGCTTCTACTCCACCGGCGCATCCTGGGGCCCGAAAATGGAAGGGCAGATGGTGCGCTGGTGGGACGGCGAAATACGCCCCTTCGACCCCCAGCCGGATAACCTGAAGTTGTTCTTCAACAACGGCCATACCACTACCCACAACCTGGCTTTTTCGGGCGGCGGCGAAATGGGCGCCCTGCGGGTTTCCCTCACCAGGACAGATCACGGCGCCATCATCCCCAACAGCAAATACAATCAAACCTCCGTCAACCTGGGTTCCCGGCTGGACATCTCCTCCAAGGTCCACGCCGACCTCTCCGTTTCCTACATCAACTACTACCGCCTCAACAGCCCCACCCTGGGCGATGACAACAACAGTTCTTTCGGCAAGGGCATCCTCTATAGCTGGCCACGCAGCTACAAGGGGCTGGAGAAGGAGATCAACATCCTGCCCGACGGCACGCGCAACAACTACGAAGATATCGAGGGCGGCTACCCCTTTACTTTTTCCCCGCCGCACCTGTGGTGGAACACCTACAACAACAATACCGAACTGGATCGAAACAAGCTGATCGGCGCCCTGTCGCTGATCTACGACATCACCCCCTGGCTCAACGTGACCGGGCGGCTGGGCATGGACTTTACGCTCAACCAGTTCGAAACGCGCAACAACCCCATAGACCGCCTCGGGGTGCAGGGCGGCGGGTACTCCAATGAGCTGAACCGCGACCTGGTGCGCAACAACGAATTCCTCATCACCGCCAGAAAGGAAGCCCTCTTCCATTCGCCCATCAGCGCAAGCCTTTCGTTCGGCGGCACGCAGTGGGAGCGCAGCCGCTACGGCCTGCGGGGCAGCAGCGGCCGCTGGATCAACCCCTGGCTGTTCAGCTTCAGCAACTACGACGACCAGCTGACCGTGCCCATCCCTTCGGAGGTGCGCTTCGACAAAAAGATCAACTCGCTCTACGGCTTTCTCAACCTGAGCTACGAGGATTTTGTTTTCCTCGAACTCACCGGCCGCAACGACTGGTCATCATCCCTGCCGGCGGAGAACAACTCCTACTTCTACCCTTCCGCCTCCCTGAGCTTCATCGCTACCGAAGCCTTCGACTGGCGCCAGAAATGGCTGAGTTTCCTCAAACTGCGGGGCGCTTACGCCCAGACGGCTTCCGACACCGACCCCTACCAGGTCGATTTCACCTATACCACGGGCGCCTTCGGCGGGAGCCAGACGGCGTCCCTGCCGGGCACCATTCCGCCCATCGCCCTGAGGCCACAGCAGGCCAACTCCTATGAGCTCGGCGCTACCATGGGGCTGCTCGAAGACCGGATCAACTTCGACTTCACCTGGTACTACATCCGCTCCTTCGACCAGATACTGGATTCCCCCCTGCCCGCCTCCTCCGGCGCCAGCCGCATCCGGATCAACACCGGCGTCCTGGAAAACAAGGGCTTCGAGGCCATTCTGAACGTCACCCTGATCCACAAACGGGATTTCTCCTGGCGGACGGGGCTGAACGTCAACCGCAACCGGAATTTTGTGGCCAGCCTGGGCGACGGGGCGGAGATACTGGAACTGGCCAACATCTGGGGCCTGAACGGGCCCGCCATCGCCGTGCGGGAAGGCGAAGAGTACGGCGCCATCGTCGGCTATGACTACATCTACCACCCGGGCACAGGGCAACCCATCGTCAACGAAGAAGGCACCCATTACCTGTTCACCGACAGCCGCGTGCCTGTGGGCAACGCCTCACCCGATTTCACCGGCGGATGGACTATGAACTTCCGCTACAAGGGCTTCTCCATCAGCACCCTGGTGGACACCAAATGGGGCGGCGACATCTACGCCGGTTCTTATGTCATCGGGCTGCAGACGGGGCAGAGCCCCGAAACCCTGAAGGAACGCCTGGGCGGGGGGCTGCCCTACACCGGGCCGGACGGGCAGGTGCGCAATATCGGGGTCATCCTGCCGGGAGTGGACGCCAACGGGCGCCCCAACGACAAGGTCGTGCATTACTACTTCAAATACATCGGCAATACCGGCGGCTGGGGGCACTTCCTCACCACTCCGGGCATCCTCGAAAATTCCTGGGTAAAACTGCGGGAGGTAGCCCTCTCCTACCGCCTGCCCCAGAAACTGCTGGATAAATCCGGTATTTTTCAGGAACTGAGCCTTTCCCTGGTTGGCAGAGACCTGTTTTACCTGTACACGACGCTGCCCGACAGGGTAAACCCCGAGGGCGCAAACGGAGCGGGCAATGCGCAGGGCCTGGAATGGGCGTCCTACCCCGGCGTGCGCTCCCTGACGCTGGGCTTGAATGCGGCTTTTTGAAAATGAACCGCAAAGGCGCAGAAAGCACAGAAGTTTTTCGCAAGAAAAGTTTCTGCCCCGCGCTCTTCACTGTGCCTTTGCCTTGCGGTAAAAAATTGAAATATTCAAAACATGAAAAAAACATCTGTTTATACTGCATTGATTATCTCACTGCTCACCACCCCAGCCTGCGAAAAAGACTTCGAAGAGATCAACCGCAACCCCTTCTACCCCACCCAAACTGACATCGGGCCGCTCTTCAATACCGTGGTCAATTCCCTGCGCCTGGGCTGGAACGAACAGTTCTACATGCACAACGAAACCCTCTACGGCCTCACCCAGCAGGCAGCGCTGACGGCGGCTACCTTTCAGAACATCAACATCGGCGCCGAGGAAGCCTGGAGCAGCTATTACCGCGCCCTGGCCCATATCCGGGAGATCGAGCGGCGGCTCGATGAGATGGACACGGAGCCCGAAGCGCTGGACAACGCACGGGCCATGGTAAAAATCCTGCTGGCCTACAAAACCTTCCGCCTCACCGACCTGTTCGGCGACATCCCCTTCTTCGATGCCGGAAGAGGGTTCGAATCGCTGGACTACGCCCGCCCGAAATTCGACGCCCAGGAAGAGATTTACAAGCACCTGATGGAAGAGCTGGAATGGGCCGCCGGGCATATCAATACCGCACCCGGGGCCACAACCCCTTCCGGAACGCCTTATGTCAGCTTCGGCGATTTTGACAACCTCTTCAATGGCGACATGCTTCTTTGGAAAAGGTTCGCCAACGCCCTCCGGCTGCGGCACGCCATGCGGATGGTGGAAAAAGACCCCGCCTACGCCACGCCCATCATCCAAGATATCCTGGAAAACAACCAGCCGCTGATCCGCGAGGGCGAGGACGTGCTGATGTCGCCCGCCGCCCAGGACTGGCGCAACGAAAGCGTCAACTGGTCGTTTCGCGAACACAATAAACTGCGGATGGGTACGACGGTGTGGAACCTGCTGTCGAGCAGCAACGATACCGGCGGGAGCGGCATCTACGACCCCCGCGCCTACATCTTTTTCGAAACCAACAACGCGAACGAGTGGGCTGCTTTCCCGCAAATACCCGAACCGGGCACGCCGCCATCGGGCGGCATCCCCTACCAGCCGCACCGCGATGTCAACTACTCGGCCAAAGGGGCTTCCAACATCTATTCCCCTTTCAACTATTACCTGATCCGGGACGAAAGGGACATTCCGGAAGTCATCCTGACGGCTGCCGAAGTGCACTTCCTGAAAGCGGAGGCCTACCTGCGCGGGCTGGGTGTGGGCATGGACGCCGGCGAAGCGGAGGGCGAATACACCCTGGGGGTGGCCGCCTCCATCCAGTTCTGGCAGAACGTCATGCTGAACTGCGGAATATGGGCAAACAAATCACCGATCCTGACGCAGGGCGAGATATTCGCCGTGACGAACCACCCCCGCGTCAGTATTTTCACTACCGATAAAAAACTGGAATTCATCTACGCCCAGCGCTGGCTGGATGCCTTCCGCCAGCCCTGGGAAGCCTACGCCCTGGCCCGCCGCACCGGCATGACGCCGAGAGAAGGGCCCCCGCTTGCGCACTTCCGGTTCCCCTACCCGCCTTCCGAAGCGGAAAACAACTCCGTCAACTGGGCTGCTCAGGTGAGTAAGATGGTGGAGGATTCGGAACGGGTGAAGGTGTGGTGGACTCCTTAGCCAGGGTTCCGCTGGAAGCCGGCAGAGCCTTCGGAGGTTCGGCGAGTTTCAGGTTTAAAGTTTTTACCCGGCTGGCCCCGACAGTAGCCGGAAGAGGACGGGCCCGGTTTAAGGTTGGCGCGAAGAAGGCTCAGAAATTCACTTTGATTCATACAAAACCAAAAAAATATACCATGAAAAAAATTGCCCTGCATTCCAGCCTGATCATTCTCTTCCTCTGGGGCTTCCATCTCCAGAGCGTGCAGGCCCAGTCGGACCAGTACCTGCACTTCGACCGGGTGGATGACTACGTGCTGCTCGACGACGGCTCCCAGTACATCGCCAATGCCAACGCCTTCTCGATGGCCGGCTGGTACTACACCGACCAGCTGGCCTACGGCCAGGGCATGATGGGCTTCCGGGGCAACAACGGCTTTTACCTGATCCAGCTCAACAACGGGACGATCGAGTGCCGGTATCACAATTCCACAGGCTTCTTCGAATACGTCGCGCCGGCCTTCAGCATCGTGCCGGAAACCTGGCAGCATATCGCCTGGGTGTATGACGGCGCGAAGGTCGCCTTGTATATCGATGGCGTGCTCAAAGGCAGCACGGCTGCTTCCGGCACCTTTGAACTGAACAACGTGGATTTCGCCATCGGCAAGAGTATCCTGGCCGGTTTCAATTTCAACTTCGGCGGCCGCGTGGATGAGTTGTCCGTCTGGACCAAGGCCCTGACGCCTGCGGAGATACAGGATATGATGGAGAACGAACTGACGGGCGACGAACCCGAACTGCAGTTGTACTACAAATTTAACCAGGGCGTACCCGGCGAGGACAATACATCCATCACCAAACTCAAGTGTGAGATCGGTGACGGGGAACGCGACGCCGACCTGCTCAATTTTGCCCTGAACGGGCCCACCTCCAATTTCGGGGGCGTGCTGGACATCGGTTTCCAGGCCATCACCTTCCCACAGATCCCGAACAAACTGACTACGGCAGAACCCTTTGAACTTAACGCCAGCGCCACCTCCGGGCTGCCCGTTTCCTATGAAGTCGTTTCCGGCCCGGCCACCGTCGACGGCAACATCGTCACGCTGGACGGCCTGGCCGGCGAGGTCGTCATCAGGGCCAGCCAGGCCGGTGATGACACCTATGAGCCTGCCGAAGACATCATCAACACCTTCCAGGTGCTCGACCCCGACACCTTCGTGCCCGTCATAGACGCCCGCAACCCGCTGGCGGGTGATGTCTATGTACCCGAGCTCTCCCCGATCCAGTTGGCTGCCATCGCCACCATCGATTATCCGGAGCTGTTCTCGGTGTCCGATGTGTACTTCCAGGTCAATGGTGAGGATATACAGCCAAGAGACTGGGGCAACGGCCATTATACCGCATGGTGGGACCCGCCTGCATACGGCAGCTACACGGTAAACATCATCTCCACAAACAACTTCGGGGCCGCCGCGACCCAAAGCGTGAACATCAATATCGTGGAGCAGGTTTCCGACATCAACGACGTAGTCGCCGCCACCGGCGTTTGGCTGAATTCCACCCAAACATCAGAGGTCGTGGAAGCCGAACTGCCCTCCTATCTGGGGGCTTTCAGCCAGATCACGGCTACCCTGCAGGTGAGCTGCCCTTCCGGCGGCTGCGGCCCCTGGGACCGCGTGGCCTGGGTTGAAGCCAAAGGCCACAACGGGCAATGGGTGGAGATTTTCCGCTACATCACCCCCTACGGCGTGCCCTGCTCCCACTCCATCGACCTGACCGACTATATGTCCACCCTTCAGGGCAAAATTGCTTTCCGCCTCAACTGTGAGACGCTGGACAACGGCTTTGAATACGAACTGCGGTTCGATTACAAAGCCGGCGCGCCGGCCCATAAATACAGCTCCATCGACGTGATCTGGCAGGAAACCTATCCTTTCGGGGACCCAGCCAACCTTCAGCCCGTGGAAGAGCGCAGCATTCATTTCCCCGCCAACACCGCCGCCGCCACCCTCAAGCTGGTTTCCAGCGGCCACGGCTGGGGAGACAACAATACCGGCAATGCTGCCGAATTCCACGAAGACACCCACCACATTTGGGTCAATGGTGTGCAAACCTTCGAGCAGCACAACTGGCAGGACTGCAACCCCAACCCCGACGGCTGCCAGCCCCAGAACGGCACCTGGTTCTACGACCGGGCAGGGTGGTGCCCCGGCGCCATCGCCCACTGGTTTGACTTCGACATGGCGCCCTTCATCAGCAACAGCAACGTCAACCTCCGCTACGTCTTTGACGAGGATTATGTGGATAACTGCCACCCCAACAACCCTGGCTGCGTCAGCGGCTCGACCTGCCCCGATTGCGACGACGGCTTCAACCCCCACCTCATCGTTGCATGCAACCTCGTCGTCTTCGCCGACGGCCCTGTTGACGGGCTGGTGGGCAGCTTCGAAGCACAACCAAAGGCGCTGCCCCTCAAATTGTACCCCAACCCCTCCAACGGCATGGTTTACCTGGAAATCCAGGAAGAAGCCAGGCAACTGGAACTGCGGGTAACGAACGGTTTCGGGCAGGTGGTGATGTTCCGCCGGGAAGCCAATGCATGGCCCGCCACCCGCGCCCTCGACCTGAGCAGCCTGCCCAAAGGCCTGTATTGGGTGGAAGTGCGCACCGAGAAAGGAAGAGGAATGGAAAAAGTAGTGGTGAAATAAGCAGCCTACCAGCGCCAGTACGCCAATATGCTCAGATTCACGGCATATTGGCGTACTGCTTTACTGCCCAACCCAGGCCCGGGCCCGCTCCAGGTCTTCCGGAGTATCGATGCCGATAGTCTCTGATTCGGTGATGTTGACGAAGATGCC
Source organism: Bacteroidota bacterium (assembly GCA_963169455.1). Lineage (GTDB taxonomy): Bacteria > Bacteroidota > Bacteroidia > Chitinophagales > Saprospiraceae > JACJYE01. Next base: position 35,655 of record CAUJDW010000040.1, on the reverse strand, counting down.
GTAGCCTGCCTCCAGCCACCGCAGTTGTTCCAGGGATTCGAGGCGCTCGTAGGTGGAAGGCTCCAGGTGGGCCACATCGAGCAATACTTCCCGGCGAAAGCCGTACAGCCCGATGTGTTTATAGAACACACCGGAAGGCAGCCATTGCTCTGGCGGCAGGCCGCGCAGGTAGGGAATGGTGCTTCGGCTGAAATACATGGCCATCTGCTGGCGGTTGAAAACCACTTTGACAATGTTGGGGTTGTGCAGTTCCTCCTCCCGGCTGATGCGCCTGGCCAGGGTGCTGATCTGCACCGACTGCCTGCGCGCCAGCGGCTCCGCAACCAGGTCGATCTGTTCGGGAGCGATGAAAGGCTCGTCTCCCTGGATGTTGATAATGATATCCACCTCGTCGAGGCGCCGGGCCGCTTCGGCACAGCGGTCGGTGCCCGACTGGTGTTCCTGCCGGCTCATCACCACCTGCCCGCCGAAAGACTCCACATGGCGGAAGATGCGCTCATCATCGGTGGCAACCAGAACCTCGTCGAGCCGCCTGGCCTTACTGGCCTGTTCGTACACCCTCCGGATCACGGTTTTCCCGCCAATCTCCGCCAATGGCTTGCCCGGAAAGCGGGTGGAAGCAAAACGGGCGGGAATGATACCAACTGTTTTCATATATTTGTGAATCAGCAAACTGGAAACACTATGAGGAAAACGTCATTTTTCGCGCTGCTCCTGTTGCCCCTGATGAGCCATGCCGGCACGGGGGACAGCCTTCACTACCTCACCGCCAAAGATACCATTTTTCTGGGGGTCGACGGTTTCAATGAAAAATACCTGGAACATATTATCCAGCCCAAACAAACGCTCTATTCCCTGGCCCGCTTTTACGGCTTGTCGGTAGAAGAACTCTACTTCTACAACCCCGGCCTGAAAGACCAGCCCGTCGCCCCGGGGATGGCCGTGCGGGTGCCGATCCCCAACCGGGCCATCAGGCGGTACCCAACGGGCAATTTCTCGCCCAAAGAATTCGCCCCGGCATTTTATGTTGTAAAAAAGGGAGACACCATGTACCGCATCTCCAAGGTGTATTTCAAAATGCCCGTCGAAGACCTCATGGAGCGCAACCGCCTGCCTGACCACACACTCAGGGAAGGCCAGTACCTGCATGTCGGCTGGCTCAGCATCCACGGCGTGCCGGACAGCCTGCGCGCCTATTCCGGCGACCCCCTGTCCAGAAGCAACAATGCCCTGCGCAAAATATACCAGCATGAAATGAGCGGAAAAAAGGAATACGAGCACCAGGGCGCTGCCATCTGGAAAACCGACAGCAGGGAAGATTCCGGGCTCTACGCCATGCACCGCTTCGCCCCGGCCAATTCCATCATCGCCGTCACCAACCCCATGAGCAAACGCACCGTTTACGCCAAGGTGATCGGCAGAATACCGGACACGGCCTACAAGGATGAGGTGGTTGTGGTGCTTTCTCCCCTGGCCGCCAAAGCCCTCGGCGCAATCGACCCCCGCTTTTTCGTCCGGGTTAAATACCACCGTTGACGATTTTCCTTACCTTTGCCGCTCCGGATTCAGCCCGGCAAATCAACAGGCCAACAGCTTAAAATGGATTACCGCAACAATATCCTCGAAACAGTCGGCAACACGCCGCTGGTGAAACTGAACAAAGTCGTGGAAGGCATTCCCGCCCTCGTCCTGATGAAGGTCGAGACCTTCAACCCCGGCCACTCCATCAAGGACCGCATGGCGCTGAAGATGGTTGAAGATGCAGAACAGCGGGGCGACCTGAAGCCCGGCGGCACCATCATCGAGTGCACTTCCGGGAATACGGGCATGGGCCTGGCCCTGGCGGCAGCCGTCAAAGGCTACAAATGCATTTTCACCACAACCGACAAGCAGTCCAGGGAAAAAATGGATATGCTCCGGGCAGCAGGGGCGGAAGTGATCGTCTGCCCGACCAATGTCGAACCGGAAGACCCCCGCTCCTATTATTCCGTAGCCCGGCGCCTGAGCACTGAAATCCCCAACTCCTACTGGTGCAACCAGTACGACAACCTCTCCAACCGGCAGGCCCACTATGAAACCACCGGCCCGGAGATTTGGCGGCAAACGGACGGCAGGGTCACCCACCTCGTCACCGGCGTGGGGACGGGAGGCACCATCTCGGGCACCGGGAAATACCTCAAGGAACAAAACCCGGCCATCAAGGTATGGGGCATCGACACCTACGGCTCGGTATTCAAAAAGTACCACGAAACCGGCGAATTCGACCCCAAGGAGATCTACCCCTACATCACCGAAGGCATCGGCGAAGACATCCTGCCGAAAAACGTGGATTTCAGCGTCATCGACTATTTTGAGAAGGTTGCCGACAAGGACGGCGCCCTGATGGCCCGGCGCCTGGCCCGGGAGGAAGGCCTGCTGCTGGGTTATTCCGCCGGATCGGCCGTGGCGGGGCTGCTGCAACTCCGCGACAGGCTCACCAAAGACGATGTCGTGGTGGTCGTCATCCACGACCACGGCAGCCGTTACGTCGGCAAGGTCTATAATGACGACTGGATGCGGGAGCGCGGCTTCCTGGAACGCGAACTGAGCGTTAAGGACATCCTCGCATTGAAAAAAAGCAGGCAGTTTTTCACGGTAACCGCCGAAGACACCGTGCGCACGGCTTTCAAACTGATGAAAGAGCACGACATTTCCCAGATGCCGGTCATGCGGGGAGAAGACATGGTGGGCTCCATTACCGAAACGGCAGTACTGTCCTACCTGCTGGAAACCCCCCTGGGGCATTCGGAGGAGAAGGTCGCCGCCATCATGGGCAGCCCATTCCCGGTCGTCAGCACCGACCTGCCCTTCAGCCAGCTGAGCAAATACGTGGACCGCACCATACCTGCGGTAATCGCCCGGGACAAGGCAGGCGCCCTGCACATCATCACGAAATACGACATCATTCAGGCGGTGTGAGCGGCGCGCTCAGTCGAACAAGCCTACCTGGTTTTTCGCCATTTCCCGCAGCGGCGCAGTTTCGGGCCTGGCCGGCGCCTTTTCGCGGAGCAGGCGTTTGACCAGCCGCAGGCTGTGGGTATAGCGGCCCAGGCTTTTATTGAAAATGCCATAGTGGTCGAGGCTGTCCACCCGGACGCTGCCAAAAGCGTGCAGGATTTCATTGTCGGATAGCAGGATGCCGCAGTGGGATATCCGCCCGGCCCTGTTTTCAAAAAAGGCCACATCGCCCGGCTGTGCCTGCTCGATAAACCCGACCGGTTCGCCGAGGTAGATCTGCTGCGCCGCATCGCGGGGAAGGGCGACACCCGCCAGTTGGAAGGCCATCTGCACCAGGCCCGGAGCATCGATCCCCATGGGAGAACGCCCGCCCCAGAGGAAAGGGGCATTCAGGTAGCGGCGCGCAATTTTGAGGAGGAATTCAGGCGCTGCTTCGATATTTTCGGGAAAAACGGCCTGCCCGCTGAATGTGAAATGGGTTTCCTCCAGCCGGAATCGCATGCCGTCAAAGCCGGGAAAACGGGCGCCCATAACGACCGGCATGCAAAAGTCTTCGGCCATCAGCGGGTGGTAAAGCTCAAGGCTGTAGGCATAGTGCTGCCGGAAGTACTCAAATTCGCTCGGCGTAATGGCTTTTAACTGGTTGCCGGCCACCCACCCGACAAAATTGTCGTGGGCGCAGCGCACTTTCAGCCACTGCCGGCCTTTGGCCTCCAGCACTTCCACCAACTCGCCGAACAGCAACTGCGATACCATCTCACTGCTGTGGGACGAGCCGCTGCGCACCGGCGCCATGCTTATCGGACAGATTGCATAAGACATGCGGGTATCGGTTTTTTCTGCTCCCGGGAGCGTGGTTTTCCCAGCCATGCGCCATTTCCGGCCTCGCCCTCCAGGCTAAATCCGGCAGGGTGGCATCATGATATATTCCAAAAATAATATTTCTTCTGAAAAGTCCGTTGACTTCAGTACAAAATTATGGGCAAAGGCTATACCTTTGGGCCGCCTGCCCTTCCTTCAGCTGCAAAAAATAATAGAAAAAAACAATGAGGAAATACTTACTGACTATCGTTCTCGCTTGTACCGCCATCGCTATCGCCCGGGCGCAAGACCAGCACTTCAGCCAGTTTTTCGCTTCCCCCCTGACACTCAACCCCGCATTGACGGGGACATTTGACGGAAAGTACCGCGTGGCGTTCATCTACCGCGACCAGGACCCCTACAAGACTTTTTCCGGCGCCATCGACCTGCGCTTCGGCTTCCGCAATATCGGCAAGAGGTATAAGGACGCCTTCGGAGTCGGTGTGGTATTCTACAACGACAAGGCGCCCGAAGTTGGCTACTCCAACAACCAGATCAACGTAGTGGGCAGCTTCCACAAATCGCTGAGCGCGCGCAACGACCAGTTCCTCAGCCTTGGTTTCCAGGCCGGCATCGCGCAACGGAACTTCAGTTATGAAAACCTCATTTTCGAAGACCAGTTTTCCGGCTCTACCGGTTACGCCAACCCCACTTCCGAAATCCTGCCCGAAAACAACTACGCGACCGCCGATTTTGCCGTGGGGCTTAACTATTCCTATGCGCCCGAGCGCGGCATCGGCATTTATGCCGGCGGCGCCCTGTACCACCTCCTGGAACCTCAGGTCAGCTTCTTCTACGACCCTGACGAACCGGAAAAAAGTGACCAGAACTTCCTGCTCCGCAAATATACCGCTTACGGAAGCCTGAGCATCCCCGCCGGGGAAAGCGTCCGCATTCAGCCCCGGGCCCTGTTCTACAAACAGGGGCCCCACCTGGCCGTCAATGCCGGCGCCAACTTCCGATTCCTGGTGGACGACATCAGCGGAACCGCCCTGCACGTCGGCGGCTGGGCCCGCCCCGTCGGCAACGCCGATGATTCCTTCTCCCTCGACGCCGTCGTCGCCATGGTGGGCATCGAATACAACAATTTCCTGCTGGGCCTCAGCTACGACGCCAAAACCAACGCCATCGGCGCCGCCCGCAACAGAAACGGAGCTTTCGAAATTTCCGTGGCCTATCTGGGAGAATACGAAAACGAAACAATCCTCTGCCCAAAGTTCTGATTCGCTTTATACCTGCAACCCGCTGGTGAGACTGGGTGACTGGGTGACTGGAATATCTACGGGCAAACACCTGGCGATGCCCGCGTAATGGATGGCCAGATGGTTGAATGGTTGAGCTTATGGAGCACCGGCCTTCCTACCCTCCGGCCTTCCACCCTCCCTGGGAGAGCTGGAAAAACAATATAACAATATAACAATATAACAATATAACAATATAACAATATAACAATATAACAATATAGCAATATAACCCCAGCCCCAGGAACAATCCTATTGACGCCGCATTTCCTTCCGAAGCAGTATGAGTTACAATAAATGTATCAAACTACTTACCTCCCCCCCCATACACCAATTCCAGGCCCGTAGCATATTTCGAGCTTTTGGTGCGCCTGAAGGGCAGGTTCTGGAAGACAACATCGCTATCGGGCTCGTCTTCTATGGCATATTTCACTTCCAGGACGAGGCCGGGGAGGGCGTAGGGCAGAAAACTGGCGCCGGTGGTGCGGTAAGGGCCAAAGCGCAGGCCGCTGTCGATGGTGAGCCGGAATTTTCCGTCGGCGGAGATCAGGTAAGCGCGGTGGTAGGAGTTGAAAAGCACCGGTTGAAGTTCCCTTCCCCTGCCCAGCAGCCGGCGGGCGGCATCGGCCAGGCTGGCGAGCCGGCTGATCGGGAACGGCCCCTCGCCGAGGGGAAAACTTCGTTTGGAGCCTGCCTCGCCTTCCTTCCACTTCACTTCCAGTACCGGGCTGTGCAATTGTTCAAACGGGCGGCCATACCAGCGCAGGCGGTATTTTACCCGCTGCGGCGCGCCCGAAGCATTGTCGTTGAATGCCGTGAAATCCGGGCTGTCGAAATACAGGTTGTTGACCCAGCGGGACGGGAAAGCCTCCCGGAAGCAGGCCGGGTGAAGGCGGGTGATCAGCTGCATTGCCGAATGGGAAGCCGCATCCGTTTTGAATTTCCGTTCGTATCGCATAGGGTGCGTTAAAAGGGGACGTTTTCGACAATTTCCAGGCCGTAACCCATCAGCCCGACCCGGCGCCGTGGGGTATTGGTCAGCAGCCGGATGCGCGCCACGCCCAGGTCGCGCAGGATCTGGGCCCCTACCCCATAGTCGCGCTGCTCAGCATCGGCGCGCTGCTCGTAAACCGCCGGCCCGCCTTCTTCCTGCTTCTGAAGGCAGGCCTGCAGGCGGTGCAGGATGGCATCCGCTTTTTCGCCGTGGCGCATGTACAGCAGCACGCCCTTCCCCTCTCCGCTGATCATTTCCATCGCTTTCTTCAGTTTTACACCATAATCGTCGAACAGGGAACCCAGTATCTCGCCCGTTTCAGTTGAAGAGTGCACCCGGACCAGCACCGGTTCCTCCGGCGCCCATTGCCCGCACCTGATGGCCAGGTGAATGTCGTTGGTCGTGATCTGCCGGTATGCGGTAACTTCGAAGATGCCGTACCTGGTGTCCAGGTTTACCGAAACTTCGCGCCTGACGATGCGTTCGGTGCGCATCCGGTAGGCCACCAGGTCTTTGATGGTAATGATCTTCAGGCCGAATTTGCGGGCGATGTGCATCAACTGAGGCAGGCGGGCCATGGTGCCGTCCTCATTGAGTATTTCGACCAGCACGCCGGCGGGGAAGAAGCCGGCCAGCCGGGCCAGGTCGATGGCCGCCTCGGTATGCCCCGTGCGGCGCAGCACGCCCCCCGTTTTAGCACGAAGCGGAAAAATATGGCCGGGGCGGGCAAAATCCGAAGGCTTGATGGAGGGGTCTACCAGCGCGCGAATGCCGGTCGCACGGTCATAAGCAGAGATGCCGGTGGTGCAACCGCGCCCGATGAGGTCGATGGAAACGGTAAAAGCGGTTTCGTGCAAGGCCGTATTGGACGAAACCATCATGTCGAGTTCCAACTCGTCAGCCCGCTTTTCATCGATAGGCGCGCAGATGAGCCCCCGGCCGTGGGTGGCCATGAAATTGATGATCTCCGGCGTCACGCATTCCGCAGCGCAGATGAAATCCCCCTCGTTCTCCCGCTCCTCGTCATCCACCACGATGACCACCTTGCCCGCCTGTATTTCCGCAATCGCTTCCTCAATGGTGTTGAGGCTGATCTCTTCTTTAGTTTCTTTTAGTTGGTTCCCAGACATTGGATCGAATCCCTTTTATGAATTTGAAAAATCCCTCCAGCAGCGCCAGGTTCATCATGATGAAATAATGGGCGCCCCGGAGCGGCAGGATGTTGATGTCCCATTTTTTCAGAAGCTTGTCCAGCAATGGCGCCAGTACGAGCCCTCCCACCAATACCCAAAACACCAGGAGGAAGATTAAGTTGCCTTGCAGGGCGAGCAGGCCCGCGCACAAAAGCATCAGGATAATGGCGAAGGGCGCCATCCAGCGCAGTACTTTATGGGAAAAAAAAGCAAAATTCAAGGCGCTGAAGGGCGGCCACCACAAATGGCTGAAAGTGAGCAGGTTTTGAAAATTACCCGCCGAAATCCGGGCCTTGCGCCGGTATTCTTCCCCTATTTCGTGCGAAACCGGTTCAAAACACAGCGCTTCCAGGTCGAGCAGGGCTTTGTCGCCCTGTTCCAGCACTTTCATGGCGATGTAAAAATCATCGACCAGATAGGCGGGGGGCACTTCCGAAAAGCGGTTGGAACGCACGGCATAACAAGCCCCGAAGGGCCCGATCGTCCGGCCCCACACCAGCCCCTCCAGGTATTTGAGGCGGACTTCGGAAGAGATGTATTGATTTTCAGCCCTCGAAATGCCTGCCTCCTGCATGCCGGTATGCACCAGGCGGGTATCGGCCAGCCCGACCCGGGGGTCCCCGAAATGCCGCGCCAGTTTCTGCAGCACCTGGCTGTCCAGCATCACACTGGCATCCGTCATGAGAAACAGGTGCCCGGGCTCCGCCGGCCAGCGGGCTGTGGCCAGCCTGGCCAGCTGGTTGACCACGCCGGGTTTCCCCTGCCGCTTTTCAAAAGGGTAAAAGTGGATGAAAGGATAGCGGGAGGCAAAATCGCCGACGATGGCGTCGGTGCCGTCATTGGAACAATCGGAGCCGATAAAAGCAGCCAGTTTGTCTTTCGGATAGTCCACCTCCACCAGGCTTTCCAGTTTCCGGCGGATGACGCGTTCCTCGTTGTAAACGGACATCAGGACGCTTATCCTGGGCCAGCCTGCCGCTTCTCCCGGAACAGGGGGGGCGATGCTCCTGCCCCGCCCCAGCCAGCGAAGCAGGAGGGGGTAGAGCAGGTAGGTATAGACCACGCTGCCCAAACAAAGCCAGAATATGATCTTGGATGCGAATTCCATACTTGACTTTTTCTAGCAGGCCTCAACCGCTTCCGTGGAATAGGCGTTCAGCAGGCGGCGGGCAATTTCGAGGCTGTCGTAATGCTGCGCCACGAACAAGCGGGCGGCGCGCCCCATCTGCTCCAGCCCGGCGCCCTGGCCGTAACAGAAGGCAATGGCGTTTTCAAATTGCTCCGCCGTATCGGCCACCAGCACTTCGCTGCGGTCTCTGGCCGCAATCCCTTCCAGCCCGATGCCGGTAGCCAGCACTACTTTGCCCAGCGCCATGCCCTCCAGTATCTTGGCGCGCATGCCGCTGCCCGACAACAAGGGGGCCAGCATGATGCTGTGCCGGTTGATGAATTCGCCCGCATCCGGAACTTCGCCATGCACATGGACATTGGGCAGGCGCAGGCGGCCAATCCAGGCCGGCGTGTTCCGGCCGGCGATGTGGAGCTCCAGCGCCGGAAAACGGCGGTTCAGAAGGCCCCAGGTTTCTTCCAGAAACCACTTCAGGCCCTCCAGGTTGGGCATCCAGTCCAGAGATCCGATAAAGGAAAGGGACAGCGGGCGGCTGAAACTACCGTAATCCGGTTCGTAACGCTTGCTGTCGATGCCGATAGGGGTTACCACCGCTTTTTTATCGTATCCCAGCGCGCGAAAGATATTCAGGTCGCGCTGGGTGATGGGAGCAAGGAAATCATAGGCGTGGAGCTGCTCCAGCTCGTAGCGCCTGAGCTTGGCGGACAGGTGCTGCAGATACCACCTTTTGGGAAGGAAACCGGTGTTGCCCGCAATCCGCTGCCATATCTCGTGCTCGATGTTGTGGGCCCGCATGGCGACCACGGCGCCGGAGTGCCGGCGGATAACCGGAATGTACGGCGCCAGGTACGGGGTTTCCAACTGGATCACGTCGAAAGCTTCTCTCTGCAATAAGCGGGCCAGCTCCTGCTGAAAAGCAGGAGAAACAAAACGGGCAATGTGATAGGATTCGCTGGAAAACAGGTTCAGAAAGGCATCGACGGGTTTCACCCTGTTGTCGACGCCAACAGCCAGTATCTGCTCATAATGGCTGAGGGCATCCGGAATGCTGGTGATGTCGAAATAATGTTTGGAAGTGTTCATGGCAAGCAGGCTCAGCCTGCAACCCAGATGATGCAAAGACCTGCTGAGCGTCGTCACTGCAATGGACTCGCCATCCTTCAGCGGATAGGGAAATTTCTTGCAGAGTTGAAGTATTCTCATGGCGCAAAAATAGCCTTTTTCGACAGTATGTTGAATTTTATCTCCGCCCCTTCTCCGGTGCTTCGACCTGCTCGTCCGCACTGCTCCAGGGAGGGGACACGATGCACCAGAAAAGCAGCGGCCCGTCCCCCGTATTGATTATGAATTGTTCGGTTCCTGCCGGAATGAACACCACATCGCCTGCTTCCACATCCACTGCCCGCCCCCCTACGACGGCCCGCCCCCTGCCCTCCTGGATGACGTAAACTTCCGAACTCTGCAGCAGCACATGCGGCAGGGAAGCCCGCCCGGGCTCCAGCGTGGCGTGGGCCAGGCTGTACCCCAGTTCAAAACCCTCATTTTTCGGGTGCAACACTTCCCGGATCAGGGTTTCGTCGCCGGCGGTGAAGGCGGGGGTGGTTTGATAATTTTTTTGATCATATTGCTGAGAAAATTCCGGCTGAGTAAAATTAAATTAAAAGCAAGTACTGGAGCTTTGCTGTGCTGCGGGCTTATGGGGCAGCCCGGGCTCAATCAGGGCCTCGCCAGTAAGTTGTTTTCCCTGTTAACATCGGCCAGGCGGCCGGCGGGGTCGATGATGACCTCCCGGATATTGGCCGGGGGAACATCCAGCAGGAACTCGTAGGTGGGGTTCGTCCAGGGCCAGTCTTCGAGGATGGTATAGGAAATCCCGCCTTCCTGCGCCGGTTTATGCCCCCGCATGATCCGGAGCGGGATATTGAAATAGGCCCTGGAGCCGTCCTGGAAAACAACGGCCAGGTCGATCGGCATAGGCATTACGCCCACTTTCCCGAGCACCACCCGGGCCCGGCTGCCGGCCGTATCCAGGCTCTTTACCGCGTAGTCGATGGTGTGTGTGGTATTGACCCAGTATTCCCGGTACCAGTCCAGTTCCAGGCCCGACACTTTTTCCATAACCCGGATAAAATCATTGGGGTTGGGGTGTTTGAATTTCCAGGTGTGGTAGTACCGCAGCATCCCTTTCCGGAAGTTGGCTTCCCCGATGATGTAGCGGAGTTGCTCCAGGAAAATAGCGCCCTTGGTATAGGCGGCCACGCCATAGGCAGAGTTCGTCACGAAGTGGTCGGCGTGGGTGGACAGCGGTTCCTCGAAGCCGCTCTGCGCAAAGTTGGCGTAACCCACAAAATCCGAAGCATAGGGATTCTCCGCTGGTTTTCCGGGCATATACCCCCTGCCCTTCAGGTAGTTCTTCACATCGGTGGACGCCCAGCTGGTAAAGCCTTCATCCATCCAGGCATAGAGGCTTTCGTTGGAGCCCAGCACCATCTGATACCAGCTGTGCATCAGTTCGTGGATGGACACCCCAACCAGGCTGCCCAGGTTGCGCCTGCCGGTGATCAGGGTGGCCATGGGGTACTCCATGCCTCCGTCGCCGCCCTGGATGAAGGAATACTGCTTGTAAGGGTACGGGCCGAATTGCTCGTTGATGTAGTCGAAAGCTTTATCCATAATAGCGGGAAGCCGCGCCCAGTTTTCAGCCGTATTCTCGTCCTTCTGGTAGAAAAAATGGAGCACCAGCCCATCGTCCCGCCGGAGCACATCGTGGGTATAATCGGGGTCGGCTGCCCAGACGAAGTCGTGGACATCGGGAGCGAAAAAGCGCCAGCTTAGCTTCCTGCCCCCGGGCCGCTTCACTTCCATACCTTCTGTTTCATAGCCGTATCCTGTCTCTTCGGGGTTCTGCAGGTAACCCGTAGCCGCCACGATATATTCCCGGTCAATATGTATGGTTACCTCAAAATCGCCCCATACGCCGTAGAATTCGCGGCCGATATAAGGGTTGGCGTGCCAGCCCTGATAGTCGTAAGCGCACATTTTGGGGTACCACTGCGCCATGGAATAGGCAATGCCCTCGGCATTGTCGCGCCCCGAGCGGCGAATCTGCACGGGAACCTGGGCTTCGAACTCCATGTCGAACACCACGCTCGTATTGGGGAGAATGGGTTTCGCCAGTTCCACTTCGAGGATGGTTTCGGAAACCTCAAAAACCAGGGGTGCGCCATCCTGTTTGAGGGAAAGGATTTTGTGGTAGCCGGCCTCATCCTCCTTCAGGCCCTGGATGCGCCCCCCCACCCGGGAGTCGGGGTCGAGAATAGTCCGGGAACGGACGTCCATCATGCTGTTGGGCTGGAAGGCATTGAAGTACAGATGGTAAAAAACCTTCCCGAGGGTATCCGGCGAGTTGTTGTAATACGTGAGGCTTTGTTTTCCGCTGAATTGGCTCCGCTTCACATCGAAGTCGATATCCATCCTGTATTCTACCCGCTGTTGCCAGCGTTCGGGTTGAGCCTGGGCCGCCGCGGCTGTAAGGATAACAAAAAAGAGAGCTTTTAAAATTTTCATGCGCATCTTATTTTCAATTTCTATACGGTTTCATAGTCCTTTTCCTCCTCATCGGGTTCCGGGCTGAATGACAGGGGCCGCAACAGCTTCCCCCAGTCCCGCCACTGATAACGTTGAGCGGCCACGAAAAGGAAAAGCCCGGCGGAAACAACTGCCGCCAGCAGCATCATTTCGGCATCCACTTCCCGGAGGCGGAAAACAGCCGGCGTCTGCAGTGCCGAACCGGCAAAACTAACGACTGCCGCGCCGTAGATATTGGTGGCGGCATGCAAACCAAGAGCAAGTTCCGTGCCTTCATCCATGAGGGTGCAAATCCCCATCACCAACCCGAAGCCGATATAATAGGGCATCATCAGCCCCAGGCCGAACTTCTTTACCTCCGGGTTGGCGATGTGCAGCAGCCCGAAAGTGAGCGATGTGAGCAACAGGGGCAGCCATCGGTTGCGGAACAACAGCCCCAGCCCCTGCATCAGGTATCCCCGGAACATGGCCTCTTCGAAGGTGGTCTGCAGCGGCAATACGAAAAGGGCCAGTGCGAGCAGCGGCAGAAAAAGCCAGAGGTCGAACTGAAGGCTGTAGTTATCGGGCTTAAGCCAGTACCCCACGGCCTCCAGGGCTGCGGTAAGCGCCAGCCAGAAGCCGAAGGAAAACCAGATGCGCTTCCAGTCGAGCCGCGGGCGGCCCGTCAGCACATCGGTGAAGCGCTTTTTGTGCAGAAAGCGGACGCAGAGGTAAAGCATGCCCAAAGCCGCCACAAAAGCCAGCAGAACGAGCAGCAGCGCCAGGTTCTGCCCTATGCCCAGGGCGGAAAAGTCCATGGTTTCCTGAAATTCCCCGATAGCCCCGGGCCCCAGCCCACCCCGGGCCGCAGCCGCGCCGATGGCCAACGCAAGCGGAACCTGGCCAATGACAGCCGCGATAAAAACGCCCACAATGGTGATCAGATACCTGAAAAATGCGTTTTCGCCCCGCCGGGCAGCCTGGTAAAACATGGTGTATGGTTGATTATTTTGATGAAGCCTTCCCGACTTCCGCCCGCCCACTCGTTGCACTCGTGTTCGGGTAAACCTTCCCACTTCCGACTTCCCACTTCCGACTTCCCACTTCCCACTTCCCACTTCCCACTTCCTCTCACCATCCGGCATCCTTCAGTATCTGCCGGGCGAGCCGGCTATATCCGGCAAGCTCATTCATGGAAGCGGGGTCTTCCGCGATGCCGCCGACCTCTTCGATCAAAAAATCGGAGGGGATGCCCATCACGTTAACGGGGTTTTCATGGGCGGCCGCGGGGTAGCTTTGCTGGGCGTCGGCGGAGGTGAGGAACTCCACCAGCAGAGCCGCCTTAAGCGGGTCGGCGCCTTTCGGCACGACGGCGCAGGTAGCGTTGATGTGGTTGTATTCCCCGTTGACGGGCAGAATGAGCCGGATATCCTCTGCGAGCTGCAGTTCGGCGTGGGTGTCGGGGTAACGCAGATAGCCCAGTTGGGAGGCATTACAGATGGCGGCGCCCCCCTGCCCGGCGCCCAGCGCTTTGAGTTGATCCAACCCATCGCCCTGCGGCGGGCGGGCGAAGTTGGCGGCCAGGCCGCGGGCCCATTTCCGGGCGGCAGGCTCGCCGTTGTTCAGAATAAAGGAAGCTACCAGCAATTGCAGGTAAGGGTCTTCAGCGGAGGGAACGAGCACCTGGCCCTTCCAGCGGGCATCGGCCAGATCGAAGAAGGAATCCAGCCCTTCCGGCTCTACCCGGCCCGATGTATATGCGATCACCGGCAGCTGAATGGTCAGGCCAGTCCAGTAGCCGAAATCATCCTGCATTTTGGCCTTCACGGCCGACTCTATATTGGGCAGGTGATACAACTGCAGCAGGCCTTCTTCTTTGGCCTGAACCGCCGTGGACACACCGGGCAACACCACCAGCCCGGGCGGCGGCTGCAGCCCGCCCTGCCGCAACAGGGGCAAAAGCTCGGAAGCCTCTTTTTTCACCAGCTCGACCTGAATGCCCGTGAGGCGCCGAAAGCGCGCATATAGGGTGTCATCGGCAGGAAGGTGGCGGAAAGTATAGAGGTAAAGCACGTTCTCCGCAGAAGCCGAAGCCTGGGCGGATTCCGCGCCGCGCCCTTCCCGGTTGCGGCAGGACAGGGCCAGCAACACGATGGCCAAAACCGCGGCAGACAACAAAAGAATTTTTTTCATGGCCGGCTTTCCTTTGGTTAAAACTGCAAATCTAAAATATTTCGGCAAGCTATCCGCGCCGCCGGCTTGTTATCACAGGGCATTCGCATCTAAGCCGGGAAAGCCTTCAGGCGGCCGGCCGGGAATAATCCGGCTGACGGCTCGTTTTAAATGCGGCAGCCCTGCTTGTTAAAGGATGGGCTGGCCAGTGAATTTCGCGGGTTCAACAGGATATTGCCCGATTTTTGCCGGCCCTTTTCAGAATTGATTTATTTTTGTGCGGTGCAACCAGCCAAAGAAACCAGAAAAAAGCATTGGTCATGAACAACAAAATACAGATCCGGTTCGGTATTGTTAGCCTGATGATTGCCGCAGCGGCCCTCAGCCGCCTGCTGCCTCACCCTTACAACTTCACTCCGATCGGCGCTATCGGGCTGTTCGGCGCAGCCTATTTTTCCAGGAAGTACTATTCCTTCCTCATCCCCTTCGCCGCCCTATGGCTGAGCGACCTGTTGCTCAACAACCTGTTTTACGCCCGCCTCTATCCTCAGTTCTATGGCGAGGGCTTCGTCTGGTTCAGCCGGCTCGCAGCGGGTGTTTACCTCGGGTTTGGGCTCATCATCGCCCTGGGCGTCTATCTGCTGCGCGAGGTAAAACCGGGCAGGTTGCTCGCCGCCAGCCTGCTGGCCTCGGCCATCTTTTTCCTGGCCACCAACTTCGCCTCCTGGATAGCCGACCCCATGTACCCCAAAACGGCTGCAGGCTTGTCGGCTGCCTACTTCGCGGGCATCCCCTTTTTCTGGAACACCCTGCTGGGCGACCTCTTTTATACGGCCCTGCTCTTCGGAACTTACGAGTGGGCCAGGCGGCGGTTCCCCGCCCTGCAGGCAAGCTAGCCCATTAGCAGCCCAGGGCGAAGGTTAAAGGAGCCCGGAATAAGCCCCACAATAACAAGGGACGGCCAAATTTGGGATTTGTTAGGTAAAAGTGCGGTTCTGCCAGCTCAATCCATGACACGACGTATGCCGGGAACGGAAAAATTGGTTGAGGGAGTAGATTATTACCTGGAAAACGGCCTGTTCGTCCTGACGGAACGATATCTGCTCAGGCGGGGGTATTGCTGCCAGAGCGGTTGCAGGCATTGCCCTTACGGCTTCGAAAAAAGCCGGGCGGCTACTGCTCCTCCGGAAGCTTCTTCTTCTCCTCCGGATATTCGATCCGAACGTGATAAACAGACTTGAGCAACTGCTTGAAGACGATCTTGCAATCTTCCAGTTCGCGGAAAGTCATGCGGGAGTTTTCGAATTGCCCCTGGGATATCTTGCCCTCCACGATCTTGTCCACCAGGCCGGAAATATCCTGTTCCGTCGGGTTTTTCAGGCTCTTGGAGGCCGCCTCGATGGAGTCCGCCATCATGAGGATGGTTTCTTCCTTGGTGCGGGGCCGGGGGCCAGGGTATCGGAATTCGGAATCATCGACTTCCTCGTCGGGATGCTGGTTGGCGTACCTGCGGTAAAAGAACTCCGCCCTGGTCGTACCGTGGTGGGAGCGGATAAAGTCGATCAACAGGTTCGGAAGCCCTGCCTTTTTGGCCATCCTTACCCCTTCCATTACGTGGCTGATGATCACCCGGGCGCTTTCCAGGTCGGAAAGGTTCTCATGGGGGTTGCCCGCATTCTGGTTTTCGATAAAAAACCCGGGATTGAGCGTTTTTCCGATGTCGTGGTACAGGGCGCCGGTTTTGACGAGCAGGGAATCCGCCCCGATCTTCCGGGCTGCTTCCTCCGACAGGTTGGCTACCTGCAGGCTGTGCTGCATGGTGCCGGGGGCCTTGCGCGACAATTCCCGCAGCAGCGGGCGGTTCAGGTCCGACAGTTCAACCAGTGTTATGGCAGAGGTGAAGCCGAAAAAGCGCTCCATCAGAGGAATGAGCGGATAGGCCAGCAGGGTGAGGAAGGTGCTCAGGAACAGCCAGGCGAATACCTGCAGGTCAACATCCTGCAAGCTCCCTTCCTGGATGAGCGAAAGGCCCAGGTAGCCCAGCCCGTAAGCCAGGAAAATATAGAAAATGGAGTAGAAAAAGCGCGACCAGTCGCGGGTGTCTATATTGCTCAACACCACCACGATGCCGGCCAGCAACTGCAGGAAAACGAATTCGTGCCCCATCGAAGCCATGAATGTGGACAGCAATACCACGACGATATGGGTAAACAAGGCCAGGCGGTCGTTATAAAATGTTTTGATCAGAATGGTGATGATACAGAAGGGGATCATGTAGGTGCTCAGCAGGCTGACCTGCTCCACAGCATATACGAGATAACTGTAAATAGCTATCCACAACAATATGAAAATGAGCTTGTTAAACCGGGAAAACACAGGCTGGGCAAAAAGCTTGACGTACAGCAGAAAGACCCCTATGATGAGGCTGGAAAGGATGAAATACCCGGCAACGACCCCCCAGCGGGAAGGCCCGGCCGAAACCTCCTGCTGATATTGTTCCCGGAAGGATAGTAGCTTCTGGTAAGTGTCCTCCGTGATCGTGTTGCCTTTCATGGCGATCAGCTCCCCTTTTGCGACTTTGCCCTGGAAGGCCGCAATATGGGACTGTTCCTCCTCCAGTATCCGGCGGCTCAGGGTATCGTTGTACAGCAGGTTGGGAACGATGAGCCCTTCCAGGATGGGGTACAGAAATTCCGGCTCGCGCAGGCGGCTGTAGGGCAGCGAATCGCTCAGCAAATCCCTGGCTTTTTCCAGGTCGAGCAGGTTGCCCACCGTCTGGGGCTGAGCCATATTGCCCCGGATCACATTGATCACAAAGCCTTCGCCCTTGCCCTGGTGCTCCGGGGCGAGCTGCAGGATGCCCTGCTGATAGAGGTTGTCGAGAAAGCGCCGCCCGAAATCGAGGTACTCATGGGGTTTGTCCTGAACATCCCTGAACTGGCCTTCCTGCCGGACGGCTTCCATTTGTTGGTTGAAGGCCTCCGTCAGCTTTTTTTTCTCTTCCCGGGCCACTTCGGGGTCGAGTTCGTAATAGGGTGAAAAACCGGCTTCCAGTTTTTTCCTTTCCGCCTCTACAATTTCGGCAGGTTTGCGGATGGCAAAGTCAAAAGGCGCGCGCAGGTCCTCGTAACGCCAGGCCTGGCCTTTTTCAAAATCATACTTGAACTGCAGCCTGTCGGGAAAGAGGAAAGTAATGAAAACGACGACCCCCAACACCAGCAGGTATTTTACCAGGTTAGGCATGTGTTCGACCGTCGTTCTCCAGGTGCTCATATTCAGATTTGCAGGGCGTTTTGGCGCCAATTGGTTCAAATATACCAAATTAAGCGGGAACCATGGCGCGCGCTCAGCCTTTTCTCGGCGCCCACACCACTTCCTCCACACCCCGCTCCCGGGCCAGTTCCCTGGAGAGGACAAAGAGGTAATCGGAAAGGCGGTTGAGGTACTTCAGCAGCACCGGGGCCACTTCCTCGCGCTGCGACAGGGCGGCCACCAGGCGCTCCGCCCGGCGGCAGACGCAGCGCGCGATATGGCAGGTGGAAACCGCCGGGTGCCCGCCCGGCAGAATAAAGTTCTTCAGCTCGGGCAAGGCCTCGTCCATCCGGTCCATCTCCCGCTCCAGGAGCAGGATGTCTTCCTCCCGGATGTCCGGCACGGCCATATCTTTTCCGGGCTCGGAAGCCAGGTTGGCTCCCAGGGTAAACAAGCGGTCCTGAATGGCCTTCAGCTGCGCGCGGACATGCTCGCCTTCGGCGTAGTCGCGAACCAGCCCGATATGGGAATTCAACTCGTCGACCGTGCCGTAGGTTTCGATCCGAAGGTCGCTCTTCGGAAGCCGCTTGCCGCCGAACAGGGACGTCTCCCCTGCGTCGCCGGTTTTAGTATAAATTCGAAATGCCATGTCTTGCTTTTTTTCGTAACTCATTTCCCGAAACGCCGGCCTGCGGCGCAGGCAGAGCCTCTGCAAAGCCGCCCTGATCATCATTTCACAGGCTGCAGGCCCGCGTTCTTCTTAAAGCGGTTTTACCGGTTATATCGCTGGCCACAGGCCCGCCTTCCTCTATATGTGGCTGCATCAAAAGCCCTGTACGCCGTTTATGGTGGTGTACTTGAAGCTCAGCTTTTTATCCGGATATATCCTCTTGAAGGCCGACTGCACCATGAGCGTAGCTTCATGGAAACCACAGAGGATGAGCTTCAGCTTGCCCGGATAGGTGTTGATATCGCCGACGGCGTAGATGCCGTCCACGTTGGTGGCGTAATCGTAGGTGTCCACCTCAATGGCGTTTTTATCGATATTCAACCCCCAGCCGGCGATAGGCCCCAGTTTTGGAGACAGCCCGAAAAGCGGAATGAAATAATCCGCCGGTTGGAGGAATTCACCCCTGTCTTTCTGGTTGATGCGCACAGCATTGAGCCTTCCGTTGCCCTGAAGGGCAGTCACTTCGGCATCCGTCACCAGCGCGATCTGCCCGGCCCGGGCCAGGGCAGCCACCTTTTCCGCCGAATCGGGCGCTCCGCTGAAGCTGGAGCGCCGGTGCACCAGGGTGAGCCCGGCAGCGACTTCCGACAGGTGGATCGCCCAGTCCAGGGCGGAATCTCCCCCCCCGGCGATTACCACCTGCTTTCCGCGGAACTGCTCCGGATCCCGGACGATGTACTCCACGCCTTTTTTTTCGAACTGCTCGATATTGTCCAGGGGCGGCTTGCGGGGCTCAAAGCTGCCCAGCCCGGCGGCGATAGCGATCACGGGGGCCTTGATCTGAACCCCTCCGGTGGTGGTGAGCAGGAAACTGCCGTCATCCAGTTTTTCCAGGCTTTCGGCCCGCTCGCCCAGGGTGAAGCCGGGCTTGAATGGGGCGATCTGTTCCATCAGCTTATCCACCAGTTCACCCGCCAGGATGGAGGGGTGGCCCGGGATGTCATATATCGGCTTCTTCGGGTATATCTCGGCGCACTGCCCTCCCGGAACCCCCAGCGCATCGACCAGGTGGCAACGCAGCTTCAACAGCCCGGCCTCAAAGACGGCAAACAGGCCCACCGGGCCGGCGCCGATAATGGCGATATCTGTCTGTATCATGATTGCTTGGCTTTTTATTTCCCATGATTTTTTGCCCGTGTCTGCAGGCTAAAACGCTTTCCTTTTAAAAACTACATTAGAACCGCTCAGGCGGGCGGATTGTTCCGGTGTTTCGCCAAAGCAGGGCTACCCTTCAGGGCAATTGCATTTAAATCAAGCCGGCAGCAGGATTATCAACCCCGGACGCATCCTGTGCTGCCATACCCAGGATATTGCTGCGCAATGGCAGCCGTCGGACGACTTTGAGCCATCCGGCGGCTTAACCAGGGTTCCCCTGCCCCGGCTACCCTTTTTCCGGCTTGCCATCCTGCCTTTTATCTCCTATATTTAGCCTTTTTTACCTTAAAAACCCGCAAGATATGAAAAGCACGGTGTTACTGCCCACCTTTCTTTTTCTTCTGGCTTTATGGGGCTGCGGCAGGAACGATTCAAAGCCCGAGCCTACCGTTGTGATCGCCGGTTTTGAACCTCTGCCGCCCGGCGAAAACAGGGGTTTCTACATGATCCTCGTCAAGGATCTGGCGCACAATTACCCCAATGGCGACAACCACTGGATGAAGGGAGCGGAACGGCACTGGGCATGGTTAAAGCAGTTTTCTTTACCTTGATTCTAAAGTTTCGGGCCATGAAATACATACACCTCTTTTACCCACTGGGATTGGCGCTCCTGCTGACAGGAGCTTCAATCCAACACAACCCAAACCCGGCCGTTTCCGCGCCGGCGCCCCTCCTGCAGGCCGGAGCAGCCTCCGCCCCCGTCAATCCGCCGCCGGGCGTTTTCATCGCCGGCGATAAGCAGGGGCGGCGCTTCACGGGCGTCCGGGACAGCCTGTTTGCCAAAGCCGTCGTACTGTACGACGGCCAAACGGCACTGGCGCTTATCACCCTTGACTGCATCGGGCTGCTGTACCCCGAGGTGGATAAGATCAGGCAGCGCGCCAGCCGGCTGGTAAATAACATTCCCCTGCCGCCCGGCCACATCGTGCTGAGTTCCACCCATACCCATTCCGGGCCGGATGTGGTGGGGCTTTGGGGCGCCGACTACCTGCACAGCGGGGTGGACAGCGCCTACATGGAATTCCTGATCAATACCGCAGCCCAACAGGTAAAAACAGCGGCGGAGCGCCTGCAAAGCGTAGAGGCGCGCTGGGCGGAAACGCAGTTCGGCGATGCGTGGGTGCAGAATATCTGCAACGAAGAGATTGACCGCTCAGTGACGGTGCTGCAGTTTGTCAATGCGCAAGGGCAGAATGTGGCATCCTTGACCAACTTCGCCTGCCACCCTACCTACCTCGACGCAAAATTCACGGAAGTTTCCGCCGATTACGTTGCCGGCTTCTACCGGCGGATGAACCGGCGCCTGGGCGGAGAAAACCTGTTCCTGCAGGGCGCCATCGGCGGCTGGGTGCAGCCCGTGGACGGCGAAGGCTCGCCCGAAAAAGCATACCGGCGCGGCGATGAACTGGCCCAGGCAGCCCTGGCAGCCCTCGACAAGGCGAACAACCTGAAAAGCAAAGGCTTGCAGATAAAAACCCTGCCTGTCAAATTCAAACTGGACAACGAGGGCTGGCGGCAACTGGCGGCTATCGGCACAATACAACGGGAACTGGGGGATTCCGTGGCCAGCGAGCTGGCCTGGTTCGCCGTCGGCGAAGCCCATTTCGCCACCCATCCCGGCGAAACAGCGCCCTGGTTCGGGCTGGAGACAAAAAAAATGATGCCCACCGGCGGGCCGAAATTCGTACTTGGGCTGAGCATGGACGCCCTCGGCTACATCCTCAAACCGGCCTACTTCGATGAGCCGGGGCTGCCGCACGCCCCCTACCTCACCTCCATGTCGGTGGGCAGGGAAACCGGGCCGGACATGATGGAGGGGCTCCGGAAGGTCATCCCCGAAGAATAGGTGCTGTGGGGCTCAGCCAGGGGGTGGCTCGCTCCGGTTTCGCTTCCGTTCAGCCACCCCCTGGCCTATCGCAGGCCATCAGGGCGCAACCTGCTCCTCCTTTAAAGGCGCGCGGAACACCACCTGCCCGTCGAACACATCCAGCACCACCTGGCTCTGTGGTAATACCTTCTGCTGCAACATTTGCCTGGACAGCTCGTTGAGCACGTATTTCTGGATGACGCGCTTGAGCGGGCGGGCGCCGAATTCCGGATGGTAGCCTTCCTCGGCCAGCCATCCCATCGCTTCATGGGCCACCGTGAGCTGTATGCCCTGCTTGCGCAGCGTCTCCCTGAGCTGGTTGAGCTGCAGCTCCACGATCCGGCGGATATCCTTCCGGCTCAGGGGGCGGAATACGATGACATCGTCGATGCGGTTGAGGAATTCGGGGCGCAGGCTTTGCTTCAGCAGTTCCATGGCCAGGGCGCGGCTGCGTTCGATAACCTCCTCTTCCTCGCCCGGTTTCATCCGTTCGAAGTTCTCGCGGATGATCTCGGAGCCGATATTGGAGGTCATGATGACCACGGAGTTTTTGAAGTCAGCCACGCGGCCCTTGTTGTCGGTAAGCCGGCCGTCTTCCAGCACCTGGAGCAGGATATTGAACACATCCGGATGGGCTTTTTCGATCTCATCGAGCAAGACCACGCTGTATGGCTTGCGGCGCACGGCTTCCGTCAACTGCCCACCTTCTTCGTAGCCCACATAACCCGGAGGCGCGCCGATGAGGCGGCTGACGGTGTGCCGTTCCTGGTATTCGCTCATATCGATGCGGGTCATCAGGTTTTCGTCGTCGAAGAGGTATTCCGCCAGCGCTTTGGCCAGTTCTGTTTTACCCACGCCGGTGGTGCCCAGGAAGAGGAAGGAGCCGATGGGGCGCTTTTCGCTGCTCAGCCCGGTGCGGCTTCGGCGAATGGCGTCGGCGACGGCCTCCACGGCCTCGTCCTGGCCGACTACGCGTTTGTGCAGTTCGTCTTCCAGTTGGAGCAGCTTTTCGCGTTCGGTTTGCATCATGCGCGTCACGGGTATGCCCGTCCAGCGGCTGACTACTTCAGCGATGTCTTCGGCATCGACTTCTTCCTTGACCAGGCGTTTCGAATCGGCCTGTAATTCATGCAGGCGCTCGTTGAAAACATCGAGCTGTTTCTGCACTTCGGGAATGCGGCCGTAGCGGATCTCTGCGGCTTCCGAATAGCTGCCTTCGCGCTCGGCCCGGGCGCCTTCCTGGCGCAGTTGTTCGAGGGTTTCCTTGGCTTTCTGCACGCCGAGCACCACCTCGCGCTCACTTTCCCACTGGGCGCGCAGGGTGTTGCGGCGCTCTTCGAAATTGGCGAGTTCCTGGTTGATGAGGCGGATTTTGGGCTCGTCGTTCTCCCGCTTCATCGCTTCCCGCTCCACCTCCAGCTGGCGGATCTTGCGCTCCACTTCATCCAGCTCTTCCGGCATGGAGTTCATTTCCAGGCGGAGCTTGGCGGCGGCTTCGTCCACGAGGTCGATGGCCTTGTCGGGCAGGAAGCGGTTGGTGATATAGCGGTGCGACAACTGCACGGCCGCCAGAATGGCGTCGTCCTTGATATTGATCTTATGGTGCGTCTCGTAGCGCTCTTTCAGGCCCCGCAGGATGGAGATGGCGTCCTCGACGCTGGGTTCATCGACCAGGACGGTCTGAAAACGGCGCTCCAGAGCCTTGTCGTTCTCGAAATACTTCTGGTACTCGTTGAGCGTGGTGGCCCCGATGGCGCGCAGTTCGCCGCGGGCGAGGGCCGGTTTGAGAATGTTGGCGGCGTCCATGGCGCCCTGGGTTTTTCCTGCCCCGACGAGGGTGTGGATCTCGTCGATGAACAGGAAGATGCGGCCTTCGGCAGCGGACACTTCGTTGATGACCGACTTGAGGCGTTCCTCAAACTCGCCCTGATACTTGGCGCCGGCGATGAGGGCGCCCATATCGAGGGAGTAAATGTCTTTGTCGCGCAGGTCTTCCGGCACATCCCCTTCCACGATACGGTGGGCCAGGCCCTCTATGATGGCCGTTTTGCCCACGCCCGCTTCGCCGATCAGGATGGGGTTGTTTTTGGTGCGGCGCGCCAGAATATGCAGTACGCGGCGGATTTCGTCCTCGCGCCCGATTACGGGGTCGAGTTTGCCGTTGCGGGCGCGCTCGTTGAGGTTGACGGCGTATTTGTTCAGGGCGTTGTAGCTGTCCTCGGCGCTGTGGGTCGTCACCCGGGAGCCCTTGCGCAGCTCCCGGATTGCGGATTTGAGCGCCTTTTCGCTGATGCCGGCGTCCTTCAGCATCTGGGAAGTGCTGTCGGCAGTGGCCAGGATGCCGAGCAGGAGGTGTTCGATGGCGACGAATTCATCGGCGAATTCCTTCAGGAAAGCGCCTGCCTTCTGCATGGCTTCCGTCGCCGTGCGGGACAAATACTGTGCGCCGCCGCTCACTTTCGGATAGGAACGCACCATGCTGTCAACCGTCTGCCTGATGATGTCGGGGTTGACGCCCAGTTTTTTGAATACAAAAGGCGCCACGCTGTCGTCCACTTCCAGGATGCCTTTCAGCAGGTGAGCCGGTTCGATGGCCTGATGCTGCTGCTCCATGGCGATCTGCTGCGCCCGCTGAACAGCTTCCTGCGATTTTATCGTGAAGTTATTCAGGTTCATTGCCTCTTCTGTTGGATAATTAATTGGTAATGCGATCCGGCCGGCTCATGCGTTCCGGCCACTCTGATTTTGCTCAAAGAGCATACCAAACCCTAAGGCGTGCTATTTTCCGACATTTTGTCGCAAAAACGAACGCCAAAGTGACAATATGGCAAAAAAAATTATTGCCCGGTTTTGCCGGAAACCGATGAGACGGCATATACTTCACCCTCCTTTAACCTTGTGCGCCAGGGTGGAGCTGGCAGATCAGGGTTCCACTGTTTTTTCCGCGCAGAAGTGGATCAGTTCCCGGTAGATTTCGCTTTGTTTCAGCAATTCGGGGTTTCCTACTGCCACGATGTGTTCGCGGGCGCGGGTAAGGGCGACGTTGAGTTTGCGGTCCACGCCCTCATCGGAAAGGGAGGACAAGGAGGCCAGCTGGCTGAGGGAGTTGGTGCACAGGGATATCAGGATGATGTCGCGGGCGCCGCCCTGATAACGTTCTACGGTGTCGATGGTGAGCAGTTCCAGCGGCGCCTGCCGGGCTTCCAGCACGCTGCGTATCTGTGCGATCTGTGCCCGGTAGGGGGTAATGATGCCGATGCTCTGATGCGTAAGCTGCTGGCCGTGCCGGGCGTAGATGCGCTGGAAGGCCTCCACGAGTTCGGCGATCAGAATAGCCTCATGGGCGTTGGTCTTCTGGGTGGGGCTGTTTTCGTCGGGCGGCGTGGGGAGGAATAAAATGCGGCTGCCGATGAGTTGCTCTTCCAGCGCGTCATTATCTGAAGGCCCGGAGTAAGGCAGCCGCTGGAGCTGTTTCAGGTGAGCCGGCAGGGAAAGCGGCAGGATTTTCAGTGCGCCGTCGTAAAAGTAGCGGTTGGGAAAATCCATGATGTCCTGGTGCATGCGCCCCTGGTGGCTGAGCTGGGCGTAGGCGTAGTCCCAGCCAAACTGAATGCAGCGTTTGTACAGCCGTTCGAACAGGGAATTCCGCAGGTTGCCCAGCCCTATCTCCTGGAGGGGGGCGTCGTACACCATGGAGGCTTCCTCTCCCTGGGCCACCACCGCCGGCAGTTGCTTATGGTCGCCGATGAGGATGAAGCGCCCGAAGTGGGGCAGCAGGCCCACCAGCATAGGCTCCAGTATCTGAGAAGCCTCATCGATGATGACCCGCTGAAAGGCCTTGAGCTGCAGCAATTCCGGCTTACTGACAATAGACGACACCGTACCCACGATGATGCGGTGGCTGTCGATCACATCCTTCAGCTCCTGGCGGGTGCTCACCTGTGCGGTTTTGGCGCTGAGCAGTTGCTCCTGGAAACGAGGCGCCGTGGAGTATCGGGAACCGATGCGCAGGTAATGGCGGCGGATGTCCTGGCGGATGCTTTCGAGCGCCTCGCAGATTTCGTCGACCGCGCGGTTGGTATAGGCCAGCAGCAGGATATTTTCATTGGTATTGTCCAGCAGGTAGGCCACCAGGTGTTTGAGCATCATGCTGGTCTTGCCGGTGCCGGGCGGGCCCCAGAGCAGGAAATAATCCTCGGCGGAAAGCGCCTTTCGGAAGATGTCCTGTTGTTCGGGCGTCAGTTCGGCGGGTACGGGCAATTCTTCGGGCTCCCCTTCCCGGGGCGGGCGCAGGGTGAGCAGGAGTTCCTGTTTGTCCGCAGGGCATTGCGCGAAAGCGAAAAGCCCGCGGTACATGCTGGTGAAACTGCTGTCGAGCAGGTCGTGTTCGAGGTTCCAGAACTCATACTGGCCGAATATGGCGCTGTTGAACTGCCGGGAGCGCAGGCGCACCACCACGGATTCGTTGGTAATCCCGATGATGGTGCACTTGAAAATCTGGCTCTGCAGCGCCGCCGTCCTGTCGTCCAGGTGTGGGTAAAGCACTGCGATATCCCCCTCCCGGAAGTTGGCCAGGGGGTTGGTCTGCTCCGTTTTGGCGAAAGTGACGATAGGCTCCTCCATGCCGGCCTGGTTGGCCAGCAGGCGCAGGTGGCTGATGATATCGTAGCTTTCCTGTTTTTCTGCGAAGGCATTGAGCCACAGGGAAGCCAGCCCGTTGGCGTTGCCGGCGCCCTGCACTCCTGTTTTCGCCAGCTGGTGTTCGCGGGCGATAAAACCGGAGAATGCGGTGAAGTAGCGTTGGGCCAGATCGCTCATGCCATTGAACACCTTGTCGAAAAGGCTGAAATCCTCGGCCATGAACCCCTTGATGTTCGGATGGCGCGCCGGGTTCAGCCTGCCGAAGAGGCGGCGCCCCTGTTCCAGCAAATCCCCTTCGCCGGGTTGCCCCAGGCGCGCCAGCAGCCATTCGATGGCGACGAGCTGGTTGCGCAGCTGCAGGGCTTCGTACTGCTGGGCTTTGACGCGGGGCGCGAAGCGCAGCAGTTTTTCGTCCTCTCCCGAATACAGGATATAGCTGGCCGGGTCGGCCTCTTTGCCGAAAGCCGAACGCACCAGCAGGTCGTAGAGCAGGGTCTGCACGAAATGGTTGGGGCTTTGCCCGTAGATATTGGGCATGAAAGGCCTGCCGCTCTTCAGCTCCACGATAGCCGCTTTGGGGTTGCCCCTGTACAACACGTCGAGGCGGCCCTGCAGGCCGTAGGTTTCGGAGAAAAAACTTGGCTCCAGGTAACAAGCTGCGGGGTCGATGCCCTGCTCCCGGAAGCCCTGGGCTACCATTTGCCGGAGGTTGATGAAGTGCTTCTGCGAGCGCTGCATGATCTCCTTGACCTGGCGGTCTTCGAACAGGCAAAAGGCCAGCGGGTTGAGCTGAAAAGCCCGGGCGAAAGTCTCCCGGAAGGGCAAGTCCGCATCCGTCATCAGTTCGTCGAGAAAAAAGTTGGCGATATGGCCTATCATCAGGGCGGGGCGGGCTTCGAAAGGCAGGAATTTTTTCAGCAAATACGGCCAGGGGTTGGCCCCGCCGGCCTGAAAGCACTCCGCAACGGCAGTCACATCGGCCAGGTAATCGGGTTCCACGACGATTGCCCGGGGGTGGTACTGGCCATCCTCATCCACGTCCACATCCAGCAGGTTGAGCGTGAGCGGAAAGCCGAAAGCATGGCGGATGGCCTCGATGGTGGGCAAAAAGTTCTCATTCAGGCCTGCCTGGTTGTACCGGACGCGGATCACGGTTTCGGGCTGTTCCTCATCCCGCACGAGAAGGCGGGCCTCGTCCGGCTCGTCGGCCAGGGCTACTACCCGGGCTTTGGCTTTGAATTCCCGCAGAGCGGGAGGGCGCATGTCCACCGGCCAATGCCTGGGCAGCAGCGCCTCCAGCGTTTCCGGCACCGGTTGTCCCAGCAGCGCCTGGATGGTTTCGGCCAGCACTTTAAGGCCCAGGGCTGCAGCCAGGGGCCAGTTTTCCTGCCGGGGAAGCGGGTTCCCGGCCAGTTTGCGGAAGGCGTGAATATAATACTGCAGGCTTTTATCCACCTGCAGCCGGTGGCAGGTGTAGGCGATCCGGGCGAAGAGGGTGGAGAACTGCAGGCGTTCATGGCGGGTCAGCTCCAGGAAAAGCAGGTTGAGCAAGCGGTAGAGCGCCCCGGCTTTGGCCTGCTCTTCCAGCTCCCCGTTTCGGGCCTGTTTTTCCACTTCCCGGAAAAACAGCCGCGCCAGCGCCTCTTTGTTCATCTTTTCCAGCATGCTTCGGCGAAAATACGCAGGATCGGGGGGATTTAAAACCGGCTTACCCAATTTTACCCAACTTTACCCGAATTTACCCTATCTTTCCCCATCGAACCGGCCCCGCAGTTTTACAGTACGCCAGTTTGCAGTATGGAAGAGAACGTTTGCAAAGAAGAGGCCTACCGGCCGCTGTTCTACCAGCTCATGGACGGGCTGCGCAACTACCTTTTCTTCCACTGCCGGGATGCCGGCCTGGCCGAAGACCTGGCCCAGGAAGCCTTCATCCGCCTGTGGGAACACTGTAAAAAAGTGGCCCCGGCCAAAGCCAAGGCCTTCCTCTACCGCGTGGGCTACAACCTCTTCCTCGACCAGATGAAACACCGCAAGGTGGTGCAGCATTTCCAGAGCCGCCAGCAGGCCCGCCACGAACAGGAGAACCCCGAATTCGCCTACCTGGGCAAGGAATTCGAAGCCAGAATATGGGCCGCCATCGATTCCATGCCGGAAAAAAGCCGCGAAGTTTTCCTCATGAACCGGATCGACGGGCTCCCCTACCGCGAAATCGCAGAACGGCTGGACATCGGGCTGAAAGCGGTGGAAAAAAGAATGAGCATCGCCCTGGATGTCATGCGCAAAGCAGTGAAAGGGTGAAGAGAGGCGAGGAATACTGGCCTGCCGGAATGCCGGCCTTTCGACCCGTCTCTCCGAGCCGGGCAAGCCTTTTGACCTAATTAAAGCACTGCCCACTGCACAGAGGCAGTAGGGTAATCCCTTTGAAAATCGTTATACCAGGAATGAACCTGAACAATGAACGAACCACACCCGGATAACGAATTTCTGCTGCGCTGGCTGAACGGCGGGTTGAGCGCGGAAGAGCAGCGGGAATGGGAGGCCAGCGAGGCTTACCCACAGTGGGAAGCCATGTCCGGCATCCTGCGGCGGGCCGCACTGCCGCCAGCCGACAAAGACGCCGCCTACGCCCGCCTGCTTGAGGCGCGCAGGCAACGCCTGCGGGTGCGGGCGCAGCGTATGCGCGTATGGCGCCTGGCCGCCGCTGCTGCTGCTGTGGCGCTTTTTTTCCTTGCCCTCGGGCTGTTCCCCCGCAAACAGAGCTGGACAACCGCCGTGGCGGAACAACGGCCGGTCAGCCTGCCCGATGGCTCCGAAGCAATCCTCAACGCCGCCACTACCCTATCCTACCGAAGCAGTTGGCTCAGGCCCGCCCGGAAGCTGGAGCTGGAAGGAGAAGCCTATTTTTCCGTGCTTTCCGGGCCGCCTTTTACCGTCAACACCCCCCGGGGACAGGTGCGCGTGCTGGGCACCCGCTTCAACGTATTGAGCCGCGGCGAGCGCTTCGAAGTGGCCTGCATGGAGGGCAGCGTGCTGGTGCGCTACGCCGCGCAGCAGGACACCCTCAAACCCGGCCAGAAGGTGAAAAAAGAAGGGCAAAAACTGGAGCGGCAACAGGAAACAAGCGTACAACCCAGCCCCCCCTGGACGCGCGGCGAGAGTGTTTTCGAACGCACGCCCCTGCCTGAGGTCTTCCGCGAAATGGAGCGGCAGTACGGCCTGGACATCCGCCATCCCAGGCTCGACAACCGCCTTTACAGCGGGCGCTTCCCACATGACGACATCGAAAAAGCCCTTGAGCTCGTTTGCGGGGCCATGGGGCTGGAGTTTACATTCGTCAATCAAAATACAGTCCAGGTCACGGAATAAAGGGCCTTGGGGATTCATTGCCATACGGCTTCACCCTTTCGTCGTTATATGTCCATCCCATCCAAAAAACAAAGGAACCTCTTCAGCATGGCCGCCATTCGCTGGCCATGGCTTTTCGTGCTCACCAGCCTGGTGCTGTCCGTTGCCCTGCCGGGGCAGGCGCAGGATGGGCGCACCGAGCCCCTGCCCCATGCCCTTCAAAAGCTGGAAAACCGTTTTGGCATCACCTTTTCCTATGACGCCGGCCAGGCGGCGAATGTGCAGGTTCCCATCATCAGTGAAGGCCCTGGCCTGCAGGCCTGCCTTGAGCAGCTGCTGGCCGAAACGGAATGGGGGTTCACCATAGTCGATGCCCGGGATGTCGTGCTGCGGGTGCTGCCGCCCGAACCCGCCCGGATTTGCGGGTGGGTGGTGGACGGCAACACGGGCGAGCCCCTGCCCTACGCCAATATCGCTTTGGAAGGGACGGAAAAAGGCTGTTACACCAACGAAGAAGGCTACTTCGAATGGAAACCCAGCCTGGGCAAAACCGCGCGCCTCCGATTCAGCTACCTGGGCTACGAAGATAAACAGCTCAAAGCCTTCGATTTTAAGGACAAACCCTGCTTCACCATCCGCCTGAAACCCACCGGCACGGAACTGGCCAGCATACTGGTCAGGGAATTCACCCTGGAGATGATGGAAAGGGCCGAGGACGGGCGCTACCATTTCGCCCCGCAGGACATCCCCACCCTGCCCGGCTGGGGCGAGCCCGACCTGCTGCGCAGCCTGCAACTGCTGCCCGGCATCAGCACGGCCGACGAGTCGGCCTCCAACCTCAACATCCGCGGCGGCGCTTCCGACCAGAACCTGCTGCTCTGGGACGACATCCCCATCTACCACAGCGGGCATTTCTTCGGGCTGTACTCCTCGCTTAACCCCTTTGCCGCCCAGAGCATGGACGTCTATCGCGGCAGCTTCGGCGCCGAATACGGCGGGCGGGTGTCCGGCGTGATCGATATCAAAGGCAAACCGGGCTACGGCGACAAAGCCCGGTACGGGCTGGGCATGAACCTGCTCGACCTGCACGGCTATGCCGAAATCCCCCTCAAACCCCGGCGCTCCACCCTCTTTTTCGCCCTCAGGCGTTCCTACAACGACGGGATATCGAGCCCGACGTACCAGAAGCTGTTCAACCAGGTTTTTTCAAAGGGAAGGGTGTACGAAAACGAAACCGCCGTTGCCCAGGGCGGCGCGGAAACGGCGTCACTGCCCACCTTCTTCTATGGCGATTTCAACGCCAAATGGGCATTCAGGCCGTCGGACAAAAGCGAAGTCGCCATCAGCCTGTATGCCGGAAACGACCAGTTCGACTATCAGTACAAACTCGGCGGCGGTTTTTCCACCACCGACCGGCTGCGCATCTCCAACACGGGCTTCAGCGCGCGCTATTCGCAGCAATGGAACAAGCTTTTTAAAACGGTCGTCAAAGCCGTGGCCAGCAATTTCCGCAACGATTACGCATTCAGCTATTCCTTCCGCCCCGACAGGCCATTCGAAAACCGCTTTCAGGCCATGAGCAGCCTGAATGACGCCTCCTTCACCTTTGCCCAGGAATGGGACATCTTCGAAGGGCAGCGCCTGAAAACGGGGGCCGTGGTGAACTGGCTGGGCACGGACTACCTTTTCCAGAACGAGAACCAACAGGAAGTGTATGAGCGCAACCAGAAGGCGCTGCTGGGCAGAACGGGCATCCTCTACGGCGAATACCAGCTGGCGCTGCCGCCGAAGTTCTTCCTGACGATGGGTTTGCGGTACGAAGGCTTCACCACTTTACAAGGCGAGCAGGTTCTTTTCCGGCAGCCTGCACTCCTACCCCGCTTTTCGGCGAGCTGGCATCCATTCGGCGACAGCTTTTTCCTGCAGGCCAACGGCGGCTTCTTCCGGCAGTACGTGTACCAGATTCCCGCATTTTACAGCGACCTCGGCGCCGGCGAGCAGATCTGGGTCATGGCCGACGACCTTTTCCCCGTGCTCGACGCCGCCCACTTTTCCGCCGGCTACGGCTACCAGCGGGGGCGATTCCTCTGGGAGATGGATTTTTATGTAAAAGGCATCCGGAACCTTTCATCCCTGCGGCTGGCGCAGGAGGAAGGGCTGGAAACGCCCTTTACGCAGATGGGCAGCCTCGGCGCCATTGGCTTCGACGCCATGCTGCGCCAGCGCTGGAACAAATACACCCTCTGGATCGGCTATTCCCTGGCAGGGGCTACCAACCAGTTTCCCGGCATCAACGGCGGAGCGCCCTTTTTTACCGATACCGACCAGCGGCACACCCTTACTCTAACGCAGACCCTGGCGCTGAAAAACTGGGACCTGTCGGCCACCTGGTATCTGAACAGCGGGCGGCCCTACACCCTGCCGTCCGGAACGGGCAGCCGCACCGACCCGGAGAGCGGGCAGGAGGTGTTTTTCCTGCAGTACACCCACCCCAACAACGCCCGCCTGCCCGCCTACCACCGCCTCGACCTGGCCGCCAACTACCGCTTCCAGACGGAGCGCTGGCTCGGCAAACTGGGCCTCTCGGCAGCCAATGCCTACGGCCGGACGAACCTGTTCGACATCGATTTCTTCCTGGCGCCCGGCCAGAGCGATCCCGGAACGATGGAGCCCGTAGGGCTGCGCCGCCCCATGCTGGGCTTTACGCCGAATATTTTTATTCAGATTGGATGGTAAGGAAGCGCCTTTCTCCCCGATTCACCCCAGCTTACCCCTGATTTCCCTGATTTGACGCTCCGTTTCCGCGATCTGTTCCTGCAGGGCGAATTTCTGGTTGGCGTCGTAGGCTTTGATCAGTTCCTGCCTGAACAGGTTGAGCTTTTTCTGCAGGGTTTCGGCCTGTTCCAGAAGCCCCTTGCGCTCCAGTTCGTCCAGATAGGCGCCGGCGGCGGCGCTGCCGGCCCGGGGCTGCAGCACCCCGGCCCTGAGGTCGGCCGCCTCCAGTTCGTCGATGATGGACGTCAGGGCGAAGCGGATGCGGTTGAGGGTGATATTGGCAAAGCTGGGGTCCACCAGCCCGCTGCGCACCTGGTTGCTGATGCTGCTGAACTGGCTCTGCTGCATGATGACGTCGTTCTCCCGCCGCGAGCGGTCGTCGATGATCTGGTTGAGCAAATCAAAGACCCCCTTGAAATCGCTGTCTTTGAGCAGGCCCTTGAGGCGGTTGCGGACGTCTTCGATGGTGTGGAGAGGTTGGGGTTCCGGTTTCCGGGTTTCCGGTTCCGGGTTCATGGTTTCTGGTTCCTTGTTTCCGGTTTGCGGTTCCTGGCTTCGCGTTGGCCCGGAAGCGGGGGCTGCCGCGTCCGGCGTTTCGAACACAGCATCCTTGTATTCCTTGAGGCGGAACATGAACTCGCCGCCCATATCGCCCACGTTTTGCAGGGCGGCCCCGCGCGGCAGTTGCTCGGCATTGTTGCCGACTGCCACCACCACCTCATTGCAGAACTGAGACACCCTCATGCGGGGTTCCTTGTTGTTGTTCAGGTGCCAGAGTACGGCCTGGGCGAATGGGCTGTGCCCCCCTTCCCAGCCATCGGAGACCACTTCCTTGCGCCCGGCGGTCAGCAGCCAGCGGGAAGGCAGGCTTTCGAGGCGGTCGGCAGCCGTAGCCGCCCGGCGGGTGGTGAAGAAACTGCCGGAATAACAGGAATCCGTGATCAGGAAGGTATGGCGGGATTTGATGGCCCGCAGCAGGCGGGTTACGAGGTCGAAGGAGATAAAGGTGCCGATCTCCCCCCGCCGCCCGTCGATGGGTATCCAGTAGCCGACGTCCACGATCTCCTCGTACTCTCCGTGGCCGGCGAAGTACATCAACAGGGTGTCTTCTTCGGTAACGGTTTTGGCGTAGGCCTTCAACTGGTCGATGATCGCACGCTGGGTGGCCTGCTCGTTGAAGAGCGTTGCCAGGTTGTCCTTATCGAACTGGTACTTTGCGGTCAGCACCTCCATCACTTTCTGCGCATCCTTGACTGCATTGTACAGACTCGGCATGGATGTGTACTGGTCGATGCCTACCACAAAGAGATAGTTCTTCCCTTTCGGCAGTTGTGCTTGTTCTGTTTCCTCCAGCGGGATGCCCCGTTTAGGATCATCTTGTTCCGGCATATTTCGATCTGGCATTTTCGGTTAAGCGGCGTGGGCGCCGGCTGCCCAAATATAGCGCTATTCGGGGAAGTTGCCAAGTGGAAACCGGCAGCCTCATTGTGCCTGAAACTGGATTGGAACGCGGGCCTGTGGCCCGCGATACGCCGCCTGGGTTTGGGGGATGGCGGGGAGGAATTTACCCTGGAATCCCGGCTTCAGCAACCGGGGATTCACCTGTGGCAGCCTGGTGTTCGGCGAATGAGCCATCGGCATCAGGCGTAAAGTGGGCGCTTGCAGTGTAATGCCGTCAACAGCGGCCCGTCTCTGCGAGGCCGAGCAAGCTGGGAGAGGGCATAAACGTGATGATTGCGCCGCTTTCTCCCCCTCCCCCAATCACCCAGTCTCCCGGTCTTTTTCCATTAGTTAGGGCCTGATCCTAACATCGCAATAAGCCAACAATCAATATGTCAAAATATCCAGCAACCCATCCTTCACCGCCTGCAGCTGGACCGGGGTGATGGCGCCTATCCTGTTGGCCAATCGTTGTTTGGCAATAGTCCGGATTTGAAAGGTAAGAATTTCAGAGGCCTGCCTGAGTTGGTTGTCCTCATCGGGTTGAACCACGACACAACCGGCAAAGTTTTTCACCTTGCTCGTCAGCGGGCAAACAATGCAGATGCCGCTATGATCATTCATAGCGTTGCCGCTGACGACCACCACCGGCCGCACCCCACGTTGTTCATTTCCTCTGACGGGGTTCAGGTCGGCGTACCAGATTTCCCCTTGCTTCATAGCTTTTCGACTAATTCAAGGAAATCTTCCAGGCCCGCTTCGGCCAGTTCAACCTGCTCTTCGTCAGCGCCAGCCCGCTGGAAGGACCGAATGTACTCCGCTTGCCTGAGCTTGTCCAGGTAATTGCGAACGGACAACTCAATGAGTTTGTTCTTTGGAATATGCAGGCGGTTGGAGAAAGCTTCCAATTGCTCCAGCAAATCACTCGGCAGGGTGCTGGAATATGCTGTTTTCATCTTGATGAATTTTATTGACGTTTCAAATATATGGACAACCTTGTAAAGAGGCAACAATGCCTCCAGTGAAAACATCAGGCAGGCGGCTGCCGGGCTGGTTTTCTGCCCTCCCCCTGACCCCTCTAAAAAAGGGGAACGGCTTGGCATGGCGGCGGGAATCCCGGCCAAACCCCACCGGGCTTTGCCCGGGACGGCCTGGTGTCCGGCGAATGAGCCATCGGCATCCGGCGTAAAGTGGGCGCTTGCGGTGTAATGCCGTCAAATTAAGGAAAAAGACGAGAAGACTTGCCCCCCTCTTCCAGCCCCCTAGTCATCCGTTAAGTTAACGCCATTACACTTCCGGGGGTGAAGCTTTACCCTTGAGACAAAAATCACATCTTCTTTTCCTGGATGAAAAGAAGCAAACCTGCCCCGCACCCGATAGGGTCGGGGAATCACGGCTGTATTGGTTTCTTAACGCTACGCAGATGCAGAAAACCCTAAAACCAATAAGGCCGGCCCTGGCAAGAGGGAACCACAAATTTCAACCTACGGCAGTAGAGCTCGTTATCCCGCATCGAGACGCACTTGTCCGCCGAAGCCTATGGCGAAGGTATAGTCCCTCGCGAACGGAACAGGGAGTAAGTGAAGCGGCCACTCGAAGTGGCCGCTTCACTTTACCTCGACACCTTCCTGAGCGGGGCCTACCTTTTTACCCGCCAAAGCTTTCTCCCAAAGATCAACCCGGCAAAAGCGGCGGCGGGAATCCCGATCAATGCCCACCGGGCATTGTCCGGGATGACTTTGCGTTCGGGGAACGCAGTCATCTGGATCACATGCCCACAGAAGCAGTTGGAGCGAACCGCTTCCCGCATTCCCCAAGCGCGGTGAGCGACACCCCGCTCTTTAGAAGTTACATACGTTTACTAAACCTTGGAGGTTTAGTAAACGTCGCAAGCCCGGATGGCCCCGCCTGCAGAAGCAGTTGGAGCGAACCGCTTCCCGCATTCCCGAAGCGCGGTGAGCGACACCCCGCTCTTTAGAAGTTGTGGGCGAAGTGCAACGAGCCGTACAACTTCTTGAGCGGGGCCTACCATAATCTGGATGACCTCTCCGAGGAATATGGCCAGGAATTGTACGATTCTATGATGGTCAAGTCGCAGTCCTACCTTAATCTGGATGACCTCTCCGAGTCAAATATGAAATTATGTATAGTTGGCGGCTCCTGGGGTCGCAGTCCTACCTTAATCTGGATGACCTCTCCGAGAGAAAGCGGGAGAAATCCCATGGAGTATGGACTACTCGTCGCAGTCCTACCTTAATCTGGATGACCTCTCCGAGAGAAAGCGGGAGAAATCCCA